>CAJBDJ010000036.1 GCA_903951825.1 uncultured Pseudomonadota bacterium
ACCGAGCAGACACACATCTTGGCCGCCTTGAACCTCACAAAACCACGACTACCGGAGCAGCTAACCTTGCTGTAGTGGCAATTTTTAAAACAACTTCTAATAAATACAGATACTTGCGTCAGCAACTGTTGAACTCGGGTGACCACGGTTGTTCTGCACGAAGACGGTCAATGGTTGTGATTGAGTGTCGGATGAGTGGCGACATGGGCTGCTCGGCACTGCTGAAAGCCGTTGGGGAAAAGCCGATCAGGCATTGAGTTTATCGAGCGCCTCGCGCAGTTTGCCCGGTTCGTCGAGGCGCAACATGCGCCGGACGTTGGGCGCCAGTTCGCTGACGTTTGCTTTAAGAACCTTGCTCTTGACTTCGAGGATTTGCGATGGGTGCATCGAAAAAATCCGCAACCCCATGCCGAGCAGCAAGCGTGTCAGTTGCGGGTCGCCGGCCAGTTCGCCGCAGACCGAGACCGGGATATTGACTTTTTCAGCCATCGACAGCGTGTGCGCCAGCAGCATCAGTACCGCCGGATGCAGCGGGTCGTAAAGATTGGCTACCTGTTCGTCGGAGCGGTCAATGGCCAATGTGTATTGAATCAGGTCGTTGGTGCCGATCGAGAGGAAGTCCAGGCGCCGCAAGAAAAGTCCGACGGCGAGGGCGGCGGCGGGTATTTCGATCATACCGCCGACTTCGATGTTTTCGTCGAAGACCACTTTTTCGCCACGCAGGCTGGATTTGGCTTGCTCCAGGGCAGCCAGGGTCTGGTCGATTTCGTGGGCATGGGCGAGCATTGGGATCAACAGCTTGATCGGCCCGTATTTTGAGGCGCGCAGGATGGCGCGCAGCTGAACCTGGAACATGCGCGGTTCGGACAATGAGAGGCGGATTGCCCGCCGCCCGAGCGCCGGGTTGGTTTTGACCCGATCCCCGAGATTGCCGCCGGGGTTGATATCTTTGTCGTTGCCGAGGTCAAAGGTACGAATCGTCACCGGCCGCCCGGCCATGCCCTTGACTACTTTTTTATAGGCTTCGTATTGCTCTTTCTCGGTCGGCATGTCGCCACGATTGAGAAAGAGGAATTCGGTGCGAAAGAGGCCGATGCCCTCGGCGCCGGACTCAAGCGCCACGGGCACATCGCCCGGCAACTCGATATTGGCAAACAGTTGAACTTCGACCCCGTCAATGGTTTGCGATTTAGAGTTCTTGAGACGTTTGAGCTTGGTTTTTTCCAGCTCGATCTGGTTTTTGCGGAGCTGATATTCCTCAAGCACGCGCGGATCGGGATTGACGATGACCACGCCCCGCGTGCCGTCAACGATCAGCAGCTCGCCGTCCTGAATCATCGAACGCGCATTTTCGAGGCCGACGATGCTGGGAATCGCCATGCTGCGCGCCAGAATGGCGGTGTGCGAGGTGGCTCCGCCAACATCCGTGACAAACGAGGCGAAGTGATGATCTTTGAAGGCGATGACATCGGCCGGCGCCAGATCGTGAGCAATGACGATCAGTTGTTCTTCCTTGACGCCCTTGGCCGATTTCATCACGGCGCGTCCGGGATCGCCGAGCAGTTCCTTGATGACTCGCTCGACTACTTGCACGACGTCAAATTTGCGTTCGCGCAGGTAGATGTCGTCGAATTGGTCGAACTGTGCGACCAGATGCTCCATTTGCTGCACCAGCGCCCATTCGGCGTTGCAGCGACGCTCACGAATGATGTCGCGCGGCTTGACGACCAGCTCCGGGTCTTCGAGGAACATCGTGTGAATGTCGATAAAGGCCGCCAGCTCGGCCGGCGCATTTTCGGCCGCTCCCTTGATCGCGGCGAGTTCCTGCTTGACGGTACGAATCGCCAGGTCGAAGCGCTCGAGCTCCTTCTCGACCATGCGCGGGGCTATTGTCAGGTGGGCGACTTCGAGGGTCGCGTGCGACATCAGCATGGCGCGCCCGATGGCGATGCCGCCGGAAACGCCGAGGCCGTGCAGGGTAAAACTCATGGTGCTTTATTCTCCCTCGCCAAAGCAGTCGGCAATCAGGGCAAGCAAGGCCGCCATCGCTGCCGCCTCATCGATACCATCAGTTTCGATGACTACCAGCGACCCTTTGCCGGCCGCCAGCATCATGACGCCCATGATGCTTTTGGCGTTGATACGGCGGGCTCCCTTGCTCATCCAGACTTCGCAGGTGAATTTGCCGGCCAGCTGAGTCAGTTTGGCCGAGGCACGTGCATGCAACCCCAGCTTGTTGATGATTTCAGTTTCTTTGGTCAGCATCGCTTGTCCTGTTAGTGATCCTGCATGTTGAAAACACCATCGCGCCCCCCGGCCACCGCACGTGTCAGCAGGATTTCCATGCCTTTTTCCCGGTAGGTGAGCGCGCGCAACAGCATGGGTAAATTGACCCCGGCGATACCTTCGACGCGCCCCGGTTCGAGCAGCTTGCTTGCCAGGTTGGCCGGGCTGGCACCAAAAATGTCGGTGAGAATCACCGCCCCTTTGCCGTTATCTACCAATGTCAGCATTTGCCGCGCCAGAGGCAGTAAATCGAGCGGATCGTCCTGTGCCGCAACGCCTAACTGGTTGAGCTGCACCGGTCGTTTGTTCAGCACATGGCAAGCATTTTGAACCAGCGCCTCGCCATAACTGCCGTGGGTAATCAGAAGTATGCCAATCATGCGCCCGATTCTAACCTGAGCGGCCTGGCGGAGCGCGGCCAGGGGAAAAACCGCACGGCTCCGCGGCGGGGGGATTCAGCGGCGACTGACGGTCAGAATTCCGACGACGACCAAGGCCGCACCGGCCATTTGCGCGAGTGAAATTTGCTCGTTGAGCAACCACCAGCCAAAGCCGATGGTCAGCAACGGGCCGATCATGGTGAAGAGTGAGGAGCGCCCGGCACCCAGGCGGCGGATCGCCGCCGACTGGGCGAAAACCGGCACGACCGTCGCAAAAACGGCCATCGCCAGACCCCATCCATAAACTGGCAAGGGTTGAATGAAAGCGCGCGGCGAGTGCGTGCTCAAAAAATGCAGCAAGGTCACTCCTGTCGACATCAAGCTCGTCAGTGCCGCGAAACGCATGGCGCCGATTCGGGCAATCATCGGTGCGCTGCCTGCCAGATAAATTGCATAGGAAACGCTCGATGCAAACACCAGACCGCCGCCAAGCCAGACGTTGCGTGCATCGCTCAAACCGAGGTCGTGGATGAAGGCAAAGCCGATACCGCTGTAGCACAGCACCACCGCCACTCCCTCGCGCCGCGCGAACGGTTTGCCTTGAAACAGGACGCCGATCAGGATCGTCAAAGTCGGGTAGGTAAACAGAATGAGTCGCTCAAGGCCGGCCGAGATGTATTCCAGCCCCCAGAAGTCGAGAATGCTCGCTCCGTAGTAGCCAAAGCAGCTGAGCAGGAACAGCCGCCCCCAGTCGCTGGAGGCCAGGCGGTTGCCGCTGCGCTGCTCACGCAAACCGACCCATAAAAAGAAGGGTAATGAAAAGCCCATGCGCAAGGCAAGGAGGGTGATTGCGTCAACCCCGTGAGGGTAAGCCAGCTTGACGAAAATGGCCTTGAGCGAAAAACCAAGGGCGGCGAGCAGTGCCAGCAGGGCTCCTGTCGCCGCACTCTCCTTCCAGTCATCTGGTTTGATCAAGCTTGTTCCCGACGAAGGCGCGTGCCGATTATTGCCTATCGAGCCGCCGCCAAAAATAGCACCCTCAAAGCGAACGCTTGACGGTCAAGGCACCGCGTATTTGACCCTTGCTGTAGCCGGTCGCCTGATCGTGCGGATAACTTTCGGATAACTTGACCTTCAGCGCCGCATCAAGCCCCTCGCTCGGCCCGTGGCATTTCAGGCAGGTGTCGGCAACCGGCAAGGCTTTCATGTAACGAAAAACCGTTTGGCCGGCGATGGTGACAATCTCGCTTTTTTCGATATTTTCGGGCTTCTCGCCGCTGGCGGCACGAATATTGAAATCGGCTAGTTGGCGCGCCTCCCACAAATCCGGCGTCGCGCGTTCACCGTTGCGCGTTTTCAGGCTGACGCGGCGAATCTCCCAGCCGGTTTCCTGGCGTTTTTGGTTGATCAACGCAGGCGCCTCTTCCTTGCAGACCGCAATCGCCCCGGCCACCCCTTTTTCGGCAACGGCTTCCTGCATGGCAGTGACTACCTTGGGAATGACCGGCAGGACGGCTTTTTTGGTTTCGGCAGTCAGCGCAGAGATGTCCTGCGCCTGAACGGCTGTGGTGATGAGGGCGAGGGTCAGGGTGAGCAGCAGCTTTTTCATGATGCCTCCAGATGCGTATTGTTGAATGCTTATATTACACGCCGACTCAACGCCGCCCGCCAAGAATCGAGCCGAGCACGCCGCGCAAAAGTTGTTTGCCCACCTCGCGCCCGACGGTTCCGGCCATGCCGCGCGTCGCACTCTTGGCGGCCGCTTCAAGAATGCCCTCGCGCCTGCCACCGCGCGGCCCGTTACTGCCGGTGAGTAATTCGCCGAGGCTTCCAAGCAAACCGCCGGCGCCTGATTCCGCTGCAGCGGGGGGGCTTGGCCGTGGCTGCCGTGCTGTGGTCGACGCCGGGTGGTTGCCCCAGTCGTTGTCATTCAGCACCCGGTCGCCGCCCGCCGGCGCGGGAATTGCAGCCACTGTCGGCGCCGCCGCGGGTGGCTTGCCGCGCAGGGATTCGTAGGCCGATTGGCGATCGACCGTCGTGCCGTAGGTGGCGAGCAGGGGCGAAGCTTGAATGATGGCGCGCCGCTCGTCGGCGCTCAACGGCCCCAGACGCGACGCCGGCGGGAAGATGATGCTGCGCTCAACGATCGCTGGGCGGCCTTTGTCATCGAGAAAAGAAACCAGCGCCTCGCCGACGCCGAGTTCGGTAATCGCCGCTGCTGCATCGAATTTCGGATTGGCGCGGATGGTTTGCGCGGCCGCCTGGACGGCTTTTTGATCGCGCGGCGTGAAGGCCCGCAGCGCGTGCTGGACTCGATTGCCCAGTTGGCCGAGAATTTTTTCCGGAATGTCGAGCGGGTTCTGTGTGACAAAAAAGACACCGACCCCTTTCGAGCGAATCAGCCGCACCACTTGTTCCACCTTGTCGGTGAGTGCTGGCGGCGCATCGGCAAACAACAGATGGGCTTCGTCGAAAAAGAAAACCAGCTTGGGCTTGTCGAGGTCGCCGGCTTCGGGGAGTTGCTCAAAGAGCTCGGAAAGCAGCCAGAGCAGGAAGGTCGAGTAAAGCGCCGGTGCCTGCACCAGCTTCTCGGCGTGCAGGATATTGATCACCCCGCGGCCGTTCTCATCGACTTTCATGAGGTCGCTGATCGCCAGCATCGGCTCGCCAAAAAACTGTGCGCCGCCCTGCTCGTCGAGCGTCAGCAGGCCGCGCTGGATGGCGCCAATCGATGCCGCCGAGACATTGCCGTATTCGGTGGTGAACGTTTTGGCGTTTTCGCCGACGTGCTGAACCATCGCCCGCAAATCCTTGAGATCGAGCAGCAACCAGCCCTGATCGTCGGCAATTCTGAAAACCAGCTGCAGGACGCCGGTTTGCGTGTCGTTCAGATTGAGCAGGCGAGCCAGCAGCAGCGGCCCCATGTCGGATACCGTGGCGCGCACCGGTATGCCGCCCTGCGCAAAAACATCCCAGAAGGCGACCGGGTTGGCGTAAGGCTGAAAGCCTTCCAGCCCGAGCTCCTTGATCCGCGCCAATAGCTTTGCCGATGGATTGCCGGCGGCAGCGGCGCCCGATAAATCACCTTTGACATCGGCCATGAACACCGGCACCCCGGCAAACGACAGACGTTCGGCCATCGATTGCAAGGTCACCGTTTTGCCGGTGCCGGTGGCGCCGGTAATCAGGCCGTGGCGATTGGCCATTTCCGGCAGCAAAGCCGGGTAGCCTTCGGCGGATTTGGCAAGGTAGAGGGGGTCGGACATGGGCGCGGGTTCCTCGGAAAAGTGTCGCGGCATTTTAGCAATGCGCGCAGGATGCCTTGAGTTTCCTGCGGCAATTTGTCTGGCGGCGAATCCCCGCGATCCCCTTACCCGAGAAACAGCTGGTATCCCGGATTCCGGCTTTCGTCCCAATGCGCGTAACCGAGGTTTTTGAGAAAGGCCTTGAATTCGCTCATTTCCGCCGCCGGCACCTGCATACCGACCAGCACGCGGCCATAGTCAGCGCCGTGGTTGCGGTAGTGGAAGAGGCTGATATTCCAGCCGGCACTCATTTGCGTCAGGAAATTCATCAGCGCGCCCGGCCGCTCGGGAAACTCGAAACGGTAGAGCAGTTCGTGCATGCCTTTGTCGCAAACGGCCGGAGCATGGCCGCCGACGAGATGCCGAAGGTGGTTCTTGGTCATTTCGTCGTCGGTGAGATCGAGCGTCGGGTAGCCGTGTTTTTTCAGCTGCTCGACCAGCTTTTCCGATTCGTTGCGGTCAACAACCTGAACGCCGACAAAAACATGCGCTTCCTTGGCGGTGTTGTAGCGGTAATTGAATTCGGTGACGTTGCGCTTGCCGATCAGGCCAAGAAATTTTTTGTAGGCGCCCGGTTTTTCGGGCAGCGTGACGGCGAGCACAGCTTCGCGCCGCTCGCCGACTTCGGCACGCTCGGCAACGAAGCGCAGACGATCGAAATTCATGTTGGCGCCGGAGGAAATGGCGATCAGGTTTTTATCCTTGATCTTGTGCCGGCGGACGTATTCCTTGGCACCGGCGACGGCCAGTGCGCCGGCCGGTTCGAGAATCGAGCGGGTATCTTCAAAAACGTCCTTGATCGCCGCGCAGATGGCATCGGTATCGACGAGGATCATCTCGTCAACATACGCCTTGCATAGACGGAAGTTTTCTTCGCCCACCCACTTGACCGCCGCGCCGTCGGCAAACAGCCCTACCTGTTGCAGGCGAACCCGGTGCCCCTTGGCCAACGATTGCGTCATCGCATCTGCATCCTTGGCTTCGACCCCGATGATCTTGATTTCCGGACGCAAACGCTTGACATAAGCGGCAATGCCGGAAATCAGCCCGCCGCCGCCGACGCAGCAAAAGATGGCATGAATTGGACCGCTGTGGCGTGAGTGCTGGCGCAGGATTTCCATCGCAATGGTGCCTTGGCCGGCGATGACTTCCGGATCGTCGAAAGGATGAACGAAAGTCAGTTTTTCAGACTTTTCGAGTTCGAGCGCGTGCGCGTAAGCCTCGTCGTAGGAGTCGCCGAACAAGACCACTTCGCCGCCGCGCCGCTTGACGGCCTCCACTTTGATCCCCGGCGTCGAGGTCGGCATCACGATGACGGCTCGGCAACCCACCTTGGCGGCGGACATCGCCACCCCCTGGGCATGATTGCCGGCCGACGCGCAAATTACGCCGCGTTTGAGCTTTTCTGCCGAGAGGCTGGCGATTTTGTTGTAAGCGCCGCGAATCTTGAAGGAGAACACCGGCTGCAGATCCTCGCGCTTGAGGATAATCTTGTTGCCAAGGCGTGCGGAAAGATTACCGGCGAGGTCGAGCGGCGTTTCGATCGCCACATCGTAGACCTGTGCATTGAGAACTTTTTCGAGATAATCCGGGTGCATTGGGCGCAACTCATCAAAGCAAAAAGGGGATTCTACGGGTGGAGTGGCTAAACGTCACGGCTGAAAGCGGCCTTTGGGGACTGCTGGCCGCCAGTTTTCTCTCGGCAACGGTGTTGCCCGGCGGCTCTGAAGCGCTTTTGTGGGGATTTCTCAAACTCCACCCGCTCGCCTACGCGCCGGCGCTGTTCGTTGCCACCCTCGGCAACACCGCCGGCGGCATGGTGACCTGGGGATGCGGCCGCTATCTGCCGCGCTGGCAAAAACTCGACACGCTGCCGCACCAAGACCGGCTGCGGCGCTGGGGCAGCCCGCTCCTGCTTCTTGCCTGGATGCCGCTGATCGGCGATGGATTCTGCCTCGCCGCTGGCTGGTTGCGTCTGCATTGGCTGCCCAGCTGTGTCTTCATGGCGCTGGGCAAGCTGGCGCGTTATTGGCTGGTGGCGCAAGGCGCACTGAACTGAACCATGGCGCTTTTTCGCAGTCCACCGGCGCCGCATGTTGCACTGCAATACGCTAAACTACCTTCTTTACGGAATATCGTCTGCTGCCATGACTGCCCGCCTGCGCGAAATACCTTACAACTACACCTCATTCTCTGATCGCGAAATCGTTATCCGCCTGCTTGGCGCCGATAACTGGGCGGTGCTCGATGAGCTTCGCGCCGAGCGCGTCACCGGCCGTTCGGCACGTATGCTTTACGAGGTGCTGGGCGATATCTGGGTGGTTCAGCGCAACCCGTATTTGGAAGACGATCTCCTCGACAATCGCCAACGACGCGAGGCGCTGGTCAATGCCTTGCTGCACCGTTTGTCCGAAGTCGAAAAGCGGCGTCTCGCAACCGCCGCGGAAGACCCGGAGCGTTCAGTCAAAGTCAAACGACTGGTTGATGCGGCACGCGTTGCGGTGAATAGCTTCGCCGAGCGTTTTTCCGAAACCCTGGATTTGCGCCGCAAGGTCACGCGCATCCTGAGCAAGCACACGCGCAAGGACAACATCGCTTTTGACGGCCTGGCGCGCGTTTCGCATGTCACCGATGCGACAGACTGGCGTGTTGAATACCCCTTCGTCGTGCTCTATCCCGATAGCGAGGACGAAATCGGCCATCTCGTGCGCGGCTGCATCGAAGCCGGCCTGACCATCATTCCGCGTGGTGGCGGCACCGGCTACACCGGCGGCGCCGTGCCGCTGACCCGCTTTGCGGCGATCATCAATACCGAAAAACTGATCGATATCGGCCCGGTGGAGGAGTTGGTTTTGGCCGGCCACGATACCCCGTACGCAACCATACGCACCGGTGCCGGCGTCGTCACCGAGCGCGTGGCCGAAGCCGCAGCCCTGGCGGGTCGTGTTTTTGCCGTTGACCCGACTTCGGCCTCGGCGTCGTGCATCGGTGGCAATATCGCGATGAATGCTGGCGGCAAGAAGGCCGTGCTGTGGGGCACTTCGCTCGACAATCTGGCCTGGTGGAAGATGGTCGATCCGGATGGCAACTGGCTCGAAGTCGAGCGCGTCAATCACAACTACGGCAAGATTCACGAGCAGGAAAACGTCGAATTCCGTCTCCGGCGCTTTGATTCCGGCGGCAAGAAGCAACTCGGCGAAGAAATCCTCACCCTGCCGGGCGCTGCCTGCCGCAAGATCGGGCTGGGCAAGGACGTCACCGACAAGTTCCTTGGTGGCATTCCCGGCGTTCAAAAAGAAGGCACCGACGGCATCATCGTCGCCGCCCGCTGGGTGCTGCACAAAATGCCGCCGGTGATCCGCACTGTTTGCCTCGAATTTTTCGGGCAGGTGCGTGAAGCGGTGCCGGCGATTGTCGAAATTACCGATTATTTCAAACCGGGCGGGGCCGGGTTGGCCGCCGGCGTTTCCCTCGCCGGCCTTGAGCACATGGATGAGCGCTACGTCCAGGCGGTTGGCTATTCGACCAAGGCGAAGCGCCACGGACGGCCGAAAATGGTGCTGGTCGGCGATCTCGTCGGGCATGACGAAAATGCCGTGATGGCTGCCGCTTCCGAAGTCGTTCGCATGTGCAACCTGCGTTCGGCCGAGGGGTTTATCGCGGTCAATGCCGAAACACGCAAGAAATTCTGGCTTGATCGTTCGCGCACCGCGGCCATTTCGCGCCACACCAACGCCTTCAAACTCAATGAAGACGTTGTTATTCCGCTGCCGCGCATGGGCGATTACTGCGACGGTATCGAGCGTATCAATATCGAATTGTCGACCCGCAACAAGCTGGCGCTGTGCGATGCGCTGAGCCAGTTTATTGCCGGCGATCTGCCGTTGCATCGCGGTGACACCACGCTCGAGGCTGGCGTCCTGATCGGCGACCGCCGGCAGGCGGCGCTCGACAACATTGCCGCTGTCCGCCTGCGCTGGCAGTGGCTGCTCGACAATCTCGACCTGCCGCTCGCCGAGGCCGAGGCGCAGTTCGCCGAGTATGGCGTCGAGGCCGGCGAACTGAACAACCGCGCAGAAAATCCGGCGCTCTTCCATCGCCTGCAAGATCATTCGGTACGCGTTTCGTGGAAGCACGAACTGCAGCCGCGCCTGGCGCAGATTTTTGACGGCGGCGTTTACCGCCCGGTTGTCGAGCGAATCGTCGAGATTCACAAGGAAATCCTGCGCAGCCGCGTTTTTGTCGCCCTACACATGCACGCCGGTGACGGCAATGTGCACACCAATCTGCCGGTCAATTCAGACAATTACGAGATGCTGCAAACCGCTAACCACGCCGTTGAGCGGATCATGCGGCTGGCGCGCTCGCTCGACGGCGTGATTTCCGGCGAACACGGCATTGGCATTACCAAGCTTGAATTTCTAACCGATGCCGAACTCGCGCCTTTTCGCGCATACAAGCAAAAAGTCGATCCGCAGGGGCGTTTCAACAAGGGCAAGCTGATGCCCGGTGGCGCCATGGACAACGCGTACACTCCGTCGTTTTCCTTGCTCGGCACCGAGTCACTGATCATGGAACAATCCGAAATCGGCAAAATTTCGGCGATGATCAAGGACTGTCTGCGTTGCGGCAAATGCAAGCCGGTTTGCTCGACGCACGTACCGCGCGCCAATCTGCTCTATTCGCCGCGCAACAAGATCCTGGCTACATCGTTGCTGATCGAGGCGTTTCTCTACGAGGAACAGACCCGGCGCGGCATTTCGCTCAAGCATTTCGACGAATTCAACGATGTTGCCGACCATTGCACGGTCTGCCATCGTTGCGTCAAACCTTGCCCGGTCGACATTGATTTTGGCGATGTTTCGGTGGCGATGCGCAATTTCCTGCGCAAACAGGAGAAAAAACGTTTCAGCCCCGGCACCTGGGCGGCAATCACGTATTTGAATCTGAAAGATCCGGCAACCATCAAGCTGATGCGTTTTGGCATGATGGATTTTGGCTTCAAGGCGCAACGTCTTGCCCACAAGGCGGCCAAGGCGCTCGGACTGATTCAGGACAGCCGCGCCCATCCGCCGGCATCGCTGGGGGCGCCGAGCGTCAAGACGCAGATCATCCATTTTCTTAACCGGCCGATGCCGGGCAATCTGCCCAAGCGCACTTCGCGTGCGCTACTGGATATTGAAGACGACAAGGTGATTCCGGTCATCCGCAATCCGCGCAAGACAACCGAGGATTCGGATGCCGTTTTCTACTTCCCCGGTTGCGGTTCGGAGCGCCTCTTTTCCCAGGTTGGCCTGGCGACGCAGGCGATGCTTTACGACATCGGCACGACCACCGTTCTGCCGCCCGGCTATCTTTGCTGCGGCTACCCACAAACCTCCGCCGGGGATGAGGACAAGGGTCAAAAAATCATCACCGATAATCGCGTGCTCTTCCATCGTGTCGCCAACACGCTCAATTATCTCGACATCAAGACGGTCATCGTTTCCTGCGGCACCTGCATGGATCAATTGCAAAAATACCAGTTCGAGAAAATATTTCCCGGCTGCCGCCTGCTCGACATCCACGAATATCTCATGGAGAAGGGAGTCAAGCTGGAGAATGAAAACGGCTCAATTCAGGGTACCCGCTACATGTACCACGACCCCTGTCATTCACCGATGAAGGCTTACGCACCGTTGAGCGTGACCAAAACACTGATGAGCCAGGAGGTTCCGCTGAGTGATCGTTGCTGCGGCGATGCCGGCTCTTTTGCCTACGCGCGCCCGGATATTGCCACCCAGGTCAAATTCCGCAAGCAGGAAGAGATCGAATCGGGCGCCGGCAAGTTGCGCGCCGATGGATTCCAGGGCGAAATCAAGATTCTGACCTCCTGCCCGGCGTGCCTTCAAGGCCTCTCGCGTTTCGAAGATGATGCCGGCACGACGTCTGACTACATCGTCGTCGAATTGGCCAAACACCTGCTAGGCGATAACTGGATAGCCGACTATGTCGACCACGCAAATCATGGCGGAATCGAGCGGGTGTTGCTCTAAACTTGGACGTTTAATGAAATGCTTTCCGCTTCGCTCAGGATGGTTCACGGCAACGCTTGGCAATCCTGGCTGCGGGTGCATCATCAAGGGCTGAAAGATTGGTTAACAACGGACTGACATGCGAACTTTGTCGGGATACCGGAGGCAGGGTTCTCTGGGCGTCGCCGAATTGTCGTGTCGTGCGTGTTGCCGATGCCGACTATCCGGGTTTCTGCCGCGTTATCTGGACGGCTCACGTGCGCGAGATGAGCGATCTCGCTGTCGCCGAGCGGCAGTTGTTGATGGATATTGTGTTCACGGTTGAACAGGTCATCCGCGCACTGTTTTCGCCGGACAAGATTAATCTCGCCAGTTTTGGCAACCTGACGCCCCATATTCACTGGCATGTCATCCCCCGCTGGCATGACGACCGGCATTTTCCGGAGCCGATCTGGGGTCGCATCCATCAAACGTCGCCCGTTCTGCGCCCAGCGGTCTCTGACGAGGCGCTGATGGGGGCGCTTTCACATCAATTGTCTGCCGGAGTGGCTAGTGACTGAATCACAACTTTCCCAGGATCGGCTGTATTTTGCGGATATTCCGAGCGGCGCTGAGTATCTGTCGCGCTTGCCCCTGGCCAATCCGCCGGCCGCTGAGCAACAGTTGTCGCTGTTTCTCGATTCCTTGCTCTCGCATCCGCCAGCGCCCGATACCCTCTTGTCGCTGCTCGAACAGGTTCGTTTACCGTTGGCCTCGGTCGAAGAGGAGTTGGCGCGGCGCTATCTCAACAAGGCGCTTCCGCTTGGTGAAGAAGAGCGCGCACAATTCGCGCGGGTAATTTCCGTCTGGGAGCGGATGCGCAGAGCTTACGAGCGTTGCGCCGACATGGCCGAGCCAATGGCGAGAAATCCCCAGTTTTCCGCCTTGGCAGCGACGGTGTTGCAGCGCTGCATTTACTATGAAGGCATGATCATCATCGAGCATTATCGAGCTCGGCGAGAATTGCCGGCCGGTTGCTGGGTCAGGCTCCATGGTTATTACGCCAAGGCCGAGGATTGGGGGGTGGTCAACACACCTATTGAAGATCGGCTGGAGAGCACCGCTCAGATTACCCATTGTTGCGCTGCCTACGTTACCCTGCTTTTGATTGAAATCGCCAATCCCTACAGTAGCTCCGTTCGCAATCTCAATTTGATACGCCGGTGGGCGGGAATGTGGGCGCACTTGGTTCACGTGCAGCCGATAATCGACGATCTCGAGATGCCTGCCTACCTGATCGAACTCGACAAGGATACCCCGCTGCACGTCATCGACAACAGCGAAGCCCTGGGGCTGGATGCGCGAAGTTTCGACACATCGAGCCTCGGTCTACAAGTCAGCCAGATGCTCACGCAGTTGCGCCAACGTGTCACGCCGTCGCAACTGGGTCTTGGCGATGAAATCTCCGGGTACGTCGTTGCACTGCTCGAGCGATTGGCGCGTCCGTGGACATTGACGGCCTCACCGCGCCGCTTTCGACGCTTCTCTGCGGCCGGCAAGGCTCGGCTCGCCGTTGGCTTTGAAAAAATGCATTTCTATGTTTCGGGCGCCGATTTTGTTGAATTTGATGCTGGGGCAACCTATTCGCGGGATAGTTTTGACAAGTTGTTCACTTTTCGTGACAGCGCCAACCTCATTGCCTCCCTTGGTCTGCGCCCCGATCTTGAGTATCCGATTGACGAATGGGCTGTCGTCAATCACTCAGCAAATGGCTTTCGTCTGGCTCGCGCCGCCGCTGGGGAGAAAATTGCACTCAGCCAATTGTTGAGCGTTTGTCCTCACGATGGCGACTCGTTTCTTCTCGCGCAAGCAAGTTGGCTTATGGAAGAGAGCGGCGGCGGTTTGCTGCTCGGCGTTGCCATTTTACCCGGCTCACCAAAGGGTGTTGCCGTGCGCCGTCTCGGCTCGGGAGATGGCAAACGTAGCAGTTATCTACGCGCATTTTTGCTCTCTCCCACACAGGTGATCGAAGAGAGGACATCGCTGGTTTTACCAAAAAGTATCTATCAGGCCAGTCTGCTCATGGAGCTTCGATCGGATAAAAAGACGCTCAATATTCGCCTCAAACACATCCGGCAACGCGGCATCGACTTTGATCGGGTGAGCTTCGAGATACTTTGACGGATGGTGGTTTGCCGTTAATCGAATACGCTAAACTAAAGTTTTACCCTATGGAGTGCCTCTAATGGCTGGGATTAACAAAGATACGCCGGTTCCCATCGAGATCAAATTGCATAAAGTTTCGAACAAGCTCGAGTTAGCCTACGCTTCTGGCGAACGTCATGAATTAAGTGCCGAGTTTCTGCGTGTTTTTACCCCATCTGCCGAGGCACGCGGGCATGGTCCAGGACAGGAAACCCTGCAGACTGGCAAGCGCACTGTTGAAATCTCACGCATTGAGCCGGTCGGCACATACGCTATCTGCATTCATTTTTCTGATGGCCATAATAGCGGCCTGTATTCTTGGGATTTGCTCCACAATTTTGGCCTGCATCACGATGAGTTGTGGGCCGAATATCTCAAGCAACTCACTGCCGAGGGTGGCTCACGCGATTTTGATACCACTGCCAAGTTCAATAGCGGCGGTAACTGCGGCCAACGTCACTGACTCATGGAAAAAAACACGACCCATTTCGGCTTTGAGACAGTTTCAGAGCTTGAAAAAGCCAGGCGGGTAGCCGATGTGTTCGACTCGGTCGCCCAACGTTATGATCTAATGAACGACCTGATGTCCTGCGGAATGCACCGTTTATGGAAGGCGTTTACCATTGAGCGTAGCGGTGTGCGCGAAGGCGCTCGGATTCTTGATGTAGCCGGTGGCACGGGAGACCTTTCACTGGCGTTCGCAAAACAAGTGGGAAAATCCGGTCAAGTCTGGCTCACTGACATCAATAATGCGATGTTGGCTCGTGGGCGCGACCGCCTGCTCGACAAAGGATACATGCTGCCGGTATCCCAGTGCGATGCCGAGAAGCTGCCCTTTCCCGATGACTGGTTTGATATCGTCACTGTTGCTTTCGGGTTGCGCAACATGACCCACAAGGACGTCGGGCTCGCCGAAATGCGCCGCGTACTGAAGCCTGGGGGGCGTCTTCTGGTGCTTGAGTTTTCTAAAATATGGAAACCACTGGCACCAATTTACGATTTTTATTCTTTTCATGTCATTCCCCGAGTTGGTCAATTAGTTACCAAGGATGCGGAGAGCTATCGTTATCTGTCTGAGTCAATCAGAGTCCATCCCGATCAAAACGAACTCACCGCACTGATGCAGGCGGCGGGTCTTGAGCAGGTTGAGTTTTTCAATATGGCGCTTGGGGTGGTCGCCCTTCATCGCGGCTTCAAGTTCTAGAAAGCGCATTGAATGTCTGCCGACACGCTCTCCTCTGCCATATTCATTCGTGCTGTCAATCACCTGCTCTCCAGCGAATCATGGGCAAGGGAGCGTCTGGCGAAATTTCCCCAGAAGGTTGCCTACATCAACGCAGTGCCAATTGAGTTTCTTTTTGTTGTAGATCAGGATGGACTACTTGAGACTCTGGAGATTTCAGAAAGCCCTGACGTATCGATTGCCCTCTCTGGAGATTGGCTCATGAAAGCCATTTCTGGGCAGGCGGGCGCCGTTCTGGCATCAGCAAAAATATCCGGGTCAGCTGATTTTGCCGAAGCGCTATCTTTCGTTTTCAAAAACCTTCGCTGGGACGCCGAGGCCGATCTCTCGGCATGGATTGGTGATATCCCTGCACGGCGAGGATTACAGACACTCCGCCAGTGTCTGGCTTGGCAGCGAGATGCGTCAGTTAGCTTTATTGAGAATGTGAAGGAGTTTCTCGTCGAAGAATCGCGGCAGTTAATTGGTAAAAATGAAGTCAATGAATTCGGTCGCGCCGTATCCATTCTGCGAGATGATCTTGCTCGGCTTGAGCAGCGGGTAAGTAGGACATAAAAAAGCAGACATAAAAAAAGCAGCCGAGGCTGCTTTTTTTATGTGGCGAAAAATCAATGGATATTTTTCTTTAGTCGGGCAATTGCATGCAACTGGGCAACAGCCTGCGCCAACTCGGCTTCAGCGGCAGCATAATCCATTTCCGAGTTCCGGTTGGACAGCGCCTCCTCAGCACGTTTTTTGGCTTCCAATGCTTTGGCTTCATCGAGATCATGAGCACGGATGGCTGTATCAGCCAAAACGGTGATCATGTCAGGCTGAACTTCCAGCATGCCACCAGAAACGTAAACCAATTCATAATCGGCTTGGCCAAGCACCTTTAAACGAATGGTGCCAGGCTTGATTCGAGTGATTAGCGGGGTGTGGCGCGGCAAAATGCCGAGTTCTCCCGATTCGCCTGGGAAAACAGCAAATTCAACCACGCCCGAGAAGATCGACTCTTCCGCGCTGACGACATCACAATGAACAGAAATTGCCATGACTGGCTCCTATGCTGGGTACGCTGACTTAAAGCGTCTTGGCTTTCTCGATAACTTCTTCAATGCCGCCAACCATGTAGAAGGCCTGTTCCGGAATGTGATCGTATTCGCCAGCACAAATGCCCTTGAAGCCTTTGATCGTTTCCTTGAGAGAAACGAATTTTCCCGGCGAACCGGTAAAGACTTCAGCAACATGGAAGGGCTGCGAGAGGAAGCGCTGAATTTTGCGGGCACGGGAAACGGCCAGTTTGTCCTCGGGCGAGAGTTCATCCATGCCAAGAATTGCAATGATGTCGCGCAATTCTTTATAACGCTGGAGATTCATTTGCACCGCTCTAGCAACCGAGTAATGCTCTTCGCCAACAACTTGCGGGTCAAGCTGACGCGACGTAGAGTCGAGCGGGTCAACCGCTGGGTAAATACCCAAGGAAGCGATGTCACGCGACAAAACAACCGTCGAATCAAGGTGCAGGAAGGTGGTAGCCGGGGAGGGGTCGGTCAAGTCATCAGCTGGAACATATACGGCTTGGATTGAGGTGATGGAGCCCACCTTGGTGGATGTGATGCGCTCCTGCAAACGCCCCATTTCTTCAGCCAAGGTCGGCTGGTATCCCACCGCCGAAGGCATCCGCCCGAG
The DNA here is from genome assembly GCA_903951825.1 of uncultured Pseudomonadota bacterium. Lineage (GTDB taxonomy): Bacteria > Pseudomonadota > Gammaproteobacteria > Burkholderiales > Rhodocyclaceae > Azonexus. Next base: position 17,084 of record CAJBDJ010000036.1, read on the forward strand.
CAAAGCAGAAACTTCTGTACCCGCCAGTGTATAGCGATAGATATTGTCTACGAAAAACAGAATGTCGCGACCATCATCACGGAAGCGCTCTGCCATAGTCAAACCGGTCAAGGCGACGCGCAAACGGTTACCCGGAGGTTCGTTCATCTGACCGAAGACCATCGCGACCTTGTCGAGAACGTTGGAGTCCTTCATTTCGTGATAGAAGTCGTTCCCTTCACGGGTACGCTCACCGACACCAGCAAAGACCGACAGACCCGCGTGCTGCTTGGCGATGTTGTTGATCAGTTCCATCATGTTAACTGTTTTACCGACGCCGGCACCACCGAACAGACCGACTTTGCCGCCTTTGGCAAACGGGCAGATCAGATCGATAACCTTGATGCCGGTTTCAAGCAGATCAACAGAAGAGGACAATTCGTCGAACTTCGGCGCGGCAGCGTGAATTTCACGCAGCTCGTTGGAGTCGATCGGACCGGCTTCATCAATTGGGCGACCGAGAACATCCATGATTCGGCCGAGAGTGCCTATGCCAACAGGAATTGAAATCCCCGCACCGGTATTATTCACCTTCATTCCACGACGCAGACCGTCTGAAGATCCCATGGCAATGGTTCGAACCACACCATCGCCCAACTGCTGTTGTACCTCGAAGGTCAGGCCGTCTTCGGCCATGCCGTTTGCTTCGGAAGCATCCAGCTTGAGCGCGTCGTAGACCTTCGGCATTGCGTCACGCGGAAAGTGGATGTCCACAACGGCGCCAATGCACTGAACGATTGAACCTTGACTCATATTCAAATCCCCAAAATTAAAAATCTACGTGTTACACCGCTGCGGCGCCGCTGACGATTTCCGAAAGTTCCTTGGTAATCGCAGCCTGACGGGCTTTGTTGTAAACCAGCTTCAAGTCACCAATAACGGTCTTGGCGTTGTCCGAAGCAGACTTCATGGCAACCATCCGGGCGGATTGCTCAGAAGCCATGTTCTCAGCCACCGCCTGGTAGATCATGGCTTCTACATAACGAATCAACAGATCGTCAATAACTGCTTTGGCGTCCGGTTCATACACATAATCCCACTTGGTCTTGGTCGAGCCAACGGCATCGCCGGCAAGTGGCAGAAGTTGCTCGATAACGGCTTCCTGCTTCATCGTGTTGATGAATCGTGTATAGCCGATATACAGGGCATCTATTTCACCCTTCATGTACGAATCAAGCTGAACCTTGACAGGCCCGATCAATTTCTCAAGATGCGGGGTGTCTCCCAAGCCGATGACGTGCGAGACAACCTTGCCGCCGGCGCGCTGCATGAAACCAAAACCTTTGTTACCGATGCAGGTTGCCTGGTATTTTCTGCCACTGGCGTCGAGCTCTTTCATCTTGCCCACGACGAGGCGCAGGATGTTTGAGTTCAAACCACCGCACAGCCCCTTATCGGAAGTAATAAGGATCAGACCGACTGACTGAATAGGTTCCCGTTTGATGAGGAACGGATGTTTGTACTCAGTCAAGGCATGGGACAGGTTACCCGCGACACGCCGGATCTTCTCGCCATAAGGACGGGCAGCACGCATCCGATCTTGCGCTTTGCGCATTTTGGATGCGGCCACCATCTCCATGGCCTTGGTGATCTTGCGCGTATTTTCAACGCTCTTGATCTTGTTGCGAATTTCCTTGCCGCTAGCCATGTAATTCTCCTAGCTAATCAGGCCCAGCTGTTCTTGAAGGCAACGATACCGGCGGCGAGTAGCTTTTCTGAATCGGCGCTCAGATCAGCAGTCTTCTCCATCGTGTTCATCAGCTCAGCACAGTTAGACTTGAGATAACCGATCATGGCTTTTTCGCATTCCAGCGCGCGCTTGACTTCAACATCATCGAAGTAGCCTTTATCAGCTGCATAAAGCGTGACGGCCATTTCAGAGATGCTCATCGGAGCGTACTGCGGCTGCTTCATCAGCTCGGTGACCAGACGGCCACGCTCCAATTGCTTGCGGGTTGCTTCGTCAAGATCTGAAGCAAACTGGGCAAAGGCAGCCAATTCACGGTACTGAGCGAGCGCCAGACGAACACCGCCACCAAGCTTTTTGATCAGTTTGGTTTGGGCTGCACCACCAACGCGGGAAACAGAAATACCGGCGTTAATGGCCGGACGAATACCAGCGTTAAAGAGGTCAGTTTCAAGGAAAATCTGGCCATCAGTGATCGAAATCACGTTGGTTGGAACGAAAGCGGAAACATCGCCAGCTTGCGTTTCAATCACCGGCAAAGCGGTCAACGAACCGGTTTTGCCGGTGATCGAACCGTTGCTGAGCTTTTCGACCCAGGCGGCAGAAACGCGAGCGGCACGTTCTAGCAGACGCGAATGGAGGTAAAAAACGTCGCCGGGATAAGCCTCACGACCCGGTGGTCGGCGAAGCAACAGGGAAACCTGACGATAACCCCACGCTTGCTTGGTCAAGTCATCATAAATAATGAGTGCGTCTTCACCGATGTCACGGAAGTATTCGCCCATCGTACATCCGGCGTATGGCGCCAGATATTGAAGTGCCGCAGATTCGGAGGCAGATGCAGCAACGACGATGGTGTATTCCATGGCGCCGTGCTCTTCAAGTTTACGAACTACGTTGGCGATGGTAGAGGCCTTCTGCCCGATCGCAACATAAACACAGAAAAGATTTTTCCCCTTCTGGTTGATGATGGCATCAACTGCAACAGCGGTCTTTCCTGTCTGACGGTCTCCAATGATTAGCTCACGTTGACCACGCCCGACCGGAACCATGGCGTCTACACATTTCAGTCCGGTCTGCACTGGCTGGGAAACTGATTGACGCCAAATGACGCCCGGCGCCACTTTTTCGAGCTTGTCAGTCTGCTTCGCATTGACTGGACCCTTGCCATCAATTGGCTGCCCCAGCGTGTTAACAACACGACCCAGCAATTCTTTCCCTACAGGAACCTCCAGAATTCGACCCGTCGTTTTGACGATATCGCCTTCGGAGATGTGCTCATAAGGGCCAAGAACCACGGCACCAACGGAATCACGCTCAAGATTCAGCGCCATACCAAAAGTGTTGCCGGGGAATTCAAGCATTTCGCCTTGCATGACATCCTGCAGGCCGTGCACTCGACAGATACCGTCAGTAACGGATACCACAGTGCCCTGCGTGCGCACTTCCGATGCGCTTTGCAGGTTTTGGATCTTGCTCTTGATCAGTTCAGAAATTTCGGAAGGATTCAACTGCATGAAATTCTCCTAGTTGTTCAGCGCCGTAGCCATGGCGTCGAGCTTGCCGCGTACTGAAGCATCCAGCATCCGGTCGCCGACAATCACCTTGATTCCACCAATCAGTGCCGAATCAACGGACACCGACGGTTCGAGTTTCGTATTGAAAACTAATTCGAGCGGCGGAACTAAAGCTTTAACTTGGCTATCATCGATCGGAAAGGCCGAAACAATCTCAGCCTGCTTGGTACCTTCTTCGTCGCGCTTGTAACTTTCGAACAAGCTGGCGATTTCGGGCAAGAGTGCGAGTCGGTCGTTTTTTGATAGCAGCTGGATAAAATTCGACATTTCGTCATCTGCCGCTGAACCGCAGGCAGCGCGAAAAAAATCAACAAGCTGCGAGGCCGCCACATTGGGGTCGCCAATGGCCGAACGGACATCAGCATTGGCAGCCGCCTGTCCAAGCACAGGAACTTGCTCAGACCACTTGGCTAGATTGCCGCTCTCTTTCGCTACCCGAAACAGAGCTTCGGCGTAAGGACGGGCGATAGTGACGGATTCGGCCATTGCTCACAGATCCTGTTTCAGGGCAATCAACATGTCGGCATGGGCAGATGCGTTGATTTCTTTGCGCAGTATCTTTTCGGCACCCGCGACAGCCAGTTCAGAGACACGCTCACGCAGTTGCTGCTTGGCGCGTTCAACCTCTTGGTCAATCTCTGCCTTGGCACCAGCCACTACCTTGTCAGCCTCAAGCTTGGCGGCACCCTTGGCTTCCTCGACTATTTGTTGTGCACGCCTTTCGGCTTGCGCAACGAGATCTGCGGATTTCTCTTTGGCTTCACGCAGCGCATCGGCAGCACGCTTGGCAGCAAGCTCTTGCTCGTGCTTGCCACGCTCGGCTGCAGCCAGACCATCAGCAATCAGAACTTGGCGATCAGCCATCGCTTTTTGCAGCGGAGGCCAAACATACTTCATCGTGATCCAGATGAAGAGACCAAACCATATTGCTTGGCCAATCAGTGTAGCGTTGATATTCACGCTAACCTCCTGGTGATAAGGGTTTCAGGGGCGCGGGATTACTTCAGCAGAGCCAGGAACGGATTTGCGAAGAGCAGGAACAGAGCGATACCAACACCGATCATTGTCACAGCGTCAAGCAGACCAGCGACGATGAACATTTTAACTTGCAGCGTGGGGATCATTTCTGGCTGACGAGCAGCACCTTCAAGGAAGCGGCCACCCAAAATGCCGAAGCCGATAGCGGTACCCAGAGCGCCACAGCCGATAAGAATTGCTACGGCAATAGCGGTGTTGGAGAGAACGGTTGCTAGTTCCATGTTTACTCCTCAGTAAGGTTGGTTTGTTGCAAAGATAAAATAAAACTACGGAAAACAGGTGGCACAGAGTTTTTAGTGCGACTCTGCTGCCATCGACATATAAACAATCGTTAGCATCATGAACACGAAGGCCTGCAGGGTAATGATCAAAATGTGAAACAGCGCCCACGGCAAAGCCAAGGGGAGCTGATACAAGCCAAGCAACGCAATCAGAATGAAAACCATCTCACCAGCGTACATGTTGCCAAACAAGCGCAGGGAGAGGGAAATTGGCCGGGCGATTTCCTCGACAACACGAAATAGAAAATTCACCGGAGCAAGCTTTAGCCCAAAAGGAACCGCGAACACCTCATGCATGAAGTGACCGAAACCCTTTACTTTGAGACCCATGAATAAGGCAATGAAGAAAACAGTGATCGACATCGCAAAAGTCAGATTGGGATCGGTAGTCGGAACAAACTTGAAAGGCAAATGGCTATCGCCCGTGGCAACCTGAATTGCGGTCGGCAGAAAGTCAACCGGAATCAAGTCCATGGCATTCATGACGAAGACCCAGACAAAAATGGTGATCGCCAACGGGGTAACCAGCGCGCTCTTGCCGTGAAATGTGTCACGAACTTGCTGATCAACGAGCCCAACCACCATTTCTACGAAGTTTTGACCACCCGCAGGAACACCGGAGGTCGCCTTACCTGCCAACAACGCCATCAAGCCGAAAACCACCAGCCCAAGAACGCCGGAGACCAAAAGAGTATCCAAGTGGACAGTCCAGAAACCACTACAGACGCCATCGATTTTGGCGCTGTCTGCACAAACAGCCAGGTTGGTCAGGTGATGCTGGATATAGCCTGTTGTGGTCAGCGTGCCTTCTGCGCTCATTTTTTCTCCAATCAGCCTAGTCTTACTTCAGCAATGCCATCCAGTAGATGACAAAGGTTGATACGTACCCAAGGAAAAGCGACAAGACAGCTACATCCTTGTAACCCAAAAACACCAAGGCAAAGCCCGCCAGCGTAATAAAAAACTTCAAGCCTTCGCCAGCGGCCTGCGCCTGAAATACTTTAACCGGGCTTTTGTTTTCGGATACCCTCATGGCTCGGAGAACATACCCCGCATTCGCCACGACGCCGATCATACCCCCGACCATTAACGAGACCGCTGCATTCACCCCGAAAATCATCCCGACCAAAATCGCTAGGAAGATTGCCAGTGCCACTTGCCTACTGAGTATCCAGCTTACCTGTGGGTGCAAAACATGCCTCAATCAAAAGCCGCACGAGTGTACCCAACTACTAAAGCGTAGTCAAATGCGGCGGCGCACAAAACAAGGGTTTTCCCGAATCTTTTTTTACAATTGTCGTCGCGCATTGTTTAGACCCGCAAGCGGAAAATCAGTCCATCGAGTTGATCAAGACCGTCAAATTCGATGGTCAATTTGCCGGCTCCCTTTTTATTGGTGCGAATGGATACGTTAGTACCCAAACTATCGGAAAGCTCTTCCTGCAATCGCAGCAAGTCGCGATCCACTATTTTCTCGGGGTTTTTGAGCGGCGGGATGAGCTGTTGCTGAACCAGACGTTCGGTTTCTCGAACCGACAAACCTTTTTGCACGATGCGCTGCGCCAGACCCAATTGTTGCCCGGCGTCTAACGGTAGCAGGGCGCGTGCATGTCCCATGTCCAACTGGCCGGTCATCAATAACTCCTGAACCGGCGCGACCAATTGTAATAAACGAAGCAAATTTGAGGCGGCGGGACGCGAGCGACCGACCGCATCGGCGGCCTCCTGATGGGTCAGGCCGAATTCGTCAATCAGACGTTGCAAGCCTTGGGCCTCTTCGAGGGGATTGAGATTTTCACGCTGAATGTTTTCAATGAGCGCCATCGCTAGCGCCTGTTCGTCCGGGATGTTCCGGACAAGTACGGGTACTTCGCCCAGACCGGCCAGTTGTGCCGCTCGCCAGCGGCGTTCGCCGGCAACGATTTCGTAGCGCTCGGCGCCCGGAGTGGGGTCAACGGCGCGCACCAGAATCGGCTGCATTACCCCTTGCGAGCGGATCGAGGCAGCCAATTCCATTAGTGCGCCTTCTTCCATGTGGGTGCGCGGCTGGTACTTGCCGGGGCGCAGACGTTCAACCGGCAGATTGCGCTGCTCGTCGCCTTGCGGCCTGTCCTTGCCGGCAAGCAGCGCGTCGAGACCGCGGCCGAGTCCTTTCATCTTGATCATTGGGCGACCCTTTCAAGAATTTCCCGGGCGAGTGCGGAGTAGGCTTGCGCGCCCTTGGAGTTTTTGTCGAAGGCGATGACCGGCTTGCCATAAGAAGGCGCTTCGGCCAATCGGACATTGCGTGGCACGATGGTTTGATACACCTTGTTGCCGAAATGACTTTCGAGTTCGTTGGAGACTTGCTGGGTCAGGGTACTCTGACCGTTGTACATGGTGCGTAGCAGACCCTCGATTTCGAGGCGTGAATTGAGATGGTGGCGCACCTTGCGCAGCGTTTCGACAAGGTCGGAGAGCCCTTCCAGGGCGTAATACTCGCATTGCATCGGAATCAATACGGAATCGGCAGCAACCAGCGCGTTGACCGTCAGCATGTTCAGGGCGGGCGGACAGTCGATCAAAACAAAGTCGTAAGTTGCGTGGTTTTGCTGGAGCGCCTTTTTCAGGCGGTATTCGCGTTGATCGAGTTCGATCAATTCAACCTCGGCGCCGGCCAGTTCCCGGTTGGCGGGCAGAATATCGAAGTCGAATTCGGTTCTGATGCAGACTTCGAGCAGGCTTGCGGCGCCGATCAGCAATTGATAGACAGTGGGCAACGCCTCTTTTTTGGTAATTCCTGATCCGGTGGTGGCGTTCCCCTGCGGATCCATGTCGATGAGCAGGACGCGCTTGCCTTCGACGGCAAGCGATGCCGCCAGATTGACGGCGGTGGTCGTTTTGCCGACGCCGCCTTTCTGGTTGGTAATGGCGAGTACTTTCATGACCCGGCTTTCAAAATGATCAAATGTCGTTCGGCATCCAGCCCCGGAACGGCGAGCGGAATGATCGCTGCAACCGTGACATCGGCTGGCAACGCGTTTAGTTCGGCGGTCGGCAGGACACCTTTCATCGCCAGCCACTGACCGTTGGGAGCCAGAAGGTGGCGGGTCAGATTGACCAGAACAGCCAGTTCGGCGAAGGCGCGCGAACTGATTTGTCGGTATTGTCCGCGCATCTCCTCGATTCGTGCGTGGTGCACCGTCACATTTCTGAGTTCCAGTTCGATTCCTGCTTGTTGCAAGAAACTGGTTTTTTTCTGCACGCTATCAACCATGCTGACGGCCAGATCGGGTCGGGCAATTGCCAGCGGGATGCCGGGCAGGCCGCCGCCGCTGCCGACATCAAGCAGATCACCGGCGCCGAGGTGCGGAAGGATGCTCAGTGAATCGAGCAGATGATACGCGATGGCCTGCGCTGGATCGCGCAAGGCAGTCAGGTTATAGGTTTTGTTCCATTTGAGCAGCAGGTCGCGGAAGGCAAGCAGCTTGAGTTGTGCCGCAGCGGGCAAGGTGATGTCGAGCGCGGCGATGCCGTTGGCAAGAGAAGCCTGAGTCATGCGGCGGGTGAAAAGTGGTGGCGCTTCAAGTGGATCAGCAGCAGCGAGATGGCGGCCGGGGTGACGCCCTGAACCCGTGAGGCCTGGCCAATCGTCTGCGGCCTGTGTTGTGCCAGTTTCTGCCTGACCTCGTTGGATAAGCCGGCGACCGCGCTGTAGTCGAGCGCCGACGGCAGAACGGTGTTTTCGTAGCTGGCCGATCGGGCAACTTCTTCGGCCTGACGGTCGATGTAGCCCTGGTATTTAGCAGCGATTTCGAGTTGCTCGACGACCGCTGTAGACATGTCAATTCTCGCCGGAATTTGGGCTTGACCGTCGATTGGCAGGGTCAGCAATGCCCGGTAGCTGACTTCCGGGCGGCGCAGCAGTTCGAGCAGGTTGTACTCGTGTTCGATCGTCTGGCCGAGAACGCGAAGGCAATCTTCCGGCGTTGTCAGGCGGGGGTTGATCCAGGTTGATTTCAATCGCTCCTGTTCGCCGGCAATCGCCTCGCGCTTCTCGCAGAAAGCCGTCCAGCGTGTCTCGTCAACTAGCCCCAGGGCACGACCTTGTTCGGTCAAACGCAGGTCGGCGTTATCTTCGCGCAGACTCAGGCGATACTCGGCACGGCTGGTGAACATCCGATAGGGGTCGGAAACGCCGCGCGTGATCAGGTCGTCAACCAGTACGCCGAGATAAGCTTCATGGCGCTGCGGACACCAGCCGGCTTCCTCGCGCACAAACCGCGCTGCGTTGATGCCGGCGAGCAGGCCCTGGGCGGCGGCCTCTTCGTAGCCGGTTGTGCCGTTGATCTGGCCAGCAAAAAACAAGCCGTGGATGGCCTTGGTTTCGAGGGTATTCTTGAGGCCGCGCGGATCGTAGAAGTCGTATTCGATGGCGTAGCCGGGGCGCAGAATGTGGCAGTTTTCCAGGCCGCGAATCGAGCGGATCAGTGCCAGCTGGATATCGAAAGGCAGGCTGGTCGACACGCCGTTCGGGTAAATCTCATGCGTTGCCAGGCCTTCCGGCTCAAGGAAGACATGGTGTTGATCCTTGTCGGCAAAGCGGTGGATCTTGTCTTCAATCGACGGGCAATAGCGCGGGCCGACACCCTCGATGACCCCCGTGTACATCGGCGAACGGTCGAGTCCGCTGCGAATGATGGCGTGCGTTTTTTCGTTGGTTTCGGTGATCCAGCATGGCAGTTGGCGTGGGTGTTGCGCCGCGTTGCCAAGAAAAGAAAAAACCGGCAGCGGAGTGTCGGAGTATTGCGCTTGCATCACCGAAAAATCGATGGTCTTGCCATCCAGGCGCGGCGGCGTCCCGGTTTTCAGGCGTCCTTGCGGCAACTGCAGCTCTTTCAGGCGGGCAGCTAGCGAATTGGCCGGCGGATCGCCCATGCGGCCAGCGCTGTAGTTTTCCAGCCCGACGTGAATTTTGCCGTTGAGGAAGGTGCCCGCGGTCAACACCACGGATTGGCCTGAAAAACGAATGCCGAGTTGGGTTACGGCGCCGGTGACGCGCTCGCCCTCAATGATCAAATCATCACAAGCGTCGGCGAAAATCGTCAAATTGGGTTGGTTTTCGAGGCGCCCGCGGATCGCCTGCTTGTACAAAAGACGGTCAGCCTGAACGCGGGTGGCGCGCACAGCCGGCCCTTTCGAGGCATTGAGGATGCGGAATTGAATGCCCGCCTCGTCGCTGGCGGCCGCCATCGCCCCGCCCAAGGCATCGATCTCCCGCACCAGGTGTCCTTTGCCGATCCCGCCAATCGACGGATTGCAACTCATCGCCCCCAGCGTGTCGAGATTGTGAGTCAGCAACAACGTGTTCGCACCCGTCCGCGCTGCGGCAAGCGCAGCTTCGCTGCCGGCATGGCCGCCGCCGACCACAATGACGTCGAAACGGTTCGGGTAAAGCATGGATTCAGGTTTGTTGCAAGATGCCAAGGGAGGCGAATTTTACGTCAGGGGGCTGAAAAATCACAGTTTTTCAAGGATGCCTTGCCGCCACCGGCGAACTCAAGTAAGTTCGCCTGACCGAGAACAATCCACTGACATGCATGGCTAGCCCCGATAACGAAGACATGTTGTATGCACTGCGGCAGTCACTTAGCCAAAAACGCGTACTCATCGTCGACCGCCACGCGCCGGCGCGCGACTCACTCAGGCAATTGCTCGCCGCCCTCGGCGTCACTTCGGTGCACGGCGCCGGCAACTCGGCGGAGGTCATTCGCCAAGTCAAGAGTAATCGCTTCGATATCATTCTCTCGGATTTCGTGCTTGACGACGGGCGCGATGGGCAGCAGTTGCTGGAAGAGCTCCGGCACGCGCAACTGATTTCGCTATCGGCGGTGTATATGATCATCACCAGCGAGCGCGGCTACACCAATGTTGTTTCGCTTGCCGAACTGGTGCCTGACGATTACCTGATCAAGCCATTTACTTCGGAGCAGTTGCAGGCACGTTTAATCAAGGCAATCTACAAAAAGCATGTCTTGAGCAAAATTTATGATGGGATCGAGCGTGGTGCGCTGAACGAAGCGGTCATTGCTTGCGACCGCGTGATCGAGCAACAGCCCAGCTATTTTTATGACGCCCTGCGCTTTAAAGGCGATTTGCTCAACTTGCAAGGGAGAACGCGGGAGGCCGAAGAGGTTTTTCGCTTGGTTCTGCAGAGTCGATTCGTGCCCTGGGCAAAAATGGGGCTGGCAACCGCTTTGCGTGACCGTGGCGCACTCGATGAAGCGGAACAACTGGCCGAACAGGTGACCAGCGAGGCACCTGATTACCTCTCGGCTTATGATTTTCTGGCCTCAGTCCACGAGGCTCAAGGCCGCCTCGCTGACGCCCAACGCTCGCTGCAGCGCGGTGCAGATGCGTCGCCGCACAACACGGTTCGCCAACGCATGGTCGGCGACGTTGCGACCCGCAACAAAGATTTTCTGGCCGCTGAAAAGGCCTATGGGCGCGTCATGCAGCGTAATCGCGGTAGCAGCCTGCGCAATGTGGATGACTTTGCCAATCTCTCGCGTGTGCTGGTTGAACGCGGCGATGTCGCCGCCTCACGGCGGATTGCCGCCGAAATGAAACGCGAATGGCGCGGCGACAGGCAGGCGGAGCTCGCCGCCCTGATCACAGAAAGCCTGTGCCTGAACGCCGATGGTTTGCCCGAGAAGGCCAAGGCACTGGTTGATCAGGCGCTCGAATTGCAAAACGAAGTGGCGGCGAATGCGTTAGAGCAGGGCAAGGCGCTTTCTCACCGACTGGTGGTCGATCTGGCACATGCCTGCTTCGCCACCGGCAAGGAGGCAGAGGCCACTCAGTTGATGCGGCAAGTCGCTACAGAAAACAACGAAGACGTGCATTTGATCGAGCAGATCAACAATGTGTTTGAAAAAACCGGTTTCGCCGATGCGGGCAAAGCCCTCCTCGACGAGGTCGGTGCCGAGATCGTCGAACTCAACAACCGAGGAGTTCTTGCGGCGCGCAGCGGTGATTTTGAGGGAGCTGTGCAGTTGTTGATCCAGGCCGCCGAGAAGGCGCCCAATTTGCAGTTTTTGGTTAACGCATCCAAAGCGATCTTTACCTTGCTCGACCAGCGTGGCTGGGATCATGAACTGGCGACCAAGGGCTGCGAATACATCGAACGCGCCCAGCGCAAGGATCGCAAAAGCAGCAAAGTCGCATCGGCTCGTGAAATGTATAGAGCGGTTGCAAAAAAATACGGCGTTTCGATTCTCTGAACGGCGGGTTCGATCTCAGTTTTTGTGAGCGAGTCCGAGGTAAGCGTCAATCACCCGCCGATCCGCCGCCAGTTCCTTGCTGGGCCCGGCCAATGAAATTTCGCCGGTTTCCAGGACATAGCCGTAATCGGCAATTTGCAATGCGGCGCGGGCGTTTTGTTCGACAAGCAGAATGGCTACTCCACTCTCCTTCAGCGCGCTGATGATGCGGAAAATTTCCTTGATGATCAGCGGCGCCAGGCCAAGGCTGGGTTCGTCAAGCATCAGCAACTTCGGCTTGGCCATCAGCGCACGACCCATGGCCAGCATTTGGCGCTCGCCGCCGGAGAGCGTCCCGGCCAACTGGCTGCGCCGCTCGTCGAGACGCGGAAACAGCTCGAAAACCTCGTCCATGGTTTCGATCTGATCGCGATGGCCGGTGCGATAGCGATCGAAGGCGCCCAACAAAAGGTTGTCTTCGACGCTCATTTCGGCGAACAATTCGCGTTTCTCCGGTACCAGCGTCATGCCGTGCCGAACCAGATACTCGACTTCGCGCTCGCGGCCTTGAACGTGACCCAAATAGACGATTTCTCCAGCAACCGGCAGCAGACCCATCAAAGCGGCCAGCAAGGTGCTCTTGCCGGCACCGTTGGGGCCGATGACGGTGACAATTTCGCCGCGCCGGAGGGTCAGGCTGACCTGGTGCAAGGCTTCGACCTTGCCATAGGCAACCGTCAGGTCACGCACCTCGAGAATGACTGAATGGTCGTGATGCGTTTTCATCAATCGACTCCCCCGAGATAGGCTTCAAGCACCCGCGGGTCGCGCTGCACGCTTTCCGGCACACCTTCGGCAATCTTTTCACCGAACTCCATCACCACCACACGATCGGCCAGACCCATGACGAAATCCATGTCGTGCTCAACGAGCAAAATGCCCATCCCCTCGTTGCGCAGCTTGCCGAGTAATTCGGCGAGATCCTGCTTCTCGCGATAGCGCAGCCCGGCGGCCGGTTCGTCGAGCAGCAGCAGGCAGGGGTCTGAGCACAGGGCGCGGGCGATTTCGACGATGCGCTGCTTGCCAAGTGCCAGACTGCCGGCGGCATCGAACATGTGTTCGCCAAGTCCAACCCGCTCAATCTGTCGCGCCGCTTCGGCCAGCAAGCCTCGTTCTTCCGCCCGGTCGAGACGCAAAGCGGCCGGCAGCACACCTTGCGTGCCGCGCAAATGAGCGCCAATCGCGACATTTTCGAGTACCGACATTTGCCCGAGCAAACGAACATGCTGAAAGGTGCGACTCATGCCACGGCGGGCGATGTCGCGCGACGGCATCCGTTCTATGCGTTCGCCGATGAAGCGAATTTCGCCGTCAGTTGCCGGTGCAACGCCGGAAATGCAGTTGAAGAGGGTGCTTTTTCCCGCCCCGTTGGGGCCGATCAGCGCCATCACTTCACCGGCCGCGACGCGCAGGGAAAGCCGGTTGTTGGCAACCAGCCCCCCAAAATTTTTGCTCACCTCATGCACTTCGAGCAGTACGCTGTTGGCGGCGGCCAAGGGTCTTTTGGGCAGAATTTCCGCCGTTGCCACCTGACGTTTTTCATGGCGCGCCGGGAGTTGTTTCAGGATCACCGGCCACAAGCCATCGCGCGCCCGTTGCAGGATCAGCACCATGGCGATCCCGAAAACAATCATCTCGAAATTGCCGCTTTGCCCGAGCAGTTGCGGCAACCAGTCCTGCAGCCACTGCTTGAGCAAGGTAATCAACCCGGCTCCCAAAACGGCGCCCCAAACATGGCCGATGCCGCCGACCACCGCCATGAACAGATATTCGATTCCCTGCGTCAACGCAAATGGCGTCGGATTGACGAAGCGCTGCAGATGGGCGTAAAGCCAGCCGGAAACGCTGGCCAGCAAAGCGGCGATGAGAAAAGCGACAATTTTGGCGTGTGGGGTGTTGACGCCCATCGCCTCGGCCATCACCGTTCCCCCCTTGAGCGCACGCAGCGAACGGCCGACGCGCGAATCGAGCAAATTGCTGATTGCGGCAATCGCCAAAAGGACGACAAGCCAGATCAGGTAGTAAAAATCACGCCCGGACTTGAGCTCCCAGCCAAAGAGGGTAACTGGCGGAACGCCGCTAATGCCGGTATGCCCGCCCAAAAATTCGAGATTGCCAAAAAGAAAGTAGAGGCTGATGCCCCAGGCGATCGTCCCCAGCGGCAAGTAGTGGCCGCCCATGCGCAAAGTGATGAAGCCGAGAAAAAAAGCGATCATGGCAGTGAGCGCGAGTCCGACCAAAAGCGTCAACCAGGGCGACCAACCCCAGGTTGTCGTCAACCACGCCGTCGTGTAGGCGCCTATCCCGACAAACGCCGCCTGGCCGAAAGAAGTCAGGCCGGCGACGCCGGTGAGGAGAACGAGGCCGACGGCAACGATGGCGTAGAGGCCAATGTAATTGAGCAGGGTAATGGTGAATTCCGGCAGCAGCAGGGGAGCTACCGCGAGCAAGGCTGCCAGAGCCGGGAGCGGAAGACGGCACATCACTCTTCCTCCTCCTCGACGTGACGCGCGCTTAACGAGCGCCAGAGCAGCACCGGAATGATCAGGGTAAACACGATCACCTCCTTGAAGGCACTGGCATAAAAGGAGGCATACGACTCGAGCAAGCCGACCAAAATCGCTCCCAGCGCCGCCAGCGGATAAGAGGCGAGACCGCCGATGATGGCGCCGACAAAGCCCTTGAGGCCGATCAGGAATCCGGAGTCGTAGTAAATCGTCGTAATCGGCGCGATCAGGATGCCGGAAAAAGCGCCAATCGCCGCCGCCAGCGTAAAACACAGTTTGCCAGCCAAGGCCGGTGGAATACCCATCAGCCGGGCGCCGGTGCGGTTCATCGCGGTAGCGCGCAAGGCCTTGCCGTAGAGGGTACGTTCAAAGAAAAAGTACAAGCCGATGATGAGCAGGGCGGAAGCAACCACAACCAGTATCGTCTGCCCCTGCAGCGGCGCCCCGGCCAGCTCGAAGCTGAGCTCGGTGAAGGCCGGCGTGCGCGAACCCTCGGCGCCGAAAAAAAGGAGGCCAAGGCCGATCAGCGCGACATGAACGGCAACCGAGACAATCAGCAAAACGAGCACCGAAGCACCGGCCAGCGGCTGGAAGGCGACGCGATAAATCATCGGCCCGAGCGGGACGACGAGGAGCATGGCGATCAGCACCTGCAGCGCCAGCGGCAACTGCGCCGGCGGCATGGCAAAAAGGCCGGCTGCGGCAATCAAGGGCACCCCGATATTGGCGATCAGCAACGGGGGCAATTTGGCATAACGCCTCTCGCGCAGCAGTTTGGCACCGTCGAGGAGAGCGACGATGATACCGAGTCCGAGCAACAACCAGACGGTTCCCGGTACTTTGTCGGTCTGCAGGCTGGCCAGTGTCAGTGCCCCATAGGCAACAAATTCTCCCTGCGGGATAAAGATGACCCGGGTAACGGTGAAAACCAGCACCAAAGCAAGCGCCAGAAGCGCGTAAATGGCGCCGTTGGTAATCCCGTCCTGACCGAGCAGGAGAAGTATTTGGAGATCCATGCGACCCGTTGCTGAAGAGGCTGCGCTCCGCAATACGAAAGCAGCCGGGGTTGGTTGAATGATTCGCCCGGTTTCAAGAGGGTGAATGCGACGTGGGCAAGCGAGGCTCTGTCGCGATCAAGCTGCCGTCGGTCGTAACTGCCCGGCGACGTTTGATCGCGACTCACTCGACGACTACTTGATAAAAGTCCAGGCGCCCTGCTTGACCGTCACCAGGACGCGGGCACGCTGATCAAAACCGAGATGATCCTGTGCGCTCATGTTGAAAACGCCGTGTGCGGCGGAGAGGTTTTTGGTCTGCTCCAGCGACTCGCGCAGCGCCGCCCGGAACTCCCGGGTGCCGGGCTGTCCCTTCTTGAGCGCCCCCGGTACGGCATTGGCGAGCAGCAAGCCGGCATCCCAGGCGTGGGCGCCAAAGGTGCTGACGCTGCCTTTGCCGTGCGCCGCCTCATATTTGCTGACGTACTCCTGCGCCGATTTCTTGACCGGGTTGTCGGCTGGCAATTGAGCCACCACCAACACCGGGCCCGACGGCAGGACGGTGCCTTCGCAGTCCTTGCCGCAAACACGCAGGAAATCATTATTGGCAACGCCATGAGTTTGATAAATCACGCCCTTGTAGCCTTTTTCCTTCAGCGATTTTTGCGGCAACGCAGCCGGTGTCCCGGCTCCGCCAATCAGGACGGCATCCGGTTTGGCCGAGAGTATTTTGAGAATCTGACCGGTCACCGTGGTGTCGGCTCGGTTGAAGCGCTCGTTGGCGACCAGCGTCAGTTTGCGCGCCTGGGCAATCTTCGCAAACTCGTTCCACCACCCCTCGCCGTAGGCATCCGAAAAGCCGATGTAGGCAACGGTCTTGATATTGTTGCTGGTCATGTGCTCGACCAGGGCTGTGGACATTTGCGCGTCGTTTTGCGGTGTCTTGAAGACCCACTTTCTCTTTTCGTCCATCGGCTCGACAATGCGTGCCGCCGCCGCCATCGAAATCATCGGCGTTTCACCCTCGGCGACGACATCGATCATCGCCAGAGAATTGGGCGAGGTGGTCGAGCCGATCACCACATCCACCTTGTGCTCGCTGATCAATTTCTTGGTGTTCTTGACTGCCGTGGTGGTGTCGGAGGCATCGTCGAGAACGATGTAATTTACCTTCTGCCCGGCAATCATTTTCGGCATCAGGTCGATAGTATTTTTCTCCGGGATACCCAGCGAGGCGGCCGGGCCGGTCGCCGACAGCGTTACCCCAACATTGATTTCCGCCTGAGCGCCGGCAGCCATTGCCGTCAACAGGGCGGCAAGTAAGGTTTTCTTCATTTTTGTCTCCTCCAGTCAATCGCTTGCGAAAAGGGGAAACCCTATTACTAACATTGCTTTCACGCAACTGGCAGACGCTCGCCCCGATCAATTTTTCCACGAGTTCCGGCGGCCGGCTTGAGGCCGGGAGACGGAAGGCCGGGGGGAATTGCGCCTGCCATGTTGCGACCCGCCCGGATTTTTCATCAAGAGCGTGGTTACTCAATCCTCTCGGAGTGATCACTGACGTCCCCAAAAACAAAAACGGGTCAGGTGAAAATCACCTAACCCGTTAAATATTTGGTGCGCCCGACTGAATTCGAATCAGTGGATCGCTTCTGTCGAGACTAGATTCAACTCCTCCTATGGACGGAAATATCCAAGCAAAATCCTCTTGACAATCATGCCTATATAAACAATAATATAGTTATGATATCTAGTTACCTACACAAATTGCCTGATGAGTGGCTCGACGGCTCAGAGCTATTCGTTGCTCTTGGGGATGCTCACCGTCAGCGCATATTGCTTTCATTCGAAGCCGGGGAGCGTCTAAATGTTGGACAAATCGTTTCCAATAGTACGTTGAGTCGCACGGCGATTTCGCACCATCTTCAAGTTCTGAAACGGGCGGGCGTGCTTGAAAGCGAGAAAGTTGGGAAAGAAGTGTATTTCTGGATTAACAAACAGCACATCACTTCAATTTTGCAGCGTGTCCTAACCTACGTTGAGGATATGACCTGATGCTTAGTCTTAGAGTATTAGCTACCGGAAAGGCAAATCCTGCGATTGAAGTAAGTTCTGCGGAGTTGGACAAAAAACTCAATCGGGGGTCGGGTTTTACCCAAAAAAAATCAGGTGTCGTTATCCGACGTTTCTCCGCTCCAAATGAATCGCAAAGTGAATTGGCAGCGCGTGCATTGACAGATGCGGTAAGAAATGCGGGGATTCCATCAAGCTCAATCGATTTACTCATATCAGCCTGCGGGGTCCAAGAACAAGCTTTGCCGTCGACAGCCTGTGCGATCGGAGCTCATGCAAACTTATCGGAAGGGGTGCCCGCGTTCGATATCAACGCGAGTTGCCTAGGTTTTATGATGGCGCTCAAAGTCGCGGCATCATTACTCAGCACAGGAACTTATAGACGGATTGCGGTAGTGTCTGCTGACCAGCCTTCACGCGGTCTCGATTGGGATGAGCCGGAGGCTTCGTTGATTTTTGGCGATGGTGCTGCCGCTGTGGTTTTGGAAAAGGGTAATGATCAACAAGGAATACGATCATTCCTTTTCAAAACCTATGTTGAAGGCAGGCAGTTCTGCGAAATACGTGCCGGGGGAACAAAGTGCAATCCCTCTAAAGGGGCTGTCGATAAAGACTACTTGTTCAGAATGAATGGCAAGCAGGTATTGAAACTAGTCTCGCTCAAAATGCCTGATTTTATGAATGAGTTAATGGATCAACGTGGCATTCTACTGGATAGCGTGGATTTGGTCGTGCCACATCAGGCCAGCCATCTGGGTATGGCGCATATGATCAAACGTATCGGCTTGGATCCCGGGCGAGTGGTCAATATTTATGAGACTCACGGCAATCAGGTGGCCGCGTCCATTCCAACTGCGTTGCATGAGGCATTTGCAACAGGCAGGCTGCGTGCCGGCACCCGCGCGCTTATGCTGGGGACGGCAGCCGGGGTCAGCATCGGCGGACTAGTCCTGGATATTTAAATGCGAATTCTGGTAACTGGCGCAACAGGTGGACTGGGACGCAATGCTGTCGAATATTTACACGCGCACGGCATTGAAATACAAGCCACGGGCCGAAAAGTTACCACTGGACAGTTTTTTTCAAATCTATGCATCCCCTTTACCGCAATCGATCTTGCTCATGCCACCGATGAGGAATTATCCAGACTGCTTGATGGGGTAGATGTCGTATGGCACTGCGCAGCGTTGTCGTCTCCCTGGGGGACACGCCAGCTTTTCGAAAACAGCAATGTTCTTGCAACACGAAATTTGCTTGAAGCCTCTGGCAAAGCGGGAGTAAGGCGTTTTATACACATCTCAACTCCAGCGATTTACTTCGATTTCACCCATCGCTACAACATTGTCGAATCATTTCGAGCCTCGACACCCGCGAATGAGTACGCTCGCACTAAGCTGTTGGGCGAGGCAGAAGTGGAAGCTATCAACACAAGATTTCCGAAATTGCGGACGTCGATCTTGCGCCCTAGAGCGATCTTTGGACCTTACGACCAAGTATTGATCCCTCGTTTGGCGCATATGCTGTCTGTCAAGAATGGGCGCTTGCCGCTACCGCGCGGGGGGCAAGCCATCATCGACATGACATTCGTGGAAAACGTTGTGCACGCTATGTGGCTGGCAACCACCAAAGATGATCTGCCCTCCGGATTGGCTTTCAATATCACGAACGACAAACCAGAGCGGATTGCGGTGGTGCTTGAAAAACTGTTTGTGGACAAGCTCGAGCAACGTATGAAAATCCTGAACATTCCCTATCCAGCGGTAGCGCTTGGCGCGAGGGTCATGGAATGCATTTCCGCGGTCACGAACAAGGAGCCACGGCTCACTCGATATAGTGCCGGAGTGTTGGCGTACGACATGACCTTGAATATCGCACATGCAAACAATGTGCTTGGGTACGTCCCGCCCGTGACACTGGATGAAGGCATTCATCGCACTGCAGTCTGGCTGAGGACACATGGCTAGCATTACAGCTTTTGATGTCGGCTACTGCTCGCATCCGGGGTGTATGGCCCTAAAAGGGGCGGGCTTAAAGAACCGCTGCTTTCCCTCTCGCGCCTACCTGATCCAGACTTCGCGCGGCTTGCATCTATGGGATACCGGTTATTCCGAGCATTTTATGGATGCCGCACATGGAATCTATCGTCTCTATCCGCTCGTAACCCCGATTCACCTGAATGCTCAAGCTCCCATCGTCCTGCAGCTCAAACGCATGGGGATACACGCCGCGGACTTGCGTAATATCGTTGTTTCGCATTTTCATGCCGACCACATTGCCGGCTTACTGGACTTCCCAGGGGTACGCATCGTCTGTGCTGCAGAAGGGTGGCAAAGCATTCAAGGCTTAAAAGGCCTGTCTGCACTGCGTCGAGCATTCCTACCTGGACTGGTTCCACTGGACATGCCGGAACGAACCACCTTCCTGCACGAACTACCACAGATGAAATTGCCACCCAACCTTATCCCATTCGAGAGCGCGAGGGATATCGATGGAAGCGGTGAGGTCTATCTGATCGAATTGCCTGGGCATGCGATCGGCCATCTCGGAGCATTTGTTCATACTGAAAGTGGATGGACTTTGCTCGCCTCGGATGCGGCCTGGGCTCCGGAAAACTATACCGAATTACGTGGGCCGTCGGAGCTTTCGTTTCTTGTTCAAGACAACCGCTCAAACTATTACGACACCTTAAGAAAAATGCAGCGCTTGCATCAAAATGGAATCGAAATCTTGCTGACCCATCAGCAAGCATCCGAAAGCAACTCATGTTGAGGCTGCTACGCGTCTTGCTGGCTTACTACCGGGCAAGGTGCTTGGTATTCGACTCGCGGGAAGCGCTCGAACGCCACCAGCAGGAAAAACTCGATGCTTTTCGCGCGACACTGATCGCACGCAGTCGCCACTACGCTCGCTATGCAGCCATCCCGATAAGTATGTGGCCCGAATTGGATAAGGCTGGGATGCTGGCCAACTTCGACACGATGAATACGGCTGGACTGAAATTTCAGAAGGTCTTTGATACAGCCTTGGCCTGCGAACATTCCAGGGATTTCAAACCCAAGCTGGGCAAGATCAATGTCGGCCTTTCTTCAGGCACATCGGGACAACGTGGCGTGTTTGCGATTAGCGATCAGGAGGCCGCAAAATGGGCGGGAATCATGCTCGCAAAAATGCTCCCAGAAGGTCTATTCGCCGGCGAGAGGGTTGCCCTTTTTTTGCGCGCCAATAGCAATGTGTATGAGACTGTTCAGTCACGCTGGCTGACATTCCATTTCTTTGATTTGTTCGACTCATTTGAAAGCAATATCGCCGCACTAAAGCGCTACCAGGCGACCATCATCGTAGCGCCTGCGCAGGTTCTACGAGAGCTCGCGCTGAAAGTAATTGTCGGCGAAACGTTGATTCGTCCAAAAAAAGTCATTTCCGTGGCCGAGGTACTTGAGCCCCTGGACCGTCAATTGATCGAACAGGCATTTCACCAAGTACACGAGGTCTATCAGGCGACAGAAGGTTTCTTGGCCAGCACATGCGAACATGGGACTTTACATCTGAATGAGGAATATCTACATATCGAGCCATGTTGGCTGGATAACGAGCAACGACGTTTCATGCCAATCATCACAGATTTTACAAGGCTCACTCAACCTTTCGTTCGCTACCGACTGAACGACGTTCTGATCGCAAGCCAGGCACCGTGCCCGTGTGGGCGCGTCACCCGCACGATTGAGGCGATTGAAGGGCGCTGTGACGACGCTTTGGTACTGCCGGGAAAAGCGCGGGAAACCATCACCGTTTTTGCGGATGTCCTGTCACGCGTTTTCGTTAGACATCTTCCACGGGAAGCGGACTATCGATTAATCCAGACGGCGGAAACGACTCTGCGGCTACACGCCAGTGTGGACGAACCCAAACTCGCAACACTCAAAGAACATCTGGGAGTGACATTCGAGCAACTCGGGGTCGAGTCTAGGCTTATTGGATGGGAGTTGCATACGACCATCCCCACCCTGGATTCCGGAATCAAACGCAGGCGCATCGTCCGTAATTACCATGCGTGAAACCTTGCTTAAGACACTGCCGAAATACCGAAAGATTTCCCCTTTTGAATGGATCTATTTATCCGCCACCTCGTCCTTTCCACCTTTTGCGATTCAACTCAAGATCGAGGTTATCACCCTCCCGCCACTGGAGGATATGGAGAACGCCCTTGCTGCTGCGGCAAGCGCCCATCCCGCCGCCAGGCTGACTGTAGCCGGCACTTGGTGGGCAGATAGTGGGAAAACGCCACCTATCCGCATCATTCCTGCCACGGAAACATTGTCCCTCGCCCATCCGTGTTTTCACCAGCCGTTTTCAATCACGGCATCGCCACCCATTGAAGTGCTTTATTGGCAGGGTGCCGGTTTGGTTTTTCGTTGCTCGCATGCCCTGATGGATGCCGGTGGATTGCTTTTTTTTGCACGAGAGACTTTTCGTGTACTTCGCGGAGAAGCTTTACTTGGTACGGCTGAAAATATCTCTGACTACGAGTATCTAAAAAGTTGGAAGCATCCCACACACAGAACTGCGCTCTGGCCAGACAAACATTCGCCACTTGGGCCACCTGCTGCTGATAAAACCGGATTTGTTTGGGAACATCGCTTTATCCCTGGGCAGGTGGCAGCGGTGGGAGCGCGGCTCGCGGGCGCACTGGGCGCCATGGCCGAGAAAGCACATCCAGGTGAAAGCAGCCGGATCATGCTACCCATCGATCTTCGTCATATAGATGCTTCGTTGCGTTCCACAGTTAATCTCAGCAACGCCCTATTTTTGCAAAAAGCGCTCACTGTCGGATGGACTGAATATTATCGGGATATCCTAGATGCACTGAGGCGAAACGAAGAGCGGGCCATTTCCGGGTGGGATGCCCTGTTTCCTAAAGTCCCGAGGTTTGTTCTACAAAGGCTCTTCCGTTGGCTACACGCGTTTCAGGTGCGGAACGATCGCTATCTGTTTTCCGCAACGATCTCTCATGTTTCGCCCATTGCGTTGCGTGAATTTTCGGTGTCGGGCTGTGTACCGAAATCGGTGGCATTGCTCCCTTTTGATGCGCCAGGATCAGCGATTACTTTGATTACGACCCAGCACGATCACGGGTTGGAGATCGCGGCCTCCGCTCCGGCTGCTGCCGGTGAAGAGGGGCGTCTGGCAAAGTTACTCGACAATCTTTGTGCAGAACTAAGGCCGTGTGAATTGTCAATCCCCGCCTCAATTCTGGCGCAAATGGACGATAAAACACTCAAAGGTCCCCAAGGTATTTGTCCAGAGATAAGGCTCTACGAACTATTTGCCCTGCAGGCCAAGGTTTACCCGGAGCGAATTGCCTTGAGCGAAGAGGGGCGCCAACTGGCGTACCGGAAGCTGGAACGCCTTGCTGCTTCGTGCGCCCATCGATTGCAGCAATACGGCGTCGCGCCAGGTGACAAGGTGGCGATTCTTGGGGGTCGCCACCTTGAGTCCGTTATCGCAGTACTCGGTATTCTGCATGTCGGTGCCAGCTTCGTTCCGATGGATCCAGACTGGCCTCGTGAGCGGATTCGGTTTGTTTTGAATGACTGCTCCCCAGTTTGTCTGCTCACGGATGAAATGCATGCCGATCTTGCCGGCTTTTCCCAACACTTGCTTCTGTCTGAATTGCTGGAAGAGACTGCCGGCACAGATGATGTACGTTGCGAGTTCACTGCGAAAACCCCTGCCTATGTCCTCTACACCTCAGGCTCTACCGGCCATCCTAAAGGGGTCGTGGTTGGCCAGACCAGTATTGTTAACTATCTCTTGTGGGCCAAGGAAAGCTATTTGTCGGACATGGTTGATCGAGCGGTATTTCCCTTTTTTACTTCGCCTGCCTTCGATCTGACGCTGACCTCAATATTCCTGCCGCTCGTCAGCGGCGGTGAAATCCGTGTCTTTCCGCAGCGCGATGCGCTTCTCACGATTTCCGCCATCCTCGCCGATCCAGAAGTCAACGCAGTCAAGCTAACACCCTCACACCTCCGGCTTTTTGAAGGACTGGGGATTGGGAAGAGCAATTTGCGGAGGTTCATTGTTGGCGGCGAAGCGCTGCCGACCCAACTGGCCAGAGTAATTTACCGTCAATCCGGGGAATGTGCAGAAATATTCAATGAATATGGCCCGACGGAAGCGACAGTGGGATGTGTGATGCATCGCTTCAACGCAGATCGCGATGTTGATGCCTTCGTGCCCATTGGGTATCCCATCGCGAATACCGAAGCCTTACTACTCGATGAAGATGCCATCCCTGTTGCTGACGGCGAAGCAGGTGAAATCTACCTTGCCGGTTCTTGCCTAGCGGAGGGATATCTGGCTCGCCCGGACGAGAGCGTCCGATTTACCACTCACCCTTTCCGTGCGGGGGCGCGCGCTTACCGTACTGGTGATCGTGCCCGACGCCTTCCAAATGGCGCGCTCGATTTTTTGGGCCGCACCGACCAGCAAGTGAAGATATTGGGGTACCGCATCGAACCGGGAGAGATTGATGCAGCCATTGCGGCGAGTCATTTGTGCCGCGAATTTGCAGTGCTCCCAGAAAGGTCTGCCAATGGTATTCGGCTGACCGCTTTTGTGACTTTGATTTCCGGCGCGAGCGAGACCCTCTTGCGCCAAGTGCTCGTTGAATCATTGCCCGCCTATATGATTCCATCACGCATCGTCGCGCTCGACGACATGCCGCTCAATACAAATGGGAAAATTGATAGAACGCGCCTACCAGTTGAAAGTCCGGTGCATCAGGAGGACAGCGAAGCCGCCCACGATGACATGCTCGATGCAATGCGCAATATCGTTAAGGATCTCACTGAAAACACTCGCACTAGGGTACCCCATGACCAATCTTTGCTCGATTTCGGTCTCGATTCTCTACAAATGATGATGTTGCTGACGCTGTCCGCGAAACGCTTCCTGCCTGAAATGGAACATGACCTCCTGTTTTCTGGTCTGGAGGATTTCATTCGCAAACCAACATTGCAAACATTGGTTGCACACTTCCGAAAGCTGGTATGCGGTGACGCAAGGATTAGCCAAAGTGAATAATTCGCGTGACTGGCAGAGCTTGGCCTACCTTCTTGGCTTGCCAGCTTTAGTAGCGTGGTCGTGGATGCAGGCATCCTTCGATGTGAAGGCATATGTCGGCATTCTGGTGCTCGTCATCGGTGTCTGCTGTATCAGTCACAATCATGCGCATGTTCCGATCTGGCGAGCATCATGGCTCAACCGGCTAACGGACATGTGGATCGGAATCCTTCAAGGACAGCCAGTCTTTCTGTTCCAGCCGGCCCACGTTGCCAGCCATCATCGTTTTAATCAGGGAGCGGAGGATTTGACCCGAGTTGCGCGATATTCAGCTGAGAACACTCTCATCGGTTATCTCGTTTTCCCTTTTCAAGTGCTGCCCGCGCTGCAGGAACTCAGGAAAAAGCATCTTGCCAGTTTGTGGCGCGAGAAACGCGATGAGTTCTGGTGGGTGGTCGCATTGCATGTTCCGCTTCTAACGCTCTGGATAACTGTATTTTGGCTCGACCCTATCAAGGCCACCATATACGTTCTGATCCCGCAGCTCGTGGGCCTGCATTTTCTTCTCGCCTCGAACTACCTCCAACACGCTCATGCCGTTGCCGGCTCACGCTACAACCACTCTCGGAACTTCGTCGGATTGATCAACGTCATCTGGTTCAATGTCGGCTACCACACAGCACATCATGAAAACGAAAAACTGCACTGGACCTTGCTCCCAGAGGCGCATCGGGACATTGCAAGCAGAATTAATCCTGCTTTGGTTGAGTTCAGTTTACTCGTTTATACATTCCGTACGCTATTGCTGGGATTGATTTTGCCGCATCTGCGCTCCATACAACTAAAGGACTGATGGAAACACCGATGACGACTCACGCCGATTCCTTAATGGATATCTGGAAGACCTATTCTCGCTGGGTTTTTTATATCAGCTTGGCTTTTTTCCCCACGTACCCGCTATGCAACTGGATTACCGCGCAACGGACGGATACTTTGGGTCTCTACTGCAATGCCGAGTTAAAGATTCCTTTTGTCCCAGAGTTCATTTGGGTCTACTTTTCCATGTACCTCTTATTTCTTGCACCACCTCTTTTTCTGAATGTCATTCAACTTCAGGCCTTAGGAAAGCGACTTCTGATTGGGACGCTATTGTCGAGCCTCGCATTTCTAGTGATTCCTTCTCATCTTGGATTCGGCCGAGTAATCCCAGAGGACCCCCTTTACCAGTCAATCTTTTCTGGACTCTTTGTTGTAGATCAGCCTCACAACATGGTTCCATCCCTGCACATTGTATTTAGCTCCTTGATACTTTTCGCGTTCTTGAATGCTTCGGCGAAGCAGTTGTCAAAATTCATTTGGTTGCTTTGGCTGATTTCTATCATGGCTTCCACCTTGTTCGTGCATCAGCATCACCTCACTGACATCGTAAGCGGCCTAGTGGTGGCTATTGGGATACATCTTGGAATTAAAACTGAATTGCCCAAATTTTCCTCGGCGAGCGCTCTTTAACAAGCCGTTGAAAAACCCCGTAAATTTCATGCATATGGTATAATTTACCTCATTTTGCCAAGTCCGCCACCACTCAAAACACAAGGGCTAAAACTGGGCTCCCGGGTTCGACAGTTCGCATCTTAAAATCCCCATTTTTCACCCCAGTCCCCCAGTGTTTGCGCGGGTTTCAGGGCGATTTTTTGAAAATAAATGTAATGGCACGAATTTAATTTTCAAGATGATTAGTAGCATTATTTGA
>CAJBDJ010000037.1 GCA_903951825.1 uncultured Pseudomonadota bacterium
GCAGCAAAGAAGCGAGATTATGAACCACTCCACTTAACTCGTCAAGACATTTCGTAGAATTTCTTACCACCCTCTTCTTTCAAAACACTCTCTATCAGAGCCATTAGCCGATCCAGGGCTTTTGGTTGCGGGGGCAGGACTGAACCTGCGACCTTCGGGTTATGAGCCACACCCGCCGCTCCGTAGAGAGGCAGTACTATACACGCCCAATCGGTCCCAGGCAAGCCCATGCTTGAAAATCACGAGATCGGGCAAACACGTTTTATCCTGCCTATTCCCTCGGAAGGCTGGTAAACACGAAACCCTGTGATTTCTCAAGCCTGCCATTTATTTTCAAAAATGGCCCTTTGTCACATCTTTAACAGGTTGTTGAATTTTCCCCTGACGCCTCCGGCAATCGAATTCTGACAAACATGAATCGAACATTTGAAACCCCTTGTGGCGCCTTGAAACCGGATTTCAGTCGGTTTTTGGGCTCCGTATCGGGGTTTTGACTGCCTTTCGGCAACCCGTGGGCGGATTTCGCCCTAGACCGTGTTCAATCGCCACCTCAGACAACTATCGCGCAGAGCTCCTCGGTTTTGTATAAGATTCATGCGATTGCACTGACGTCGATCCATCCCTGTCACTTTCCAACTTGGCAACCTCAGTATTGCCCGTCGTAGAGGACTTCTGTAGAATACTGCCTCTTGGACGCCGCTGTAGCTCAGTTGGTAGAGCAGCGCATTCGTAATGCGAAGGTCACCAGTTCGATTCCGGTCAGCGGCACCAGCAAGTTATTTAAAGAAGTTCAATAGAGTTCGCAAAGCCCCTATCCACGGGGCTTTTGCTTTTTCTGGTTGTTCAAAGAGATTCATTGAGGTACGTCGACATTCGCCTATTCTGACGGTAACCGCATGATCGGCGTGATCGCTGTCATGCACCTCCCAACCGACAATCTTTCGGCTATACACAGATCCAAACCAGCGCCCCAGCGCCGGTAGCCCCGAAATCAGCAGCTCAAAAACAGGTAAAATCCGCCCCGAATTAAGCCCCGATTTAGCCCGTTTTTACCTCTTCAAACTGTAAGCCTCCGGCGAACCCATCTATAAAATATGGCGTTAGACCGCGAAGATTGTGTCCTTGCAAAATTGTTCCATAGCACTGAAATCATTGCCATTAACCGGCACTGGGGCTTAACCTACTCAAAATTTACATCATTGAGCATGCCATGAACCCCACTCCAGATACTTCCGTCCCTCCACCACCGACGCCAGCGCCAATTCGCGCCTTCGAAAAACACCGGGTTATTTATGCCAAGCGGGTGCGCGGTTTCTTTGATAACTGGCGCATCATCATGGTTATCCTTACCCAGGCGATTTTTTATGGTGGCCTGTGGCTTGAATGGAATGACCGTCAGGCTCTCCTTTTTCACCTCGTCGAGCGCAAGTTTTATATCTTCGGCCTGGTGTTTTGGCCCCAGGATGTGATTTATCTGGCCGTCTTGCTAATCGTTTCAGCCTATGCCCTGTTTCTTGTCACCGCCATCGCCGGGCGATTGTTTTGCGGTTACGCCTGTCCGCAGACGGTCTATACCCAATGCTTCATGTGGATTGAGAACTGGGTTGAAGGTGATCGCAACGCCCGGATCAAGACCGACAAGGGGCCGATGACTGCGCGCAAAATCCGGCTCAAGATGATCAAGCATTTCCTCTGGATTGTTCTCTCGTTATGGACGGGCTTCACCCTCGCTGGCTATTTCAGTCCGGTCAAGGAGCTGGCGCACAACCTGATTACCTGGAATCTCGGTGGCTGGGAGACTTTCTGGATATTCTTTTATGCCGGCTTTACCTACCTGATGGCCGGTTTTATGCGCGAACAGGTGTGCAAACACATGTGTCCGTATGCCCGATTCCAGAGCGTGATGTTCGATCCGGATACCTTGATCATCAGTTACGATGAAGCGCGCGGCGAGCCTCGTGGGATGCGTAAAAAAGGCGTAGACGTCAAAGCTGCCGGCTTGGGGGATTGTGTCGATTGCAATCAATGTGTGGTGGTTTGCCCAACCGGCATCGACATTCGTAACGGCCTGCAGTACGAATGTATTGGTTGCGCAGCCTGCGTGGACGTTTGCGATCAGGTGATGGACAAGGTCGGCCTGCCGCGCGGCCTGGTGCGTTATTCGACCGAAAACGCGATGGCTCGGAAGCTCGATAAAAAGGAAATCCTCAGCCATGTCTTCCGTCCCCGCATCCTCCTCTACACAGCCATACTGATCTTGATCACCTTGCTTTCCGCCTGGTTTCTTGCCAATCGTGTGCCACTCAAGGTTGACATCATCCGCGACCGTTCTACGCTGGCTCGCGAAGCTGACGACGGGCAGATCGAAAACGTCTTTTCGCTGCACATCATGAATACCGAAGAGCGTGCGCATCGCTACAAAATCACTGTCGAGGGCTTGCCCGGGGTCAGCATTGATGGCAGCAGTGAAGTGGAGGTTCCCGCCGCATCACTGCAGTCCTTCATGGCGGTTGTTCGCGTGCCGCCGGATGCCGGACAAAAGGGAGCCAACAAGATCCACTTCGAGATCAAGTCAGAAGAAAATCCCGATATCCGGGTGCGCGAAAAAGCGTCATTCCTGATGCCCCGGGAATAACCGTCTCCTGACAGGGCGGGAGACGCTCCCGCCTTGATTGGGCCGATCAGCAAGAGCGCCGTGACAAGGCAAGCGGTGGGGCTCGAAAATTGCCCCACTGGATACACTGCCCAAGATTTTGTTCAGCGCCACCCGCCCGACAACCTGAAATCGCCACCATACAAGGACGCCATTGACGAGCTGCGAAATGATTCGACGGCAAAGAGCCCCGAGCGGGAAATTTGTCTCCCTGGATAAGGCAATGGGCATATCGTTCTGCCAAATCACTGGTCAGGATCAAGATTCGCCAAACCTTTGGATGGTCGGAGAAGTCATGCGTAAGACCTTGTTTTTTTAGGCGCAGATAATCTCAATAAAGGCGGGTGCTGTTACTGCAAAAATATCCCTTGCTTGAAAATCCCACCAGATATTTTGTGTTTTAATCAAGCCAAGTACTGACGTCCATCGGTTCAAGGAGAGACGGTTCGAATGACCCAGAAGCAGAAGATTCTGCTCGCGTTTATTGTGCCGGGATTGACCGCTCTGGTGGCAGTCTGGCTGTTCGTCGAGCGCTCGCATCAGCGTCTTGTCATCGAACGCTGGTCGAACGAAAATCGTGCACTGGTACACAGCATTTCGCACACCATTCAGGAAAGGCTGGACAGCACCACACGGGCACTTGATTACACCGGTCAGCTTCCTGATTTTGACTCGCTGTCCTCGGTTGACCGCATCGATCACTCAATCAACGGTATTCCTTCCGGCCTCGAGCGAAACAAGCGCAAAGCGCTGGATGCCTTGCTTGCCGGACCAAACAACCTTGCCGTGGCATTTATTTTGCTGCCCGATGGCGATCTCTATCTCGCTCATCCCTACGCAATTCAGCAGTCCCTGAAAAAGCACAACCTGGCTGATCGTGCCTATTTTCAGGAAGCGAAAAATGGCAAGAAATTGGTATTTTCCGACAGCTTTATCGGCCTGGATGGTCTGCCGGCGGTTGTCGTCAACAACCCGCTCATTGGCCAGGATGGTCAAATTTATGCGCATCTGGGAGGGGTGCTCCATCTGAGCGAAATATCCAAACTGCTCGCCGCCAGCGTTATCGCTCCCTTCGATTACGGCCTCTTGACGGATCGTCAAGGGATGCTGATTGGCCGCAGTGACAATACGCTGATCAATGCCGGCAAGAGCCTGCAAAAAGCTGAGTTCCCCTTTTCGAAAGAGATGTCGGCGGTAACCCACGATATCTCCTTCAAGCGATGGACTGATGCGCAAGGTATTGTTTGGCTGAGTTTTGTGTCTCCCCTCGACTCCGGCTGGAAATTGGTGCTCTCGCGGCGACTCGAGTCGGTCACCGAGGAGATTGAGCCTGCTTCCCGCCAAATTACTTTGCTCGTTGCCCTTATTCTCTTGGTGACCGGCAGCCTCGGAGTCGCTTTGGCCATGCGTTTTGCCAAACGCTGGGAGGCTTCTGATTACCAATTGACTTTGGCGCGCGACCATCTTGAACAGCGGGTCGAGCAGCGCACCCGCGAACTGTCCGAGAGCCAGGGGCGTGTTCAAAAATCACTCGACTTTTACCTGACTGTGCTGGAGCACTTTCCGACGCTGATCTGGCGCGCCGGAACCAATTCAAAATGTAACTACTTCAATGCGACCTGGCTCGAATTCACCGGTCGCAGCATGGATCAGGAGCTTGGTGACGGCTGGATGGAAGGCGTTCATAGCGAAGATCTGCCCGCGTGCCTGGAGACTTACCACACGCACTTCAAGGCACGAATGCCGTTTTCCATGGAATATCGTATGCGCCGGCATGATGGAGAATATCGCTGGATTACCGACATGGGGCGCCCTTTCAACGACATCGAGGGGAAGTTTGCCGGTTACCTTGGCACCTGCTTTGACGTGACCCAGCGGCATCGCGCTGCCGAACAACTCAGCCTGATCGCCAGTGTCTTCATGCACATTCGTGAAGGCATCATCATTTCTGACGCGAAGGGCAACATTGTTGATGTCAATCAGGCTTTTTCGCAAATTACCGGCTACCAGCGCAATGAGGTTCTCGGCAAAAATATCAGCACGCTCAATGCTAAACATCAGGGCAATGGATTTTACAAGATGCTTTGGAGTCAGTTAAATGAGTCCGGGCAGTGGCAAGGAGAACATCAAAATCTGAAAAAATCGGGCGAAGCCTACATAGAGCGACTCGATATTTCTGCGGTTCGCGACGAAGCGAACGAAATCTGTCACTACGTCGGCATATTTTCAGATGTCAGTCAGCAAAAAGAGCACGAGCAACACCTCGAAAATCTCGCCCATTTTGACCCGCTGACCGGACTGCCAAACCGTACCCTGCTGCATGACCGATTGCATATGTCGATTGCCCTGGCCAACCGCAACAAGACCCAGTTGGCTGTCTGCATGCTCGACCTCGACGGCTTCAAGGCGGTCAACGACCATTACGGGCACGCTGCCGGTGACCGCCTTTTGATCGAGTTTTCACAGCGCACCCAGGGCTCTTTACGCGACACCGATACACTTTCGCGCCTGGGTGGTGACGAATTTGTCATTCTCCTCAATGATCTCGACAATCTGGAACAAGGTCTCGACGTTATTCGTCGCATACTTGCCGAAGCCAGCCTGCACTACGAAATTGATGGCAACCGGATGACCGTTTCGGCCAGTGTTGGCGTTACCGTCCACCCGGATGACGGCGTTGATCCCGATTTGCTGCTGCGCCACGCAGATCAGGCGATGTACATCGCCAAACAAACCGGGCGCAATCGTTACTTTCTTTTTGACCCGATGAAAGATCAGGTTGCGCGTACCGAAATGGCGGCATTGCAAGCGCTCGAAGCGGCTCTGCGCAACCGGGAATTTGAGCTTTTCTACCAACCCAAGGTTGACATGCAGCGTGGCGTTGTCACCGGTGCCGAAGCGCTGATTCGCTGGCGCCACCCAGAGCGCGGACTGATTCACCCTGGCGATTTTCTGCCTGTCACCGAAAACAGCGATTTCGCCATCACGCTCGGCGACTGGGTAATCGGCGAAGCCTTGCGCCAAGCCGACGCCTGGCACCATCAGGGGCTGCAACTGTCGATCAGTATCAATATTGCTGCCCGCCATCTCTCGCTCGCCAACTTCACCGCCCGCTTAGGCCTCATGCTCAGCCTGCATCCGACGCTGCCGCACGGGCGCATCGAGTTGGAAATTCTTGAGACTGCGGCTCTTTCGGACACCTCGCATGTTTCCGAGGTGATTGAGTCCTGCCGGGCGCTCGGCATTTCCTTTGCGCTCGACGACTTTGGTACCGGTTACTCTTCACTGCTCTATCTCAAACACCTGCCCGCCCAAACACTGAAAATCGACCAGTCATTTGTCTGCGACATGAAAATCGACGCTGAAGACTTGGCCATCGTCAAAGGCGTCATCGGCCTGGCTCAGGCATTCAATCGTTCAGTCATTGCTGAAGGTGTCGAAACGACCGCATTAGGCGACACACTGCTCGATCTGGGGTGCATTCATGCGCAGGGCTACGGTATCGCCCGCCCAATGCCCTCGGCAGAGTTCCGCGACTGGCTGGCAGCATGGCGGGCGCCGCTCAGCTGGCAGGCCAACCGGGTAGCCGAGAGATGATGGCATTTCTTGCACGGCGGCTGCTCGCCACGCTGGGCTGGACGCTTCTGGTGCCCGCCGTTCGTCCGCCCAAAGCGGTGGTGATTGCCTACCCGCACACCTCCAACTGGGACTTCCTTTACACCATGCTTGGCAAAACTACGCTGGGCACGGGCGCTCACTGGGTCGCCAAGGACACGCTTTTTCGCTGGCCGCTCGGAATTCTTCTGCGCTGGATGGGCGGTATTCCAGTCAATCGCCGGCAACGGAGCGGCTTTGTTGAACAAATGGCAAGCGAATTTGATCGTCACCAGAACTTCATGCTGGCGCTTGCCCCGGAGGGAACGCGCAGTCGGGCGGCGGGCTGGAAAACCGGCTTCTACCGTATTGCGCTGGCCGCTCAAGTGCCCGTCGCACTGGCCTGCGTTGATTACGCCAGACGCGAAGTAGGGGTACTTTGTTATCTCGAACTGAGCGGCGATATGGCGGCTGACATTGAGCGTATTGCCGAAATTTATCGGGGTCGCCAAGGGTATCGCCCGCCGCTTGCCTCGCCGATCCGCTGGCTCGATTAAACCTCAGCGGCGACCAGTTCGATACTTTCTTCGGCAAAGAGTACCCGCTGTCCGGGTCTCAATTTAGCCCGTTTGCGGGTATCGACCGTACCATCGACCCGCACTCGCCCCTCGGCAATGGCGGCATGGGCAGAGCCGCCCGAATCTGACAAACCGGTGGCTTTGAGCAACTGATCCAGCTGGATGTATTCACCGCGCACGGCAAAGCTGATTGACATGATTTACCCTCAATTAATTATTAGCGTATTTCCACCATTGATCGAGAACAGGTCGAATAATCCTGTCAGGAGTGCAATTCAAAGTATTTTCCCGAGCTTCTGGCCAGAGCCCCGACCTGATCTCCCAAGCTCGCTTCGCCGACATAAACCAGGCGGTCAATATCAGCCGCACACAGACCTGCGATGGCCTCCGTATCGCCTTGCAGCAAATTCAGCACCCCCCCCGGCCAGTCGGCATGCGCGCTTAATTCGCAAAGCGCGTAAGCGGCTGAGGGTGCTCGTGGACTTGGCTTGATCACCAACACCGCTCCCGCCATCCATGCCGGTGCAGCTGCTTCCGCCAACCCCGCCAGTGGCCGGCTGGAGTCGATGACTAGTGCGACGATACCGGTTTCCCCAACCGCCGTGCCACGCAGAGCGGCAATGGCGGCGCTGACTTCGGCTGTGGCACGGGCGCTGTCAAATCCTGTTTCATTCATTAGCAAAGCCGCAAAATGCTCCGCAAACTGATCAAGCGCCGCCGCCAGTTGGTGCAGAAAATTACGCCGTGCAGCGAGTCCCGATTCGGCCCACGCGGACTCTGCAGATTTCGCTGAAGCAACCGCTTGCAGCGCCTCCTCCGCACCCGCCAGTGGAACCCGATGGACTATTTCACCGCTCTGCGGATTGGTGACGTCGAAATAGCGCTCGCAGACGGTCAGAAAAGCGTGTCCATTGATCCACAGCGGGATGGCTCCCGGTCCTTCTGAGACGAAATTCATTTCGAAACCCTTTTTTCTCGCGGGGTAAAGTTGGTGAAAAGCGTTGGCCGGCTTTGCGCCCCGAATCGCCGACGACCTCAGCGCATGCTAATATTGCGCCGCACAAGAGACGGCAGTGACCCATGCTACTCAAGCTGCTCAAACCAAGCAAATAAAGGAACACAGTTGCCCAAAGCTGCCAGCGTCCCGACTCTCGGCACGACCAGATCCCCTGGTTCAATCCAGGTGATCGAACGGATGATGTCTTTGCTTGATGCGCTGGCGGCATCACCCGAGCCGGCCAGCCTCAAGCAATTGGCAAGCAGTACCGAATTACATCCTTCAACGGCTCACCGCATTCTGGCGGCGATGACTAACGCTCGTTTCGTCGAGCGCCAGGAACCGGGCAGCTATCGCCTCGGCATACGCCTCCTTGAACTGGGCAGCCTGGTCAAATCACGGATCAATTTTCGCGAAGTTGCGCTGCCTTTCATGCAGGAGCTTCACGAAAAAATTGGTGAGGCCATCAATCTGGCGACCCGCCATGATGACGAAATCGTGTACCTGGAGCGCACCTCATCCGGACGTTCACTGGTACGCGTTGTCTATCTTGTGGGTGGCCGTGCGCCCCTGCATTTGACCTCGCTCGGCAAACTTTTTCTGGCCGCCGAGGGAGCACAAAAGGTTCGCGACTACGCCAAGCGCACCGGCCTGCCCGGCAAAACCCCGCACTCCTTGACCACGCTACCCGCTCTCGAAAAGGAGCTGGATAAAGTACGACGTCACGATGTCGCCTTTGATGATGAAGAGGCTGAAATCGGCCTCAAGTGTGTTGCCGCGCCAATTCGAGATGACGAGGGGCGGGTCGTTGCGGCGCTTTCCGTTTCAGCTCCTTCTGACCGCCACAACCCCGATTGGGCTAGGCAGGTCAAAGCAACAGCCGACGCCGTGTCACAGACGCTAGGCTTTATCAAGACAAAAAAATAAGGCCGCTTGCGCGACCTTGGGTGGTTTGCCGGAAACGAATGTCAGGTAGGTTTGCGTTCCGCTGTCAAGCCGGCGCTTTCCATCCAGCGTTTGATTCGGTTGGCATCGCCGACGCGGGTCATTTTACCGGCCGAGTCAAGCAGCACAATGACCACGGGCTTGTCGGCGACGCGCGCCTGCATAACCAGGCAACGTCCCGCTTCAGAGATATAACCCGTCTTTGAAAGGCCAATTTCCCAATTATCGCTACGCACTAAAGCGTTGGTGTTGCCAAAATCACGGATGTGTCCGTTGACTTCCAGCCGCGCTTCGGCAGTCGTTGAAAACTGGCGAATTTCCGGGTAACGGGCGGCGGCAGTCACCATTTTTGCCAGATCACGGGCGCTGGAGACGTTGTTGCTCGAGAGGCCGGTTGGCTCTTCAAAGCGCGAACTATGCATGCCCAAGGATTGCGCCTTGCGATTCATTGCTGCGACAAACGCCGGCATACCCCCCGGATAGTGCCGCCCCAAGGTGTGCGCGGCGCGGTTTTCCGACGACATCAGCGCCAGCAACATCGCCGTCTCGCGCGTCATCGTCGTCCCCACGGGCAAGCGCGAGCGCGTGCCTTTCAGGTTGTCAACATCTTGGTCGCCTACCGCAATCACTTCGTTGAGGTCGAGTTTGGCATCGAGAACGACCATTGCAGTCATCAACTTGGAAATCGAGGCAATCGGCACCACTTCGTGCGAATTTTTGTCGAGTAAGGGCTGCCCGGTTACTTGATCAATCACCAGCGCCGACGCCGAATACAGAGCCAGCCGATCAGGGTCGATTTCGTTGAAGGCCACCTTGCGTATCGGCTTGCTGCTGGCGGCAACGCGAACCGGCTTGTCACCTTTGGCTGCCAGTGAGCGAGAGGGGGTTGCTGATTTGACGGGTGGCGCCGAAGCGATTTTTTTTGATCCCGCCTTGTTCGCCTGCTTGGGCGCCGATTTACCGGTGGCGTTGCTGATATTTTGCGGCGCGACATTTTTGCTGGCTGCCTTGGGTTCCTGCTTGGCGGTTGCAGCGACTCCTTGTGACGCCACGCCAGCACCGAACAAGGCGCCAACAACCAAGGCAATTCTGAATTTTTGCTTCATTTTCTTACTCCCTGAGGCACCTCCTGATTTTAGCCCAGTTTGGCAGATGTATTCAAAAATTCAATCAAAATAGATAGATAGGATTAAAAGTTAAGGTTGCGAATCACTTGGCATTAACGACCGTCAGTGCGGTCATGTTGACGATACGGCGCACCGTAGCGGTTGGCGTCAGGATATTGACCGGCTTGGCGGTACCCAGCATGATCGGCCCGACTGTCAGATTATCCCCGGCGGCTACCTTGAGCAGATTGAACGAGATGTTGGCGGCGTCCAGCGTTGGCATGATCAACAAGTTGGCCTGGCCTTTGAGCCGGGAATTGGGAAACGCCGCCCGACGAATGTCTTCATCAAGCGCCGCATCGCCGTGCATTTCACCCTCGACTTCGAGTGTCGGTGCCCGTTCGTTGAGCAGCGCCAGAACCTGACGCATCTTCAGTGATGTCGGGGTGTCGGCAGCGCCAAAGGTGGAATGGGAGAGAAGTGCGACCTTCGGCTGCATCCCGAAATTGCGGATTTCTTCGGCCGCCAGCAGGGTCATGTCGGCCAGTTGTTCTGCGCTCGGATCGTAGTTCACGTAAGTATCGGCAATAAAGACGGTGCGCCCCGGAAGCATCAGCAGATTCATCGCGTAACAACGATCGTGGCCGGCCTCGGTGCCGATCACTTTCTGGACATAAGCGCGATGTGTTTCGTGACTGCCGAAGGTGCCACAAATGAGGCCGTCGGCATACCCCAGGCGAACCATCAACGAACCATACAGCGTTGCCCGACGGCGAATTTCGCGTTTGGCAAACTCGGGGGAAACGCCCTTGCGTTCGGTGAGTTGGTGGTAAGTCTTCCAGAACTCGTCAAAATGCTGATCGAAGAATTCGCAGTTTTCGGAGTGGATGACTTCAAAATTGTCTCCCGGCCGAATACGCAGTCCGGCTTCTTCGATCAAGCGGGAAATTTCATTCGGGCGCCCGATCAGGATCGGCCGCGCGATGCCCTCATCACAGACCACCTGCACGGCGCGCAAGACGCGCTCATCCTCGCCTTCGGCGAAGACAATCCGCCGCGGCGCCATCTTGGCCTGCGAGAACACCGGCTTCATGATCATGCCGGAGTGATAGACGAATTCGTTCAGTCCCTGAATGTAGGCATCCCAGTCCTTGATCGGGCGGGTCGCCACCCCCGAGTCCATGCCGGCTTTGGCGACGGCCGGCGCAATCTTGACGATCAGGCGCGGATCAAAAGGACGCGGAATCAGGTATTCCGGGCCAAAACCGGTGGCTTTCTCGCCATAAGCGGAGGCGACAACCTCCGACTGCTCGGCACGCGCCAGTTCGGCAATTGCCTTGACCGCAGCCATTTTCATTTCCTCGGTAATCGTCGTCGCGCCGACATCCAGCGCGCCTCGGAAAATGAATGGGAAGCAGAGGACGTTGTTAACCTGATTCGGGTAGTCCGAGCGACCGGTGCACATGATCGCATCGTCACGAACGCTTTTGACCAGTTCAGGCGTGATTTCAGGCGTTGGATTGGCCAGCGCCATGATCAACGGATTGGCCGCCATTTTGGCGACCATCTCGGGCTTCATGACGCCACCAGCCGACAGCCCCAGGAAAACGTCAGCGCCGTCGATGACTTCTCCCAGAGAACGAGCATCGGTCACTTTGGCATAGCGCGCCTTGATCTCGTCCATGTCGTCAACGCGACCTTCATAAACGACGCCCTTGATGTCGGTTACCCAAATGTTGCTTACCGGCGCCCCAAGCATGACCAGCAAATCAAGGCAAGCCAAGGCGGCAGCGCCGGCGCCTGAGGTCACAATTTTCACGCTCGACAAGTCTTTGCCGATCAAATGCAAGCCATTGAGTACCGCCGCCCCGACGACAATGGCCGTGCCATGTTGATCGTCGTGAAAGACGGGGATTTTCATCCGCTCACGC
This sequence comes from uncultured Pseudomonadota bacterium, assembly GCA_903951825.1. Classification (GTDB taxonomy): domain Bacteria; phylum Pseudomonadota; class Gammaproteobacteria; order Burkholderiales; family Rhodocyclaceae; genus Azonexus. Next base: position 11,805 of record CAJBDJ010000037.1, read on the forward strand.
AATTTTTTCTCGATGTAAAAACACTCAGGCGCCTTGATATCTTCTAAGTTGATGCCGCCAAACGTTGGCTCAAGTGAGGCGATGGTGTCGATTAATTTGTCGGGGTCACGCTCGTCAATCTCGAGATCGAAAACGTCGATGTTGGCAAATTTCTTGAAGAGCACCCCTTTGCCCTCCATCACCGGCTTGGCCGCCATCGGGCCGATGGCTCCCAAACCAAGGACGGCGGTGCCGTTGGTAATAACACCGACGAGATTGGCGCGCGAAGTGAGCGTGCTGACTTCGGCTGGGTCGGCGACAATTTCTTCACAGGCAAAGGCAACGCCCGGAGAGTAAGCCATCGAAAGGTCGTACTGATTGGTCAGTTGCTTGATTGGCGTGACGGCGATCTTGCCCGGCTTGGGGTGGCGGTGATAGTACAAAGCGGCTTCGCGTAGCTGTCTGGTATCCATGTCTGTCTCTGTTTTGTATAGTGAAATAGCGTTCCGAATGATGGTCTATGATATCACCCGATGACTTGTGCTGATGCACCGGAAATCACGTAGAAACGTGCTTTCGTCTGGATATTTTCGCGCTGTTGAGAGATAATGCTGAACTTCCCAGCCGACGGCTAACGACCGCTCCACGCCTTGGTGGACACTCCCGACGACTGAAGGAAAACCATATATTTCCGCAAGTTACAGAGAGAGAGTGAGCCGCCATGACTGCACCGCTTAACGCACCAGATTATGTCAAACACGAAGGTCTGAAAAAATGGGTCGCTGCCATTGCCGAGCTGACCCAGCCGACGAATATTCATTGGGCTGATGGATCGCAGGAAGAGTATGACCGCCTGTGTGCCGAGATGGTCAAGGCCGGCACCTTCATCAAACTGAACCAAGCTAAGCGCCCGAATTCCTTTCTGGCCTTTTCCGATCCGTCCGATGTCGCGCGCGTTGAAGATCGCACCTATATCTGTTCGGCCAAAAAAGAAGATGCCGGCCCGACCAACAACTGGGAAGAGCCGGCCGTCATGCGTGAGACCCTGAATGGTTTGTTCAAGGGTTGCATGAAAGGCCGCACGATGTACGTCATCCCGTTCTCGATGGGGCCGCTGGGCTCGCCGATTGCCCACATCGGCTTTGAAATTACCGATTCCGCCTACGTTGTGACCAACATGCGGACGATGACCCGCATGGGCAAAAAGGTTTTTGACGTACTCGGCAGCGACGGTGAATTTGTACCCTGCATTCACTCGGTTGGCGCCCCGCTCGAACCGGGTCAGCAAGACAGCAAGTGGCCGTGCAACCCGACCGTCAAGTACATCGTTCATTATCCGGAAACCCGCGAAATCTGGTCTTACGGCTCAGGTTACGGCGGCAATGCCCTGCTCGGCAAAAAGTGTTTCGCGCTGCGTATTGCTTCCAACATGGCGCGCGAGCAAGGCTGGCTGGCCGAACACATGCTGATTCTCGGCGTCGAATCTCCCGAGGGCGAAAAGAGCTATGTTGCTGCCGCCTTTCCCTCGGCCTGCGGTAAAACCAACTTTGCCATGCTGATCCCGCCCAAGGCGCTGGGCGGCTGGAAAATCACCACCATCGGTGACGACATCGCCTGGATCAAGCCACGCGTCGATGCCGATGGTGTCACCCGCTTCTACGCCATCAACCCGGAAGCCGGCTTCTTCGGCGTTGCCCCGGGCACCTCCGAGAAAACCAATTACAACGCCCTGGCCACGCTCAAGGAAAACATCATCTTCACCAACGTCGCTCTGACCGACGATGGCGATGTCTGGTGGGAAGGTCTGACCAAGGAAGCCCCGGCGCACCTGATCGACTGGCAGGGCAACGACTGGACGCCGGAAGACGGCAAGGCCGGCAAGAAAGCCGCCCACGCCAATTCCCGCTTTACAGCACCGGCCAACCAGTGTCCGTCGGTTGACAGCGCCTGGGAAGACCCCGCCGGCGTGCCAATTTCCGCCTTCATCTTCGGCGGTCGTCGCGCCACCACCGTGCCGCTGGTCTATCAGGCGTTCAACTGGAACTACGGGGTTTACATGGCGGCCACGCTCGGCTCCGAAACCACCGCTGCCGCCTTCGGCCAGCAGGGTGTTGTCCGCCGCGATCCGTTCGCGATGTTGCCTTTCTGCGGCTACCACATGGGTGATTACTTCAATCACTGGCTGCGCATGGGCAAGACGGTTGATGCGACACCGAAGATTTTCTGTGTCAACTGGTTCCGCATGGATGCTGACGGCAATTTCATGTGGCCGGGCTTCGGCGACAACATGCGTGTTTTGAAGTGGATCGTTCAGCGTTGCAAGGGGACGGTGGCAGCGAAGGAAACCATGCTCGGCTGGATGCCGAAATTCGAAGACATCGACTGGACGGGAATCGACATCAACAAGGCCGATTTCGAGGCACTCAGCACGATCGACGCCGATGCCTGGAAAGCCGAGCTTGCCGGGCACAAGGAGTGGTTCGACAAAATGGGCGAGAAGATGCCGCGCGAACTCGTGCTCAAGCGCGAATTGTTCGAGATGGGCATCTTCAAGGATGCTGCCTGAAACTTCTGCCCGAACCATGATCGACTGGCCACCTGCGGGTGGCCTTTTTGTTGGAGAAAACCGTGTATCGCCCCGCTCGCCGCCTTGCCGATATTCAGCCGTTTCATGTTGTTGAATTGTTCACCCGCGCTCACCAGTTGCAAGCGGAGGGGCGTGACATCATCCACATGGAGCTGGGCGAACCCGACTTCGGCACCCCGGAGCCGATTCTGAATGCGGCCTTCAATGCCCTGAAAGAAGGCAAAACCCGCTACACGCAAGCCCTCGGCTTGCCTGAATTACGCACGGCAATCGCTGAATTTTATGGCACAAAATACGGGATCACCGTCGCCGCCTCGCGCATTGTCATTACCCATGGCGCCTCAGGCGCCCTCAATCTCGCTTTTGCCTGCCTTGCCGACCCCGGTAGCGAATGGCTGCTGAGCGATCCCGGTTATCCCTGCAACCGGCACATCATCCGAACCTACGAAGGACAGGCGGTCGGCATTCCGGTTGATGCTTCCAGCAATTTTCAGCCGACTCCCGAATTGCTCGCCGACTATTGGCGTCCGCAGACAGCCGGCGTGCTGGTCGCCTCGCCGGCCAATCCGACCGGCACCTTGCTCAGCCGGGAGGACATCGCCGGGCTCGCCGACTTTGTCCGTCAACGCGACGGGCATTTTATTGTCGATGAAATTTATCAGGGTCTGACGTATGACGAAGCCGCTACGCATAGCGCTTGCGCAGCGGGAGAGGACATTTGGGTTATCAACAGCTTTTCGAAATATTTCCAGATGACTGGCTGGCGCCTGGGCTGGATGGTGGTTCCCGCGAACTATGTTCGCGATATTGAAAAATTGGCGCAGAACCTTGTGCTGTGCCCGTCAACTCCCGCCCAGCACGCTGCACTTGCCGCCTTTTCGCCGGTGACCATTGCCATTCTCGAGGAGCGCCGTGCTGAGTTTCGTCGGCGCCGTGATTACCTCGGCAAGGCTCTGAGTAATATGGGATTTCTCATCACCGCGCAGCCTCAAGGGGCTTTTTATCTCTATTGCGACTGTTCGAAGCTGTGCCGTGACAGTTTCACTTTCGCTTGTGACCTGCTTGAAAAAACCGGTGTCGCTGCCACGCCTGGGCTTGATTTTGGCAGCAACCAGCCGGAAAAGCACATCCGCTTTGCCTACACCACCGACATCAGCCGTCTCGAGGAAGCTGTTGCCCGGCTAGCCCGCTACCTCGGGCGGTAAACATAAAGCCGGGTAGCGCCGGCGAACGGCTGCCCAGTCAAAGGCCTCCCCGGGATCGCTTTTGCGCCCGGCGGCCACATGACAGTGTCCGGCCACGGCGGTGATCGGATAGCGACGGCGCAGGGCGTCGATGAGCGGCCACAGCGCCGCATACTGCGATTTGCTGTAGGGCAGATGATCGTTGCCCTGCAATTCGATACCCACCGAAAAATCGTTGCAGTCGTCGCGCCCGTTCCAGGATGACTTACCGGCGTGCCAGGCGCGCTGGTCGCAGGCGACAAACTGCACCACCCGGCCGCTGCGGCGAATCAAAAAATGCGCCGAAACCTGAAGCCCGGCAATGGTTGAAAAATAGGGATGCGCTGCCGGGTCGAGCTGATTGGTGAAAAAGCGCTCGACAGCATCGCCGGAAAAGACATTCGGAGGCAAGCTGATGTTGTGGATCAGCAGCAGCGACACCTGCGCATCGGCTGGGCGTGATCCTTGATTGGGCGAGCGGAGGTGACGGATACCGGCGAGCCAACCGTCGGCCAGCCAGGCTTTCATTCAATTCCCAGTCGTTCGAGGCGATAGCGCATCGAACGAAAGGTAACGCCAAGCAATCGCGCGGCAGCCGTGCGGTTACCCTCGGTGCTCTGCAAGGCTTCCAGGATGGCATGACGTTCCAGTCGATTCAGATAATCATCGAGCGTTTCGCTGCCTCGCCCGACGTTCTCGTCGGACACGTCTTCGGGGGATAAATGCAGATCATCGGTCTCGATGACATCGTTGGCAGAAAGCGCCGTCGCACGTTCGAGAATGTTTTCAAGTTCACGCACATTGCCGGGGAACGGGTAAGTTTGAAGTGCTTTCAGCGCTTGAGCCGACAGGCGCGGGGCAGCCTGGCCAAAGAGGCGAAGGCAGATCGACTCAACGAGTGGCGGAATATCCTCCGGCCGCTCGCGCAAGGGGGGCATACGCAGTTCGATCACATTCAGGCGGTAATAGAGATCCTGGCGAAAGCTGCCCTTGTCGACACATTCGCGCAAATTTTTGTGGGTAGCACAAATGATGCGGACGTCGACCGGTTCTTCGGTCGTACTCCCGACCTTGCGCACCCGCTTTTCCTGAATCGCCCGCAACAGCTTGACCTGCATCGCCAGGGGTAAATCGGCGACCTCGTCGAGAAACAGCGTGCCGCCGCTGGCGGCCTGGAAAAAGCCGTCGCGGTCGCTGTCGGCACCCGTGAAGGCGCCTTTGCGATAGCCAAAAAACTCGCTTTCCATCAGATTTTCGGGGATTGCGCCACAGTTGACCGGGGTAAACGAACCGCTATTGCGCGCGCTGCGCGAATGAATCAAACGCGCCGCCAGTTCCTTGCCGCTCCCGGATTCGCCGGAAATATAAATTGGCGCCTGGCTGCGCGCGAGTTTGACGATCATTTCCCGCACCAGCGTCATCGCCGGCGATTCGCCGGTCAATGTCATCGCTCCATCTGCCGGAGACTTGTCGCTGTCGGGAAGGCGCAGGGCAGAGGACACCAAAGCACGTAACTGCTCAAGGCCAACCGGCTTCGCCAGGTAATCGAAAGCGCCGGCCTTGAGCGCCGCCACGGCATTTTCAGCGCTGCCATAGGCGGTGATAACGGCGACGGGCGTGCGCGGGTAATGTTCGGCAACAAAGCGGACGATATCCAGGCCATTGCCATCGGGGAGTCGCATGTCCGTCAAACACAGCTGAAAATCGTCTTCAGCGAGCAAGTCTTTAGCCTCGGCAACCGTTCCCGCACAGGCAGCCGCCAGACCCATACGGGAAAGAGTCAAGTCGATCAACTCACGAATGTCGCGCTCGTCATCAATGACAAGAACCCGGTTCAATTCGCCACGCGGACGCCTCTCGCCACGAGTTACTGGCATGATTCAGTTCTCCCTGAAATTACGAAATGCCCACCTCTGGCGTCGGGCAGCAAATCAAGACTGGCGCCATTGGCTACACAAAGTTCGCGAGCAATGAACAATCCAAGGCCGGTGCCTTTATGGTGAGTCGTGAAAAATGGCTCGAAAACCTGCTCATGAAACGCTTCTGGAATACCCGCACCGTCATCCACCAAATGCAATTCTACCCGCTCACCCGTCGCCCCCGGTAGGGCATACAAATGCACACTGCCCGCTTCTCCGCGCGCATGACGCATCGCATTGCCCAGCAGATTCCACAATACCTGATGGAGATGCGCCGGGTCGAAGCAGATTGTCAACTCGGGGGCAATATCCACCTCAAGAATGCCAGGGGTGAGTCCTTCGGAAACCCGGAAAGTCTCAAGGAAGCGGGAACACACATCAGCCAGTGGGAGTTGCTCGATGAACTGCACGCGCCCGCGTTTTCCCAACTCAAGCACGTCGGCAACAATACGGTCGAGACGCGCAACATTGTCGCCAAGAATATTCAGCAAGCGCTCATACACATCACCGCGACGTTCCTCGCGCAGCAATTCGCCAGCATGGCTGATCGCCGAGAGCGGATTGCGTATTTCGTGCGCGATACTTGCGGTCAAGCGCCCGAGGGAGGCCAACTTCAGTTGCTGCGCCTGTTCACGGATGCGCCCGATGTCCTCCAGAAAAATCAACATCTCGCCGGCGCTGCTTGAGGTTTCTTCAAACCTTGCCTGCAACATCTGCCCATCGCACCCTGAAAACTCGAATTGATCGGCTCGCCCTCGCCGTTGGAACAAAATATCGGCCAGTGCGGGAGCGTGATCAAGCAGCCTTGAGCCGACAGGAAGCGCCCCCAACATCTTCTCTGCGACCGGATTGCAGCGCTGAACACAGGCGCTGCGATCGACGACCAGGACGCCATCCTGCATCCGTTCTATGACCCGCTGACTGATGCGACTCTGGTTTTCGAGGCTCTCGCCCCGCTGGCGCGCCAATTCTTCATTGAGCATCAAGCGATGACCCAGCAATCGCGCGAGAATCGCCGTTGCAAAAAATCCGGCCGAAAGAAAACCCGCCTGAACGATACTGGCAAGATCGAAGTTATGTTTGAAAACCCCGTACATCTGAGTGAACAATGTCGCCAGCGTGGCTAAAGCCGCGTAAAACAACACTAGGCGCCCGCGCCCAACCAGACTGGCGGCGGCCAGCGAAACGAGCAACAACGTCCCCATCCCGCTGTTGACGCCGCCGAGCGAATACATCAAAAAATTGACGAAAATGACATCGGCGACCACTTGCGCCGACAACTGCGCATTGAAATGCTGCCGCCAAAAAGTCGCCAGCAGCAAACCGCCAAGGGTCAGACCCAGATATAACAGAACAACCGACCGAACCGCCGAAGAGTCGTTCAGGTGCAAGGGGGAGGTCTGAGTTTCCGGCAGGAGCACTGCCAGAAGAATCAGTGCCGCCAGTAAAAGACGGTAAAAATTAAAATAACGAAAGGGCTGCCAGCTGGCCTCCCAGGTCGAAAAAAACCAGCCGTTCATGGCCGCCCGGAGGGCTTTCCAGCCAGGCGGTGAGCCGCAGAACAATAAGCGGTTTCTCCTTCAAAAAAGCTTTCGCCCAGCGGGTGATGGACGCCGCAATGGGCGCACATCACCATTTTTTCGGGTTGTTCCGACGGCTTGTCTTTGGGCAACTCAGCACCAGAGCGCGGCTGGTGCTTCTTGAAACCCCACCAAAGCACCAGGACAACCGCCATGAGAAGAAGGTATTTCATCGTCGATGAGTCTCCGTGTCGCGCATGTCGCGTGTTGAAAATAACAAAACCAAGCAAAAAAGGCCATCCGTGCGGATGGCCTAAATGCTTGGTTTTCTTTTCAGTTTGTTGGTCGGAGTGACAGGATTCGAACTTGCGACCCCTGCGTCCCGAACGCAGTGCTCTACCAGGCTGAGCTACACTCCGACGTTAAAAAATCTTTAATGATTTCTCTCGACTGCAAAGAGCGGCAATTGTAGCAGAGCTTCTTTATAATTTGAATCCCTCAAGGGGGCGATTGCAGCTCTTGCCAGCATCGCCTCCTTTACTGCCTGGGCTCGCGCATAGGCCAGCGCACCGCTCGCATGAATGGCCTCCAGAACCGCCGGGAAGTCGTCGCGCCCGCCCTCTTCGATGGCCCGGCGAACGCAGGAGGCCTGCGCCGACGTGCCGTGCCGCATGACATAAATCAGTGGCAGGGTGGGTTTGCCCTCGGCAAGGTCATCGCCCAGATGCTTGCCGGTATCCCCCTCCAGCCCGGAATAGTCGAGTACGTCATCAACGAGCTGAAATGCGGTTCCGAGATGCATGCCGTACGTTGAGAATGCCTGCTCAAGCTGATCATCGGCGTGACCGAGAATGGCACCCAGTTGCGCAGCCGCTTCAAAAAGTTTGGCTGTCTTGTAACGGATCACCTGTAAATAGCGCACTTCATCAACGTCGGCATCGTGACAGTTCATCAGTTGCAATACCTCACCCTCGGCGATGACGTTGGTGGCATCCGAAAGGACGCGCATGATGCTCATGTCGTCGGCCTCGACCATCATTTGAAACGCGCGCGAATAGAGAAAATCGCCGACCAGGACACTGGCGGCGTTTCCAAAGATGGCATTGGCCGTATCGCGACCCCGCCTCAGGGCAGACTCGTCGACGACATCGTCGTGAAGCAGTGTCGCCGTATGAATGAATTCAACAACAGCCGCCAGTTCGTGATGTCGTTGACCTCTGTAACCCATTGCGCCGGCGGCAAGAATAACCAGCGCTGGTCGCAAGCGCTTGCCACCGCCGCTAATAATGTATTCAGCCACTTGGCGAACGAGAACCACCTCGGAATGCAAACGTTGGCGGATTACCGAATCAACGGCATTCATGTCGGGCCCAATCAGGGCATACAACTGTTCAAGCGTCACATCGAGCCTGTTTTTTGGGCGAAGCGATAAATATTAGGCGTCGCCCGCACCCTCGTCAAGGTCGCACCCGAATTGGCGGAGTCGCTTGATGAGTGGGCAAACAAGGATTCAGGTTTCAGAACCCGATTCGCTTTCGGCTAAACTTGGAGAGAATAAAAATTTGGGGAGAGCACCTTGGACGTTCGATTATTCATTGCACCGGTGATTGAGGATATTGAGGCTTTGAAGGAGTTTTCCGAGTCTTTGGATGACCGTGCCCTTGAGGTCGAACGCGATGTTGCCAAGCTAAAAAAGTCGCCGACCGATCGAGAGTTGGTCGCCAATTTGTTTCGCACGGTTCACCACATCAAAGGGGATGCAGCACTGTGCAAATTTGAGTTGGCTGTCACTATTGCTCAGCCGATCGAAATCCTTCTGGCACGCTTTCGCGATGGCGTCCTGCTCTTCTCCGATTTGCTTGCTGAGCTGATCCTGCTGGCGGTCGACCGGCTTGAGCTGGCGACAAACGCCTTGCTGGCGAGCCAGCCGCTCGACAATTTAAAGCTTTTGACCATATCGCAGGGTCTTGAGCTGCTGGCGACGACGAGCGCTCAGGAAATTGAGACGATGGGAGCCGATCTCATTGAGGAAGTCACGGGGTTCCGGCCGCTTGCCGGCCATGTCTCGGGTCGCACACCGCGCTCGACGATCCAGCGTGACGAGTCGAAGGAAACAGCGGACGATCTACAGTTTTTTCGCTCTCTGGCGCAACAATTCGAAAATCGCTCTCCGCTGTTCAAGGGGCGTACCATGCGCATCCTTCGCCTGGCGCAAGAAACCAACAAGGCGAACGGCAGCCCCGTCGATCTGGCGCAACTGGAGGCGGCGGTCTATGTCCACGACATCGGCATGATGCTGCTACCGGAGAGTATCTGGCTTAAAGTTGGGCGATTGACGGCGGACGACAAGCTGGCTTTGCGCAATCACCCCGGATTTTCGGCGGGATTGCTGCAGCGCATGCCCGGCTGGGAGGGTGCCGCGCAGATCGTCGCCCAGCACCACGAAATGGCCGATGGCGGAGGGTACCCGGCACAACTCGATGCTTCGGGCATTTGTCCGGGGGCAAAAATCCTGGCGATTGTCGATGCCTTCGAGGCGGTGATGCTCAAGCACATCCATCGTGGCAAAAACCGCTCGGTATTGCGGGCGATAGCCGAAATCAATGCCTGCGACAAACAATTCGCTCCGGAATGGATAGCGCCGTTCAACAAGGTCATACGAAAAACGATAGAGAGTTGATGCCGGCCGATTACTCGCGACGATTTGGTGGTGTATCCCGACTTTATGGTACGGTCGGCGCCGCCCGCTTGCGTGCTTCAAGCGTCTGTGTTGTGGGTATTGGCGGGGTCGGCTCGTGGGCCGTCGAGGCGCTTGCGCGCTGTGGAATCGGCCGCTTGACGGTCGTCGATCTCGACATGGTTTGCGAGTCCAATACCAATCGCCAACTCCATGCGCTGGGTGACGAGTACGGCAAAGCCAAGGTCGATGCCATCGCCCAACGTGTCATGCAAATCAATCCCGAATGTGAAACGCACTGCATCGAGGACTTTGTCACCGCTGAAAATCTGGCGAGCATTTTGAATACCGGTTTCGATGTGGTGATTGACGCGATTGATCAGACAAAAGTTAAGGCGGCGATGATTGCCCATTGCCGCCAGATCAATCTGCCCATCATCGTGTGTGGCGCCGCCGGTGGACAAACCGATCCGACGCAAATTGCCGTCAGCGATCTGACGCAGACCATCCAGGATCCTTTGCTGGCAAGAGTTCGCTCGATTCTGCGCAAGGACTATGGATTCAGCCGTGGTGGCGGGGGAAAATTTGGGGTACTTGCCGTTTTTTCGACCGAGGCGCTCCGCTATCCTGAACATGGTGACGCTTGCGCCAATGAGCGCGTTTCAGCCGGGCTGAACTGCGCCGGATTTGGTTCGTCGGTTTGCGTCACTTCGGTTTTCGGCATGGTTGCCGCCTCACGCGCCATCCAGAGCATTCTCGACCAGCCGCTCGGCGCCGTCGGCGATTAGTCGCCTGAAATCCGCCTGGTTAACCAATTCAAATGATTGCAAGCCGCCGCGCTTGCGACATCGGAGCGTCCCTGGGCGCATACCTGGCATTGATGCTTGCCGCTCACACCAACTCGTGACGCTCCAGTTCAAGCTGGGCGATATAGCGCTGCAGCCGGTTTTCTTCGGCGCTTGGCAGCCCGCTGAACTGCAGCCCAATGCGCCACTGGCTGACGCCGGCACGTAGCATCACCATCGTGCTATGACGAACAGTGGCTTGGAGGGAAATTGCGCGCCCTTCGTCGGGGAGTCTGAAGTGACAATTCTTCAAGTCCAGACCCTGGCTGAAAGCGGGGTCGCGCTCACTGACCAGACCAATGCCGGCGACCGACAGATCGTGGGCTGGCAGGGTCAGCAGTGATTGATCCGGTAGTCTGGCGTGAAACAGCAAGGGATTGACGTGTGCCGTTTCGATGCGGAAAAACTCCCGCCGCTGCAGGCGCATGATGAACGCAGGGAGGGCGACGGCAAAGGCCGGTGCGCCCTCAAAACTGATCAGGCGTGCCGGACCGCTGCTGAACTGAACCTGGATACCAGCCGGCCGGGCGACAAAATAGTTGCGCCGGCTTTGAGGAAACTGCTGGTTGAGATCGATGCTGCCACTGCAGTCAATGATCAACTGAGCATTTTCTTCGTCGACCGCAAGCAAGGTAGTTAGAAAGTGCTCGCGCCCCTCGGCAAACTGGACTGTGAAGGACTCTTTCTGCTCGGCAAAGCCGGCCAACAAAAAAACAATTGCGGTTGGCGCGGTGATGTGAAAACGTTCTTCAATCTCTGATTCGGAGAGTTGGGCGATCTGGTGCATGGCTGATTTTGGCAGGGCAGCCGGGATAATTCAAGCCTGCGGGCTGCGCTATTCAGACGCCGCAGGAACCGTTGCCACGCTTGAAGCCTAATTTGGCAAGCAGCAATTCGGGCGGGCAGAAGCCGGTGAAACCGCTTTGCAGCAGGTTGAGGCCAACAAATGCAGTGAACGCGAGAAACCATTCCGAGACAAAAATCGGGCTGCCGGTATAACCAAGGGCGAGCGAGAGTAGAACGAAGAAGCCGGCCATGATGCGGATGATGCGTTCGATGGTCATACGTGATGATCCTTTTTGAAAGTGGCGAAATAGAGCACGGGGATGACCACCAGCGTCAGCAGGGTGGACACTAGAATGCCGAAGATAAGCGAGAGCGCCAACCCGTTGAAGATCGGGTCGTCGAGAATGAACATGGCGCCGAGCATGGCCGCCAGTCCGGTTAGCGCAATCGGCTTGGCACGTACGGCAGCCGACTGGATCACCGCGTCATTGAAAGCCACGCCTGCGGCGACCTGCTGGCCAATGAAATCGACCAGCAGAATGGAGTTGCGGACGATGATGCCGGCCAGGGCGATCATGCCGATCATCGAGGTGGCAGTAAATTGCGCGCCCCACAGGGCGTGGCCGGGCATGACGCCAATGAGGGTCAGCGGGATCGGCGCCATGATGATCAGCGGGACGAGGTAGCTGCCAAAGTGGGCGACGACCAGGATGTAGATCAGGATCAGTCCGACAGCGTAGGCAATCCCCATGTCACGGAAGGTTTCATAGGTGACTTTCCATTCGCCGTCCCATTTGACGCTGTAGCCGGCATAAGGGTCGGGCGGCTGACGGAGGAACCATTCGCCGAGCGTGCCGCCTTCTTTGAGCGCCATGCCGTTGATTTTGCTGCGGATGTCGAACATCCCGTAAAGCGGCGAGTCGATCTTGCCGCCCATGTCGCCGACGACGTAGACAACCGGCATCAGATCCTTGTGGTAAATAGTCTTTTCGCGCGTTGACTCGCGTACTTCCACCAGCTCCGAGACCGGCACCAGCGCTCCCTGGCGTGAGCGGACACGCAGCTTGAGCAGGGTGTCGAGGTTGGATTGCTGAGCGGCCGGTAGGGTAACGCGTACCGGGATTTCGTATTTCGATTCGGTATTGCGCAATGGCGTCACATCGAGTCCGGCGAGCCCCATGCTGACGACGTCGACAATGTCGCTTTGGGCGACGCCAAGCAGCGCCGCCTTGCTTTGCAGGACGTGCAGCACGAGCTTGCGGGAATCGGCATCGATATAGTCATCGACCGCGACAATGTCGGCGCTCTCGGTGAACGCCTGACGTACCTGCTTGCCGACGCTCATTTGCCCTTTGTAGTCGGGGCCATAGATTTCGGCAACGATAGGCGAAATGACCGGCGGTCCGGGCGGCACTTCAACGACCTTGGCGACGCCGCCGTTTTTCTTGCCGATCGCTTCGACGCGCGCGCGCAGGGAAGCGGCGATTTCATGGCTCTGCCGCGAGCGATGATGCTTGTCGACCAGATTGACCTGAATATCGCCCTTTTCCGGCGCCGCACGCAGGTAATACTGGCGTACCAGACCGTTGAAGTTGATCGGGCTGGCGGTGCCGGCATAGGCCTGGTAATCGACGATTTCCTCAACCGGCGTCAGTTCGGCGCCGATTTCCTGCAAAACCCGCGCGGTTTCCTCAAGCGGTGTGCCGACCGGCATGTCGAGAATGATCTGGAATTCGCTCTTGTTGTCGAAAGGCAGCATTTTGAGAACGACGAGTTGAAAGTAGGCCAGCGAGAGCGAGCCGACGATCATCAGGACAACGACGATGGCGAGTTTGAGGCGAGCGGCGGCGCCCCTGAGCGGATCGAGGAAGGGGGTCAGCAGTTTGCGGAAAGAGTGGTCGAGGCGGCTGTCGAGCGCCGAAGGCTGGCCTTTGTCGTGCTTGCCGAGCGGGCGCATCAGCTTGAGCGCCAGCCAGGGCGTGACGACGAAGGCGACAGCCAGTGAAATGGCCATACCCATCGACGAGTTGATCGGGATCGGGCTCATGTACGGGCCCATCAGGCCGCTGACGAAGGCCATCGGCAAGAGCGCGGCGATCACCGTCAGGGTGGCGAGAATGGTCGGTCCGCCGACCTCGTCAACGGCGCCGGGGATAATCTCGGCCAGGCTTTTTTCGGGGTAAAGACCCTGCCAGCGATGGATGTTTTCAACCACCACAATGGCATCGTCGACGAGAATGCCGATTGAAAAAATCAAGGCAAAGAGTGATACGCGATTAAGCGTAAAGCCCCAGGCCCACGAGGCAAAAAGCGTTGCGGCGAGCGTCAGGGTGACGGCGACGCCGACAATCACGGCCTCGCGCCGTCCGAGCGCAAAGAAAACCAGGAGCACGACGAAGGCGGTGGCAAAGACCAGCTTGCCGATGAGTTTTTGCGCCTTTTCTGTGGCGCTGGCACCGTAATCGCGGGTCACGGTCACGTCGACACCTTCGGGAATGACCGTGTTTTTGAGGCTGTTGATGCGCTCGACCGCCGCCGCCGCGACATCGGCAGCATTGACGCCGGGTTGCTTGGACAACTGCACTGTCACCGCCGGAAACTCACCCTCCCGGCTGCCATACCAGGCATAGGTTCGCGGCTGGTCGGGGCCGTCCTCGACGCTGGCGACATCGGCCATGAACACCGGCTGACGCTCATTGGCGTTACCGCGCACGGCGACGACGAGTTGCCGCACATCACGCGCCGATTCGAGATAGGTGCCGGTCTGCACCAGCACTTCGCGGTTACCCGCGGTCAGGTTGCCGGACGATTGCTGGGTATTCGAGACTCTCAGCGCGGTGGTGATTTCCTGCGGAGTGACGCCGTAGGCATTCATGCGCTCGCTATCCATGACAACGCGAATGGCATGGTTTGGGCCGCCGATTGTCGACACATCGCGGGTGCCCTTGATGCGTTTGAGCTCGATTTCAACGGCACGCGCCACCTGCTGCATTTCAAAGGCCGAGCGCCCGCTGTCCTTTGTCCGGAAGGTCAGCGCCAGAATCGGCACATCGTCAATGCCGCGCGGCTTGACGACCGGCTCAAGAACGCCGAGATTGGGCGACAGCCAGTCGCGGTTGGATTGCACCGTATCGTGCAGGCGAACGACGGCATCGAGATATTTCAGGCCGACTTCAAACTGGACGGTAATTACCGCCATACCGGGACGCGACATCGAATAAACGTGTTCGACGCCGTGCATCCGCGACAACACCTGTTCGCCCGGCCGGGCGACGAGGTTTTCAACGTCTTCAGCCGAGGCGCCGGGGAAGGCGACCAGAACATCGGCCATCGTCACGTCGATTTGCGGCTCTTCCTCACGCGGGGTGACCAGCGTCGCGAATATACCGAGCAGGAAGGCGACAATCGCCAGCAGCGGCGTCATTTGCGAATTCTGGAAAGCGGCGGCAATGCGCCCGGAGACGCCGAGCGAAGCGGATGTTTGCGCCATGGCTTAGTGACCCGCCGGGACGGCGACCGGGTTTTTCAGCTCGATACCCGCCTTGACCGGGTCGGTGATGACCTTGTCGCCCGCACTCAGGCCGGCCAGCACTTCAATCTCACTGGCCCCGACCGCTTCGCCGAGACGCAACTGGCGCAGGCTCAGTCGCTGGTCGGGAAGGCGCACATAAACGGCGGCCACTTCGCCGCGGCGCAATACGGCAGCAACGGGAACGGTCAGCTTTTTACTCTGGCCGATGACAAAGTGAACGCGGGCAAACATGCCCGGCGTGACGTCGGTCATCGCCGGCAACGCGACACGGACTTGCGAAACATGGGTTGACGTATCGGCGGTCGGCAACAGCGTAATACTGCCGGCATCGACCCATTTGCCGAGTTCGGGGAATTCGACCCGCGCCGCCTTGACAGCGCGTATCTCGCGCAGGCGGTATTGCGGAACGCTGGCCGAGACGCGCAAGGCGCCCGGCTCGTAAATGGTGAACAGGGGTTTGCCCGGTATCGCCATGTCGCCCATCTCGGCGTGGCGGCGGGCGATGATACCGGTCAACGGCGCAACAATCGTCGCATGGCTGCGACCGGCGCTGGTCGCTTGGCGATTGGCGGCCGCGGTATCGAGCTCGGCGCGTGCCTTGTCGACCGCCGACTGGCTGACGAATTTTTGATCCTTGAGCTGCTGGCTGCGCTCGAAATTGAGCTTGGCATTGGCGTATTGCGCCGCCGCCGCCCGTTCCGCTTCCTCAGCTTCGCGGCCATCGATGCGCATCAGGACAGCCCCTTTTTTGACCGTCTGGCCGGCATCGAAGCGGACGTCAACAATGCGCCCGGCAATCTGTGCCCCGACCGTCGCTTGCTGCACCGCCTCAACCAGCGATTCGGCGGGAAATGTGAGGTCGACCTGATGCGGCTGGACGATGATCGCCGGCAGGCTGTCGGAACTGGTGGGGGGAGCGGCGTTCGCCAGGGTTGCGGCCATCGCCCCCACGAGGGCAAAAATCAGTTTTGTCTTCATCAATATAAGTATACGCTGATGCGCCGTCCGGGCACAAGGCGGCCTCTCCGGCGGCTGAGGCGTCAGGTTGTTGCTTTCCAGATATTGCGGCAACGGGTTTCGCGAATACGCCAACTGGCCAGCGCGCCGACCAAGGCGCAACCCACCAGAACCGCGACGCCGCTGCGCCAGGCGGCGAGGTCATAAAAACGCGTGCCATTGAGCATTTCGCCGTGCCAGCCGAGATCAAGAAGCCAGCCGAACAAGGGCTGCAACAAGGCAGCAGCAAGAAATCCACCAAGGTTGGCGATGCTGGTCGACATGCCCGAGAGTAACGGCGGATTGACCTCTTTGGCGCAGGCCCAGGTCAGGCTAAAGCCGGCGGTCGTCAGGCCGAGCAGCGTAAATAATGCGTGACTGAGCGAGAGCGGCATCCTGATGCCGGAGATCAGGATCAACCAGATCGCCACATAAAGATGCGAGGCAACGATCAGCACCGGCTTGCGTCGACCGATGCGGTCAGAAAGCGTGCCGATGAAAAAACAGCCCAGCGCGAAGCCGCCAAACCACAGGGAAAGATGAGTTGCCGCCGCCGCCCGGCTGAGGCCGTGTACCTGCATCAAGTAAGGCGTGGCCCAAAGACCGGCAAAGGTGAAAAAAGCACCCGACATGCCGGCATTGATCCAGATCGCCGGCCAGGTGGCGCGATTGCGCACGACCGAAAGCAAGGCGCCAATGACGACGGTGCGGTCGAATCTGGCTCCCTGACGATGGCCGACATCCTCCGGACGGTCGCGAACGATCAGCCAGCAGGCCACGCTGAAGACGAGCGAAATGCCGCCGACGGCAATAAAAATGCCGCGCCAGCCGGTCGCCTGCGCCAGCGCCGAGAGCGGTGCGCCAGCAAGCACCGAGCCGAGGTTGCCGACCAGCATCGAGACACCGACGAGCGTGGCGAAGCGGCTTTCTTCAAACCAGACAGCAATCAGCTTGAGCATCGCGATAAACGTCACCGAGACGCCAAGACCGACCAGGGTTCGGCCGACCAGCGCCCATTCAAGACTGGGGGCGAAACCGAACAAAAAACTGCCGATCCCGCCGGTCAGCCCGCCGAGCATGAGAATCCGGCGCGGCCCGAGCGTATCGACGAGAATGCCGGTGGGAATCTGCATCACCGTATACACATAGAAATAGGTCGCCGCCAGAACGCCCAGCGAGGCCGCCGAGGTGGCGAAGGAAAGCGCCAGGTCTTGAGCGATACCGGCCGGCGCGAAACGCTGGAAAAAGGAAAGGACGTAGGCGCTGGCAACAATGCCCAGCGCCAGCCAGCGGCGATTTTTTTGTTCCGGCGTCAAGGGCTGCATCGGTGTCCCCAGAGGGGCTCTGGCACAGCCGCTGGCTGTGTGAGCCGGCGCCGGCGGTTGCCGGCGGCTGTTGCGGAAACACCTGAGGGCGGCACGCTTGCCTCGCGTCGATGCAGGATCATGGCTTTTTACGCAACAGTGCTGAGAGGATCGGCGGTGTCAGCAAGGTGGTCAGAATGACCATGATCACGATGACTGAAAACAGCGATTCGCTAATCACCCCCAAGCCCTTGCCGACCATCGCAAAAATCAGTCCGACTTCGCCGCGCGGCACCATCCCCCAGCCGACAACCCACGGGTTTTTGCCGCGCCCGGCAGCAAAACCGGCAGCCAGTTTGCCGATCACCGCCGCCGCCGTGACGCCAAGTGCAATCAGCACGGTTTGCGGATCGCTGAGGGTGCTCAGGTCAACCTGCATACCGGTGAGGACGAAAAAGACGGGAACGAAGAAATAACTGATCGACTCGATCATGTGCTCATGCTGATGAGCGGTATGGCGAGCCAGCACGGCACGAATCCGGTCGTGGTTTGCTGAAGCGTGCTCTTTGTCCAGCAAGGGCTCGATTTCCTGAACCATTTTCGGCGTCTCGAATTCCTTGAGAAAGATCGGTTCGAACAGCAAGCCGGCGGCAAAAGCGCCGATGATCGGCGCCAGTCCGACGACATGAGCCAGCCAGGCCAGCAGCAGGCCGACGGCGAGAACCAGCGAAAAGAGCATCGATTGTCCGGCATCAAGGCGAGCCACACTGCGCAGCAGATGAGGTGCAATCACCCGACCGATGGCGATTGAGCCACCGAGGAAAAGTACCGCTTCGGCGATGATCGTCGCAACTTGGCCGAGGCTCACACTGCCGGCCTGCACGAGGCTTGAAACGACGGCGAGAATCACCAAGCCGAGCACGTCATCAATGACGGCGGCGCCAAGAACGATCTGCGCTTCGGGCATTTTGAGCTGCCCGAGATCGCGGAAGACGCGCCCGGTAATGCCGACCGAGGTGGCGGCGAGCGTTGCGCCGAGAAAAAGATAGCTGTTGAAATCGAGGCCGGGGAGCAGCGCGGGGCCGACGACAAAAGTGCCGAGGGCGAAGGGAATGACGATGCCGACCGCGCCCACCGCCGAAGCCCGAACGCCGACACTGACGAGGTCGCCCAGCCGCGTCTCAAGGCCGATTTGCAGGAGCAGGATGATGACCCCGAGTTCGGCCATGAACATGATGATCGGATCCTTGGCCACCGGATCGAAGTAATGAATGCCGAGCAGGCCAAGGTTGCCGAGGGCGACACCAAGCAGAAGTTCGCCGAGCACGGCGGGAAAGCCGATGCGCTGGGCGAGCGGGGAAAACAGGCGGGCGGCGAGAATGATGATGGCCAGCCACAAGAGGTTTTCGCCGACAACATCGGAGCCTGCTGCCAGCGCCGGGAAAACGGCAAGTCCAAGAAGGACAGCGGCTAAATGACGATAGTTGAACATCTGCTTCCCCCGCGGCTGGAAATCACGCGACGATTCTAGCATCGCCCTTGAACACGGCTGTTGGGGCAGAATCCGCAGTAACATCGCGACATAAACAGGGCGGCGGCGAGGGGCGCGATGACGGATTTCTTCAAGAAAATTTATCAGGCGGGTGATTTTTGGGGTGGTTTTGCCGCGGTGCTCGTCGCGCTGCCGGCCTCGATTGCCTTCGGCGTCACCATTTACTCGGCGATTGGCCCCAGCCACGCGGCGCTCGGTGCGCTGGCCGGGATTATCGGGGCGACGATCATCGGCCTCATTGCCTCGATCTTCGGCGGCACCGACCGCCTGATCAGCGCGCCCTGCGCGCCGGCGGCGGCGGTGCTCTCGGCCTTCGCCATCGGCATGGTCGCCGATGGCGTGGCGGATGGAAACATCATCCTGATGCTGCTGATGCTCGGCCTGCTGGCCGGCATCTTTCAGGTGCTCTTCGGCTTTGTCGGTCTCGGGCGCCTGATCAAATACATTCCCTATCCGGTGGTCAGCGGTTACATGACCGGCGTCGGCCTGATCATCATCGGCAGCCAGTTGCCCAAACTGGTCGGCGCACCCCTCGGTACGCCCTGGTTGCAAAGCCTGATTGCCCTCGAGTTGTGGGATTGGCGGGCGCTCGTCGTCGGTGGTGCAACCATCGCCGGCATCGTCCTCGGACCAAGCGTCACGCGCCGCCTGCCGGGGATGATCATCGGCGTTTTCGCCGGCATCCTGGCTTATTTTTCGCTCGCCATGCAGGACGCCAGCTTGCTCCAAATCACCGCCAACCCGCTGATTGTCGGTCCGCTGGGGGTGACCGGCGAGGGCTACTTTGCGGCGGTCAGCCAGCGCTGGCACGAGATTGGCGATTTGCGCCTGGCGCAGGTTGCGGCCTTGTTCGGCAGCGCCTTGACGCTGGCCGTACTGCTCTCGATCGACACCCTGAAAACCTGTGTCGTACTCGACCAGATGACGCGCAGCCGCCACAATCCCGATCGCGAACTGGTGGCCCAGGGAGCGGCGAACATCGCCTCCGCGTCGTTTGGCGGAATGCCCGGTGCCGGCACCATGGGTGCCACCCTGATCAATCTGTCGAGCGGGGCGACCACCCGCGCCTCCGGTCTGGTCGAAGGCGTTCTGGCGCTGCTCTCGGTGCTGCTGCTCAGCAACTTCATCGCCTGGATTCCGGTTTCGGCGTTGGCGGCGGGCTTGATTGTGGTCGGTTTTCGCATGATCGACCGCGAGCCCTTGCGCTTCATTCAGTCGAGCGCGACGGTTTTTGATTTTGGCGTCGTCGTGGCCGTCGTGGTCGTGGCGCTGACCGTCGGGCTGATTGCCGCCTCCGGCGTCGGTGTCGCGCTGGCGATTGTACTTTTCCTGCGCGAGCAAATCGGCGGCACGGTGGTGCGTCACAAGTTTTATGTGAATCAGATGTCGTCGAATTGGCACCGCCCCGAGGCAGAATCCCGCATCCTTGAGCAAAAAGGCGATCAAGCGGTGATTTTCGAGCTGCAGGGCAGCCTCTTCTTCGGCACCACACAGCAGCTCTATGGCTTGCTGGAAACCGAGATCAAGACGCGAAACTTCATCATTCTCGACATGAAGCGGGTTCAGTCGGTCGATGTCACGGCGGCGCATCTGCTCAATCAGGTGCGCGATTCACTGGCCGAAAAAGGCGCCATGCTGCTGCTCTCGAATGTTCGCGACAATCTCCCCAACGGGCGCAATCTGCGTGAATTTCTCGAGCAGACGGGGGTCACCGAAAAGCACGAAACCGTGCGCTTGTTCCCCGAACTGGATACGGCAATCGAATGGGTTGAAGACCGCATTCTGGGCGAGTCCGAACAGGCGGTTGCGCTGCCGGAAACGCCAATGCTGCTGGCCGAAATGGAGCTGTTCAAGGGACGCAAGGACGACACCCTGGCTGATCTTGAGTCGCGCATCACGCTGCGCACCTGTGCCGCCGGCGAGGCGGTGTACTCGCGCGGCGAGCCGGGCGATGCCTTGTACATGATACGGCGCGGCTCGGTAAAGATTTTTGCACCGATCGGTGCCGGGCGCACCCGTCACATCGCCAGCTTTGGGCGCGGCGATTTCTTTGGCGGGCTGGCCTTCCTCGACGGTCGGCCGCGGGGCAACGATGCGATTGCCGCGAGTGAAACCGAAATGTTTGTGCTCTCGCTGGAGCAATTCAATCTGCTCGCCGAGGAACACAAGCGACTGGCGATTACCCTGCTAATGGCCATTTCCCGCACCCTGGCGATCCGCCTGCGACATGCCGATACGGAAGTCGCTATGCTGCACGAATATTGAGTGCGGCGCGGCCGGCGCCGCCCGGCCACGCTTCCCGCTCACCTCTGCTGGCCGTAGCCGGCAAACCGGGCGATCACTTCTTTCATCTCCTGCGCACTCAGCAATACGGGCTGCCCGAGTTGGCAGGCACGCCAGTATTGTTCGCACAAGGCTTCAAGTTCAACCGCCAGCGCCAGCGCCTCGCTCAGGTCGCTGGCGGCCACCAGCATTCCGTGGTTGGCGAGCAGGCAGCCCCGGCGGTCGCTCATCGCCGCGATGGCGGCGGCCGAGAGCTCGGCCGAGCCGAAAATCGCATAGTCGGCACAGCGAATCGTCTCGCCGCCAAAGCGCGCAATCATGTAATGAAAAGGCGGAATGTCGTAGCGCAGGCAGGCGAGGCTGACAGCAAAGGGGGCGTGGGCGTGCAAGATGGCGCCGACCTCAGGCCGGCTGGCATACAGGTCGCGGTGCAGGCGCCATTCGGAGGAGGGCTGGCGATTGCCGGCAAATGCCCCGTCAAGCGCAACCAGCGGAATGTCGGCGACGCCCAGCGTCGTGTAGGACATGCCGGTCGGCGTAATGTAAAAGCCCGCTTCGTGGCGCACGCTAACGTTGCCGGCACTGCCGCGATTGAGGCCGGCGGGCAGCATGGCCTGGGCGCTGGCAATCAGTTCCTGACGCGGGTCAGACATGGACATCCTCCGGGTAAAGGCTGTTGAGGCGGCCGGCTGGGCAAACGCCGCGCTCGGTGATGATGGCGCTGATCAGCCGCGCCGGGGTGACATCGAAAGCCGGATTGGCGACCGCGGCGGTGGCTGGCAATTGCTGCAGCGCGGCGAGGGCGGCGTCGGCATCGAGCCCATGAACCCGCCGCAATTCGTCGCCGTCGCGCTCCTCGATGGGAATCGCAGCGCCGTCCGCGGCAGCAAAGTCGAGTGTCGAGCGCGGTGCGGCAACGTAAAAAGGAATCTCGTTATCGGCACAAGCGAGCGCCTTCAGATAGGTGCCGACCTTATTGGCGACATCACCATTGGCAGCTACCCGGTCGGCACCGACGATGACCGCATCGACCTTGCCGGCACGCATCAGCAAACCGGCCGCGTTATCGGCGATCAGGGTATGCGGAACGCCATGCTGCGCCAGTTCCCAGGCGGTCAGCAAACCCTGGTTGCGGGGTCGGGTTTCGGAGACCCAGACATGAACGGCAAGACCGGCATCATGCGCGGCATAGACCGGCGCGAGTGCCGTTCCCCAATCGACAGTGGCCAGCCAGCCGGCATTGCAGTGGGTCATGAGGTTGAGCACGCCGCTCTGGCGGCGGCCAATCCGGCGCAAGAGAACGAGCCCGTGCTGACCGATGGCGGCATTTTGCCTGACATCTTCTTCGGCGATGGCCGCCGCCTCACGCCAGGCGGCAGTACGGCGCTGAGCGACCGCCAGCGGCTGCAAAAGACCTTCCATGCGTGCCAGCGCCCAATGCAGATTGACGGCCGTCGGGCGGGTTGCGCGCAAGCGGGCGGCCGCGTTTTGCAGGTGAAGATCGCCAGCTTCATCGCTTAACGCAAGCGCCAGTCCGTAGGCGGCGGTAACGCCGATCAACGGGGCGCCGCGAACCTGCATTGCGCGAATCGCGTGAGCAGCCTCGTCCAGCGTGCTCAGGCGCAGCCAGTGCAAGGCGTGGGGCAGACGGGTTTGGTCGATGATATCGACACTGCCGTGCTCGGGATGCGCGCGCAGGGTGCGCGTGGGCGTGCCGTTGATGTTCATTGCCGGGGTCGGAGCGAAGGGTTATTTGACGGCAAACAGGCGGATTGCCATGGACGACATTACGAATGTAATACTATCCTTTTTCACCGGCCGGTTGTGCGCAGGAGCTCCCCGACGTCCGATTGCGGCCGCTTTTCACGGATGAGCGCACGATGCAAACAGCGATTCGCATTGACTCCCGTTTTCCGCACATGGGAACGACCATTTTTACCGTCATGTCGCGCCTCGCGGCGGAGTGCGGGGCGGTCAACCTGTCGCAGGGGTTTCCCGATTTTCAGGCCGAACCGGTCTTGTTTGATGCGCTGCACCGTCATCTGCTGGCCGGACGCAACCAGTATCCGCCGATGGCCGGAGTGGTCGAATTGCGTGCGGCAATTGTCGACAAGGTGGCGGCGCTCTACGGTACGCGATTCGACGCCGAGTCGGAGGTGACCGTGACGGCCGGGGCAACGCAGGCCATTTTCACGGCGATTGCCGCCTTTGTCCGTCCTGGCGACGAGGTCATTGTGTTCGAGCCGGTTTATGACTCGTATGTCCCGGCAATTGAAACGGTCGGCGGCACGCCCGTTTTCGCCCAGCTCCGGTTTCCCGATTACGCGCCGGACTGGACGCAGGTGGCGAAACTGATTACCGCGCAAACGCGGATGATCATCGTCAACTCGCCGCACAACCCGAGCGGCAGCCTGCTGACTGCGCTCGACCTGAACATGCTGACCGAATTGGTACGCGGCACCGAGATCGTGATTTTGTCCGACGAAGTCTACGAACACATTCTCTTTGACGGCGCCCGCCATGCCAGCCTGTGCGCTCACCCCGAACTCGCCGCGCGGACGCTGGTGGTGTCGAGCTTTGGCAAGACTTACCACATCACCGGCTGGAAAATCGGCTACGTCGTCGGCCCGGCAGACTTGATGGCCGAGTTTCGCAAAGTGCATCAATTCAATGTGTTTACCGTCCATACCCCGTCGCAACTAGCCCTCGCCGACTACATGCAGGATCATTCGCGTCACCTCGGGCTGGCCGATTTTTATCAGGAAAGACGCGACTTTTTCCGCCACTTGCTGGCTGCCTTGCCCTTGCGTCTGCTGCCCTGCCAAGGCACTTATTTTCAGCTGGCGAGTTACGCCGGCCTATCTGATCTGCCCGACCGCGCTTTTGCCGAATGGATGACGCGCGTCGTCGGCGTGGCGGTGATCCCGGTGTCGGCTTTCTACACCAACGGGCACGACGACAAGGTGATTCGCTTCTGCTTCGCCAAAAAAGACGACACTTTGCGGGCTGCGGCGGAGCGCCTGCAACGGGCATTTGGCCAGTCGGCAGCGATTCCTTGCCGACTGCCTTGACGAAGGGGCTCGCCGTCGCCGATGATGCGCGCCATGAAAACTTCACAGGAGGGAAATCGTATGACCATGCTTCAGGAATTCAAGGAATTTGCAGTCAAGGGCAACGCCATGGATCTCGCCGTCGGCGTTATTGTCGGCGGCGCTTTCGGCAAGATTGTCGATTCCATCGTCGGCGATCTGATCATGCCGCTGGTCGGTCGCCTGATCGGTAACCTGGATTTCTCCAATCTCTTCATCGTCCTCGGCAGCAACCCGAACAACCTGACGACGCTGGGTGAGCTTAAAAAGGCGGGAATCAGTGTTTTTGCCTACGGCAATTTCCTGACCATCCTAGTCAACTTCATCATTCTCGCCTTCATCATTTTCATGATGGTCAAGCAGATGAACCGCCTGCGCACACCGGCGCCGGCTCCCGAGCCGGTTGCCCCGGCAACGCCGGAAGATGTCATGCTGCTGCGCGAGATTCGCGATTCGCTGAAAAAATAAGCGATACCGCGCCCTCGGCACAGAGGGCGCCGAATAGCTGATCACTGGCTGTCCGCCCCCCGTCAAGCGAGCAAGCGATTCAACGGCGGCACCTACCGCCGATTTAAATCATTGATTTCGCTATTTTTTATTTGCCGCGAATCGTTGTAAAAGTCGCGGTTGAAGAGGTGGCCTGAATATCTGTTCTGAAGCACGCTGGGCGCCAGCGTGCTTTTTCAAACAATGGCTGGAATGGTGACCAGACTGGTACCAATGCCCACTGCAAAAAATCAGGCGAAATTGGCTTCAACAAAAGACCAATTAACCAGCGAGGCAAGGAAGGTTTCGACGAATTTCGGGCGCATGTTGCGGTAATCGATGTAATAGGCATGTTCCCAGACATCGACACACAACAAAGGTTTGTCGCCAGTGGTCAGCGGGGTGCCGGCGGCGCCCATGTTGACGATATCGAGCGCCCCGTCAGCTTTCTTGACCAGCCAGGTCCAACCGGATCCGAAGTTGCCGACGGCGGATGTCTGGAAGGCGGCCTTGAAGGCGTCGAGCGAACCCCACTTGGCGTCGATGGCGGCAGCCAGGGCGCCGGCAGGAGCACCGCCACCATTCGGCCTCATGCAATTCCAGAAAAAAGTGTGGTTCCAGACTTGCGCCGCGTTGTTGTACACGCCGCCAGCCGGAGCTTTTTTGACGATGGATTCGAGATCAAGAGCCTCGTATTCGGTACCTTTGATCAGATTGTTCAGGTTGGTGACGTAGGCTTGGTGGTGCTTGCTGTAGTGGAAATCGAAAGTCTCGGCCGACATGTGCGGGGCGAGGGCATCTTTGGCGAAAGGCAGCTGGGGTAATTGATGTTCCATGGTTTTCTCCGTT
Source organism: uncultured Pseudomonadota bacterium (assembly GCA_903951825.1). Taxonomy (GTDB): domain Bacteria; phylum Pseudomonadota; class Gammaproteobacteria; order Burkholderiales; family Rhodocyclaceae; genus Azonexus. The sequence goes on from CAJBDJ010000037.1 coordinate 37,432, forward strand.
GTTAAATCATTTAAATCATTCAAACAAAAAACTTTCATCGGCTGGCGGATCGGCAATCAACCGACTGATGTTGCCGAGCGCACCACCCTTGGCAAAACTGAGGCGGAGTTCGTCGCCAACCTCCAGTTGGCCGGCATCGCGCACCGCGTTTCCGTCAGAATCTATGGCAATCGCGTAACCGCGGGCGAGGACAGCATGTGGATCAAGCTGTTTGAGACTACCGGCAAGCGTGTTTAGTTTCATCCTTTGACTGGAATTTTGCCAGCGCGCTGCGTTGAACAGGCGCAATGCCACATGACGCAATTGTTCGCCGGCGCTTGCGGTTCGCGGGCGAGCGTTGGCAAGGGATTGAATGATGCTAGCAAGTGCGTGGCGATGCTTGTCCTGCTGCCTCAATTGGGCATGTCTTGCGCGCCGGCCGAAGCTCTGCAGGATTGCATGCTGCTGCTGCAGACGTTCGGCGGGATGGGTCAGTCGGCTAGCCAGCCAGTCGAGTTGCTGAGCGTATCCGGCGAGGAAGCGGCTGGTTTGCTGACGAAGCCGGAATTCGCGGTGCGCAAGCCGGGCTAGCAAAGCCTCACGGTCGGGGCTGAGCAGTTCGGCTGCAGCGGTCGGCGTTGCGGCGCGCAGGTCGGCGGCGAAGTCGGCGATGGTGAAATCGGTTTCATGACCAATTCCGCTGACGACAGGAATCGGGCTGGCACGAATGGCGCGAGCCAGCGCTTCATCGTTGAAAGCCCAGAGGTCTTCGATACTGCCGCCGCCGCGACAAAGGAGAATCGCATCACAGCGACTTTGTCCGGCGCGGGTGATGGCGGCGGCGATTCTGGCCGCAGCGCCTTCGCCTTGAACCGGCGTCGGGTAAATTTCGAGAGGCAGTTGCGGAGCACGCCGCTGCAGGGTTTTCAGGACATCCTGCAACGCCGCTGCTTGCGGGCTGGTGACGATCGCCAGCGCGCCGGGATGGGCGGGAAGCTGACGGCGGGTCGCCGGATCGAAAAGGCCTTCCCCCTCGAGCCGTGCCTTGAGGCGGAGAAACTGCTCGAACAAGTCGCCCTGACCGGCCTGCCGGATGGCTTCGACATTGAGCTGGAACTCGCCGCGCGGTTCGTAAAACGAAACCAGCGTACGGGCTTCTATTTTCTGACCGTTCTCCAGCCGCCAGCCGAGCAACTGCGCCTTATTGCGCCACATCACGCAACGCACCTGGGCGTTGGCATCCTTGAGCGAAAAATAGACATGGCCGGAGGCGGCATAGGTCAGGTTGGAAATTTCGCCGGCCACCCAACTGAGTGGAAAAGCGCTCTCTAGAGATTCGCGCACCAAACGGTTGAGCGTTGAAATACTGAGAATCGGCGACGAAGCGCTGAATTGCGGGGTCATGGAGCAGGATTGTAGCGCGCGGACGGCGGATTGCTCTTGAATCGGCACCTTTGCCGAAGGCTAAGCAATTGATTTCTATTGATTTATGTAACCTGCCTTGTTTTGATGCGATGTAAAGAAAGTCCTTTTTATGTAAGGGCTTAGCGCAATTGGAGGGCGCTGACTCACAGACTTATCCACAGATTTTGGGGATAAGCTGGCAATCTCCCAAAGGGCGGGGCTTGCCGGCAGGCGACGTGCAAGGCAAAATCGCAGGCTGTCTTTTAAGCGAGGATTCACCGTGTTCGCGATTGTTCAGGCCGCTGGTTGGCCCATCTGGCCGCTGCTTCTGGCCTCCGTTATCTCTGTTGCCCTGATTTTTGAACGCCTGCTTGCCTTGCGCCGTGTCAAAGTTGTACCCGCTGGCTTGCTCCAGCGTGCCGTCGGAGAGTTCAAGCGCGGCGCCAAAAATGACCGCTTGCTTGATGATCTCGAACGCCATTCCCCCCTCGGGCGCGTCCTCTCGGCGGGTTTGCGCAATGTCAATACCTCGCGCGAGATCATGAAGGAATCGATCGAAGAGGCGGGTAACGCCGTTGCTCATGAACTCAATCGCTACCTGACGACGCTCGGCACGATTGCCTCGGTCAGCCCCCTGATGGGACTGTTCGGTACCGTCGTCGGGATGATCGAAATTTTCGGCTCGCAGGCTCCGACCGGCACCAACCCACAGCAACTGGCGAGCGGCATTGCGATTGCGCTTTATAACACCGGGTTTGGCTTGGTGATCGCGATTCCCAGCCTGATTTTCTGGCGCCACTTCCGCTCACAGGTTGATGGTTTCGTCGTGGAAATGGAGCAGCAGGCGGTTCGCCTCGTCGAGTACATGCACGGTGAGCGAAAGTAAACGATGAACTTCCAGCGCGGGCGCTCTCGTGAAGAGCCGGAAATCAACCTGATTCCGATGATCGACGTCTTGCTGGTCATCATCATTTTTTTGATGTTGACGACCACCTACTCGAAAACTTCCGGGCTCGAAATCAATCTGCCGACCGCCGATGCCAGCAAACCCGTCGAGCAACCGAATGAAATCAACGTCGCGGTGACTTCCGCCGGGCAAATTTTGATCAACAATTCGCCATTGACCGGCGCCGAGGTCAAAAGCATTGCCGATGCTTTGCGGCGTGCGGCAGGCGACCGGACGGATCCGGTAATCGTCATCAATGCCGACGCCAAGGCAACCCATCAGGCCGTCGTTGATGTCATGCAGGCAGCGCAATCGGCCGGTTACCCGCGCATTTCTTTTGCCACCCAAACCTCCCGCTGATGTTTGTCCGCTGGTTGCAGCAGCAGTGGTTTGAGCAACGCCGGCGGTCGCCGGCGTTGTGGCTTTTGCTTCCGTTGCATGCTTTTTTTGTGATGGCGTCAACCCTCAAGCGCCGGCTGACCCGGCCGCAGAGATTGTCGGTACCGGTGATTGTCGTCGGCAACATTACCGTCGGCGGTGCCGGCAAAACACCGCTCACGCTCTGGCTGGCAGAGCAATTGCAGCAACGAGGCTACCAGCCGGGCATCGTCAGTCGCGGTTATGGCGGAAAAAACGTCGGCCCATGTGCGGTGACGGCCTCCTCGGATCCCGCAATAGTCGGTGATGAAGCGCTGTTGCTAGCCCGCCGCGTCAATCGACCCGTTTGGGTGGCGCGTGACCGACTGGCCGCCGGTCGTGCCTTGCTCGCCGCGCACCCGCAAGTCAACCTGATCCTTTGTGATGACGGCTTGCAACATTATCGCCTTGCGCGCGATTTTGAACTGGCTGTCTTTGATCGACGCGGTGCCGGCAACGGTTGGCGACTGCCGCTCGGGCCGTTGCGCGAACCCTGGTCGCGCCTGGCGACGGTCGATGCGATTGTTTGCAACAATTTTTCCGGCCACCGGCTGCCACCGCAGGTGCGGCAATTTACGATGAACTTGCAGGCGGGTCAGTTTTATCGGCTCGATGATCCCTCTCGCCACGCGGTAGCGAGCGATTTGGCGGGAAAAAAGCTCTACGCGCTGGCGGGCATCGGCGATCCCGGGCGATTTTTCGACACCTTGGCGCAACTCGGCCTGAGTTTTTCGGCGCAAGCATTTCCCGATCACCACACCTATTGCGCTGACGACCTCCTTTTCGCCAAGGATGGCATCCTCCTGATGACCGAAAAAGATGCAGTAAAATGCGCCGGGCTCGGGTCGCTCGAAACTTGGGTTCTGCCCGTCGACGCCGTGCTTGCGCCGACTTTGATTGAATATATTCTGGAGAAACTTCGCGATGGACGCCAGGCTGCTTGAAATCCTCGTTTGCCCGATTTGCAAGGCGAATCTCGACTATCGTAAGGCCGAAAAGGAACTCGTCTGCAAGCCGTGCAAGTTGGCGTATCCGATCCGCGACGATATTCCGGTCATGCTCGAAGACGAGGCGCGTCCGCTGGCGGAGGGCGAGTGAGTCAGAAGCCGCTGCTTTTCAAGGTCGTCATTCCTGCACGCTACGCATCGAGCCGCTTGCCCGGCAAGCCCCTGCTCGACCTGGGCGGCAAGCCGATGGTTGTCAGGGTAGCCGAGCAAGCGCGCCTGTCCGGTGCCGAAGAAATCTGGGTGGCGACCGATCATCAGGGTGTCCGTGAAGCCGTCGAGGCGCATGAATTTGCCGCCGTCATGACCCGTGCCGACCACCCCACCGGCACCGACCGCCTCGCCGAAGTCGTTGAACAACGAGGATGGCGCGGCGACACCATCGTCGTCAACGTACAGGGCGACGAACCGTTGATCGATCCGGCGCTGATCATCCAGACCGCTCGCCAGCTGGCGCTCAGCGGAGCTGACATCGCCACTGCTGCGCACCTAGTTCACGATGCCGCCGAATTTTTCAATCCACACGTCGTCAAGGTGGTTTGTCGAGCCAATGGTGATGCCGCCTATTTCTCACGTGCGCCAATCCCTTATGCCCGTGATCATTTCGCCGGCAACAACGGCAAGTCTGGCTTGCCTGACGATTTTCCGGGATATCGCCATGTTGGTCTTTATGCCTACCGGGCAAGCTTTTTAAGGGCGTTTTCCGGTTTGTCCGTGGCACCGACCGAGCATTTTGAATCGCTCGAGCAGTTGCGCGCGCTGTGGCACGGTTACCGCATCAGTGTGGCCGTGGTTGCTTCAGCACCGGCCGCTGGCGTAGACACGCCTGAAGACGCAGAGCGGATGCGCAAACTGTTTGACCGTGCCGTAAATAGCGAGTAATTTTTCGGCCTTGGAGAGCGGTTCCCACTCACGCTGAAAACAAAAATTTTGCCAGATCATCCGAGGGATTTTCAATGAAATTGATTCTGTTAGGCGCACCTGGCGCCGGTAAAGGCACGCAGGCCACGTTTATCTCCAAGGAGTTCGCCATCCCCCAGATATCCACAGGTGACATGCTGCGCGCCCAGGTCAAAGCCGGCACGGCGCTTGGCCTTGAAGCAAAAAAACACATGGATGCCGGTGGCTTGGTGCCGGATGCCGTGATCATCGGCATGGTCAAGGATCGCCTGACCCAGGATGACTGCAAGAACGGTTATTTGTTTGACGGCTTTCCACGCACGATTCCCCAGGCGCAGGCAATGAAAGATGCCGGCGTGCCGCTCGATTTCGTCCTCGAAATCGATGTTCCGGACAGCGATATTGTCGAGCGCATGGCCGGTCGCCGCGCTCACCTGGCTTCCGGGCGCACTTACCACGTCAAGTTCAATCCACCCAAGGTCGATGGCGTCGATGACGTGACCGGCGAACCACTGGTGCAACGTGACGATGACCAGGAAGAAACGGTCAAAAAGCGTCTGGAAATTTACCACTCGCAAACCAAGCCGCTGGTTGATTTTTACAGTCAGTGGTCGGCCACTGGCGACGCCATGGCACCGAAGGTGCGCAAGGTAGCCGGTGTCGGTAATGTTGATGGAATTACCAAGAGCGTTTTTGACGCCTTGAAATAAGGGAAATCCCATGACGGTTAGAAACGCCTTCTACGCACAATCCGGAGGCGTCACCTCCGTCATCAACAGTTCGGCGTGCGGCCTGATTCAGGAAGCACGCCGCCATCCCTCGCTAATCGGCAAAGTCTATGCCGGTCGCGACGGCATCATCGGCGCCCTGACCGAAGACCTGATCGATACCAGTTTCGAGTCCGACGACGACATTGCGCGCCTGCGTTACACGCCGGGCGGCGCTTTCGGCTCCTGTCGCTACAAACTGAAAAACCTTGACGACCATCGCGCCCAGTACGAGCGCCTGATCGAGGTTTTCAAGGCGCATGACATCGGCTACTTTTTCTATAACGGCGGCAATGATTCCATGGATACCGCCTGGAAAGTCTCGCAGATCGCCGAAAAAATGGGGTATCCGGTGGTCTGTGTCGGCATTCCGAAAACGGTCGATAACGATTTACCACTGACCGATTGCTGTCCGGGTTTCGGCTCGGTGGCCAAATATGTCGCAACCTCGATCCGCGAAGCCGGTTACGACGTTGCCTCGATGTCGCGCACATCGACGAAGATTTTCGTGCTTGAAGTGATGGGGCGCCACGCTGGCTGGATTACCGCCGCCTGCGGATTGGCGTCGGAAAACACCGGTGAGCCGCCGCATATTTTGTTGTTTCCGGAAGTCCCTTTCAATCCGGAGAAATTCCTCGTGCGTGTTCAGGAATGCGTCGACCGCCATGGTTACTGCACGGTCGCCGTCTCCGAAGGATTGGCCGACGCAAGCGGCAAACTGATTGCCGACTCGGGCAGCAAGGACGCTTTTGGTCATTCGCAGTTAGGGGGTGTCGGGCAGATTGTCGCGCAATTGGTGAAAGACAAATTGGGCTACAAATATCATTGGGCGCTCGCCGACTATCTGCAACGCTCGGCTCGTCATCAGGCATCGCGAACCGATGTCGAGCAGGCTTACGCGCTCGGTGTTGCGGCCGTCAAACTCGCTCTGCAGGGCAAAAATGCGCTCATGGCTACCATCGTGCGTCTGGCTGATGCGCCTTATCGCTGGGAAATTGGCGAAGCGCCACTCAGGGATATCGCCAATGTCGAGCGCAAGATGCCGGCCGATTTCATTACGGCAGATGGCTTCCACATTACCGACGCCTGCCGCACTTACCTGCAGCCGCTGATCGAAGGAGAGGATCCACCGCCTTATCGCAAGGGGTTGCCGGATTATGTTCGTCTTAAAAACAAGGCTGTAGAAAAAAAGCTGATGATTTTCAATATCTGATTCGAGAACCACAAAAGGGAGGAAACAATGTCAAATCCGTTGTTGTTGGCGCTTGGTTGTGCCGTATTGGCAGTTCTGTATGGCTGGTTTTCCAGTCGTCAGATTTTGTCCTTGTCGGCGGGAAATGCCCGTATGCAGGAGATCGCCAAGGCGATTCAGGAGGGGGCCGAGGCCTACCTCAGTCGCCAATACAAAACAATCGCCATGGTCGGGATCGTACTTTTCCTGCTCATCGGTTTTGTACCGAAACTGGGTTGGCTGACGGCTTTCGGCTTTCTGATCGGCGCGGTGCTCTCCGGTGCGGCCGGCTTTATCGGCATGAATGTCTCGGTACGCGCCAATGTGCGTACCGCCGAGGCGGCACGCAAGGGGATCGCTGCGGCGCTTGACGTGGCCTTCAAGGGCGGTGCGATTACCGGCATGTTGGTGGTTGGTCTCGGGCTCCTGGGCGTTGCCGGTTATTTTGCATTCCTCAAGTCAGTCAGCGCCGCCGACGCGGATTTGCACCATGTGATCGAGCCCCTGATCGGCCTTGCCTTTGGTTCGTCGCTGATCTCCATCTTTGCCCGTTTGGGTGGCGGTATTTTCACCAAGGGAGCCGATGTCGGTGCCGATCTGGTCGGCAAAGTCGAAGCCGGTATTCCGGAAGATGACCCACGCAATCCGGCAGTGATTGCCGACAATGTCGGCGACAATGTTGGCGACTGCGCCGGGATGGCCGCCGACCTCTTTGAAACCTACGCCGTGACAGTCGTTGCGACGATGGTGCTTGCCGCATTGACGATCAAGACGGCGGTCGGCCTCGGTGAAAATCTGGTTCTCTACCCGTTGGCTTTGGGCGGCGTGTCGATCATTGCATCGATCATTGGCTGTTATTTCGTCAAGGCGACGGAAGGCGGCAAAATCATGGCGGCTCTTTATCGCGGCCTGATCGTTGCTGCCGTTCTGGCACTTGCCGCCTATTACCCGGTCACCGCCTGGTTGATCGGCGCTGGCGCAACGCTGCCGGATGGCACGGTGATCAACACCATGAGCATGTTCGGTTGTGCCGTCGTTGGCTTGGTTCTGACTGCGGCACTGGTCTGGATCACCGAGTATTACACCGGAACCGATTACCCGCCGGTCAAGCATGTCGCTTCTTCGTGCCAGACCGGCCACGCCACCAACATCATCGCCGGTATCGGCATTTCAATGAAATCTACCGCCTGGCCGGTGCTTTCGGTGTGCGCAGCGATTTTTGCCGCTCATGCAATGGGTGGACTGTTCGGCATCGCGATTGCCGCTACGTCGATGTTGTCGATGGCCGGCATTGTTGTGGCGCTGGACGCCTACGGCCCGATCACCGATAACGCCGGCGGTATTGCCGAAATGTCCGGCCTGCCGAAGGAAGTGCGCGACGTGACCGATCCGCTCGATGCCGTCGGCAACACCACCAAGGCGGTAACCAAGGGGTACGCCATCGGCTCCGCCGGTCTCGCTGCGCTGGTCTTGTTCGCCGACTACACGCACGGCCTTGAGGCGGCAACGGGCAAGGCATTCACCTTTGATCTCTCGAATCACCTGGTCATTATTGGTCTCTTCATCGGTGGCCTGATTCCTTACCTGTTTGGTGCGATGGCGATGGAGGCCGTGGGTCGTTCTGCCAGCGCTGTGGTCATGGAAGTTCGTCGCCAGTTCAAGGAAATACCCGGCATCATGGAGGGAACGGCCAAACCCGATTACTCACGGGCGGTCGATATGCTGACTGTCGCGGCGATCAAGGAAATGATGATTCCATCGATTCTGCCGGTGGCCGTGCCCATTGTCGTCGGTCTGGCGCTTGGCCCGCAGGCCTTGGGCGGCTTGCTGGTCGGCACGATTGTCACCGGATTATTTGTGGCGATCTCGATGACGACTGGCGGCGGCGCTTGGGACAATGCCAAAAAATACATTGAAGACGGACATTTTGGTGGAAAGGGCTCGGAAGCTCACAAAGCTGCCGTCACCGGGGATACAGTGGGCGATCCTTACAAGGATACGGCTGGGCCGGCGGTCAATCCGCTGATCAAGATCATCAATCTGGTTGCCCTGCTGATCGTCCCCTTGATTGTCTGATCTCCCGAAAAATCCGTAAAAGCGGCTTCGGCCGCTTTTTTATGCACATTTCACCACTGCCGACTGTTGAAATTAGGCTATGATTTTCGCCTGTAAAGGTGAGGTAATGGAAAAAGAAGAAAAAAACAATTCGGATATGGGGAGCATCGGTGTTCGCGAAGACATTCTTCACCTTGACCCATTGCTTGATTGCCTGGTTGAACTCACCCGAATTCACGGGCGTCCGAGTACACGCGCCGCACTCGTTGCCGGTTTACCACTCGAAAAAGGGACATTGACCCCTTCCCTTTTTGCTCGTGCTGCCAGTCGCGCCGGTTTGTCGGCCAAAGTTTTGCGGCGTCCGCTCGACAAAATCGATGAGGTCTTGCTCCCCGCCGTCCTGTTGACGACAGGTGAGCAGGCTTGCGTTCTGCTTGGCTGGGACGAAAGCGGTGAAAATGCGCGCTTGCTTTTTCCGGAAACCGGGCAAGGATCGGTTTACATGGCGCGCGACGAATTGCAGGCGCGTTACAGCGGCATTGCCATTTTTGGGCGCCCCCATTTCCGCTTTGACAAACGCACACCACAAGTCGGTGACGTCAAACTACGGCACTGGTTTTGGGGAGCGCTGTCGGATCAATGGCCGGTCTATCGGGACGTTCTGGCGAGCGCCCTGCTGATCAACGTCATCGCCCTTGCCATGCCCTTGTTCTCAATGAACGTCTATGACCGGGTGGTTCCCAACCGGGCAATGGAAACACTCTGGGTGCTTGCCCTGGGCATCATTTTTCTCCTTGCCGTCGATATGGTGCTGCGCATGTTGCGCGGTTACTTCATTGATCTGGCCAGTGCCCGTATTGATTTGCAACTGTCGGCACAGATCATGGAGCGTGTCCTCGGCGTTCGCATGGAGGCGCGTCCAGCAGCGGTCGGTGCCTTTGCCTCCAATTTGCGCTCATTCGAGATGGTGCGTGATTTCATCACCTCGGCCACCGTCACGACCTTTATTGATTTGCCTTTTGCCCTCCTTTTTGTATTGGTGATTGGACTGATCCACTGGGTGCTGGTCATTCCCGTGCTGATCATGCTGGTGCTGGTGATTGTTTATGCCTATATCTTGCAGCACAAGATGCATGAACTCTCGGAAACAACTTATCGCGCCGGTGCCATGCGCAACGCTACCCTGATTGAAAGCCTGAGTGCACTGGAAACGATCAAGACCCAGGGCGCTGAGAGCGTCATGCAGTCGAAGTGGGAAAAGTCGGTTGCCTTCGTGTCACGGATCAACAACCAGATGCGTTTTCTCTCAGCGGCGGCGACCAATGGCGCCATGGAAATGCAGCAGGTGGTGAATGTGGTGGTGGTCATCATCGGGGTCTATCTGATCGCTGATGGCCAACTCTCGATGGGCGGCATGATCGCCAGCACCATGCTTGCCTCGCGCGCGGTTGCCCCGCTCGGGCAAATTGTCGGCTTGCTGATGCAATATCACAATGCCAAGACTTCGCTTAAATCGCTCGAAGAAGTCATGTCAAAGCCGGTTGAGCGCCCGGCAGACGCATCGTTCGTTCATCGCCCGGAATTGCGCGGTCATATCGAGTTCAGGGAGGTCGGTTTCAACTATCCGAATTCTGCGATTCCGGCACTGAAAGGGGTTTCATTCAAAATCAATGCCGGCGAAAAAGTCGTCGTCATCGGCCGTGTGGGCTCCGGCAAAACAACACTGCAAAAATTAATGCTCGGTTTGTACCAGACAACCGCCGGCGCCGTATTGATCGACGATGTCGACGTGCGGCAGCTCGATCCGGCTGATTTGCGGCGCAACATTGGCTATATTGCCCAGGATTTGACACTGTTTTACGGCTCTTTGCGTGACAACATTGCGATTGGTGCGCCCTACGCCGATGACGCTTCAATCGTTGCTGCCGCCGAAGCCGGTGGCTTGACCGAATTCGTCAATCGCCACCCGGAAGGCTTTGACATGCTCATCGGCGAACGCGGCGATTCCCTCTCCGGTGGGCAGCGTCAGGGCGTTGCTGCGGCGCGGGCATTTCTGCTCGATCCACCGATCTTGCTGCTCGATGAGCCAACCAGCTCCATGGACTTTTCGTCGGAGAATGCTTTCAAGCAGCGCCTCAAGGAAATGGCCGCTCACAAAACGATGATTATCGTCACCCACCGCAACAGTCTGCTTGAGTTGGCGACGCGCGTTATTGTTCTCGATGATGGCAAAGTCGTTGCCGATGGTCCGCGCGACCAGGTTATCCAGGCCTTGCAGGGTGGGCGTATCGGGAGGGCGGGATGAATTTTCTCAAACGCCTTCAGGCTGCACTCGACCGAATTGCTGAACGAAACAAGATTTATCTCGAAAAGCTGCTCGGACGCTTGCCGAACGCCCGCGAGATCGATGCCGTCGATTTTGCCACCGACGCCGATCTCGCCATCCTTCGCCAGGAGCCGTTGCGGGCGAAGGTGCTCCTGCGCTCAATCGGCATCATCGCGGTGCTGTTTGTTATCTGGACGGCGATTGCCCAACTCGACGAAGTCACGCGCGGCGACGGCAAGGTGATCCCGTCAAGGCAGGTTCAGGTTTTGCAAAGCATTGACGGTGGCCTTGTCGCCGAAATACTGGTGCGCGAGGGTCAAATCGTCCAGGCCAACCAATTGCTGATCAAAATTGATGAAACCCGTTTTGTGTCGTCGGTCAAAGAGAATCGCGTCCAGTACCTCGGCTTGGTCGCCAAGGCGGCGAGGTTGAAGGCGACTTCGGATGGCAAGCCTTTTGTGCCACCGCCGGAAGTGGTGGCGAATGAACCGCAGTTGGCCGAGCAGGAACGCGAACTCTACGAGGCCAAGCGCTCCGAAATGGAGGCGGCCATCTCGATTGCCCGTCAGCAATTGATCCAGCGCCAACAGGAACTGGGTGAGGCTCAGGCGCGACGGGCTCAAGCAGCCCAGGGATTCGATCTGACTGCGCGCGAGTTGGCGGTGACCAAGCCGTTGATCAATTCAGGAGCCGTTTCCGAAGTCGAGTTACTGCGCCTTGAGCGCGAGGTTTCTCGTTACCGTGGTGAGCGCGAGATGGCCTCCTCGCAGATAAATCGCATCCAGGCATCAATCAATGAAGCGCAGCGCAAGATCGAAGAAGTCTCCCTCGCCTTCCGCAATGACGCGGGTCGGGAATTGTCAGAAACCGTCTCGAAATTGAACGGCCTGGCCGAAGGGAGCGTCGCATTGACTGACCGCGTGACGCAGTCTTCGATTCGCTCGCCGGTCAAAGGGACGGTCAAGCGTCTTTTGGTCAATACCGTGGGCGGTGTCGTGCAGCCTGGCAAAGACATGATCGAGATTGTTCCGCTTGAAGATGCATTGCTTCTCGAAGCCAAGGTGTTGCCGAGGGATATCGCCTTTCTCCGACCCGGGCAGCCGGCCATGGTGAAATTCACTGCCTACGATTTTTCGGTTTATGGCGGCCTTGAAGGCACACTGGAGCATATTGGTGCCGATACGGTCATGGATGACAAAGGAAATGCGTTCTACATAGTTCGGGTACGCACGAACAAACCCGGGTTTGGCGACGCCAATTTGCCGATCATTCCCGGGATGGTGGCGGAAGTTGATATCCTGACCGGCAAAAAGAGCGTACTTGCTTACTTGATGAAACCGGTTTTGCGCGCCAAGAACGTCGCGCTCTCGGAACGATGATGCAGCATTGGGCAATTGATTCTGATCCTGATGGTTTGCCGGGTTGGCACGAGGCCTTTCCGGGGCTGATGGTCGTGCCGAAAATACCACCGATGGCGGTTTCGGCGACACCCGGAGTTGTATGGTGTCGCTTGCGTGCTACCGATGAACTGGCGGATATCCTGGCGCCGATTGACTTTGCTGCCGGCTCGCCCGTCGTTGTCTTGTGCGATGAACCAAGCGAAATACTGGTCATGCAGGCGCTTGCCGCCGGAGCCACCGGTTGCTGCAATAGTCGGGCAGCGCCGGAAGTACTACGTCAGGTCGCCGTCGTCGTCAGCCATGGTGGCTTGTGGGTTGGACAAGCATTACTCCAGCGTTTAGTCGGCAGCACCTCAAAACTCCTGGCTCAACGAGACAAAGACGCCTCCCGTGAGGCCTGGATCATGACCCTCTCCAAACGCGAACGGCAAGTCGCCAAACTGGTGGGCAGGGGTCTCAGCAATCGTGAAGTGGCCGATCAACTGCATATTTCAGAACGCACCGCCAAAGCGCATATAAGCGCGATCTTTGAAAAAACGGGAGTTCGTGATCGGCTGCAGCTTTCTCTGAAAATCAACGGGCTGGAATTTCAAGATATCTGAAAGCACTCGCGTTGCGGCGACGGCGCAACACCTGTTACAGCCGCGGTGATTGACTTCCGGCAGCTATACTTACAATTTTTCTGAATGAACCTTATGGCAGCGACAAGCGACACCGCCAGCATGGCGCTTTTTTGTGATTTCGAGAATATTGCTCTGGGCGTCCGTGATGCCCGTTACGACAAGTTCGATATCCGTCCGATTCTTGAGCGTTTGCTGGCCAAAGGCAGCATTGTCGTCAAGAAAGCCTATTGTGACTGGGATCGTTACAAGGCCTTCAAGGCGGGAATGCATGAGGCCAATTTCGAGTTGATCGAGATTCCGCACGTTCGCCAGTCCGGAAAAAACTCCGCCGACATCCGGCTGGTGGTTGACGCGCTGGATCTCTGCTATACCAAGTCGCATGTTGACACTTTTGTGATTATCAGCGGCGACTCCGATTTTTCGCCGCTGGTCTCCAAATTGCGCGAAAACGCCAAGCGGGTGATTGGCGTCGGCGTCAAACAATCCTGTTCTGATTTGTTAATCGCCAATTGTGACGAATTCATTTATTACGACGATCTGGTTCGCGACAGTTCCGGGCAACGTCGTGAAAGCCGCGAAACGGCGCCCCGTCGCACGCCGGAAGAAGAGAGCGACCGCCGTGAGAAGATCGAGGCACGCAAAACCAAGGCCGTTGAACTGGTGGCCGCCACCTTTGCCGACATGATGGCCGACCGCGGCGATAGTGAACGGATCTGGGCCTCCGTGCTCAAGGAGGTGATCAAGCGGCGGAACCCGGGCTTCAACGAAACCTATTTTGGTTTTCGCAGCTTTGGCAATTTGCTCGAAGAAGCCGCACATCGTGGCCTGATTGGCTTTGGCCGCGACGAAAAATCGGGCGCCTATGTAACACGTGTGCAGATCAAGGCGACATTGCCTGACACCGCTTCAACGGCGGCCGTCGCCCCGGAATCCCCGCAGCCACTTCCGGTCAATGCCGACAATGAGGTCAACCCCGTGCTTGTTGAAGAGCCGCCGAAAGGTAAAGCACCTCGCCGCCGCGGGGCTCGCCGCGCACGCAAGGAGAGCGACGCGCCGGCGTCCTCGGCAGAGGTGCTTGAAATCCCCTCGCCCGAGGTGCTTGTGACAGCTGAATCAACAGTGTCGGAAGCTTTGGCTGACGAAAAGCCGGCCAAAAAGCGCACTTCCCGCAGTCGCAAGCCGAAGCCTACAAGCGAAGCGAAAAGCTGATCAGATGACGTCCAGCAGCTTGCGGCGCAAGGACTCTGCCTCGCGCCTGCCGTCGCGCGAGGTGACGATGGCCAGATACCATTCATCGTAATAGCGACGTAGTTCGAGATGGGATTCGGCACGCTCGATCCGGTCGAGCAGCGAGGTAGTACCGAGTGAGCCGACAAAAACCTTCAACGTGTTGCTCATGAAATTGCGCGCCTGTTGCAATCTGAGCGGGTCAGGCGTGGCCGGCAAGGCGGCGAAGGCGGTAATCGACCTCAAGGGTTCACCGGCAACGGAGCTGGCCACAATGGCGATATAGCCGTCTTCCTCAAGGAGACCCAGGGTGTGTTGCAGATCGTCGGCGAGGAGCAGCGCGCGCAGGTCATCGACCGTTCGCTTGCCATCAACCATGATCAGCACACGACGAACGCGCGGCGTCAAACCTCCGGACTTGCTGGCCACTTCATGTTGTCCTTTGGGGGTTTTGACAAACACCGCACCCATCAACCGCCTCCAGTTGCTTATAAAATTTTGTGAGGCATTGTACCCAAAAACCAAAACCCGCCGAGGCGGGTTTTAGCGGGAGGAACAGGAATCAGGCGGCCGCCTGAATTGGAATTGTGTGGCCGCGACGGCTGATGCGATTTTGTGCATCAACGTAGATCAATTCGGGCTCGTATTTTGCCAGTTCCATCTCGTTGTACACGGCAAACGTGGCGATGATCAGGATATCGCCCGGTGCAGCGCGGCGAGCAGCCGAGCCATTGACTGATATCACCCCGGAGCCGCGTTCGGCGCGGATAGCGTAGGTGGTGAACCGTTCACCATTGTTCACATTCCAGATGTCGATCTGCTCGTATTCCTTGATGTTGGCCGCTTCCAGCAGGTCTTCATCAATGGCGCATGAACCCTCGTAATGCAGGTCGGCATGCGTTGTGGTGACGCGGTGCAACTTGGATTTCAGCATGGTTCTCTGCATGGTTTCAATCATCCAGAAGGTTGAGGGAAGCGAATTTTAACGGCTAAAACCCCTCTGTCAATGCTCTTTTTATGCGCAAAAAAGGTGCATCAAATTTCGCAGTTATCAATCAGCCGCGTACCCCCTAGTCGACTGGCGGCAAGCACCACCAGAGCACGGTCTGAGCCATTTGGCGGGGTCAAGTCTGACCGTTGCCGCACTGCAACATAATCGGTTTTCCAGCCGGCTGCGGCGAGGGCGAAAATGGCGGCATTTTCCAGCTTGAGCGTATCGCTCTCGCCAGCGTGGATCGCGGCACGGATTTGATTGAGCTCGCGATACAGGCGCGGTGCCTCGGTGCGCTCTTCGGGAGAGAGGTAGCCGTTGCGCGATGAAAGCGCCAAGCCATCATCGGCGCGCACGGTTTCGCCGCCGATGATGGTGATCGGCAGCGCAAGTTGGCGGGTCATGTTGCGAATCACCATCAACTGCTGATAGTCTTTTTTGCCGAAAACGGCCGCCTGTGGCTGGACAATATTGAACAGCTTGAGGACAACGGTGGCGACGCCTCGAAAATGGCCGGGGCGAAATTCGCCATCAAGAATATTCTGGATCGCCGGTGGCTCAACGGTATATTCCTGTGGCTCGGGGTAAAGATCGGCTTCGGTCGGCGCAAAAAGCAGATCGACACCAGCCGCCTCAAGTTTGGCGCAATCGGCGGCAAAAGTCCGTGGATAGGAGTCGAAATCCTCATGCGGCGCGAACTGCAGACGATTCACGAAGATGCTGGCAATCACCGTGTCGCCGTGCACACGCGCCTGCTCAATCAAGCTGATATGACCGGCGTGCAAATTGCCCATGGTTGGCACTAAAACACGGTGGCGGCATCCGCTGAGCGCCGCCCGCAGTGCATCAACAGAGGCGTGAATTTGCATGTAATTAACCTGCGTAAGTGTGCTCGGGGCCGGGATAGCTGCCATCCTTGACTGCGGCAACGGCGCGGCAGGCGGCATCGTGAATGCTACTGGCGCCATCCATGAAGTTTTTGACGAACTTGGCTTTTTTCCCCGGCGGAATATCGAAAGCGTCGTGCAGCACCATCACCTGACCGGAACAGTCTTTGCCGGCACCGATGCCGATGGTGATGATACCGACCAGCGTCGTTAATTCGGCGGCCAGGGCAGCGGGGATGGCCTCAATCAACAACATGGTGGCGCCGGCCGCCTTCAATGCCTGAGCGTCGCTCTTGAGTCGTTGTGCCGCCGCTTCGCCCTTGCCCTGCACCTTGTAACCACCGAGCGCATGAACCGATTGCGGCGTCAGGCCAATGTGACCGCAAACCGGTATGCCGCGCGCGACGAGAAATTCGACCGTTGCGGCCATTTCCTGTCCGCCCTCCAGTTTGACCATCTGGGCACCGGCCGCCAGCAAGGCGGCTGCATTCCGAAACGCTTGAGCCGGCGATTCCTGATAGCTGCCAAAGGGCATGTCGGCAACAATGAAGGGGCGTTCGCAACCACGTTTGACGGCAGCGGTGTGATAAGCGATATCGGCGACGCTGACCGGCAAGGTGGTGTCGTGTCCCTGGATGACATTGCCTAGCGAATCGCCGATCAGCAGCGTGTCGACGCCGGCGGACTCGAGCAATCGGGCAAAGCTGGCGTCATAGCAGGTAAATTGAGCGATTTTTTCGCCGGCCTGGTAGAGCTTGGCGAGATCGGCCTGGGTCAGGCGGCGAGTGATGGTTTGTGCGGACATTCAGGTTTTAAAAACGAAATGGACGGCTTCAAGGATACACAGAGGAGCCCACAAATAGTCAAGCGTGAACGCGTAACTCGCACAAAAACGGCAGTGCAACTTTTTTTCTGTAAAAATTTTCAGGCGAGTTCATCAGGATGGAGATCTCAGTCTTTCAAGTTGAGATAGATTTTCCCGGTCATCCAGTCCTCGTCGCATTCGGCCAGTAGGGCTGACACCAATCGCAGAC
>CAJBDJ010000038.1 GCA_903951825.1 uncultured Pseudomonadota bacterium
AAGCTACTCTTCTCAACCAGATTGACCGCTTCCGCCCGAAATTCCGGCGAGTACAAACCCTTGGGTGTTCGTTCCATCTTCATCCTCCAGACCGTAAATTACACGATTCGTTGGACTCCACTATTTCCAGCCTACCTCACTTGGGGGGAGATGGAAAGTCACATACGTGAGTCGCTTCGTTCTCAACCTCTTCCGACTCGATAAGACCCCAAAGCAGGGCGGCATCTACAATCGTCGTATCTTGGCAGCCTCTTCAGATCAATACCGCACTCAACTCTTGGGCATCAAGGAAATTTGATGCGATTGCCCTGGCCTTGGAGCAAGCTTGAACATGATAGAATCCGAGGCTTTATTTTTCGGCCCTGTAGTCACAAGGAACTCCCATGGAAGCAACTACTGTACAAGCTAACGAACTCGAACGTCGAATTGATCTTTCCATCGTCATCGAGGATGTCGAGAAAGAGATGACTCAGCGCCTGAAACGCATGGGCAAAAACATGAAAATGGCTGGCTTTCGCCCGGGCAAAGTACCATTCAGCATGGTTAGGCAGCAGTATGGCGAACAGGCTCGCCATGAAGTCCTATCTGAAGAACTGGATCGCGCTTTTGTTGAGGTTGTCACTGCTCAAAAAATGCGTGTCGCTGGTTACCCGCGAATTGAAGCAAAAGCCACCGAAAGTCTCACTCACCTTGAGTTTTCAGCCGTATTCGAGGTCTATCCAGAAATCGTTCAAGGCGATCTGTCGAGCGCTGAAATCGAGCGTCCGGTTCTTGAGGTCGGCGCTGCGGAAATAGACAAAACAATCGATATTTTGCGCAAGCAACGCATCACATATCAAGACGCTGACCGCCCTGCCACCAAGGAAGACCGGGTCGTGATCGATTTTCTCGGCAAAAAAGACGGCGTCCCATTCCAAGGTGGCGAAGCGAAAGATTACCCCTTGATTCTTGGTCAGGGAATGATGCTTGCTGAGTTCGAGAATGCGGTTGAAGGCGCCAATACTGGCGACAACAAGACCTTCGACTTGACTTTTCCGGTTGACTATCACGCTGCCGACTTGGCTGGAAAAACCGTTCAATTCGAAATCACCATCAAACAAGTTCAGGCACCGAAACTCCCCGAACTGGATGCCGATTTTGCCTCCGGCATGGGTGTCGCCGATGGCGACTTGAGCAAGTTGCGAAGTGAGATCGAGGCTAACCTGAAGCGCGAAGTCAAGCAGCGCATTGAGTCCAAACTCAAGGATCAGGTCATGGATGCACTGATCAAGGCGCATCCGATCAGCGTACCCGTCGCTCTGGTCAACAACGAAGTACAGCGCCTGATGCAAGTGGCGCGCCAGGATATGGAGCAGCGCGGCATGAAGATCAAGGACATGCCTATCCAGCCCGAATGGTTTGCCGATCAGGCCAAGCGCCGCGTCACCCTGGGCCTGATTCTTGCGGAAATAGTCAAAGCCGAGAATCTCCACGCGACCCCTGAGCAAGTCAGGGCGATGATTGAAGAAGGCGCCCAAAGTTACGAGCACCCGGAGGCAGTCATTCGCTGGCATTACGAAAAACCCGAGCGGCTGAATGAAGTCGAAGGGGTGGCGATTGAAAACAATGTCGTTGCGTGGGTTCTCAGTAAGGCCAAGGTCAGCGACAAGGCTGCAGATTTTGAACAGTTGATGGGTCAAAAAACTGATCTCTTGTCTTGATGAATACTTACAAAACTAGCAAATCTTTTGTATCCGGCAACTATCAGTAACCAACAAGGGCTGACATGAATATCGACAATTCAGGCAATCGGGATATCCAGGCACTAGGCATGGTGCCCATGGTGATCGAACAGAGCGGACGCGGCGAGCGCGCTTTCGATATTTACTCGCGACTGCTGAAAGAACGGGTGATTTTTCTTGTCGGCCCGGTGAATGACGTGACGGCCAATCTGGTGGTTGCCCAACTGCTCTTTCTCGAAGCCGACAATCCTGACAAGGATATTTACTTCTACATCAATTCGCCGGGCGGCTCGGTGACGGCAGGAATGTCAATTTACGACACCATGCAGTTCATCAAGCCGGATGTATCCACCCTGTGTATTGGTCAGGCAGCTTCGATGGGCGCCTTCCTGCTGAACGCTGGCGCCAAGGGAAAACGCTTCGCCTTGCCCAATTCGCGCGTGATGATTCACCAGCCGCTCGGCGGATTTCAGGGTCAGGCATCCGACATCGCCATCCACGCCAAGGAAATCCTCTCGATCCGTGATCGCCTGAACCGCATCATGGCCGAACACAGCGGACAACCGCTCGAGCGCATTGAAAAAGATACGGATCGTGACAATTTCCTTTCTGCTGCCGAAGCGGCAGAATACGGGCTGATCGACAAAGTTTTGACCCGCCGCGACGCGGCTTGAAAATATCCGAGGTATTGATGTCTAAAGGCGGCCAGGAAAAGCTTCTCTATTGTTCGTTCTGCGGGAAAAGCCAGCACGAAGTCAAAAAACTGATTGCCGGACCATCGGTTTTCATTTGCGACGAGTGCATTGCCCTGTGTAACGACATCATTCGTGACGAGCTTCCTGAAGAGGTCGCCGCCAAGGCGGATCGCTCGGAACTGCCGACACCGCGTGAAATATGCTCGATTCTCGATTCCTACGTGATTGGTCAGGAAGTAGCCAAGCGCATCCTCTCTGTGGCGGTATACAACCACTACAAGCGGCTGCGCCATACCGCCAAGAATGCCGGTGATGTCGAACTCTCCAAAAGCAACATTTTGCTGGTGGGGCCAACCGGCTCCGGGAAGACCTTGCTGGCGCAGACACTGGCCCGCATGCTCAATGTGCCATTTGTCATGGCCGATGCGACGACACTCACCGAAGCCGGTTATGTCGGCGAAGATGTCGAAAACATCGTCCAGAAACTGCTGCAAAAATGTGATTACAACATCGAAAAAGCACAGCAAGGCATCATTTATATTGATGAAATAGACAAAATATCGCGCAAGTCGGATAACCCCTCCATCACTCGTGACGTTTCCGGTGAAGGTGTCCAGCAAGCCCTCCTCAAGCTGATTGAAGGCACGGTTGCCTCAATTCCGCCACAAGGAGGACGCAAGCACCCCAACCAGGATTTTGTTCAGGTCGACACCACCAATATTTTGTTCATTTGTGGCGGCGCATTTGCCGGCCTTGAAAAAATCATCATCAACCGCTCAGAGCGGGGAGGCATTGGCTTTGGTGCAGAAGTAAAAAGCAAAAGTGATAAAAAGGCAGTCGGCGAAGTTCTACTTGATGCCGAACCGGAGGATTTGATCAAATTTGGGTTGATCCCTGAACTGATTGGCCGTCTTCCCGTTGTCGCCACGCTCCAGGAGCTGGAGGAGCCCGCTTTGGTGCAAATCCTTACCGAACCCAAGAACGCACTGATCAAGCAGTATCAAAAACTCTTCAGCATGGAAGATGTTGAACTGGAAATCCGTCCCGGCGCCCTCTCGGCGATCGCCAAAAAGGCACTGACACGCAAAACCGGCGCCCGTGGATTGCGCTCCATCCTCGAGCATGCCTTGCTCGACACGATGTACGAACTTCCCGGTATGGACAATGTCGAAAAAGTCGTCATTGACGAAAACATGATCACCGGCGATACCCCGCCGCTGCTCATTTACGCAGATCAGCCAAAGGTTTCCGGCTCCAACTGAGCCAAAACTTGAATTGCGCTTTGCCATCCCCAAGTAGGGGTCATACATTTATTTAAGGCTAGGTCATGTCTAACCCCAGCACGCTTCCGGAAACACTTGAACTGCCCTTGCTACCCCTGCGTGACGTGGTTGTATTCCCGCACATGGTCATCCCTTTGTTTGTTGGTCGCCCCAAGTCGATCAAAGCACTGGAAATGGCGATGGAGTCCGGCAAGAGCATCCTTTTGGTTGCCCAGAAGTCAGCTGCCAAAGACGAACCCGAGCCTGAAGATCTTTACCGGATCGGCTGTGTGGCCAACATCCTGCAAATGCTCAAGCTGCCTGACGGTACTGTCAAAGTATTGGTTGAAGGCACCCAGCGGGCGCGCGTTGAGACGATCGAGGTACAGTCATCGGTATTCATGGCGACTGCCACCTTGCTGCCCCCCCCAGCGGTTGAGGATCATGAAATTGAAGCAATGCGCCGTGCTGTCGTTGCGCAATTTGATCAGTTCGTCAAACTCAACAAAAAAATCCCCCCCGAGGTTCTTTCTTCGATTGCCGGCATAGACGATGCCGGTCGACTGGCGGATACCATCGCCGCCCACCTGCCTCTCAAGCTTGAGCAAAAGCAGGAAGTTCTCGAAATGGAGAGCATCCGCGAGCGCATTGATCGCCTGCTCTCACAACTCGAGTCGGAAATCGATATTCTGCAGGTCGAAAAGCGTATCCGCGGTCGCGTCAAGCGCCAGATGGAAAAGAGTCAGCGCGAGTATTACCTCAACGAGCAGGTCAAAGCGATTCAGAAAGAACTCGGCGAAGGCGAGGAAGGTGCCGACCTTGAAGAACTGGACAAAAAAATAAAAGCCGCTGGCATGAGCAAGGAAGGCTTGAGCAAAGCGCAAAGCGAACTCAAGAAACTCCGCCTGATGTCGCCCATGTCAGCCGAGGCCACCGTCGTTCGCAATTTTATTGAAACGCTGATCGGCCTGCCGTGGCGTAAAAAGACCCGGATCAGCAAAGATCTGGCAGCGGCTGAAAAAATTCTGGATAACGATCATTACGGACTGGAGAAGGTCAAAGAGCGAATTGTCGAATACCTCGCCGTCCAGCAGCGCGTTGATAAAGTCAAAGCGCCGATCCTCTGCCTGGTCGGCCCTCCCGGTGTGGGCAAGACCTCGCTGGGTCAATCGATTGCCAAGGCAACTAACCGCAAATTCATACGCATGGCGCTCGGTGGTGTACGTGACGAAGCCGAAATTCGCGGCCACCGTCGTACCTACATTGGCTCAATGCCGGGAAAAATTCTCAGCAGCCTGAGCAAAGTTGGCGTCCGCAACCCGCTCTTCCTGCTTGATGAAGTTGACAAGCTCGGCCAGGATTTTCGTGGTGACCCGTCCTCTGCACTTCTCGAAGTACTTGATCCTGAACAGAACCACACCTTTCAGGATCATTATGTAGAAGTCGATTTCGATCTATCCGATGTCATGTTTGTGGCCACTGCCAACACGCTGAACATTCCAGCCCCCTTGCTCGACCGCATGGAAGTCATTCGTCTTTCAGGGTATACCGAGGATGAGAAGGTCAACATTGCGATGCGTTATCTGTTGCCGAAACAGATTAAAAACAATGGATTGAAGAAGACCGAAATTTCCGTTGCCGACAGTGCTGTGCGCGACATTGTTCGGTACTACACCCGCGAAGCGGGGGTTCGAGCGCTGGAACGGGAAATTTCAAAAATTTGTCGCAAGGTAGTCAAAACGCTGGTTTTCAAAAAACGTGAGGGGAAGGTAACGGTTAACGCCCGAAATCTCGATAAATTTTTGGGCGTTCGCCGCTATACCTTTGGTATGGCCGAGAAAGAAAACCAGGTCGGGCAAGTAACCGGCTTGGCTTGGACGGAAGTCGGCGGTGAGTTGTTGACCATCGAATGCGCGATCATGCCGGGCAAAGGTAATATTTTGCGTACAGGATCCCTCGGGGATGTCATGAAAGAATCGGTTGAGGCCGCCCGCTCGGTAGTTCGTGCGCGCTCCAAGCGTCTGGGCATCAAGGACGAAGCCTTTGAGAAGTGCGACATTCATATTCACGTACCCGAAGGCGCGACTCCCAAGGATGGCCCGTCCGCTGGGTGCGCCATGACTACCGCTCTGGTCTCTTCATACACAGGAATACCGGTACGTTGCGACGTATGCATGACGGGAGAAATCACCCTGCGCGGAGAAGTTCTGGCCATCGGCGGGCTCAAGGAAAAGCTTTTGGCTGCCGTCCGCGGTGGCTTGAAAATCGCGCTCATACCAGAAGAAAATGTCAAGGATCTCACCGAAATCCCTGACAACATCAAAAACAAAATTGAAATCATTCCAGTTCGCTGGATAGATCAGGTTTTGGAGCGAGCGCTGGAAAATGTACCCCATCCCCTGCCCGAAACCACGGATTCCACCGAGCCGATCAAAACAGCTGTCGACACCTCTGCGGCAACAGCATTACTTACCCATTGATTTCCAACGATTACATGCCGCTGTATTGGCGTCGGTAGCGAATGGGTCATTGTCACAATCTGCCTACCCCTCGAAAATCCCCTTGACACAAGGATTTCAGGGGCGATATAAAACCGGCTTTAGCCAAGTTATTTCTTTTTTTCTATATTTTTGGGGGCACCATGAACAAAACCGAATTGATCGACCAGATCGCCGAAGCTGCAGAGATTTCCAAAGCCGCTGCCGGACGCGCACTGGATGCCGCCGTCGCCGCGGTCAAAGAAACATTGAAAAATGGTGACAGCGTTAGCTTGATCGGTTTTGGCACTTTTTACGTCGGTGAACGCGCAGCACGCACTGGTCGCAACCCGCGTACCGGCAAAGCACTCAAGATCAAAGCAGCGAAAGTTCCAAAATTCCGCGCCGGCAAAGGTCTTAAAGACGCCGTAAATTAATCACTGGGTGCTTAGCTCAGTTGGTAGAGCGTCGCCCTTACAAGGCGAATGTCGGGGGTTCGAACCCCTCAGCACCCACCAGTAACAAATATCACAAATCGCCATAAACCCCGAAACCGCAAGGATTTCGGGGTTTTTAATTTTCAGGAAAAGGCTGATGGCGCACTGCCTGGGGTTGAGGGACTCAGGCAACAACCAAGGCTTGGCGACCAACCCAATCCTCACCCGGCGCGAGACTTACCGGTTTTTCAACTGCTGCGGCTTCGATACAAAGCATTTGACGCCAATCATCAGGTGGCATATCGGCCAGTTGGGCACAACGCTCAACCCATGGATTCCATACGACAACATCCGGAAAGCCTTGATTTTGCAAAGTTAAACTGTGATTACCAGCACGCAGCATCTGTGGTCGCTTAACGCCGTAGTAAATACGATCGGTTTCAGCCTCAATACGCAACTCGGTGCCCGTTTCACGAACGATCTCGTCTTGATTGGTTGCGTCGCGGTAATTGCAGCCATATAGACCCTCAAGGGCGGCATCCTCAACCTGTACCAGCCGCAAATAGGAATGCAGGGCAGCCGTAAATTCAAAGGATTCGCCGCCGGTATTTTGAACGCATAACTCGACGTCTATGCGGTCAACTTCGAGCACCAGCGTAATTTCGGCGCGGAACGAAAACGGCCACAGATCGCGCGTCTCTTCGTCGTCGGCAATAGCCAGGCTAACCAGAACGAAATCATCGCCACAACGCTGACTCTCCACCATCCATTCGCGGGTGCGCAGAAAGCCATGTCTGGGCAAGTCACCGAGATCGGAAAACTGCGGAAAGCAGACCGGAATCCCGCCGCGTATTGGCGCGCTACCATCAAACGCTGCCCAGTCTGAGAGAAACAGGCGCTCACGGCCATCAGGTGTCAGCCATGACAACACCTGACCGCCCAGTTTGCTGATAACGGCAGTGCAGCCGCCCGGGCCATTCAGGCGCAAAGCCTCTAAACCGTTGAAGTCGATTGTTTCAATGGAGAGTATGGTTTGCATTGGGAATCACATAAAGGTTGGGGCGAACTTGCAAAAACTCGACTTCGTGACTGAGCATGGTGACACTGCCAATACGTCGGTCGTTGCCTGATTCGCTGTATTCAAATTCATAAATGCGGCGCAATTTGAGCCGTCCTTCGTCATCACGCACCAGTTTCAGCGAACACCACAGCACGGTTTCGTCAAGGAACTGCACGTCACCTTCAGCGCAAGCCCGTTGGGCGGCCTGAATGCCGATTTCACGCGCTTTAATGCTATCGAGCCAAAGCCAAGCTCCTCCCGCAAGCAAAAAGACAAGCAGCAATTCATAGAAATCCATGTCGTTCCGTATCTGCTGGCAAAGAATTCATCATGCCGAGGAAGCCTATTTTGCCTGATAATTCACGCATCCGAATTTTAGGCAGGATCATGGGTTCCGCTTTTCAATCTTTCCGTGAATTAATTCCATTCACGCTCGCTTTTGCCGGCCAACCCGTATCAGACCGGATCCGCAGTCGTCTTGGCGAGATATCCAAGCAGCCGGCTGAAAAAGCACTCCCGCTGCTAACTACCCACATCGTTCCTGCGATAGCCACGCAGAGCAATTTGCAGATGCGCTTCAAGCTGTTGGAAGATGTCCTGCGGGAGGCGGAAAGAACCTTGCCGGTGCTGGAGCAGACCCTCAAAAAAACGGCGCTGCCGCTGCCGAAAAACGTACTGAGTTCAGCCCTGCAGACCGACAACCTGATCAAAGCCTTGGCTTCAGCGTACTACGAGATCGTATTAGAAATTGCCGGACGCAACGAAAATGTGGCCTTGGCTCATCTCATGCACCGTGCAGCACTGCAAGCCATGCGGCTAATTGCCCGGCGCCAGAAATTTGCCTATCTCGCCTGCACTAGGCCATCGCCGTCATCTTGGCGAATGTTGCATGATTTGTACCGAATTCTCAGCGCTGCTCGGGCAATAGTGGCAGATGACGATTTTGCGGCGATCAAGCATCAATACCTGACCCAGCTTCTTACGGCGTATCTGGAGCCCAACAAGCTACCACGCGGCGACCTCGGCGCGCTTCACAACTGCGCCAACCAACTCGCCCACTACGCGCTGATTTCGCCTGCAAACAGCCTACCGACCCCCCATCATGCTACGGCGCCAAGATTCCTCGTTCAAACGGAAAAAGGCTCGCCGGGTCATAAACTCATAAGCAATCCGGAGACTGGGTCTGATGTTTCGAGCCTGATTATTGACTGTTCAGCGATAGTCTCAGTTATCAGCGAGCAGGTCTCGGCCAGGCGCAGCAAAGTGACCAAACCGCAGATTGAAGGCTCGTCAGCCTTTTTGCAAACCCTGTTGATGATTTTGAGTGGCAAGGCAACGCGACAGTTCAGCCGCACGCGATTTCGTCCGCATGCCGATCTGGTCGTCGGGTTGGATGCGGTGATTTCATTCATAGAAGAAACGGCTTGCACACGACGCTCCGTAGACATCATCTTGCGCGAGGAACGACCGGTTGCAACCAGCGTGTGGTCGTTGATTGACGAAAGTCCCAACGGATTTCTTCTGCGCTTCATGAAAGGCAACCAATGGCAAGCCGGCGCTGGAGACGTTGTCGCAATTCAACCGCGCGAATCGAGTAAGGTGCATGTTTGCATGGTGCGGCGGGTAAGCAGCAGAAATGGACAGCTTGAACTGGGTCTGCAATTGCTCTCACCCCAAGTCAGCATTATCGAATTACCGACCGGAAGCACACGCAGTCAGCGTGCCATTTATTTTCACAACTTGCCGGCTCATGACCAATCCGCCGGCATCATCGCCAGGCCAGGACAGTTAAAAAGCAAAGAGAAGATCGTTTTCAAGGCAGCCGGCAAAGTGGTTCAGCGAAAAATCGGGAAATGCATTGAAGCCAACGAAGGACTGGAATTCGTCACACTCACCCCCTTGCCCGATTGATCCCCATGCTCAGCTATCGCCACGCCTTTCATGCCGGCAACCACGCCGATGTGCTCAAACATCTCATCCTGCTGCAAATCGCCCACTACATGGGCGAAAAACCGGCGCCTTTCTGGATCATCGACACCCATGCCGGCGCCGGTTGCTATGCGCTGCAGTCAGCGCACGGCAGCAAACTCGCCGAATACCGCGATGGCATCGGGCGCCTCTGGGATGCCAAAAATCTGCCACCTGCCGCCCTTGACTATCTCGACTTCATCAAGCAATTCAACAGTGACGGAAAATTGCACCGCTACCCCGGATCCCCCTGGCTGGCCAGTCAAGTCTTGCGCGAAAACGACCGCCTGCGGCTTTATGAATTGCATAGCACCGATGTCAAGTTACTCGCTGAATGCTTCAAAGGCGCTAACCGACAGATCAAAATTACGGCTGGTGATGGTTTTTCCGGCCTCAAGGCGCTGCTTCCCCCACCATCCCGCCGCGCTCTGGTGTTGATCGACCCGTCCTATGAAACCCGAGGCGACTACACTGCTGTCGTCAAGGCGCTCAAGGAAGGGCTCAGTCGCTTCCCCACCGGCACCTACGCGCTGTGGTATCCGATGTTGAGCAAGCCAGAGTCGCGGCAGTTGCCCGGCAAGCTAAAAAATCTCGGCATCAACAACTGGCTACACGCCTCACTCGAAGTCAAAGCCCAAACTCAGGACGGCTTCGGTATGCACGGCAGCGGCATGTTCATCATCAACCCGCCGTGGACCCTGGAAAAAACCCTGCACGAAACGCTACCCAAACTCACCGAACTAATGGCTCAAGGGCCGGGGGCAAGGTTTGCGCTGGAGAGCGAGTCAGATTAGCCGGGTATATTTTGTTCGCGCACCAAAGCATTTTTCAATCGGGTATTTTTCAGCATTTTTGACCAATTTGCTGCGTGCCGCCGCCACTAGATCGATACCCGACTTCTCGGCGATCAGCAGCAAATAGAGCAGGATGTCGGCGCACTCATCGCGCAGCGCCTCGCCGCAGGTCGCATCGGCAGGTATCGCTTCAATTTCCGCATCACTTTTCCATTGCGTCAGTTCCAGCAACTCAGCCGCCTCCAGATTGAGCGAGGTGATCAGGTTGCGTAAGGAGTGGAACTGCTGCCAGTCGCGAGCATCGCGAAACTCAAGAATAGCTGCGGTCAACGCTGCAAAATCGGTCAATTTTGACTCCCACCAGTAGAATTACGCTCATCATGCCAAGACCCTCTCTCAATAGCCAGATTTTGCTCGGTTGCCTGCTCGGCATCGCCGCTGGTCTCTGGCTGAACAGCATCGGCCAATCACCGCTGCGCCAGGACATCCTCTACGGCGCCAAGTTAACCGGCACGTTGTTTCTCGACCTGCTGCGTATGGTGCTGGTGCCGCTTGTTTTTGCCTCGATTGTCGTCGGTGTCGCCAACTTGCGCGCCAACAACAAAATGCACCGCGTGTGGATCACAACGCTGAGCTTTTTTGGCTTGTCGATGGCGCTCGCCATCGTCATCGGTTTGGGTGCCGCGTATGTTTTTGAGCCGGGAAAGGGCATGCAGCTGGAGATGTTTGCCGAATCGACCAAAAATTTTCAGGCGCGGCAGATACCCCTGCCCGATTACATCGCCCAGTTTCTTCACGGACTCTTCCAGAATCCCTTCAAGGCGCTGGCTCAGGGCGAGATTCTGGCCGTTGTCATCATCGCCCTCTTTCTCGGCATTGCGCTAGTGATTGGCGGTGAGCGCTATCGTCACCTGCGTATCCTAATTGAAGAATTGCAGGGACTTTGCCTGCTGATCGTCGGCTGGATCATGCGCCTCGCCCCCTTCGGCCTCGCCGCCCTGTTGCTGCAACTGGTCGCCACTCAAAGCAGTGCGCTACTCGGTAGTCTGGTGCATTTTATTGCGGTGATCATTGGCAGCACCTTGTTTCATGGCGTGATTGTTCTGCCTCTGCTGCTCTACGCGGTGACGCGGGTGACGCCGCTGCGATTCTGGCGCGGGGCGCGTGAGGCGCTGGTGACAGCCTTCGCCACCAGTTCAAGCGCCGCCACGCTGCCGATTACCCTGCGCTGCACCGAGCAGCATTTGCATGTCAAAAAGGACATTGCCAATTTTGTCGTGCCGCTCGGAGCGACGGTGAACATGGACGGCACGGCGCTCTACGAAGCCGCCGCCGCTTTGTTCGTCGCCCGGCTGGCCGGAATCGAACTCGACTTCGCCAGCCAGATGATCATCTTTTTTGTCGCTATGCTCGGCGCCATCGGCGCCCCAGGCATCCCCAGTGTCGGCATGTTGAGCATGGTGCTGGTGCTTGAGTCCGTGGGCCTGCCGACCGAAGCCATTGCCATCTTGCTGCCCATTGATCGCCTTCTCGATACCGTCCGCACGGCGGTCAATGTCGAAGGCGACATGGTTGGCGGCCTGATCGTCCAGAAACTTGCCGCCGATCCCGATTGACCGCGTGTCGGCGATGCTTCGCGGCATCACCCTCCCCCTTACCGGAGAGCCGCCGCCGATGCCTGGCAACCTTTCGAACAACGCCGAAAGCACCCCCAAAACCCATATCCAAGGACAAGCCATGCCGCTCTTTCAACTTCAGGACAAACAACCGCAACTCGCCGCGGGTGTCTGGATCGCCCCCAACGCTACGGTCATTGGCGATGTTCATCTCGGCGCCAATGTCTCGATCTGGTGGAATGCCACGCTGCGCGGCGACAACGACCCGATTTTCATCGGCGACAACAGCAACATCCAGGATGGCTCGGTGCTGCATACGGATGAAGGCGTCCCGCTACACATCGGCAACAACGTCACCGTCGGCCACCTGGTCATGTTGCACGGCTGCACCGTCGGCGACGGCAGCCTCATCGGCATCGGTTCGGTCATCCTCAACCGGGCGGTAATCGGCCAGCAAAGCATCGTCGGTGCCAACACGCTAATTCCCGAAGGCAAGGTGTTTCCCGAGCGCTCCCTGATTGTTGGCTCACCCGGCAAAGTGGTGCGCCAACTCAGCGATCAGGAAGTCAGCCGGCTCAAGACATCGGCCGATCATTACGTGACCAACGCCGGGCGTTACCGCGACGCGCTGCAGCCCGTACCGACAAAAATCGAAGCCGCCGCCTCGTCGTAGCGGCGTCTGATTTACAGCGGATTCGCCAGGTTGGAGAGTGTGAGATTCGGCACGCAGCGCTCCATGATTTTCTGCATGCCGATCCGCGCTTTGGTATTGATCAACAAAGGGGCGCGCAGATTCGGGGTGATCGACTTCTTGCCGGCCTCTTCCGATTGCGACACAACCTGCATGACCAGCACATCCTCGGGGATCGGCACTCCGAGCAAGTCGTTTTCAGCGTCGCTTAATTCAAGCTGATAGCTGAAACCCAGACTCGCCGGATCGATGATCTGGAAAGCCAGCATTGCATCGTCAAGCGATTGCAGGGTAAAAGAACTTACCGGGCCACTCGTTGCCTCGTGAACCAGCATGTAGCACTTGCTCCGTTCAAACCCAACCAGACCGAGCGGAAAGTTGATCACTTTTTCCGGGCTGACATCCACATTACCGAACAAATACGTTTCAACTTTCATCATTTCCTTTCCTCCGGGTTGATTGAATGACAGACGACTTCATCCTACACCAGGTGCCAGCGATTGTAATTTTCGCCTGAATTGCGCATAGTCCACCCCTTTTTTGCTGCAGCGTCGCAACCATGCTCCCATCCATAGAACATCGCATTGCCGACGAAATCGGCGTCCGTCCAGCTCAAGTCAAAGCCGCCATTGGCCTCCTTGACGAAGGTGCCAGCGTGCCCTTCATCTCACGCTACCGCAAGGAAGCAACCGACGGACTCGACGATACGCAACTGCGCAATCTCGAAGAGCGCCTGACCTACCTGCGCGATCTCGAAGAGCGCCGCACGGCGATCCTCGCCAGCATCGATGAACAGGGAAAGCTGACGCCTGAGCTCAAGGCGGCGATCAGTAATGCCGAAACCAAGCAAGGTCTGGAAGACCTCTACCTGCCCTACAAGCAAAAGCGCCGAACCAAGGCGCAAATTGCCCGTGAAGCCGGCATCGAACCGCTGGCCTTCGCACTGCTTGAAGACCCCGATCTGACGCCGGATGACGAAGCGCAAAAATACCTCAACACCGACGCCGGTTTCGCCGACGTGCGAGCCGTGCTCGACGGTGCGCGCCAGATTCTGATGGAAAAATTTGCCGAAGATGCCGCGCTGCTCGGCTCGCTTCGTGACTACCTCGGCAGCCACGGTCACGTGCGATCGGCCGTTGTTTCCGGCAAGGAGGTCGAGGGTGCCAAATTCCGCGACTGGTTCGATTTCGCCGAGCCGCTGGCGACAATTCCCTCACACCGCGCTCTCGCCCTGCTGCGCGGGCGCAACGAAGGAATCTTGCAGGTAGCGTTGGTGCTCGATAGCGAGCTTGATCCGCAAGGCCTCCAGCCGGGGACGCAAAACCCCTGCGAACAACGCATCGCCGTCCGCTTCGGGATCAAGCCGCAAAACCGCCCGGCCGACAAATGGTTGGCTGACACCGTGCGCTGGGCCTGGAAAGTCAAGATATACACCCATCTCGAACTCGATTTGATGAACGAATTGCGCGAGCGCGCCGAAGAAGAGGCGATTCGCGTCTTCGGCCGCAACCTGAAAGACCTCTTGCTCGCCGCCCCGGCCGGCCAGCACGTGACGATGGGCATCGACCCGGGCATTCGCACCGGCTGCAAAATTGCCATCGTCGACGCCACTGGCAAACTCCTCGATCACGCCACCATTTATCCGCACGAACCGCGCTGTGACTGGGATGGCTCGCTGTCGACCATCGCCCGCCTGGCCGACCGCCACCAAGTCAGCCTGGTCGCCATCGGCAACGGCACGGCCAGCCGCGAAACCGACAAACTGGTGCAGGAAGTGATCAAGCGTTACCCGCAGGCGCAATTGACAAAAATCGTGGTCTCCGAAGCCGGCGCCTCGGTGTACTCAGCCTCCGAACTGGCGGCGCGGGAATTTCCCGATCTCGATGTCTCGATCCGCGGCGCCGTCTCCATTGCCCGCCGCCTGCAGGATCCGCTGGCAGAACTGGTCAAGATCGACCCTAAATCGATCGGCGTCGGCCAGTATCAGCACGACGTCTCGCAAACCAAGCTGGCACGCAATCTGGATGCGGTCGTTGAAGACTGCGTTAACGCCGTCGGCGTCGATGTCAATACCGCCTCAATACCACTGCTCACCCGCATTTCCGGCCTGACAGCGGGGCTTGCCGCCAACATCGTCAGCTACCGCGACACCCACGGCGCCTTCCATTCGCGTGATGAACTGAAAAAAGTCCCGCGCCTCGGCGACAAGACCTTCGAGCAGGCTGCCGGTTTCCTGCGCGTGCCGAACGGCAGCAACCCGCTCGACAGTTCCTCGGTGCACCCGGAAGCCTACCCGGTGGTCGAAAAAATCATTATCGACCTCAACAAGTCGATCAGGGAAATCCTCGCTGACAGTCGCGCCCTCAAAGGTCTCAACCCCGCGATATACACCAGCGAACGTTTCGGCCTGCCGACCGTTCAGGATATTTTCAAGGAACTGGAAAAGCCCGGCCGCGACCCACGTCCCGAATTTAAAACGGCGACTTTCGCCGACGGCGTTGAAAAGCTTGGCGACCTGCATCCGGGAATGATTCTGGAGGGCGTCGTCACCAACGTCGCCGCCTTTGGTGCATTCGTCGATATCGGCGTCCACCAGGATGGTCTGGTGCATGTTTCGGCGCTCTCCAGCACCTTCGTCAAGGATCCGCACGCCGTCGTCAAGGCCGGCCAGATCGTCAAAGTCAAGGTGCTCGAAGTCGACCTGCAACGCCAGCGCATCGCCCTGACCATGCGCCTGAGCGACGACCCAAGCCAAGCCAGACGCCATGACAGCGCCCCGACCGGACGCGCCAATACGAGCCACGCCCGCCCGCCATCGCAAAGCAACAGCGCTCCGGCCGGCAACGCAATGGCCAGTGCCTTCGCCAAACTCAAGCGCTAACCGTCACCGCTGCACGGGCTGTTTTGCGCAATTACCTCGACACCGCCAAACTCGACGAGGCCAAAGGCGCGAACGCTTTTCGTTGATGCCTGCCAAGCCCAACCCACCGCCCGCGGCTTGCTTTTCCCCGGCCATGCGGCACACCGATCGCCAAGCGGAACACCCGCATCAAGCGCTGCTATCATTCGGTCTTTGCGACAACCAGCGACAGCTATGATCACCGTCGTCGGCACCAAGAACGGGGTAATAAACCAAATATGGCTAAATGGAAAAGGGTCTTGCTATGGATTTTCGGATTTCTTGTGGTGACTCTGGGCGGCTGTCTAGCCGCTTTGAATTATTTCGTTTCAGGCATGTGTGCAACGACAGTTTTTGATCAGATTTTGTCGCCAAACAAAAAACTGAAGGCTGTTATTTATCAAATTGATTGTGGTGCTACAACCGACTTCAATACACATGTCGCCATCGTCAGGGCATCTTTCGATACCTCGGATGCCCAGTCTCTTCCCAAGGGGGCTTTCGTGGCCGATAGAAATCACGGTCGAGCGCCAGCAGGGGCAACTCGGGGTCCGGAGGTTCTTTTAAGTTGGGAGTCGGACAATACGCTCAGCCTTCAACACCATCAATTTGCACGAGTTTTTCGCTCAGAAGAAAGACAAGGCGGTGTCACGATCAAATATCAAACCTTTCAGTGAATAGATCATGACCCAGATAGAAAATTTCTCGCCCGTAAAAATTTTCGGCATCAAAAACTGCGACACCATGAAAAAAGCCATGAACTGGCTGACCGAGAATGGCATCGCTTACGAATTCATCGATACTAAAAAGGCCGGTGTTGCCGAGGCACATTTGCCGGATTGGAACCGGCGTCTGGGTTGGGAGGCGCTGCTCAACACGCGTGGCCTGATGTGGAAAAAACTGACCGATGAAGAACGTTCGGCGGTCGACGCCGAAAAAGCCCTGAAATTGATGGCGCGCTACCCGAGCCTGATCAAGCGTCCCTTGCTCGACACCGGCAAACACTTGTTGCTTGGTTTTTCGCCTGAAACCTACGCACGCGAATTCAAATGAGCGACAGCGTCGTTCGTCGCTTCCTGTTCGAAGGACTCGATATTCGCGGCGCATTCGTCCGTCTTGGCGATACATGGAAAAAAATGCAGGCCGGCCGCAACTACCCGCCGACGGTTGCGCAATTATTTGGCGAGACAGCCGCCGTTACCGCCTTGATCGCCGGCCAACTCAAGCAACCCGGTCGCCTCACCCTCCAATTGCGCGGCAACGGGCCGATTCAGCTGCTGGTACTGGATTGCAACGAGCGCCTGCAGATGCGCGGCATGGCACGCAGCAATCCGGTGGTATTGCCGGCGTCAGTAACCGACTTGCTCGGTGCCACACAAGGCGGGCAGTTGATGATGAGCCTCGACATGCCGGATGCGCGCCAGCCCTACCAAAGTTTTGTGCCGATGGTTGGCGACAGCATCGCGGCAATTTTTGAACATTATCTGGAGCAATCCGCGCAACAGGCATCGCGTCTTTTTTGCAGCGCCGGGGCAGAGGCCGCTGCTTGCCTGTTTTTGCAAAAATTGCCGCAAGCCGACACCCACGATGCCGATGGCTGGCAACGAATGACGCAGCTGGCGAATACCGTCAAGGCGACCGAGCTGCTGACGCTTGATGGTGAATCGTTACTCAAACGGCTGTTCCACGAAGAAGTCGAGGGTCACGGCATTCGCATTTTCGAGCCGCAAAACGTGACCTATCACTGCCCGGAAGATCGGCAAAAAATTAGCGACATGATCCTTGCTATCGGCCAGGCAGAGGCCGGGGCGATCCTCGCCGAGCATGGTAAAATCATGGTCAGCGATGATATTTGCAATCGTGAATACATCTTTAGCGCCCAGGATGTCGCGGATATTTTCGCCGCCAAAGAAGGAAAGCCACTCCATTGAATACATCGGGAAACCACGTCATCCTAAGTCGTCGCGTCGACCTTCTGTTTCGCAACCAGAACCTCGGTCAAGCGGTATCAATCATCATTTCCGGCACCCTGGCAGTGATTGCTTATCCGGCGATTCCGGCAGTTACGCTGGCACTTTGGTGGAGCACGCTGAGTGCGGTTTCTGTCGTTCGTCTCTGGCATACCAGGCGCTACCAGGCTCTTCCCGATCAAACGCGGCTGAGCGAAGCGCCGTTGTGGCGCCAGCGGATGCTTCTTGGAGTCACGGCCAGCGGATTGTTGTGGGCACTGGGCACGCTGATCATGACCTCGTCCGGCGAATTGACCCTGCAATTGTTCACCGCCTTCGTGGTCGCCGGCCTGACCGCCGGAGCCATTCCCGTTCTGGCGGCGGATCGCACGCTATTTCGGGTCTACGCTTGGCCCATCATGATCGCAGTGATCATTGGCGGATTTGGCACCGACTCGCTGCACATTGCCTTCACGATCATGACCTCGCTGGCGTTGATCATTTTTACGCGCGGCGCCGACAATTTTTTCGTTACGCTGAACGAAACCTTCGAGCTTGAATACGAAAAGAACAACCTGGTCGAGAAACTCAGCCACGCCCGCGAAATCGCCGAAACATCGGATCGTGCCAAAACTGAATTTCTCGGCAATGTCAGCCACGAATTGCGAACCCCGATGAACGGCATTCTCGGTATGGCCGATCTGCTCGAAATGGAAGAACTGAGCGACGATCAACGTTCTTACCTGCGCTCCTTGCGTGCCTCGGCGACCGATTTGTTGCACCTGATCAACCAGATGATCGAACTCTCGGCGCTCGAATCAGGGCAAATCAAACTCTCTCCCGCCCCGTTTGCGCCGACCGACCTGCTCGACAGCCTGCTCAACCGGCAAACCCGCGAAGCCCGAGCCAAGGGACTTGAGCTTCGCTTGTACAACGACCCTGCCCTGCCCGATGTCCTGATTGGCGATCTTGAGCGCTTGCGTCAGGTCATTCTCAGCCTGGTCGGCAACGCCATCAAATTTACCGAGCAAGGGCATATTCTCGTCAAAGTGGAGATTGTCGGGGAAGACGCCGGGAAAACATGGCTGGCTTTTTCGATCAGCGATACCGGCCCCGGCATTGCCCCGGAAAAGCTGCAACAACTGGCTACCGGCCTGTTCGTCCAAGGCGACGGCTCGATTGTCCGCCGCCATGCCGGCACCGGCATCGGCCTGCCGATTGCCCGCAAACTGATTGAGCTGCTCGGTGGCAAGCTGGAGGTGGACAGTCATCTCGGTGCCGGTTCCACCTTTCGATTTGTTCTGCCCTTTGAACGTCCCGGCGATTAGAGAATTTTGCCGGGGTTCATTAACCCCAGTGGATCAAAAGCATTCTTGATCGAGCGCATCATGGCCAATTCGAGCGGACTTTTGTAACGCCTGAGTTCATCCCGCTTGAGCTGGCCGATGCCATGTTCGGCAGAAATTGAGCCATTCAGGGCATCGACCATGTCATGAACCAGGCGATTGACTGCCGTCTGGCTGGCGATGAACGCAGCATTATCGCGGGTATCCGCCTGCGACAGATTGAAATGCAAATTGCCATCGCCGAGATGACCAAAAGCAATCACGCGAATCCCGGGATAGGCCTTCTGCAAAGCGGCATCGGCGACGCTCAGGAATTCAGCGACGCTCGAGACCGGTAACGAAACATCATGCTTGATGCTGACACCGTCGCGCTTCTGTGCCTCGGAAATCTGCTCGCGCAACGCCCACAGCGCATGCGCCTGGGACTCGCTTCGGGCCAAGGTTGCGTCGATCAGCACGGCATCGGCGAGCATTTCACCCAGCCAGTTTTCGACCTCGTTCGGCAAACTGTCGGAAAACTCGGCGAGGACGTACCAGGGGGTCGTTTGCGTCGGTCGCCGAGCACCGGGAATATGCCTGAGCACCAGCGCCAGTGATGCTTCGGAAATCAGCTCAAACGCGGTCAATTGGGCATCGAAACGGCTTTTTGCCACATTCAGCAGGTCGACCGCGAGACTTGCCGTGGCAACGCTCAACCAGCAGGTCGTTTGCGTCTTCGGCACGGGATAAAGCTTGAGGACGGCGGCAGTGATGATACCGAGCGTGCCTTCGGCGCCAATGAATAATTGCTTGAGGTCGTAACCGGTGTTGTCCTTGCGCAGATGGCGCATACCATCCCATATTTCGCCGCTCGGCAGCACCACCTCAAGCCCGAGCGTCAGATCGCGGGTATTGCCATAACGCAGTACCTGTACGCCGCCGGCGTTGGTCGACAGATTGCCGCCGATCTGGCAGCTTCCTTCGGCCGCCAGCGAGAGCGGAAATAAACGACCCTCCGCCCGCGCTGCCTCCTGAACTGCCGCCAGCGTGCAACCGGCGTCGACCGAAATGGTGCTGTTTTTGGCATCGACCGCAATAATCCGGTTCAGCCGGCTCAAATTGAGCAGCACCGCCGTCCCGGAGCTGTCCGGGGTTGCCGCCCCACAATGGCCGGTATTGCCGCCTTGCGGCACCATCGGCGTCCGGCTTGCGAGACAGGCCTTGACGACTGCCGCGACTTGCGCCGTGTTGGCCGGACACACAACGCAGTTGGCAACACCGCGATAACGTCCACGCCAGTCATTGACAAATGGTTCAATCTCGGCCGGGTCGGTCAGGACGTAAGGCGCCCCGACAATCCCCGCCAGTTGCTCAGGCAGGCTGCGCGTAGAGGTCATGATGATCGGCATCAATGACGCGGACTTGCAGGAAATCACCGGGCTCGACATCAAATACCCCATCGAGATAGACCAATCCGTCGATTTCCGGAGCATCGGCTTTCGAGCGGGCAATTGCTCCCTCGTCATCGACGGCATCAACCAGCACTTGAATCACCGTGTCGATCTTGGACTCCAGTTTGGCCGCCGAAATATCTTCCTGAACCTGCATCAACCAGCGACGACGGTCTTCCCGGACATCCTCAGGCGGCAATCCGGGAATTTCGTTGGCCTTGGCGCCATCAACCGGCGAGTAGGCAAAGGCACCCACACGATCCAGTTTGGCATCGTCGAGAAACTGGATCAGCTGATCGAAATCTTCTTCCGTTTCGCCAGGAAAACCGGTAATGAAGGTTGAGCGGATGACAATTTCGGGGCAAATCGCCCGCCATTTGGCAATGCGCTCTAGGGTATTTTCAGCCGAGGCCGGGCGCTTCATCGCCTTCAAAATTTTCGGGCTGGCGTGCTGGAACGGGACATCCAGATAAGGCAGGATTTTCCCCTCGGCCATCAGCGGAATCACGTCATCAACCGACGGGTACGGATAAACATAGTGCAAACGAACCCAGATACCGAAACTGGCCAGCGCCTCGCACAACTCCTTCAAACGCGACTTGACCGGCTTGCCCCCCCAAAAGGCAGTGCGGTATTTGAGATCGACACCGTAAGCGCTGGTGTCCTGCGAAATCACGAGAATTTCCTTGACGCCCGCCCGCGCCAGACTTTCGGCCTCTGCTAGGACATCGCCGACCGGCCTTGAGACCAGCGGGCCGCGCAGCGACGGGATGATGCAAAAAGTGCAACTATGGTTGCAGCCTTCCGAAATTTTCAGATAAGCAAAGTGATCCGGCGTCAGCCGCACACCCTGCGGCGGCACAAGATCGGCATACGGATCGTGCGGCTTCGCCAGATGCTGATGAACAATGGCCATCACCTCGTCGGCGGCATGGGGGCCGGTAACAGCAAGGACGGCCGGGTGCGTTGTTTGCACGATATCGCCCTTGGCACCAAGGCAGCCGGTGACAATGACCTTGCCGTTTTCGTTGAGTGCCTCGCCAATTGCGTCGAGTGACTCCTCCACGGCGGCATCAATGAAGCCGCAGGTGTTCACGATCACCAGATCGGAGTTATCGTAACTCGGCGAAATTTCATAGCCCTCGGCACGCAATTTGGTGAGGATGCGTTCAGCGTCAGCACTGGCTTTCGGACACCCCAGCGAAACAAAACCCACAGTAGGAACCTTCAACATAAATTCAGCCAGAAATGTAATCGCCGGAAGTATACAGCGACACACTGGCGATCCCTCACCTGGCCACCGAGAGGCACTATACTGAGCGCCCTTTTACAGAAACCAGCTTCAATCAGTGATGAGCCCAATTGACCATCAGCGTCTCGACCGCGTTGTACTGGAAGCCCGCAAAGCTGGCGAAGACCGTCAAAAAGGCTACCGCGAGCGGGCGCTGAAAATCTACCCATGGCTATGCGGACGCTGCGCCAGAGAATTCAGCCAATCGAATTTGCGCGAATTGACAGTCCATCACCGCGACCATAATCACGACAACAACCCGCCGGACGGCAGCAACTGGGAGTTGCTCTGCATTTACTGTCACGACAATGAACACCAGAAGCAAATTGAGGCAGATCGCGGCAATATCGACAGCCGCTCGACATACGCCAGTTCAGCAAGCCATTCGCCGTTCGCCCAGCTCAGGAGCTTGCTGAAGCCGGACAAAAAAGACTGAATTTTTCATCAGAATCGCTGACTACCCGTCCCCTGAGAACCTTTCCGCCCCTTCCCGAGAAATTCGAGCAAACCATGACCACTGAAGAAAACTTCTCTCCCGAAGAAATCGCCAACCTTGAAATTACCCTGCCGAGCGCACTCGAATTATGCAAACTTGGCCTGGCAACGATGATTGACATCCGTCAAAGCTTTGAAATTGAGATGAAGGGGGCAATCCCCGGCACCGAACATATCCCGATGTTTGAAATGAAACTGGTGCTCGGCGACACCCTCACCGAGAACGAGCAGGACATTCTCGACGCAGGTGAAATCAAGGATATGGATGCCAAATCCTTTTTCTCGACCATCAACAAAATTCACCGTCGTGGCGACCAAATCCTGCTTTGCATCTGCAACAGCGGTCGCCGCAGCCTGAGTTCTGCAGCCCTCTTGCGCTCACTGGGATACCCCAAAGCACTCTCCGTGGCAGGCGGATTTGTTGCCTGGAAAAAACTTCAGGGATTGCCGGACGGGGTAAATAACACCGCCGCAGACGCTTGAAACTCCTCCGCTACCTGATACTGCTTTATTAGATAGTGTCGTCACGAGGAAGAAGAATGGAGCAGTTGGTGGCCGATGTTGATTACGAATGGCTAATGATCGACGCCAGCCACATCAAGGTGTATCCACACGCAGCGGGAGCCAAGGGAGGCAACCAGGACATGGCGCTTACAAAAGGGGGCTCGATACAAAGCTGCACCTGGCCTTGGATGCGCATGGTATGCCGATCCGAGCACTTATCACGGCAGGTACCACAGCAGATTGCTGCTGCACTGGCAAGCTCATCGAGGGGCTAACAGCAGAGAATTTACCGGCGGATAAGGGTTACGACAGCGACGCGATTATTGACCAAGCAATACGCAGTGTTAAAAATTTCGCAGTTATGGCTCCAAAGAGCTACAAAGTCATGGCGTCCCTATGAAAACATACACCAGTGACATGCCGTTCGGTGAATATCCATAACCCGCATATACCGGACCCAAAGGTGTTTCGCCACCAGCATATACCGCTAGAGAGTTTTGCCGCCCGTTGAGTTCAGTCTCCGAAAATCGTCCTCCGACTTTTCCCCTTTCGGCAGTGCAACTTTTTTTCTGTAA
The DNA here is from genome assembly GCA_903951825.1 of uncultured Pseudomonadota bacterium. Taxonomy (GTDB): domain Bacteria; phylum Pseudomonadota; class Gammaproteobacteria; order Burkholderiales; family Rhodocyclaceae; genus Azonexus. Next base: position 23,211 of record CAJBDJ010000038.1, read on the forward strand.
AAATTTTCAGGCGAGTTCATCAGGATGGATTTCTCAGTCTTTCAAGTTGAGATAGATTTTCCCGGTCATCCAGTCCTCGTCGCATTCGGCCAGTAGGGCTGACACCAATCGCAGACA
>CAJBDJ010000039.1 GCA_903951825.1 uncultured Pseudomonadota bacterium
AAAAGCCGCGAGGCTACCTTTAACTATTCATGCAACATCTTCCGCATCGGTCACGTTCAGCGCGAAATCGCGGTCACGCTTTCGTGAAACGACGGTCACGCTTCGGCGAAATCACCGGTCACGATGACGCGAAATACGCACGGAAAGATCATCGCGGACACGAAAAATCCGTTCTTCGCTGCTACCTCGTCGGGGTTGCCTGGCCATCACCGACTCGGCTTTTTCAGTCAGGCAAAAGCCGTCTGCCCGCAAGTTGATCATCCCGTGCCGGCCGAGTTGGTCGAATGCGTCAAGCAGTCGGGTGGCGCTCGGCGGTGTCACTTGCAGCAAGTCCAGTGCAGCAACAATTTCGACCAGTTGCGCCGGGCGTCGCTTGGAGGAGAGCGTAATGGCGATTAAAAGAAGGGCGTCAACATCGTGAACCGGGTACATCGTCTTACCTTCGCGGTGAACGGTTACGCGGGATCAATTCCCGCTCAAAAGCGGCAGTGTACCGCGTTGCCGCGCGCCCCGGCGGGTCTTTGGCAACCCATCGGAGCGAGCGGCGCTGCGTCGTCAACGCCAAATCGATCAGGACAGCTGTTTTTCGCGTGCTTCCTTGCGTAACGAAGCCCATACCGAAGCCCCGATGATCAGCCCGACGACTGCCAGCGAGAAGCCAACCGGGATTTTATAGACGTCGATCAGCAGCATTTTGACGCCGATAAACATCAAGACGATGGCCAGGCCGTATTTGAGGAGCGAGAAACGGTCGGCAACGCCGGCAAGCAGAAAGTACATCGCACGCAAGCCGAGAATAGCGAAGATGTTGGAGGTCAGGACGATAAACGGGTCGGTCGTGATGGCAAAAATCGCCGGTATCGAATCGACGGCGAAAATGAGATCCGAGACTTCAACCAGCACTAGCGCGAGAAACAGGGGGGTTGCATAACGCACACCGTTTTTCCGGGTGAAAAACTTCTGCCCGTCGAACTCGGTGCTGACGTTCATGTGGCGGCGCAGCCACTTGACCAGTTTGTTGTTTTCGAGATCGGGCTTTTGATCGGCAAACCAGTACATTTTGACGCCGGTAATCAGCAGAAAGGCGCCAAAAATGTAGAGTATCCAGTGAAACTGCGCGATCAGCCAGGCACCGGCAAAGATCATGATTGTCCGCATGATAATGGCGCCGAGTACACCGTAGAGCAGCACCCGCTTCTGCAATTCTGGAGGGACGGCGAAAAAGCTGAACAGCATCAGCCAGACAAAAACATTATCAACCGCCAATGCCTTTTCGATCAGGTAACCCGTAACAAACTCAAGTGCCTTGCTGTTGGCCACCTGGCGCCCCACGCTGCCATCGAGATACCACCAAAGGGCGCCGGCAAAGGCGAGAGAGATAGCGATCCAGATTAGCGACCAGGTCGCGGCCTCTTTGAAACTGACGAGACGTTCCTTGCCACCGCCGACGACAAACAAGTCAATCGCCAGCATGACTATCACAATGGCCGAAAATCCAGCCCACAACTCCCAACTACCAACGGTTTCCATCAATATTTCCTTTCGTGCATTCCAAGAAAAACGGTTCGCGCGGTGACGGAGAAGCGCTTTGGAATGCCCAAGGAACCTCGCCGTCGCGGCAAAGGTCTTGCTCACAGCGCTGAACGCTGCCCGGGTGCCGGAGGATAAACCTCGTGATGACGACAAGCCGGTCTTGAGCTACTCCCCTTTGGGAGACGTGGACTGTAAATTTTCCGATCAAAACTGTCAACTATTGTGCAGGCGGTGAGCGTTCAGAGCCAAGCGCAATCAAGTGCCGATCGGGGGTGTCTGCCGGTAAAGCTCGGAAAAGTCATCCGGCGGCGGTGGTGGCGGATACCACGCTGCAAATATGACTCGCGCCGTTGATCCATGGCCGCCCCGATTGGGTTGGAGTTTCGCGGTTGCCGCGTGCTGAACGGCGATTTCCTGAACGATGGCAAGGCCAAGACCACTGCCTTCGGTGCCGGCATCATCGACCCGGTAAAAGCGCTCGAACACCATTTCAGCCTGTTCTTCGGTAATCCCGACACCGTCGTCTTCGACCTCGAGAATACAGCTGAGCGTGACGCCGATTACCCGACACGTCACTTTCCCGCCACGCGGGGTGTAACGCAGCGCGTTGTCGATCAGATTTCTGGCTAGTTCGCGCAGTAGAACCGCGTTACCGAAAACCATCGTTTTGCCAGAGCTTTCGTAGCCGAGGTCTATCCCCTTGTCGATTGCCGGCATCACCCAATCCTCGACTACTTCGCGAACCAGAAGCGCAAGATCGAGTGGCTGATGTTGTTGTTGGGCGAGCACATTGCCTTCAGCGCGAGCCAGCGTCAGCAGTTGGTTGACCATGCGTGTTGCCCGATCAACACCACTGGCAATCTGCCGCAGGGCGTGTCGCAAGGCCTCCGGGTCGGCTTCGCGCATAGCCAACTGAGCTTGGGTTTTGAGTCCGGTCAGTGGCGTCCGCATCTGGTGGGCGGCATCGGCGACAAAACGCTGTTGCGCCTCAACATTTTTTTTCATTCGCTCAAGCATCTCGTTGAATGCCTCGACCAGCGGCTCCAGTTCCTCCGGTACACGGCGCGTGGCAATCGGTGACAAGTCGGCCGGCTCGCGTGTTTCGATGGTTTTACGCAAGCGCGTCAGGGGCCGCAAGCCGCGCGACAAACCGAACCAGACCAGCATGACCGCCAGCGGCAGAATTACAAACTGCGGCAGAATGACGCTGGCAACGATCTTGCTGGCCAGTTGGGTGCGTTTTTCGGTGGTTTCAGCAACCTCAACCAGCACCCATCGCTCGCGTGGCTGATGGCCGTCAGAGACAAAAGTGTAGGCCACACGGAGATCCTGTCCGTTGAAATCAAGATCGCGCATATAAATTTCGCCAGCCTGCGCGTCTTGTCCGAAATCATGTTTGGGCAAGGGGAATTCAGGGTCGCCGGCCATTAATTTGCCGTTGCTGGCGACATGGAAATAGACATTGTCCGTTTCGTCGGCACGCAACAGCGCGCGTGCCGACGTCGGCAGGGTCAGCACCGGAGTCTTGCCGACCAACTTGACTTGTCGGGCGATCGCCGAAACCTGCTCACGCAAGGCCTGGTCATACGGAAAATTAGCAACGTTGTTGGCGAAGTAATGGGTGAAGGCAATGCTCAGCGGCCAGACGAAGAGCAGAGGCGCCAACATCCAGTCGAGAATCTCGCCAAAAAGCGAACGCTCGCTTTCGACTGTTGCCGAGCTATTCGGCTTGGGGTCGTTCAAGGCAATAACCCAAACCGCGAACCGTGGTGATTTTGACGCCCCCCTGCTCCAGTTTCTTGCGCAGACGATGAACGTATACCTCAATCGCGTTGTGGCTGACCTCCTCACCCCATCCGCAAAGGTGATCAACCAGCTGATCCTTGCTGACCAGGCGGCCAATGCGCGTCAACAATACTTCCAGCAAGCCGATCTCACGGGCTGACAAGTCGAGTGTGTGACCAGCAACTTGAGCGACTCGACCAACCTGATCGTAAATCAAGGCGCCACACTGGATCGTTGGTGTCGTTCCGCAGGAGCGCCGGGTTAATGCCCGCACCCGTGCCTCCAGTTCTGCCAGGTCAAAGGGCTTGACCATGTAATCATCAGCTCCCAGGTCGAGCCCTTTCACCCGGTCACCGCTACCGTCGAGCGCCGTCAGCACCAGTACCGGCAACGCCGAACCGCGGGCACGCAGGCGCTTGAGCACATCAAGTCCGGACAACTTTGGCAAGCCGAGATCGAGGATCAGCAAATCGTAGCTGGCGGTAAGTAACGCGGTATCGGCGTCCAACCCGTTGGCCGCCCAATCAACGGCACAACCGCTCTGGCGAAGCGAGCGAGTGAGACCATCGGCAATAATCGCATCGTCTTCAGCAATAAGAATACGCATGGTGCTTGTCTGCCTGTGATGGCGTAAGAGTTATGTAAGCCTGTCGCAATAAGCTGCTCGGGCTGTTCTCCTTTTATGGTCCTTGGAGTTGCTGGCTCAGGCCGCGACTCAGGGGGTAGCCCGATCCTGCACTGGGCGCCCCCGACCATCTTTTCCCCGAGAACCCTCCCGAGTCTAGCAAATAAATAAATCGCCCGGTAACCTCCGCCGGGCAGTGCTGTGCTTGCGCTTCGAGATTTTCCTCTATCCGGCCAGCGCTTGAAGCATGCCGCAGAGACGCACGAAATTTGAGGTGTAAAAAAACCCGGGTCGAAACCCGGGTTTTTGTGATGCTGTTTTCGGCTTAGTGCCCGGAAGCGCCTGAGGCACCCAGACCGGTTTCCGAACGCAGTTGCTGCGACGGATACAGAGCACGTTCCTTCTGCGCTTGGGGCGAGTTGTCCAGAATCGACACCAGCCAGATCGTGAAGAAGGCGGCAGACATCGAAAAGATGGCAGCAGAGTTGTACGGGAACCAGGCTGAACCTTTAGGATTCAGCATGACGGCTTCCCAGACGGATGCGGAGCCAATCGTCAGAATCACGGCAGAGGCCAGACCAACGAAGCCACCGACCACAGCACCACGGGTGGTGCAGTTCTTCCACAATACGGACATGAACAGAACCGGGAAGTTGGACGAACAGGCAATGACGAAGGCCAGCATCACCATGTAGGCAACGTTTTCCTTTTCGAAGGCAATACCCAGAACGACCGCCAGAACACCCAGGCAAACGGTGGTGATCTTGGAAACGCGCAGCTCTTGCTCGGACGTACAGCCTTTGGCAAAAACAGAAGCGTACAGGTCATGCGACACGGCGGAGGCACCAGACAGTGTCAGGCCGGCAACCACAGCCAGAATCGTTGCGAAGGCCACGGCAGAGATGAAGCCGAGGAACAAGTCGCCACCAACTGCCTTGGCCAGATGCACGGCAGCCATGTTGCCACCGCCCTTCAGACCTTTAGCCAATTCGCCACCGACGTAGAAATCAGTCGGGTTTTGAACCAGATTGGTGATCGCGCCAAAACCGATGATGAAGGTCAGGATGTAGAAGTAACCGATCCAGGTGGTTGCCCAGGCAACCGATTTGCGGGCTTCCTTGGCGTTCGGCACGGTAAAGAAGCGCATCAGGATGTGGGGCAGGCCAGCGGTACCAAACATCAGAGCCATGCCGACAGAAATTGCCGAAACCGGATCTTTGATCAAAGCACCCGGCGACATCAGTGCATCACCTTTGGAGTGGACTTCAACCGCCTTGACGAAGAGCGCTTCCGGCGAGAAGCCGAATTGCAGCAGAACCGAGACCGCCATGAAGGTGGCGCCGCCGAGGAGCATACAGGCCTTGATGATCTGCACCCAGGTGGTTGCCGTCATGCCGCCGAAGAGCACGTACATCATCATCACGGAACCGACGAGGATTTCAGCGTAAAGGTATTCCATGCCGAAGAGCACCTTGATCAGCTGACCGGCGCCGACCATCTGCGCAATCATGTAGAAAGCGACGATAACCAGGGAAGCGGAAGCGGCAAAGATGCGAACCGGGGTCTGGGCGAAACGGTAGGAAGCCACGTCAGCGAACGTGAACTTGCCGAGGTTGCGCAAACGCTCGGCCATCAGGAAGGTGATGACCGGCCAGCCGACCAGCCAGCCGATCGAGAAGATCAGGCCGTCGAAGCCGTTGGCGAACACGAGACCGGAAATACCCAGGAAGGACGCGGCAGACATGTAGTCGCCGGCAATCGCCAGGCCGTTCTGGAAGCCGGTGATGCCGCCACCGCCGGTATAAAAGTCAGCCGCCGACTTGGTCTTGGAGGCCGCCCATTTGGTAATGTAGAGCGTGCCACCGACGAAAATGGCGAACATGACAATGGCCGTCCAGTTGGTGGCCTGCTTGGCGGTATTGCCGAGGTCAGCACCTGCGGCGATGGCGCCACCGGCAACAGCCAGCGCCAGAAAACCGGCGAGAATTTGGGTTAATTTGGTCATCTTACTTCTGTGCCTCCTTGATGATCGCTTCATTGGTCGCATCGAACTCGGTGTTGGCACGACGAACGTAGACCCAGGTCAGGATGATGGTGAAAACAATCACGCCGACGCCGATCGGCACGCCGATACTCATGGTCATACCGGCACCAACCTTGGTCGCCAGAAACTCCTTGTTGAAGGCGACCAAGAGAATGAAGCCGTAATAAGCGGCTGCGCTGACGATGGCCATAACGATCGAGTAGGTACTGCGCATGGCAATAAACTCGTGGAATTTTGGATTCGCTGTGACTTTATCCAATACATTTTGCATTGATTTGCTCCTCAAATTTTTGTTGGTAGAGGCATTGCTGCGGGTCGAACTTTATTTGGCGTGTCTTACAGACAACTTACAGGGTGTTACAGAAGTTATACGCTGCGAGCGTTGTTGAAAAAAAGCCCCGCTGCTAGCGGGGCTTTTGGGGCATAAATGCCAGCTGCGGGGAATTACATTCCCATGCCGCCCATACCACCCATGCCGCCCATGCCACCCATGTCAGGCATACCGCCGCCGGCCGGCTTGTCTTCAGCCAGTTCGGCAACCATGCATTCGGTGGTCAGCATCAGACCGGCAATCGACGCGGCGTTCTGCAGTGCGGTGCGGGTCACCTTGGTCGGATCGAGCACGCCCATTTCAACCATGTCACCGTATTCGCCGGTGGCAGCGTTGTAACCGTAATTGCCCTTGCCGCGCTGCACCTTGTCGACGACAACTGAAGGCTCGTCACCGGAGTTGGCGACGATTTCGCGGAGCGGTTGCTCCATGGCGCGCAGAACGATCTTGATGCCAGCATCCTGATCGTGGTTGTCGCCCTTAAGCTTGCCGACGGCAGCACGGGCACGGATCAGCGCGACGCCGCCGCCAGCGACGACGCCTTCTTCAACCGCAGCACGGGTAGCGTGCAGCGCATCTTCGACGCGCGCTTTCTTTTCCTTCATTTCGACTTCGGTCGCGGCGCCCACCTTGATCACAGCAACGCCGCCGGCCAGCTTGGCTACACGTTCCTGGAGCTTTTCCTTGTCGTAATCAGACGTCGCTTCTTCGATCTGGATGCGGATCTGCTTGACCCGTGCCTGGATCGCGTCGGCTTGACCGGCACCGTCGATGATGATGGTGTTTTCCTTGGACACTTCGATGCGCTTGGCCTGGCCCAGATCTTTCAGAACCGCCTTTTCCAGCGACAGGCCGGTTTCTTCAGCGATGACCGTACCGCCGGTCAGGATGGCGATATCTTCGAGCATCGCCTTGCGACGGTCACCAAAGCCCGGCGCCTTGACGGCAACGGTCTTAAGGATGCCACGGATGTTGTTGACGACCAGGGTCGCCAGCGCTTCGCCATCGACATCTTCAGCGATGATCAGCAGCGGACGGCCAGCCTTGGCAACTTGCTCCAGAATCGGCAGCAAGTCACGAATGTTGGAGATCTTCTTGTCGAAGAGCAGAACAAACGGGTTTTCCATCAGCGCTTGTTGCTTGTCGCCGTTGTTGATGAAATACGGGGACAGATAACCGCGGTCAAACTGCATACCTTCGACAACGTCGAGTTCGTTAGCCAGAGACTTGCCATCTTCAACGGTAATAACGCCTTCCTTGCCAACTTTTTCCATCGCATTGGCGATGATTTCGCCGATGTCAGCATCGGAGTTGGCGGAAATCGAGCCCACCTGGGCAATTTCCTTGGTCGTCGTGCACGGCTTGGAGAACGACTTCAGCTCGGCGATCGTGGCGATGACCGCCTTGTCGATGCCGCGCTTGAGATCCATCGGATTCATCCCGGCGGCAACGTACTTCATGCCTTCACGAACGATAGCCTGAGCCAGAACGGTAGCGGTCGTCGTGCCGTCACCGGCGATATCGGAAGTTTTTGAGGCAACTTCTTTAACCATCTGGGCGCCCATGTTGGCGAACTTGTCTTTCAGTTCGATTTCCTTGGCGACAGAAACGCCATCCTTGGTGACCGTCGGGCCGCCGAAGGAACGCTCAAGCACAACATTGCGGCCTTTCGGGCCGAGGGTTACCTTGACTGCATCAGCCAGGATATTGATGCCTTCGACCATGCGGGCACGAGCGGAATCACCGAATTTGACTTCTTTAGCTGCCATTTAATAGCTCCTGAAATTTGATCTGTTTTGAACGTCGAGCGCGCCCCGAAGGAAGCACCCTTGGGGTGCAGAATTACTTCTGCAGGACACCCATGATGTCTTCTTCACGCATGACCAGGACTTCCTGGCCATCAACCTTGACGGCCTGACCGGCGTATTTGCCGAACAGAACGCGGTCGCCCACCTTGAGGTCGAGGGCAATCTGCTTGCCATTGTCGTCACGCTTGCCCGGGCCGACAGCCAGGACTTCGCCCTGATCCGGCTTTTCGCCGGCAGAATCAGGAATGACAATACCTGAGGCAGTGGTACGCTCGGCTTCAACGCGCTTGACGATCACACGGTCGTGCAAAGGACGGATATTCATATGACAAACTCCTTGTAGTTCTCAACGATGGAAATTGGCCGGTGCAAATTTATGCATCCGGAACCGGCGGCAAAGGCTGCTATTAGCACTCGTAACCGGTGAGTGCTAATAATAAGGTCGGCATGTCCTGATTTCAAGTCCACAAGGCAAGCCATAAGGCGCGAAAATATAACGAACAACAAAAAAAACAGAGGGGATACCACAAAGCCCTCCTTCGGAACCCGCCGCCAGCCAAGCTTAATCGCAACCAATCAACTGATTACGAGAGTTTCTATTTGGCGCATCCTGAGCCTCCCCGCAATTTAGTCGGCCAAGGGTTGATCTAAAATTGCAGGACTTTTGAATGGCTGGAAATGAAGACTGGTGTCGCATGTCCCGGGCTCTTACAAAGCCCTTATAAAAACAATCAGAAAACAAAAAAGCCACTCCGAAGAATGGCTTAAGTGTTTGATTTCAATGGTGCCCCCGACCAGAATCGAACTGATGCCTGATGATTACAAATCAACTGCACGACCTTCATGCTACGGGGGCACGTCTCTAGGGGTAAGATTATAGCGTGACAAACACTGCTTATCGCCATGACTACGCTCACCAATCCATTTGAAATTGCCCGTGAAACGCTGCGTTTGCTTGCCACGCGGCGCATTCCGCCAACGCCCGACAACTATCTCACGCTCTACCATGAGATATCGGGAACGCAACCCGCTGCGGAATCTTTTCCTGAAAAGCAGCTGCGCTCCCTAGCCGGAGCCCTCCCGAAAAGTTCGCCTGATCAATTGCGCCTGGCGCGCCAGCTCGATGAAGCCGTCAAAAGTGCCAACTGGGATGAATACACCAACCATCTGGCGCATTTCGTCAGCGCCCTGGCTGAATCGCAAAAACTAGCCTGGTCAGAACTGATTACCCAGCTGATCCGCCAATGGGATGCCAAGCACGTCGGCTTTACCGCCGCCCGCAAACGCGAGTCACTCGACCACCTGCTCGCCGGTGCTGGCGCCAATCCCGAAACCCTCTTCAACCGCCTGCAAAGCCTGATTCGTTCCTGGAGTCAGGTAAAAGAAAGCGACGCGCCAACTGAGGGAGAAGCCGCGCCCGACGAGCCAATCGACCAGCCTGTCGCCATCGCCGCGCAGCAACACGCAGAAGATCTGCTGCCGGAGTTGCGCGAGCTATTTGCCTACACGCTTGAAACGGCGATTGCCACGCAGTTGATCGAAAGTCCGCAACTCTCCAGCGATGCCAAGCAGCTCGCCGTCGATATTCGCGGCGCCCGCAAGCCGGAGCAAATGCAGGACTTTCTCGCCCGCCTCAAACGCTTCGCCTTCAAACTCGAGTTACTCGCCGAAGATCAGTCCGAACTGCGCCACAGCCTGCTCAATCTTTTGCGCCTGCTGGTTGAAAACATCACTGAACTGGTTGTCGATGACCGCTGGCTTTATGGCCAGATCGACATTGTCCGCGCCATTATCGACAAGCCACTTTCACAGCGCACGATCGACGATGCCGAACGCCGGCTCAGGGAGGTGCTCTTCAAGCAAAGCCAGCTCAAAGCCAGCCTCTTCGAGGCACGCGAAGCGATCAAGCAGATTCTTGCCGGCTTCGTCGACCATCTTGCCGACTTCGCCGACGCCACCTCCGATTATCACGACAGAATTGAAGGGTGCGCGGAGAAAATCAGCGCGGCCAATGACATTTCCGAACTGGGAAATGTCTTGAATGAAGTCATGCACGAGACGCGCAGCATCCAGATCAACGCGCAGCGTTCGCGCGATGAATTGCGCTCGACCCAGGAAAAGGTCAAGAAATCTGAAGCCCGCATTCACGAGCTGGAAACAGAACTCGAAGCCACCAGCGATCTTGTCCGTCACGACCAACTCACCGGCGTTCTCAATCGGCGTGGCCTTGAAGACATGTTCAACAAAGAAGTTGCCCGCGCCCAGCGCCACGACAGCCTGCTCTGCGTTGGCCTGCTCGATATCGACAACTTCAAGAAACTCAATGACTCACTCGGCCACGATGTCGGTGATCAGGCGCTGATCCACCTCGCTAACGTCTGCCGTGCGGCGTTGCGCCCACAAGACACTATCGCCCGTTTCGGCGGGGAGGAGTTCGTCATCCTGCTGCCGGACACCCCGATCGAAGATGGCATCGTCGCCCTCACCCGCCTCCAGCGCGAGCTGACCAAGGAGTTCTTCCTTAACGATAATGAGAAAGTGCTGATTACCTTCAGCGCCGGCATTACTCAAATGCAGCCGGATGATACTCAGGCGACGGTCATCAAGCGAGCCGATGAGGCAATGTACAAAGCCAAGCAAAGCGGGAAAAACAGGGTGGTTTGCTCACCTCACTAGACTGACCAGACGCGGTGGCGATACCCGTGCCAATGTGCGTCATTGAAAACCGCTTGCCCGAACCAAGCTCAGCTTGACTGGCGCGCCCCCCTTGAAGCCGTTGCAACTCGGTGAACACGACGTACAGAGAAAGCCATCATGAGCAATCGCCCCCTTTATGTTGCGCAACCTTACCTACCTCCGCTGAAGGAACTTTTACCTCACTTGGAGGCGATCTGGGAAAGTCGCGTACTGACCAACGGTGGCTCCTATCACCAACGCTTCGAGCAGGCGCTCGCCGAGCAGACTGGCTGCCCCCACATTGCGTTGTGTACGAATGGCACGCTGGCACTGGTGCTTGCCCTCCAGTCCCTACGCATTACCGGTGAAGTGATTACCACCCCCTACTCGTTCGTCGCCACGTCTCACGCACTGCACTGGAACGGGATCAAGCCGGTTTTCGTCGATATCGATCCGACGACATTGAATATCGACCCGTACAAGATTGAAGCGGCGATCACGCCGCAAACCACGGCCATTCTTGCGCTTCACTGCTATGGCCAGCCGGCTGATACCGCAGCGATTCAAAAGATCGCCGACATCTACAATTTAACGGTCATTTACGACGCCGCCCACGCCTTCGGCGTCGAGGATGCCGGCGGCAGCATCCTGCGTCACGGGGACATGTCGATCACCAGTTTTCATGCCACCAAGGTCTTTACCACCTTCGAGGGCGGTGCCATTGTCTGCCCCGATGCCAAGGCAAAACAACGCATCAACTACCTGAAGAATTTTGGCTTTGCCGATGAAACAACGGTTATCGCGCCGGGCATCAACGGAAAAATGAACGAGTTTTCGGCGGCGCTGGGGATCGTCCAGCTCGAACATTTCGACTCGGTCATCGCCCGCCGACGCGAAATCGACACCGCCTATCGCGCCGCGCTCGACGGCATTCGCGGTATCCGCTGCCTGACCTTTGACACATCCGAAAAGCGCAATTACTCGTACTTTCCCATTCTGGTCAGCGGGGAGTACCCGACAGCTCGCGATGAACTCTATGCACGACTCAAAAAATCCGGCATTCACAGCCGCCGATATTTCTACCCGCTGATCTCGAATTTCCCGACCTATCGCTCACTGCCATCCTCGCAGCCGAGCAATCTACCCATCGCCAACCGGGCTTCCGACCAGGTTCTCTGCCTGCCCATTCACGCCGAGGTGACGATTGCAGACGTCGAAGAAATCGCTTCGCTGATTGCCAACCCACAACGAGCATCCACATGCTGACGCGCCAGGAGCTTGAAAACATCGGTTTTTGTTCTCTGGGCGAGGACGTCCAAGTGTCCCCCTACGCGCGCATTTATGGTGCCGGGCGCATCTGCCTGGGCAGCCACGTGCGAATCGACGATTTCTGCATCCTCTCAGCCGGCGAGGAAGGCATCGAAATCGGCGACTTCGTTCATCTTGCCGCTTATTGCTCGTTGATTGGTCAGGCAAAAATCAGCATGGGCAATTTCAGCGGTTTATCCTCACGGGTATCCGTTTATTCGAGCAGCGACGATTACTCCGGCCGCTCACTGACCAACCCGACGGTTCCCGAAAAATACAAATCCGTAATCAGTGCCCCGGTTCTTATCAGTCGTCATGTCATCGTCGGTAGCGGGAGTGTCATTCTGCCCGGTGCGCAACTCGGTGAATGTTCGGCCGTCGGAGCCCTGAGCCTGGTGACACAAACCTGCGAGCCGTTCTGGATTTACGCTGGCAGGCCGGCCAAAAAGATCAAAAGGCGCGACGACCGGCTGCTGTCCCTGGAAGCCCTCTGCCGCGGCGACGATAATCAAACGAAATGATGGAATGCATAACATGAGCGAAGCACAGGCGATTTACCTCAATATCGGATGCGGGTCAGTCAAGCTGCCGGGATTCATCAACATCGACCTTGACCCCGGCGCCGATCTTCAACTGGACATTCGTGGCGGGCTGCCATTCGAGGACAACTCGGTGCGCGGCATTTACAGCGAACATTTTATTGAGCACCTGACGCAAGCAGAAATTCTCTCTTTTCTCCGTGAATGCCGACGCACTTTGATTCCCGGTGGCACCGTCCGCATTGCCACGCCGGATTTGGCGACGATCACCAGGCATTACATTGAAAACGACTGGCAGCAACCCTGGCTGACCACCTATGGCTATCAATGGATCAGGAACCGCGCCGAATACCTGAATGTGTCACTTCGCCACTGGGGGCACGCCTGGGTCATTGATGAGGAAGAGCTGTGCCGCCTCGCCGAACTGTCCGGACTCAGCGCCCCCGTGCGCCGTGCTGTCGGACAAAGCGGCGACCCGGCGCTGGAAGGACTGGAGACGCGAATCGAGTCAACGCTGATCATGGAGTTCGGCAAACAGCGTCACCCAATCACCGATCAACCGCTGGTTTCCATCGTTATCCCGGCCTACAAGGCGGAATACTTTGCCGAAAGCCTCGATAGCGCGCTCCATCAGACTTACCCGCATCTTGAAATTCTCATTCTCGACGACAGCGCGGGCAGCAACATCGAAACGCTTTACTCACTGATTGCCGGTCGCGATGAGCGCGTCAGTTATTTCCGCAATACCCCCCCGCTGGGCGAGCCGGAGAACCTGACCAAAGGCATTTGCCTGGCCAGGGGAGAGTTCATCAAACCGCTCTACGATGACGACGTTTTGCTTCCTGAGGCCGTCGCGCAGCTTGTCTCCGCCTTTCAGCAAACACCTGACGCCCGCCTGGCCGCAGGACGGCGCTTGCCCATCGACAGCACCGGCACCCCCCTCGACAAGGACACCCTCGGCCCCGCCCTCGCCATTACCTCGGGTCCACTGAACGGCGCAGAAGTCATTGGGCAAATTGTCACGTCGGGCATCAACAACCTTGGCGAGCCCACCGTCATGATGTTTCGTCGAGCCGATGCCCTGGCCATTGATGAACCCAATGTCATGTCACTTTTTGGGCGACTCTGCTATGGCATCGGCGACGTCTGCCTGGCGTCACATTTTTTGTCACGCGGCGATCTGGCCTATGTCGCACAGCCGATTGCCCACTTCAGACTCCATGCGGATCAAACTCAAAAGCAAGCCGGATTCGCAGAAAAGCTTCAGGCAACCTGGATATATTTCAGGCAACACGCCGCCCGACTCGGCCTGAATCCACCGAAAAACCCGGTTCGCCTCAATGCAAGCGGCCAACTGGAAACAAAGCGACATCGCTTTGCCCCTCCTCTGGAACACCCAATCGAGCCTGAGCAGCCCAAACGCCATGGCTCGCCTTCCGGCCGAGCCAGTTCGGCGAACTTGTCCGAAAACAACTACCGCTATGGCGACTGGCTGATCAATCGCCAACGTGTGTTTGAAGAAAATGGGGGAGTTGAGCTCGCGCCCTCAAGCATCGGCGAAAAAACCGGCAAATTCCAGATTTTCCTCCGCCTTCTGCCGGGTGCCGAGTCATTGCTCGCCGACACACTCGACTCACTCAACCAGCAGTGCGTCGCCAATTGGCATCTCGACATCATCACCCAACTCCCCGAGCCATCTGGTGTCAATGAAATCCCCAATCTCGGCTGGCACTCCGTAGACGATCTGAATCACGCCAAGGAACGCATCGATTTTCTGGTTGAAACCGGGAACTGCGACTGGATTATCGAGATGCCCGCCGGCGCCATCCTCGACCCTTTATTTATCTGGCGACTAACACGGCAAACCAGCAAATTTCCGACAGCCCGTGCATTTTTCGTCGACGACGATTGCCACGACAAATCGGGCAATCGGCTCAAGCCGCGCTTCAAGCCCGGAGTCAATCCGGCCGCTCTATTGGCCGCCGATCTGGCGGGGCCGATCTGCATCCAGCGTGCGGTTTGGTTGCAATCTGGTGGTGCCAGCCCGCATCATGGTTCGCCATGGTTCGCCCAGTTACTGCGAATAACCGATCAATATGGCTGGGGCTCAATTGCGCATATCCCTGACGTCTTGATCAGCTATCCCGAGAAATTCCCTACAGATGTTGAGGCTTGCATCGTCAGTCTGGTCAAAAAATTTTCAGCAAAAGCATTCAAGGGCGAAATCATTCCCGTCAGCGGAGACAGTTGGAACATTCGCTACCCCCTTGCGGCAACGCCTGCGGTCAGCATTATCGTCAACTCGCGATGCCAGCTTGACCTCCTGAGCCGGTGCCTGGACAGCCTCATCACCAAGACCCGTTACCCGGATTTTGAAGTCATTATTGCCATCGCCCATGCCGAAGACGAGCCGGATCTGGACATTTGGCTAACGAAAACCCGGCAGCAGTCATCGACACCGCTACGCATCAGCCAAACCACGCGTTTCGGCAACTTTGCGGCGCGCTGTAACGCGGGGGTCAAGGCTTCGGCGCATGAACTTGTCTTGCTGATTAGCGAAGAAGCGGTTGTGATTCAGGAAAACTGGCTTGAAGAGCTGGTACGCACCTGCCAGATGCCCGATGTTGCGGCGGCCTCGCCACGACTGATCGCCCCCGGCTCCGGGTTGATGAGGGGCGCCGCTCATGTCCTCGGGCTGGAGGGTGTCGTTGGCAGCCCTTACCAGAACGACGTCGAGCTCGGCACCCGTGGCTATCTGGATATGCTGCAGCTTGCCCGCGACGTCAGCGCCCTGCCGGCCAACTGCATGCTGGTTCGCAAGGCTGCCTATCTCGCCGCCGGCGGCATGGATGATGCTGAACTTGGCGATCATTTTGCCGACACCGATTTCTGCCTGAAACTGCTGACCAACCATCAGCGGCTCATCTACCAACCTCTGGCAACCGTCGTCCTCGGAGGCGAAGGAGCGCTCCGTGCTTATGATGACCTAGCGCGCAAGCATGATTTCCTGGCTGCGCAAAGCAAGGCAACGACGGTCTTTTACCAGCGCTGGCAAGCGGCGGCAGCGGTCGACCGCTTCTGGAATCCCAATTTATCCCTCGCCTGTTCCGATCCCCAGCCAGAAGACGCCTATCGCCCCGCATGGCAGCACCTGCCTGTGGAGACGCCACGCATTCTGGCGCGCACGCTGACCAACGGACAAGGAGCAATCCGCCTCAGTACGCCTTTGCGGGCACTACGCAAAGCCGGGCTGGCCAGCGAATGCATCTGGCCGCAAGAAGGTGAAAGAGAGCCGGGCGCCGCCGAAATCCTGCGTCTTGCACCGACGGCAATGATCGTTCAGAACTACCTGAACGATCTCCACCTGCCGGCACTCCATGCCTGGCACTCATTGCCCGGTCGCCCGTTCATGGTGTACGCCCTCGATGACCTGATCACCGACATGGCCGCCAGCAATTACATGCGCAAAAACATCCCGGCGGCGGCGCGGGCGCGTCTCAAATACGCGCTCGAACGCTGCGACAGAATGGTCGTCAGCACTGAATTTCTCGCCGAAACCTACCGGAAGTTCATTCCTGACATCCGGATCATGCCCAACCTGCTGGAACAAGAAGTCTGGCTGCCGCTATCGAGCCAGAAGCGTAGCAGCCACAAGCCAAGAATCGGCTGGGCGGGCGGCACCACCCATCAAGGCGATTTGGTTCTGCTCAAGGAAATCATCGAACAAACCCGCGACGAAGCCGATTGGGTGTTCTTTGGCATGTGCCCAAGCGAAATCCGTCCCTTGATCGCCGAATTCCATCCGTTCGCTGACTTTTTCGAATATCCCGCCCGGCTTGCCGACTTGAATCTCGACATCGCCGTGGCGCCCCTGGCAGAAATTCCGTTCAATCAAGGCAAGAGCAACTTGCGTCTGCTTGAATACGGCATCCTCGGCATTCCCGTCGTCTGCACCGACATCGACCCCTATCGCAACAGTCCGGCCTGCTGCGTGCCAAACACGTCGACGGCCTGGGTCGAGGCATTGCGGGCAAGGATCTACGACGCAGACGGACGCGAGCGCGAAGGTGCCGCCATGCACAAGTGGGTACAAAAACACTATTTGCTGGAGAACAATCTTGAAACGTGGCTGGCTGCTTACCTGCCGGATTAAGCGCGACAACGCAATGCGACACCAAGGCGGCAAAGGGTGATATTTACCTCACCATCACCCAATCATTTTTCCACGCAATCGGCGGGACGGAGATTAGCTTTTCTTGGTGATCCACAGCAGTGCAGCCAAACCGGCAATCCCTGAAAACATCAATAGTGACCAGTTGGCCATCGACAATCCGAGAAACACCCATTCTTTGCTGGCGCAAAAACCGGTGGCCAGGAACAGATACGGCCAGCGCACGCCCAGCCAGTCGACCAACTGCTCAATAAGGTTCGGATCGCTCATGCTGCACTCATTGGCGAGTTCGGGAAAAGCCTGCATCCAGCTCTGATAACCGGCGACCGCCAAGCCGAAAACAGCGAGTGCGCCAATCAACGCCAGACATAAGCGCTGTCCCGCCGGCCACAACAGACCCAGCACAGCGAGGCCGCCAATGCACAGATACAGCAGTCGCTGGAAAATACACAACGGGCACGGCGACAGGCGCAATATCTCCTGCAAGCCCAGCCCGGCAGCGACCAAGGCGAAGCATCCGAACCCCAGAAGGGCAAACCAGCTGCGTGATGAAATACTGGAAAAACTTGAGTTCATGAAAAGTTGGGCGAGAAATGATTGAGACCAAGGATTTTAGGACACCCGCCGATGAACTGGCAGATTTGTCAAAATCCGGCCGGCTGACGCCATCAACCGTCAGCCGGGGCAAACCGCCCGGACAAAAGTAGACCGCCGCCCGCCCGGCGACTAAGATACGGGTATGACTATCAACATACTGCTCGTCGAAGACGATGAACGCCTGGCCGAGCTAACGGCCGAATATCTCGCCAAAAACGACATGTCGGTTGCCATCGAACCGCGTGGCGATACCGCCGAGGCACGCATTCTTGCCGAACAACCTGATCTCGTCATACTCGACGTCATGCTGCCGGGAAAGGATGGTTTTGAGGTTTGCCGCGCAGTTCGCCAGAATTATCGCGGGGTGATCCTGATGCTGACCGCTCGTGACGAGGATTTTGACCAGATCCTCGGCCTCGAAATGGGTGCTGATGACTACATTGCCAAGCCCGTCCAGCCACGCGTCCTGCTGGCTCGCATCAAGGCGCTGCTGCGCCGCCTGCCAAGTGCCGAGGCGCCAGCCGGCGAATCAGAAAAATTGGTTTTCGGCCAGTTTGAGATCAGCCAATCGACACGCTCGGCGACGCTCAACGGCTACTCGATTGACCTCACAACAGCAGAGTTTGATCTCCTATGGCTGCTCGCCAACCACGCCGGCAATGTCCTCTCGCGTGATGACCTGCTGCAGGAGCTGCGCGGTATTGGTTTCGACGGCCTTGATCGCTCGATTGATGCGCGCATTTCACGGCTGCGCAAACGCTTGAATGACGACTCGGAAAGTCCGACGCGGATCAAAACAGTGCGCGGCAAAGGCTACCTGTTCAGCAAGCATGACTGGAACTGAAGCAAGCCAGCAAGAACAAAACGACTCAAGCAGTAATCAGGGGCTGGCTCGCTCGTTGTTTCGCGTCTCGCTGCCACGCTGGCGGGGTGGACGCTACAGCCTCTCAAAACTTTTTTTCAACTTCTACCTTTTGGCGATGGGATCGTTCGTCGCCATCGCCTTCACTGCTGACTTTGTCATTTCAACCGCTCAGCGCGGGATTACCGACGATTACGCACGCCGTTTCATGCGCGGCACGATCACCCTGATCGAAGACGAACTATTCGCCCAGCCGCGTCGCAACTGGGAGAAAAAGGTTGAGGAACTTGACCAGAAGTTCTCCTATCGGCTTGGCATCGTCGAGCGCATCAGCCTCGACCGCAAACTGACTCCGCCCCAGGTAATCAAGCTTGACGCCGGCGACATCGCCATCGATCACGACGGCGACATCATGTACCACCGCCTCGGCAATAGCAGCAAAGTGCTCGTTCTTGGACCACTAGCGGCCAACCGCAACAGCGAATTGCAGGATCGCCTGCCGCTCGATTTGCGCCTGCGCCTACTGAC
Organism: uncultured Pseudomonadota bacterium; assembly: GCA_903951825.1. GTDB lineage: Bacteria > Pseudomonadota > Gammaproteobacteria > Burkholderiales > Rhodocyclaceae > Azonexus. The sequence continues at coordinate 18,808 of CAJBDJ010000039.1, forward strand.
CTGGAGCTTGATCGGACTGATTTTTGGCGTCGCTTTGTGGTTTTGGGTACGCCCCGTCTGGCGCGATCTGGAAGCCTTGCGCCAAACCGCCCGCGATCTCGGCGATGGCAATTTTGAGGCGCGTTCGCCGCCAGCGCGCAGCCAGCTTTTTTCCTCGCTCGCCGAGACGATGAACAGCATGGCCGAGCGTGTTCAGCAACTTCTCGCCACCCACCGCGAACTGGCCTGCGGCATTTCGCATGAATTGCGAACGCCGATCGCCCGAATGCGCTTTGCGCTCGAAATGCTCAGCGCCACTGATGAGCGGGGCGAGCGCGAACGTCTCTGGTCGATGATGGAAGCCGACCTCGACGAACTCGATCACCTGATCGACACCAGTCTGACTTATGCGCGTTTTGAACGCGAAGCGCCGGAAGCGCACTTTTCCAGTGTCAAATTTGCTGACTGGTTAAACGACGAGGTCGATAGTGTTCGCCTTCTTGGGCGCAATTTGAGAGTGACGGTCAACAACGAAAACCTACCAATCAATCTTGCCATCGATCTCGACCGCAAAGCGATGCCCTATGCCCTGCGCAATCTGTTGCGCAACGCCTTCAAGTACGCATCCCGACAAATCGTCATTCACAGCGAACTGGTCGACCAGCACATCCGGATTCACGTCGACGATGACGGCATCGGCATTCCGCCGGAAGACCGCGAACACGTTTTTTCCGCCTTCACCCGTCTCGATCGCTCGCGCGACCGCGCTACCGGCGGCTACGGCCTCGGTTTGGCAATTACCCGACGCGTCCTCGAACTGCACGGCGGCACAGCAACGGCTGACGCCTCACCACTAGGCGGCGCCCGCTTCACGCTAACCTGGCTGGCGCACCACTAGAACAGTTACACGAGGTCAAACAAGATCATCCGAAGTTACTGCGGCAAAACGCTCGTGCAACAGACAGGCCGCACACCTCTCACTACAATGCGCTGCATGCACAAACCGCATCATCAAACCGAGGAGCAGGAAATGAACCCAAACAGCATCCACGAATTTCTTGAAGCAGCCCGTCAATATTTTTTGTCTTCAATGTCGCTTGAGACTGCCGGCTAATCATGGCCTTCGCCGACCACCTGCCAATTAACGAGAGTCTGGGAGTATTTGTCAGCGTTGCCGGCCTCGACTGGCTAGCCGATGGCCATGCCGAACCCGTCAAGGCTCTGGCTGTGTCGATTGTCGCTGGCGTACTCATTCTGGCTGCCAGAAAATGGTTGCGACGCGCCCCCAAAGACTAAGCAGTATTTTTATCCCTCGCGTTGCACATTGCGAACCAGCATGCCAGGCGACCTTAAAATGGGTACGCGAACCATGAAATCGCTTCATGAGATCACATCAAAGTCACCCATCGCATTCCGTTGATATCAGCGAAGAGGCCGGCGTTCGTTACCTTCATTTTGGTTCCGACTGGGTGCAAGGCGCCATGCGTATCGCCCGTCCGTGGTCACTTGAGCTCTCTTACACCCGCGAAATGATGGCCTGGCTGCTTTTGCGGGAAACCCGACGCTGGCCGCGCAATGTCCTGCTGATTGGTCTCGGAGCAGGCTCCTTGGCAAAATTCATCTACCGCCACTTGCCCGATTGCCGGATAACTGTTGTTGAAATCAACCCGGGGGTTGAGCACGTCGCCCGTCACTATTTCAAACTACCCGACGACCCACAGCGCCTGCAAGTAGTGATTGCCGATGGAGCCGATTACATGCTTGGTGGAACCACGCGCTTTGACGCCATTTTGCTCGATGCCTTCGATGCCGAGGCACGCTCCGGCGCCCTCGATACCCTACCTTTTTATCAGGCTTGTCGTACCCGCTTGTCGGATGACGGCCTGCTGACAGCCAACCTGCTCGGCCATGAACGCGGTTACAAGGCAAGTATCCAGAGAATGCGCCTGGCTTTTGACGGACGTCAGATGGTTTTTCCTTCCTGCGACAGCGGCAACACGATTGCCCTTGCCTGCGCCGGCAACCCGGTCGACAGCGATCTTGAAACGCTGCGTCAACGCGCGACGGCGCTGAAAAAAACGACCAAACTCGATTTGCTGCCGACGCTTACCCGCCTCCAGCTGGATTTATCGTTGCCTGCCGGACGTTTGAAAATTTAAGCCTGTAAACAAAGAAGCGCTTCTCTGCTGCAAGTACATCAAAGGTTTATCCCTACTCACCAGCACCTGCAGCGAAGCCACCGGTTCCGGCTCCCTTTCAAGCAAGCGGCAGCCCTGCCACCTCTAGCGATGCCGTGGCAATCGCCTGAATGACTCTCTCGTGTTCACCAATGGCTCCGTACTGTACAAATTCGATATCTGGATAAATCGCCCGCAACCGTTCAATCATTTCTGGCAGCTCCCGCTTCAAATGTCCTCCAGCTGCGATGAACATCGGCAGTACGGCAATTTTTTCGACGCCCTCGGCGGCCATCTTGGCGACGCTATCAGTCAGCGTCGGCGTGAGAAATTCAAGAAAAGCCAGTTCGACCGCTACGCTCGTCACCCGCTGGCGAATCGCCGCCTCGACACGACGCAAGGGACGAGCCCATTCCGGGTCGCGGGCACCGTGAGCAAAAAGAATGAGAGCAGTGTTCATCGCCGCACTTTGATTATCGACAGGCCGAATTATCAAGCCACGAAAGAGTTCTGGCTAGCAGCGGCGGCTTCAGGGGACAAAAATCGGTTCGCCGTTGGCGCACCGGGTGCGAATCAGGCAGTGGTCAGACCGCTATTCTCAATCGCGATAATCGCTTTAGCCTGATTCAGGTCTTCCGCATACCCGCTGGCATACAGGCAACAGGAGAGTTGATTGGCAATTGGCTTGGGCAGCGGCACCTGATTGTCGAGCACCTTGCGTATCCACTGCGCCGTCGACACCGCGTCGGCTGCCGCCGGCAGATTTGGCAAGCCGCGCAGACTATCGTGCTCGGCTTCGAATAGCGTTTCGGCCTGACCCTCATGCACATATTCGAGTCGCGGTCGCCGCTTCGGATTGGCGTAAGGCTCGCCTTCCGTACCTCGCAGCAAGATGGCTCGGCCGTCGCGAGCCTGCAGAAGGCCACGCATCAAATCAAGAAAGACCGGGTGCGTCGCCGCGGCAATCACCACCCCCGCCCCCTGAAATGGGTCAATCATCTTGACCAAGCTGTGGGCGCAGTTACGCACGCCCATCCGGGCGCGCAGGGCAAGCAACTTGTGAATACCGGGAGACAAGGCATTGAGTGGGGCAAAAGCCAGTCGTTGGCTATCCAAAGCCAATTGAATTTGATCCGGAGTAATCGACGGCTTAATCCCTAGTTCGCGAAAAACATGACCAGTGGTCACTCGCCCCAGTCCTTCAAGCAGACCATGAACCAGCACCGGCACCCCAAAACGCTGGAGCAGCAACGCTAGCAGGGCGGTCAGATTGGCTTCCTTGCGCGCCCCGTTATAGCTCGGTAAAACTACTGCCCGCAAGCGGCCATGTGGCACGTCGAGGATATGCGTGCGACCATCAACTGCGGCCATGAAGCCGCTCATTTCTTCCAGCGACTCGCCTTTCACCCGCAAGCCAAGCATGAGGGCGCCGAGTTCAAGATCGGGTACGCCCCCATCGAGCATTGCCGCAAAAAGCTGGCGTGCATCTTCGCTCGACAAACTGCGGGCGCTCTCGGCACCGCTGCCGATTGCCTTGATGTACTGCGCGTAAGTCATTGTCTTCTCCAGTCGACGCTGTTTCGCGATCGCTTCTTGTATTTGAACTTCGGCTCTAAAAATGGGGGGGCAGGCGCATCGTTGCGTGCACGAGAAATCTGCTGATTCTCTGTGGCAATCGAAACAGCGCAATAACAACATGGGGGCTCAAGCGTCGTCTTCATTGTTTTCCTTTGGCCGTTGACATGAGCAACAGCTATGCCATCGCGGAAAATCAGCGACTTGAATGAAAAAAGGGGAATATCCGTAGTGGATACTCCCCTTTTTGGTGCGGCGCCGAAGCGGGCGTCCCTATTTGATGCGTTGCAACTTCGGGCGCCCGCCTGCGGGGCGTGGCGGCTCGGGTTCAGGCGCATCGTCACTGACCACGGGTGCCAGCAACGCCTCTTCTTCAAGGTCAAAAACCATGCCAGCTCCGTTTTCACGGGCATAAATCGCTGACACCTGCCCCATCGGCACAGAAATATCGCGCGCAATGCCACCAAAACGTGCCTGAAAATCAATGAAATCGTTACCTATGTGCAACTTGTTGGTCGCCCCCGACCCGAGGTTGAGAACGATCTGTCCGCCCTTGACGAACTCACGCGGCACCTGGGTGTGTTTATCGACCACCACGGAAATGTGCGGCGTGAAGTTATTGTCACAACACCATTCCCAGATAGCCCGCAGCAAGTACGGTTTAGTCGACGGAAGCTGCGCCATCACTTATTTGCGCATCGCTTTTTCAGACGGCGTCAGCGCGTCGATAAAGCCCTGGCGGCTGAAAATCCGCTCGGCGTATTTCATCAAGGGCGCGGCGGCCTTACCGAGATCGATTCCATAGTGGTCAAGACGCCACAGCAACGGAGCTATCGCCACATCAAGCATGGAAAACTCATCACCCAGCATGAATTTTTGCTTGGCAAAAATGGGGATTATTTCAGTCAGACGCGCCTTGATCTCTTGACGCGCCTTGTCAGCAGTCTTGCTGTTTTTCTCGATCACTTCCATGAAGGAGAAAATTTCCCGTTCCATGCCGACCAGCAACTGGCGGGCACGGGCGCGCATGATTGGATCCGCCGGCATCAATTGCGGATGCGGGAAGCGCTCATCGATGTATTCATTGATGATGTTCGGTTCGAACAACACCAGATCACGTTCGACGAGAACCGGCACGCGATTGTGCGGATTGATCACGGCCAGATCCTCGGGTTTATTGAACATATCAACATCGATCACCTGAAAATCCATGCCCTTTTCGTAAAGGACAATGCGGCAACGGTGGCTGAAAGGGCAGGTAGTTCCTGAATATAGGTTCATCATGAATAGCGTCTCTTAAAATGAGATTCGGCATCGGGAGCCGGCTCAGCCTGACCCACGATGCCGCCAACCGATCCGAAAAGGATCAGTGAATATCTTTCCAGTACTCTTTCTTGAGTGCGTAGGCAACAACGAAGAGGAGTGCCAGGAAAGCCAGTACGAAATAACCGAGGGTTTCCCGAAACTCTTGCTGCGGCTCTCCCATCCAGACCAGGAACCCAACCAGATCGGATACGGTCTTGTCGAATTCAGCGGGCGCCATCTGACCGGGCTTCACCAACTCCAGCTTGTGAGTGTCGTGATTCAGCGTTTGATAGCCCTGCAGTCCGTAGAGGGCATGTGGCATACCGACGTTGGCAAAAATCACATTGTTCCAGCCGGTCGGACGTGCCTCGTCGCGATAGAAGGAGCGCAGGTAGGTGTAAAGCCAATCGGCACCCGAACCATCCGCCGACCCGCGAGCCCGGGCGATGACCGTCAAATCAGGCGGGGCGGCACCAAACCACTGCTTTTGCTCGTCAGGACGTGCGGCAACCCGCATCAGGTCACCGATCTTGTCGGAAGTGAACATCAGGTTTTCTTTGACCTGCTGCTCACTCAGACCGAGATCAAGCAGATTCTTGTAACGCATGAAAGAAGCACCATGACAGTTCATGCAGTAGTTCACAAACAGCTTCGCCCCGTTTTGCAGAGCCGCCTTGTCACTCACCGCTCCCGGCCATTTGTCGAGATGCAGGGCGGCACCGGCGGCAAAAGCCGTCAGCGGGGCGAAAAGCAATGCGATCAGAAATTTTTTCATTTTTTCCACCCTCATTTCTTCATCGTCACGCGATCGGGAACCGGCTTGAACTTATCCATCCGTGACCACCAGGGCATTGTCAGGAAAAAGCCAAAGTAAAACACCGTGCATATCTGGGAAATGATTTCACCGGTCGGCGAAGGAGAGAGCGTCCCCAGATAGCCGAGGATGAAGAAACAAACCACGAAAATGGCAATCATGACTTTGGTCAGCGGACCCCGGTAGCGGATCGACTTGACCGGGCTGCGATCCAGCCAGGGCAGGAAGGCAAAAATAACCACCGAGGCACCCATCGCCACCACCCCCCAGAACTTGGCATCAAGCCCGAAGAAGTTCCAGACCATGGCACGCAGGATTGAGTAGTAAGGCGTGAAGTACCACACCGGCGCGATGTGCGGCGGTGTCTTCAGCGGGTCTGCGGGGTAAAAGTTGGGACGCTCAAGGAAATACCCACCCCCTTCCGGCATGAAGAACATGAAAATCGAGAAAACCATCAGGAAGACCGTGACGCCAACAATGTCCTTCACCGTGTAATAAGGGTGAAACGGAATGCCGTCGAGCGGGATCCCATGCTCGTCCTTCAGCGCCTTGATTTCAACGCCGTCCGGGTTATTCGAGCCGGTTTCATGCAGCGCCAGGATATGGGCGGCGATCAAGCCGATCAATACCAGCGGAAAGGCAATGACATGGAAGGAGAAAAAGCGGTTGAGCGTTGCATCACCGACCACGAAGTCGCCGCGGATCAGGATCGACAGGTCATTACCAATGACAGGAATGGCGCCAAACAAATTGACGATGACCTGCGCCCCCCAGTACGACATTTGCCCCCAGGGGAGCAGGTAACCGAAGAAGGCTTCACCCATCAGCACGAGGAAGATACCGACGCCGAACAGCCAGATCAGCTCACGCGGTTTGCGATACGAACCGTAGAGCAAGCCACGGAACATATGCAGATAAACCACGATGAAAAAAGCCGAAGCGCCAGTTGAATGCAGGTAACGAATGATCCAGCCGCCCGGTACGTCGCGCATGATGTACTCGACCGACGCAAACGCAATCGGCACGCCGTTGGCGTTCAGCGAGGCATCCGGCTTGTAGTGCATGACCAGAAAAATCCCGGTGACGATCTGAATGACCAGCACCAGCAGCGCCAGCGAGCCGAAGAAATACCAGAAGTTGAAGTTTTTCGGCGCGTAATACTCGGAAAGGTGACCTCTCCACATCGACGTTGCCGGGAAACGGGCATCGACCCACTCCAGCAGATTGCCCGCGAGGGAGCCGTCAGATTTGTACTTTTCGAAAGTTCCACCAGCCATTTTTAGGCTCCCTTCTTCTCTTCGCCGATGATGATACGGGTATCAGCCAGATACGCGTGCGGCGGCACTTCCAGGTTAGTCGGGGCCGGCTTGGCCTTGAAAACACGACCGGCAAAGTCAAAGGTTGAACCGTGGCAGGGGCACAGGAAGCCACCCAGCCAATCCGCGCCCATTCCCTCTTCGGCACCGACTTTGAACTTGGATGACGGCGAACAGCCGAGATGGGTACAAATACCGATCACCACCATGATTTCCGGCTTCACCGAACGCGTCTCGTTCTTGGCGTAGGCGGGCTGTTGTTGTTTTTCGGATTTGGGATCAGCAACCTGTTCGGCCAGTTTCGGCAGCGTGTCGAGCATTTCTTTCGTGCGATTGATAATCCAGACCGGCTTGCCGCGCCACTCGACGGTCATCATCTGTCCCGGTTCCAATTTGCTGATATCGACTTCGACCGGAGCACCTGATGCCTTGGCACGTTCGGATGGAAGCAAGCTGGAGACAAACGGCACGAGCGCGGCAACCGCGCCCGCCCCGCCTACGGCCGCGGTAGCGACGATAAGATTTCGTCTGCCGCAGTCCATTTTTCCTTGTTTGCTCATTGCGCTGACCCCTAAAGGAATTGAATGGGTAAATAATAAAACCCTGATTGTACGCGATTCACCGACCGGATAAAAGCCGCCCGGCGGGATCAAATCAGCCTGAAAACCCGCGTCTTTCGCGCATCGCCTGCGCCAAAGTTCCGCTATCGACATACTCCAGCTCTCCGCCGACCGGAACACCACGCGCGATGCGCGTCACGGTAATACCTTTGGGGCTCAACAAGGCCGTCAGGTAATGGGCGGTCGCTTCGCCTTCATTGGTGAAATTGGTTGCCAGGACAACTTCGCGGACGACACCATCAAGGGCGCGCTCGACTAGCCGCTCAAGCCCCAGCTCACGCGGCCCGACCCCGTCAAGCGGCGAAATACGTCCCATCAGGACGTAATACAGCCCCTGAAAAGCCTGGGTCTGCTCCATCATGTTCATATCAACCGGCGTCTCGACCACGCAAAGCAAGGCGCGGTCGCGACGCGGCGATGCGCAACGTTCGCACAGATCGCCTTCCGTGAAGGTGTTGCAGCGCTGGCAATGGCGCACCGCCTCCAGCGCGTGCAGCAACGACTCACCGAGACGCCTGGCGCCTTGGCGCTCGCGCTGCATCAAGTGATAAGCCATGCGCTGCGCCGATTTCGGCCCGACGCCCGGCAAGCAGCGCAGCGCTTCGATCAGCGCTTCGAGCCCTGAGGGAAACACTGGCGCTTAGAACGGCAACTTGAAACCCGGCGGCAAATTCAGCCCGGCGGTGAATCCTGCCATTTTCTCCTGGCTAAGCGCCTCGCCACGCCGCATGGCGTCATTCATCGCGGCGGCGATCAAATCTTCAAGCATTTCACGATCGTCCATCACCGACGGATCGATGCTGACACGGCGCACGTCATGCGCGCAGGTCATCGTCACCTTGACCATACCGGCGCCGGACTGCCCTTCCACCTCAACCTGACCCAGTTGCTCCTGCGCCTTCTTCATGTTTTCCTGCATCGCCTGCGCCTGTTTCATCAGGCCAGCCAAGCCACCCTTCATCATCTTGAACTTCCTTTACACGATAGGTTTGATTGAAGATTCGATCAGTGATGCATCGCAGGTTTCGATCACATCACGGACAAAAACATCTTGCTCGATGGCGGCAATGGCGCGTTCCTGGCGCTCCTGACGCTCGCGCCCGGCAACGGCGGCCGGCGTATCGCTCTCGACTCTGGCGCTCTCAAAACGGATCACCAGCGGGCGGCCGATAAAATCACTCAAGGCCTGCTGCAACTTTTCCGGCGCCGGCTTCATCTGTAGATGACTGTGCGCCGGCGCCAGGCGCAACAGGCAATCCGACTCATTCAATTCACGCAGCTCGCAATGCTGCGCCAACTCGCGCGCCAGGCCGCTGATTTGCATCGCATTAACCATCCCGTGCCAATCGTCGATAACGACGGGAGTTGGCGATTTTGCGGCCAAAACTGGCGCTGCCGCAGGCGCCGGCACGCTACGGGCGGCCTTGGCGGCAGGTGCAGCAACAGCCCGAAGCGGCGGCGTGATCGACGTCAGCACATCGCCCACCGACTCCGGACGGAAACCGTGCAAGCGCAGCAAAGTCATGACAAAACCGGCGTACTCATCGGGCGCCAGCGGCAGATCGCCGCGACCGTGAAGGACGATCTGGTACGCCAACTGCACGAACTCGGGCGACAAATGATCGGCCAGCGCCAACAGACGCAGGCGCTCCGGCTCATCCTCGTCAATCGCCGCCGGCACCCGCTGGGCGATCTGGATGCGCGTCAATAACGCCGCCAGCTCCTGCAAGGCGGCGCCGAACGACAGGCTGCGCAGCCCCATGTCGGCGGCAATGCGCAGCAATTCACCGGCATCGCCGGCCGCCACCGCCTCGAGAATAGTAAACAGGAAATCGAGGTCGACCGTACCCAACATCGCCCGCACCTGCGTTTCATCAACGCGCCCTGCCCCATGCGCAATCGCCTGATCAAGCAGCGACAGCGCATCGCGCATACTGCCCGCTGCCGAACGCGCAATCAGCGCCAGCGACGGCGCATCAAAGGGGACGCCCTCGGCCTGCAAGACCTGGCTCAAATGGCCGGAAATGGAGGCGGGCGGCATCTGTTTGAGGTTGAATTGCAGGCAGCGCGACAAAACCGTCACCGGAATTTTCTGCGGATCGGTCGTCGCCAGAATGAATTTGACGTGCTCCGGCGGCTCCTCCAGCGTCTTCAGCATGGCGTTGAATGCCGAAGTCGAGAGCATATGAACCTCGTCGATCACATACACCTTGAAGCGTCCGCGAGTTGGTGCGTAGACCGCGTTTTCAAGAAGCTGACGCATCTCGTCGACCTTGGTATTGGTCGCCGCATCAACCTCAAGCAAATCAACAAAACGCCCCGCGTCAATCTCCTGGCAGGCACTGCAACGCCCGCACGGAGTGGCCGTAATCCCGCTTTCACAATTGAGCGACTTGGCGAGAATGCGGGCAATCGTCGTCTTGCCGACACCGCGCGTGCCGGTAAACAGATAGGCATGATGCAAACGCTGCTCGGCCAGCGCGTGCGTCAGCGCACGCACCACGTGCTCCTGCCCGACAAGAGTGGAAAAACTGCGCGGCCGCCATTTGCGGGCGAGAACCTGATAACTCATGCGCCCAAACATCCATCAAGGAAATGAAAGTGGCGAGCCTAACCCCCGGCACTTGCAGTCAGTGGCTGTGGCTGCTTCCTTCCGGACCTGACCCGATTCACCACCCTGCAATGCGGGGAGACCCGCCGGGGCGAACTTTAACACAGAGCCGGCGCGCGCTGTGAAACGGCGCTTGAGGATGCAAATCTCAAAATCGGGCTTCTCAACTTGACTGGTTGTTTTCCGACATTTCACTCTCCGGATTTTCCGGTGGACGACTGAAGTTTTGTTGTGAAACCGATAGGCCGCTTTGGCGGGTCAGGCGGTATTGTCAGTTGGCGAATTGCTTCGACAAGCTGTTTCAACTGAACACGAGTGTTATGGGCAAAGGTATCTTGCTGAAGCGTCAAGGCTTCTGTTTTCTCTTCGAGTTCCGCAAGGCGCTTGGCTAGGTCTTGATGGGTTCCTACCAGCTCTCGCATACGAACAAACGCCCGTACAACATAGATGCCCCCCGAGTTCGACAGTTCGATGGCAAAAGTAGTGGTTTTTGACTTATTTTGAACGTAGCCATGCGGGTTTTCGGCCGATTTCTTAAAAAGCCGTGTAGTGGCACGCCGTGCCTTTTCCGGGCTCTATTTGACAAGCAATAAATGA
>CAJBDJ010000040.1 GCA_903951825.1 uncultured Pseudomonadota bacterium
AGAATTCGCAAGCAGGCCCGCCTTGGCTATCTGTCGCCTGCCGCGTTTATGCAGCAACATTATGAAAAACAGATAGCCACTTAAACCGTTGGACTCCACCGTTTACAACTGACCTCAATGGTTGTAGGCCGCCACCAGAAAGCCAGCCGTGCCCGCTGCCGGGTCATAGATGGTTTCGCCCACTTTGGGGTCGATGATTTCAACGATGGTGCGGATCACATGGCGGGGCGTGCGGAACTGACCCAACTCGCCAGCCTGCCGAATCTGCCGCAAAACGTGCTCGAACAAATCGCCCTTGGTGTCCGAATCCGAAGCGTCGAGGCGCAGGCCATCGACGAGATTCACCACTTGGGTCAAAACAGTCGGATCGATGATAGCCAGTCGCGCACCATCCATGAAGTTGTGGGCGGCTGCTTCGCCCATTTCAGCGAAGAAGGCAAACACCTCGTCGCGCAGGAAGCGAACCAGTGCCTCGCCCGACAAGCCCTTGGCCCAGACTGACCAGCGAAAGCGGTCACGCGGGATTGTCATTTGCCCGGCCTCGGCATTGAGCGGATTCCTGATCGTCCAGTCGCCAGCAAACAGGCTTTCGTAAGGCGTTTTCAGAACCTTGGACTTCAACTTGTTTTCAGTGTCGATGCCTTCGACCAGATAGAAGAAGAACAGGAAAGACAGTTGTTCCGCATTGCTGACGGGATCAGGATAGCCGCCACCGAACAGGTAATCACGAATCTGGTCAATCGACCGCCGCATGTCGGGCGTTAAGGGCATTGGATACTTTCTGGGAAACTGGTTTTAATGGGCTGACGGGCGGGCGCTGTCGTCGCCGCTTTGCTCGTCATCATGTTCATTGAATAAAGCCGCGTTGAGCGAGTCGATCAGGGCTTGCAGGGCTTCTGCCGTGCCAAAAACCCGCTGTGCTTCATTCAGGCCACCCATTTGGGAAAACGTGTGGAAGAAGGCGAAATGTTCGGGCATGACTTCATCAAGACTATCTGCATTGGCGCGAATCTGGCTGCCAAGGATACGCAACCAGCGATCCTGTTCGGCATTGAGGTTCTGTTGCGCCAGCCGCCATGCCTCGAACTTGGTTCCCAACTCGGCGGCTTTCTGCTCGGAGGCTTCGTGGAACAGCATGTTGCCGTTCTCGTCGATGCTGATCCATTCGCGGGTCGTCGGGTCAATGTGGTCGTCGATGTCCAATGACAGTAGGCGCTTGGGTTCGTAATGTTTTTTCTTGGTCGGCTCTTTCATCAAGCCGCCACCGCCCAGGGTGTCTTCATCGCCGTGGTAGTCGCAGACGCCGACAAAATCGAACATCGTGAAAATCGGCTTCTTGCTGGTCTTGCGCGTGCCCCGGCCCCGCATTTGCTGATAGAGGATGGCGGAACGGGTAAAGCGGGCAAACACCAGATTGCAAACTTCCGGGCAGTCAAAGCCGGTGTCCAGCATATTCACGGAAACGAGGATTTGCGGGAACGGCTCTTTCTTGAAGCGGCGGATTTTCGCCATCGCATCCAAGGAATCATCTGGCCCTGCACCGGACACGACGTAATCGGCAAAACGAATGTCGGGGCTTGGCTTCTTGTCGGCAAACTCGGCGTCGAACAGTTGCGCCAGTGTTTCAGCGTGTTTTTTATTGACGGCAAAAACGATGGTCTTGCCGATCAGCGGCATCCGCAAAACGCCTTTGTGGTCGGTGAAGCCTTTTTCCAGCACTTCGCGGAACTCACGCACAATCGCCCGGTTGCGTTCGGGGATGGTGAAACGGCGTTCAAGGGCGGATGGGTCAATGATGATTTCTGCGGTGTCGGCAAACAGCAACTCGAACTCGGCCCGGGTTTCGGCGCTCATGGCGGACCAGTCCAGTTCGGATTTCTTGACCGGAAAGCCGCCTTCGGCAGCCGTTTTGACGGTCTTGGCTTGATAGACCTGATACGGGGCCAGCACGCCATCCCGGATGGCGTCCTTCAACTTGTAGGAGAAGGTGGGCTTATCCACTTCAAAGAAGCGCAAGGTGTCGCGGACGAATAGTTTGTCTTCTTCATCCGCGTGACCGGCGCCATCAAGTTCTTCCTGACTCGCGACGCAAGGCGTGGCGGTGAGGCCGATTTGCACCCCGTCAAAGTATTTCAGCACGCCGCTCCACTTGCCGTAGATGCTGCGGTGGCACTCGTCGGAAATGATCAGGTCGAAGTAGCCGGAGGAGTAATCCCCATAGGTGTTGATCATGCTTTGCAGCGTGGTGATGGTGATGCGTTTCTCGTCCTGAAAACGGCGACCTGCCCGCAGCACATAGGCGGGGTAATCCGGCAGGTGCTCGGCAAAGGCATCTTCTGTTTGCTTGGCCAGCGGAATGCGATCTACCAAGAACAGCACGCGGGTGATGGCGTTGGCCTCGAACAGCCGCTTGATAAGGGCGGCAGCAGTGCGGGTCTTGCCGGTGCCGGTGGCCATTTCCAGCAGCAGTTTGCGCCGGCCTTGTTTGATTTCCTTGCAGGCGGTCTGGATGCACTCTTGCTGGTAGTCCCGCCCGGCAATTTTCAAGTCGATGGGGACATTGAGCACATCGCGGCTCAGTTTCAGGCTGGCGAAACGACGTTCAAGGTCGTCCTGCTTGAAGAAGGTTTTAACCGGGTGCGGGTAGGCATCACGTTCCCATTCCCAAAATAGCACCTCGGCACCATTGGTCATGAAAACGTAAGGAATGCCCAACTGCTTGGCGTAGCCCTTGGCCTGCTCGGCGGCATCGGCAGGGCTGATCGAGTCACGCTTGGCTTCGACGACGGCCAGCGAATGCCCGTGCCGGTCGCAAAGGACGTAATCGGCTCGGGTGCCATCAGCCATCACCACTTCATAGCGAACGGCGTTAGGGTTGGTAATCTCCCAGCCCTGATCGGCCAGCAGCCCGTCGATGAGAACGCGGGCAAAGGCTTCGTTTTTATTCATATCCCTGCCGAAATGTGGTTTTGTTCGATTTTACGATGCGCGCTGATCGACGGAAAGGCTTACATGACAAGTCAATCAGCCCGTCTTGGGTAGAACGCCTTGGCCGAAGATGGCGGGCAGGTCACGGGCGCCGTGTAGCACCCGCTCGATGCGCACCATGTCGCCCAGTACACGGAAAAACACAACATAGCGGCCCATGGGCGCCATCCGCAGGCCGGGGGCCAAATCTTCCCGCCCGGTGTAGGCCAGTGGCGCAACGCCAATGCGTTGGCATTGATCTACCAGTTTGCTCACGAAACGCCGGGCGTTGGCCCGGCTGTCCTTGGCGATGTGATCGCCGATGTCGAGCAGGTCTTGCCGAGACTTCGGCGAAAAGGCGACCGAAGCCATCAGGCCGCACGCTTACCGCGTGGCTTGATGACTGGTGTGGGTTCGGCGTAGCGGGCGTTTAGTTCAGCAAACACGTCCTCTGCCGGAATGGCTGGGCCGCTGTCGATGCCGACCTGTATGGCCTGCCGCAGATCGGCATTCAGCCGTTCCAGCATCGCCTCATAGACATGGGGCGAAATCAGGTAAGCGGCCGGCCGGTTGTGGTTGAGCACGGCCACGGGTTCAGAACCCGCCTGTTCCAGCACGGCACTGGGGCTGCGTTTGAGTTCAGTGATGCTGACAGAGCGATTGGCGAGAACCTGTTCCATATCGTGCCTCGTATTCAAACCAAAATAGGTGCTTTATTGTGGTCGAAATACAGCACGATAGCAAGCCAAGATGCCGCGATTATTGACCTGCCATTCGCGGGTTTATGATGTATTAATCAACCCGGAGGCGGCTTTGGGGGCTTTTCGGGCGGTCACGGCATGGTTGTGCTTGCCTGCGGCAGTCGCTGGCTGCTCCCCGGGCTTTCTGCGTGGTTTTTTGGGTTTTAACTGTGCGGCGACCCAATCGTTCCAGCGCCCTTTCTCGTAGCAGGGAAAGATATTGAGTACTTCACCAATCTCCGCACATCGCTCGGACGTAATCTCGTGCAGCATTTGTTCTTCGCCGCCTGCAAGCATCGCAAAGATTTGTAAGCGCCGATCATAAAATTTCTGTGTGGTTCCAGCGGTGCCTTTTTTGAAAACCATGAACTTCTCGCAGGCATCCTTGATGCTGCTCGGCTTTGCAGGCGCCTCGGCTGTTTTTTTCATGCCAGCAGCGGTGATGGCTGCCAGTTCTTCCCGGAGGGAAAGAATCGCTGTCGCCCCTGTGTCGCTGATCGGCAACAGCGGCTTGGCGGGGGATGTCAGGCGCTCGATTACCCGCATCTCTTCGGCAGCCTGAGGTCAGTTGTAAACGGTGGAGTCCAACGGTTTAAGTGGCTATCTGTTTTTCATAATGTTGCTGCATAAACGCGGCAGGCGACAGATAGCCAAGGCGGGCCTGCTTGCGAATTCTGTTGTAGAAGATTTCGATGTACT
>CAJBDJ010000041.1 GCA_903951825.1 uncultured Pseudomonadota bacterium
AAACCATGTTTCCTTAATACTTCGATTTCCATATACACCTCGTTCGTGATCACCGGCGCCTCAAATCCGCCGATCTTCTCTCAACTCGGTGTATCAACTTTCAATCGCTGGCCTGTATCAATTTACATCCGCTGCTGACACAAGGCGTCGATGTTAGTGTCCTTGTGCTTCGGTAGTACGTCCTTGTTGAACATGCGTTTAGTCTGTTCTGGGTCGCGGAACTGTGTTTCGAGGTGTTCGTAGTAGATGGCAAAACAATCGCCTAGCGTCCTGGTAACGTGGCCGGACTTTCTTTTCGCCACTGCTTCCCGCGCTGCGGCTAACCCCATTGTGGGGTAGTGGCCTAAGACTTTCTTGGAGCGGCTTCCTTTGGTCTGGTCACGTAGGAAAAAAGCTTTCTTTCCCGTGGAATACACCTGAAGGTACAATCCATTTTCGTCTGCATAGACGCCGGTTTTCGCGTTGCGTATGAATCTGTCACTGAGCATTTGAGGTACTGAATAAGGTACTGAACAGGGGATATATTATAGTACATCATGCGCTAACACTTCGTAGTAACTGATTGAATTAAAAGGCAAACACCACGTCTATTGGTGCATTGTTTTTGCATGGGGTGCAAGGGGTCGCGAGTTCGAATCCCGCCGCCCCGACCAGAATTGAGCGGTTTTGGCAAACTTCTAAACTACCTAAAACCACAAAAAACTGATTAATTCCCCATTAAATCAGTAGGATAGATAAAGCCCGCCTCTAAACAGATGCGGGTTTTGTCGTTTACGGTGGTCTGTTTCGATCCCCGTCGTGGGACAAAAAATCTATTTCCCATCGTTATCACGCACGGAACAAGGGGGGAGGGTAGGCGCTTATTCGAGCAGATATTGGATGGACGAAGGTGAACTCACCGAAAGAGTTTTAACCGATGGCTGAAGTCAGTTGTGGAATCAGCTCGAACAAATCGCCGACCAACCCGTAATCCGCGATCTGAAAGATTGGTGCATCGGCATCCTTGTTGATTGCGACGATGACCTTCGACTCCTTCATGCCGGCCAGATGCTGGATGGCGCCCGAGATGCCGATCGCGATATAGAGCTGCGGCGCAACGATCTTGCCGGTCTGGCCGACCTGATAATCGTTCGGCACAAAACCGGCATCGACCGCCGCACGGCTGGCGCCCAGCGCGGCGCCGAGTTTGTCGGCGAGCGGTTCGAGCAGGCGATGGTAGTTTTCGCCATTACCCAGACCGCGCCCCCCGGATACAACGATCCGCGCTGCACCGAGTTCAGGACGCGCCGACTGGGTCAGCTCGCGCTGGATGAGCGTGCTCTGGGCGGTGTCGGCCGCCGGGTCGATGTGTTCGATGGGCGCCACCGGCTCGCCGGCGCTCACCGCATCAAAGGCCGTGCTGCGGACGGTAATGACCTTTACCGCGTCATGACTCTTGACGGTGGCCAGCGCATTACCGGCGTAGATCGGCCGGACGAAGGTGTCGGCCGCTTCGACCGCGGTGATTTCGGAAATCTGCGCCACATCGAGCAGCGCCGCGACACGCGGCAAGAGGTTCTTGCCGAAGGTAGTGGCCGGCGCCAGGATATGGCTGTAGCCGGCGGCGTTGGCGAGGATCAGGGCGCTCAGATTCTCGGCGGTCTGACTTTCGTAGTGGGCGGCGTCGGCGACCTTGACCCGGCTGACGCCGGTGAGCGTCGCGGCTGCGCGGGCGGCAGCCTGGCAATTCGCACCGGCGACCAGGAGGTGGACGTCGCCGCCGATCCGCAGGGCGGCAGCGACGGTGTTGAGGGTAGCGGCCTTGAGGTGCTGGTGGTCGTGTTCGGCGATAACGAGAATGGTCATTTAGATCACCTTGGCTTCGTTCTTGAGTTTGCTGACCAGATCGGCGACGTCGGCGACCTTGATGCCGGCGCTGCGCTTGGCGGGTTCGACGACCTTGAGCGTGCTCAGACGCGGGGTCACGTCCACGCCGAGATCGGCGGGCTTGAGGGTTTCAAGCGGTTTTTTCTTGGCTTTCATGATGTTGGGGAGCGTCGCGTAGCGCGGTTCGTTGAGGCGCAGATCGGTGCTGACGACAGCCGGCAGGGCGATATCCAGCGTTTCCAGGCCGCCGTCGATTTCGCGTGTGACGCGCGCCGTTGAGCCGCTGAGGGTGATTTTCGAGGCGAAGGTCGCCTGCGGCCAGGCTTGCAGGGCGGCCAGCATCTGTGCGGTCTGGTTGGCGTCGTCGTCGATGGCTTGTTTGCCGCAGATGACGAGTTGCGGTTGCTCTTTGGCGCAGAGGGCTTTGAGGAGCTTGGCGACGGCCAGGGGCTGAAGGTCAAGCTCGGTTTCGACGAGGATGCCGCGGTCGGCGCCAATGGCCATGGCGGTGCGCAGGGTTTCCTGGCAGGCGGCGACGCCGCAGCTGACGGCGATGACTTCGCTGGCGAGGCCGGCTTCTTTCAGACGCACGGCTTCTTCAATGGCAATTTCGTCAAAGGGGTTCATGCTCATCTTGACATTGGCCAGGTCAACACCCGAACCATCAGCCTTGACGCGAATCTTGACGTTGTAGTCAACAACCCGTTTGACGGGGACGAGAATTTTCACTGGCTTCTCCTCATTTTTTGACGTTTTATTTGCCTGGTGGCTTGATCAGTCAGAGCTGGCTGTTTGACAGAATATCGTTCAGTCAGCACAATCTCCATACGGTATCGTATGCAAAATAAAGCTGTCAAGCCCTCTTCCGAACAATCAATTCTTGCCGCCATGAGTGGCAAGGGAAGTGTTCGTATCCAGCTTGATTCGAAAAAATGGGTCACAACCGGCATCGATCTACTGGCTAAAGAAGGGATTGCCGGGTTGCGTATTGAATCCCTGGCCAAGCGTTGTGGCGTGACCAAAGGAAGTTTTTACTGGCATTTCAAAGACCGGCAGGCACTCCTCGATGCGATCCTCGAACAATGGAAGCAGGGTCGTATTCGTGACATCGAGAAATCAACCGCCTTGGTGCCCGGGAAGGAGCACGAACAGCTTCAGTTCGCCTTTGAAATTTATGGTAGCAACCGCAATCGCAAGGGCATGGCAATCGAGCTCGCCGTGCGCGATTGGGCCAGGCACGACAGTCGAGCGGCAGCGGTGGTCGAATCGGTTGATCTTTATCGCCTTGAGTGCACCTGCAAGTTATTTGTTTCGGCTGGTATGAACGCAGCCGATGCCAAAAGCCGTAGCCTGCTTCTCTATGCCTGCGTATTTGGCCTGTCACTTATGCACTACGCAAATTTCGACGACAATATCGGCGATCTAAAACAGCGCATCAGCGCCCATATCGTTTCGAACTAAACGCCGCAAGCGTTTATTTGGCCGCTGGCAACCCGCTCTTTTTCCCAATTTTTGATCTTTTCGGTTAACTGCTCAATCGAAATCGAAAATGCCCTGACGCCCCCTTGTGCGTCGGCCGTCGGCGCCGCATTGCTCAGATTGATGGTTTGTTCAGCGAGGCGTACCCGCCGCTTGTCCAACCATTGCAGGCGACCCTGCAAGACGCTGCGACTGAT
Source organism: uncultured Pseudomonadota bacterium (assembly GCA_903951825.1). Classification (GTDB taxonomy): domain Bacteria; phylum Pseudomonadota; class Gammaproteobacteria; order Burkholderiales; family Rhodocyclaceae; genus Azonexus. The sequence goes on from CAJBDJ010000041.1 coordinate 3,543, forward strand.
TTCTGGAGTATCAAAAATTTGGCTGAATTCGGTTATTTCAAAGCGCAAAACACAACTGGCCGAAGTTTGACCATTCGCCACTCCACCCAACTGCTGTACCAAACGCTGCTGAATCAACTGCGTCGGTGGCCCGGCCCAGCGCGCTCGTGCATACTCGCGCAAGCGCGCGCTGTCGATGTAGGCCAGACGATATTCAATTCCCATCGAATCAATCCAGAGGGGCGCCTTGACTTCGATCGCCAGTGCAGGTTGGCGCATGGTCGTTAGCGCTGTCACGGCGGGGGGCCCCAGATCGTAGACCGTCAAGGCGTGCTCTCCGCCGCGTTTGCCGGCGGTCATACAGCCGCTCAGCAAAAAAGCAATTAACCCCGCCAGTACAAGTCGCACGCTATTTTGCCTCCGCCGCGGGGAAGCCTGGCTCGCCAGGGCCCGGTGGCACGGGGGGGACGCCAAAAACGAGTCCTTGCGGGGCGTCTTCAAGTATCCGCAAAACCCGGCTCAGTTGCCGCGAGGTCAGCGAAAAATCCGTTGCCAGTTCGTTGAGCCGCGGCATCAGTGCCGCAGTGCCGCCTGCCGAGGCATCGCCAATCGCCGTATCCAGCCGGTCGGTCGCGCGCTGCATTTTGCCGATGAGCGCCCGCGTATCCGATAACAATGGGCCAACCTCACCAGCAGCGCTGGATAGTTTTCGGATGTTCTGATCGTCGAGCAGTTTACGCATCTGAACCAGCGTTCCATTGATGTTTTCCAGCGCCGGTTGCAGATTGGCTGAAGCAGCCTCCATGTTCTTCAGGGTGGCCGTCAAATGCCGACGATTGTCTTCATTGAGCATGGCATTGGCGTTGCTCATCAACTGCCGTGCCTGATTCAGCGTCGCCATCCCGTTTTCGCCCAATTCTTCGAGTGGAGAGGGAATCATGGCAATTCTCGGCATTTCTCCGTCCTTAATCTGCAAAGGCTGGCTCTGCTTGCCGCCTTCCAGCAGAAGAATATGCGCAAGACCGGTGACGCCCTGATAATTCAATCGAGCGACAGTACCCTCTGTCAGGGGGACATCGTCGCGAATCTGAATGGTAATTAGCGTATTGCTGACATCTTCGGGATCCAGCCGGATGTCACTGACTTTGCCAACGCGAATACCACGATAACGAACCTGTGCCTGAGGGTTTAGTCCGCCGACATTCTGCTTGGTGACCACAATATAACTTTGCACTTCTTCATGGGCACCCCCCAGCCAATAAACGGAAAATACTGCTGCGATCGCGAGCAGCAAGGCAAAAACACCGGCGATCAATGCGTGCGAATTGTTCTCCATAGGAATCCATTAACAGGCCGTTGAAAAACCCCGTAAATTTCATGCATATGGTATAATTTACCTTTCGAATTCAACGGGATATCGATTTCATGCGCAGCGCCGACGTGACCCAATCGGAGATTTTTAGCTACCGGACACTGGAGCAAC
>CAJBDJ010000042.1 GCA_903951825.1 uncultured Pseudomonadota bacterium
ATAAGCGCCACCCCGAACGTAGCTTGCGTAGGCGTCAAAAACTAGCCGATCGGCATCCCGAGTATCGCGCAGAACTCCTTGGGATCACCTCCAAAGAATAAAATCGCCGCCAATTATGATTTATGTGTAAGCGATTGCCGTGAACAGTGACTGAGATCGCGGGAAGCCGGGGCAGCGCTCCGGTATAATTCTGGGCTTTCCCTACTTCCAGGATGCCCATGGAACTCGCCAAAACTTTTGAACCAGCCGATATCGAACGTCGCTGGTACCCCGAGTGGGAAGCCCGAAATTATTTCGCTGCCGGCGTTGACCACAGCAAGGCAGCTGACGAAAACTTCTGCATCCTGCTGCCGCCGCCGAATGTCACCGGCACGCTACACATGGGGCACGGGTTCAACCAGACGCTGATGGACGCGCTCACCCGCTACTACCGGATGCGCGGCCACAACACGCTGTGGCAGCCGGGCACCGACCATGCCGGCATCGCCACACAAATCGTCGTCGAGCGCCAGCTCGACGCCCAGGGCGTTTCGCGCCACGACCTCGGCCGCGAGAAATTCCTGGAAAAAGTCTGGGAATGGAAGGAATACTCCGGCAACACCATCACCCAGCAGATGCGCCGCATGGGCACCAGCCCGGATTGGACGCGCGAACGCTTCACAATGGACGCCGGCCTCAACAAAGTGGTAACCGAAACCTTCGTTCGCCTCTTCAATGAAGGCCTGATCTACCGCGGCAAGCGCCTGGTTAACTGGGATCCGAAGCTGCACACCGCCGTTTCCGACCTCGAAGTGGTGCAAGAAGAGGAAGACGGTTTCATGTGGCACATCCGCTACCCGCTGGCTGACGGATCGGGCAGCCTGGTCGTCGCCACGACGCGCCCGGAAACCATGCTTGGCGACACCGCTGTCATGGTTCACCCGGAAGACGAACGCTATCAGCAGATGATCGGCAAGGGAGTGAAGTTGCCGCTGACCGACCGCGAAATACCGATCATTGCCGACAGCTACGTCGATCGCGAATTCGGCACCGGCTGCGTCAAGGTCACGCCGGCGCATGATTTCAATGACTACGCCGTCGGCCAGCGACATGGCCTGGCGATGATTTCGATCCTGACGCTTGATGCCCGTGTCAACGAAAACGCGCCCGAAAAATACCGCGGCCTCGACCGCTTCGACGCCCGTAAGGCCGTCGTCGCCGATCTCGAAGCCGCAGGCCTCCTGATCAGGGTCGACAAGCACAAACTCAAGGTGCCGCGCGGCGACCGCACGGGTGTCGTCATCGAGCCGATGCTCACCGACCAGTGGTTTGTTGCGATGAGCAAGCCGGCGAGCGGATCAAATTCGGACGGCAAATCGATCACCGAGAAGGCGCTGGAAGTCGTGCGCTCCGGCGAGATCAGGTTTTATCCGGAAAACTGGGTCAACACCTATAACCAGTGGCTCAATAATATCCAGGACTGGTGCATTTCCCGCCAGCTCTGGTGGGGTCACCAGATTCCCGCATGGTACGGCAGCAATGGCGAGATTTTCGTTGCCCACAACGAGGAAGAAGCCCGCGCCGAAGCCACTCGGCAAGGTTACGCTGGCACCCTGAGCCGCGACCCCGACGTCCTCGACACCTGGTTTTCCTCCGCTTTGTGGCCGTTCTCGACACTGGACTGGACGGGTGATGAGGCAATCGACGCGGCCAACCCGGTTTTGCAGCAATATTTGCCGTCGACCGTGCTAGTCACCGGCTTCGACATCATTTTCTTCTGGGTCGCCCGGATGGTCATGATGACTCGGCAGATCACCGGCCGGATTCCGTTCAAGCACGTTTATGTGCATGGCCTGATTCGTGACGGCGAAGGTCAGAAAATGTCGAAATCGAAAGGCAACGTGCTCGACCCGATCGATCTGATCGACGGAATCGACCTCGAAGCGCTGGTAAAAAAGCGCACGACCGGCCTGATGCGTCCTGAGGACGCACCAAAAATCGAGAAAAGAACCCGCAAGGAATTTCCGCAAGGGATTCCTGCCTTCGGCACCGATGCCCTGCGCTTTACCTTTGCCAGCCTCGCTTCGCCCGGTCGCGACATCAAGTTTGACCTCAACCGCTGTGATGGCTACCGCAATTTCTGCAACAAGCTATGGAACGCCACGCGCTTCGTCCTGATGAACGTCGAAGGTCACGACCTGGGGCTCGACCACCAGCAGAACGGCCCCGCCTGCGGTGGTTCGGCCGGGCTCGAATTCAGCTTTGCCGACCGCTGGATTGTCAGTTTGCTGCAACGTGTCGAAAAAGAAATCGAGCAGCATTTCGCCGACTACCGCTTCGACCTGATCGCTCAAGCGATTTATCAATTCGTTTGGGACGAGTTCTGCGACTGGTATCTGGAAATCGCCAAAGTTGAAATTCAGACCGGCAACGATGCGCAGCAGCGGGGAGCCAGACGCACCTTGATCCGCACGCTGGAAGCTATTTTACGTCTGGCGCACCCACTGATTCCCTTCGTCACCGAAGAGTTATGGCAAACCGTCGCCCCCATCGCCGGACGTCACACGCACCAATCGATCATGCTCGCCGCTTACCCGCGTAGCGAGGAATACAAAATAGACCCGGCTGCCGAGGCCAAGGTCGATCGCCTCAAGGCGCTGGCCTACGCCTGTCGCAACCTACGCGGCGAAATGAACGTCTCGCCCGCCCTGCGTATGCCGCTACTGGTTGCCAATGGCGGTGCCGAGATGACCGAGTTCGCGCCGATCCTGCAGGCGCTCGGCAAGCTGTCCGAGGTACAACTGGTTGCCGGTATACCGGCCGATGCCATTGCGCCGGTTGCCATCGTTGGCGAAACGCGAATGATGCTCAAGGTCGAGATCGATATCGAGACCGAAAAACTCCGCCTCGCGAAGGAAATCGACAAACTTGAAAAACAGGTCAGCATCGCGCAAAACAAGCTGGGCAACGAAAGCTTTGTCGCCCGTGCTCCGGCGGCGGTCATTGATCAGGAAAAGCAGCGTCTGGCCGATTTTTCGGCGACACTGGCGCAACTTAAACCCCAACTGGCCAAGCTCGGCTGAATCAAAAAGAAAAGAGAATCATGGAAGACAAACGCGGCCTGCTGGCAAAAATATTCATTGCCCTGATGATTTTTTCGGCGCTGGTTGGCGTCTGGAGCGTCGCCTTCATGATTTCCTGGCCATGGGATAAAAGTCACGAATGGCAACCCGAATTCCGCCTGGTCGCCACCTGCGCCAACAAGGAAGTCTGCGGCTTCGCCTACAAAGATATCGACAACGCTCGCGCCGGAAACCTGCTCACCTCGCTGACGCCGCCGGCGCCGGCGGGTGATCTGCAAGAAGAAAACGGCTGGCTGAAGTGGAAAACCGACGCTGGCATTATCGAAGTCAAGGCCTCATCCTGGCACTTCCAGACGACAATCCGCTACATGGTGGAAAACGAGGTACCAATCCTCATTGAATACCAGGACGTCAACGTGCCGAAGTCGTTTTATTACGGCATTGCCGCCGGCCTCTTCTCACTGCTCGGAATTTACCTGCGCAAGTTGCGCAAATAAGCGCTCAGACGCCGGCGCCCGCAACCCGAACGAGGCCACGCAGCGCATTTCCCAGCCAAAAGCCCGACGCCAGGTCGCTCGCATACAAAACCGCCTCTCTGGCTCGTCCCTCGGCCAGCAAGGCGGCGCGCAAAACGCCGGGAAGCGCCCCGCTACTGAGCGGCGGGGTCAGCAAAAGGCCATCGCGCTCGACGAAAACATTGCTTCGCGCGCCCTCCGCCACTTCCCCGCGCTCGTTTAGAAAAACCACGTCGAAAATCCTGTTGTCGTGCGCGATGGTAGCCAGGGCGGCATCATAAAGTGCGCGACTGGTGGTCTTGTGGCGTCGCAAAGGATCACCGCTGACGATCGGATATTCCGCCATTCGCACTTGATACTGAGCCGCCGGGTTGAGCTGCAGCGGCGACCGAGTGACGTTTAGCTCCCCGTTTTTGTTCAAAGTCAGCCGCACGCGCCACAATCCGGCCGCTAGCTGCCCAGACAAAGCCGCTTGAATCGCCGACGCATCAAACGGGAAGCCCAGCCACGCCGCCGAGTGTCGCAAACGCTCAAGATGCAAGGCGAGACAAGGATAAGCCTCCTCCTCAAGACGCAAGGTTTCAATCAGCGCCAGCCCGGGGTCACAGTCGCGCAAAAAACGCGCCTTGAGTTGGCATTCGTCCCACTCACCGAGGGTGGATGAGTCGGCAACAACGCCACTGCCTATCCCCATTTTTCCGCTGTAATCGTTATTCAGTTCCAGCGTGCGAATCGCCACATTGAGGCGAAAATCGCCATTTGGCGCAATCCAGCCGAGCGACCCGGTGTACATCCCGCGCGGGTCGCTTTCAAGCGACGAAATCAGTTGCATCGCGCGAATTTTCGGCGCCCCGGTAATCGATCCACAGGGAAACAAGGCGCCGAGAATTGCCCGCAAGCCGACCCCGGGCACTGCCGCCGAAATACTCGAAACCATCTGCCAGACGCTCGGGTAAGCCTCGATATCGAACAAGCCATCGACGTTGACCGTGCCAGGTTGCGCAATCCGCCCGAGATCATTGCGCAAGAGATCAACGATCATCAGATTTTCGGCCAGATCCTTGCTGGAGCGCAGCAACGCCTCGGCCGGTTGCGCGCGCGGAGCCGTTCCCTTCATTGGCCGCGTCGTCAGCTTCGCCCCCCGGCGTTCAAGAAAGAGCTCAGGCGAAAGCGAAACAATACCGCCCCGCGCATCACCGACAAAGCCGCCATAACGCACCGGCTGCTGTTCGCGCAAACGGCGATAAAGTCCGATCGGAGAACCAAACCATTCAAACCGGAAGGGAAACGTAAAGTTGATTTGATAACAATCACCGGCGTCGATAAAGGCGCGAATACGCTCAATGGCGGCAGCGTGACGATCCTCGTCAATTCCCGCCGACAGGCCGCCAACGCCCGCAGCATCGAGCGCTCCGGCAGCAGACAGCCACTCGCCGGCGGCTTGTGCATCGAGGCTCCGACACCGCTCAAAACGCCAGAATCGCGCCACCGAGCGATCCCCGGACGTCACCCAAGGAGCAGGTGCGGCAGCCGGCTCGAGACAGTAACCGAGTTCGTAATCAAGGGCAGCCACCGTCCATAAGGCATCTGCCTCGACACGCGCCAACACGCTGTCAAGAGACGCCAGGTCGCTGACCGTCAGGCAGTCAACAAAACCCTCAAAAAGCCAAGCGGCGGGTTCGCCCGAAGGCGCCCGCCGATCTTCAAAGAAAGCGCAAAAAGAGCCGCTTATTTTCGTTTGACGAAATACTCGAACACCTGATTCTCTTCCAACTGAGCCAGTAGTTCGTTACCTGATTGCTTGGCAAAAGCGGGGAAATCCTTGAGCGACCCAGGGTCAGTCACCTGAATGCGCAACACCTGCCCGGTTTTCATTTCAGCCAGCATCTTTTTGGTGCGCAAAATAGGGAGGGGGCAAGCAATGCCCTTGGCGTCAAGTTCTCGATCAAATTCCATGATTGTTCCATCCAGGCGGGGAAAACGATTTTACTGCGAATTTTAACGTCACCAATTACGCTTTTCTTGATGTTCATCAGCCAGGCGCTTTTGTAATTCACGCAGGCGGGCGTCAATTGCTGATTGCTCGTAAAAATTCGCATCGCCGGCGCTCCGCGCGAACTGCAGTTGCTCGATCGCCCCCGCCGTTTGCCCCTGCAAGGCAAAAACCTCAGACAACGCCAGGTGTTGCAGGGCAATGCGCCCAAGACCGGCGTAGCTCTCGGCACGCATTTTGTGCAAACGCACATCTTGCGGGTGATTACGCAACTGCGCCTCGCAAAAATTCAAAGCCGCCCCAAAGCGCCTCAGTTTGATCAAGGCCTCACCATTACCGTAAATCAAGGCCAGATTCAGTGGATAGCGCAGCATCGCCTCATCGTACAAAACCATGGCGCGCACACTATCGCCTTGCGCCAACTTGATTTCCGCCAATTGACGCTCAAGCATTGCCGATGCCACCGTGAATTTCTTGGCATTGAGCAGCGCCGACTCGGCGGCCGGCCAATCGCGATGACGCGCCAGAGCAACGGACAAGCCAAAGTAGGCAGCCCACTCGGAAGAGTATTTTTTGTCGCGCAACAGTCCTTCAAAATCACTTATCGCTTCCTGCGCCGTACCCTGCATCGCCCGTAATTTGGCGCGTGTCAGCAAAAATTCCGGGCTGTCGGCGACCTGCCGGTAGGCCACCGCCTGCTCACGGTTCTGCATGTCGGACAGGCGCTCGCCGGTCAATGGATGGGTGCGCAGATAAACCGTCGCATTATTCTCGTAAAGACGCACCGACTTTTGAAGGCGCTCAAAGAACCCCCCCATGCCACGCACATCAAAACCCGCCCGGCTTAACGTATCAAAACCCATGCGATCGGCCTCGCGCTCAAAGTCACGGGAGAACGCCAATTGCGATGAAATCGCCCCCGCCTGGGCACCGACAATCGCCGCGCCGGCGACCTGCCCGCTGGAACGCGCAGCCAGCAGCGCGAGCCCCATTGCCAGCATCGACGCCATACCGACCTGCTTCGAGTTGTAAAGTTGCCGTGAAATGTGGCGCTGCGTAACGTGAGAAATCTCATGCGCCAGCACACCCGCCAACTCAGACTCGCTTTGCGCCGACAGAATCAGCCCGACATGAACACCGATATAGCCGCCCGGCATCGCAAAAGCGTTAATACTTTGATCATTAATCAGGAAAAAATAAAAGCCCAGCCCCGGATCATTGCTCGCCGCAGCAAGTTGGCCACCCAGTTGGTTGAGATAGGCTTCAACATCGGGATCGTCGAGGTAAGCCGGATCACGCCAACGAATCTCGTTGATGATCTGCTGACCAATTTTTTTCTCAGTGGCAAGCGACAATTCGTTGCTCGCAACGTCTCCCAATTCCGGGAGATCATTGGCATGCAACGACGTAAAGGCGAGACTGAGAATCAGAAGGGCGCTGACGAAACGCTGGATCAAAGACATGAATGTTATGATAACCCACCCCGTCCAGCACCTTGCCGGATGACTCGTTACCCCCAGCAGGCCATTGTGACCCCTCACTCCCTGACTCATTTCGACAACGCCGGCCAGGCGCACATGGTTGATGTCGGCAGCAAGGCTGAAACCGCCCGCCGTGCCCGCGCCGGCGGCACGATCTACATGCAGGAGGCGACGCTGAACCTGGTGCGTGAAGGCACCTCAAAAAAAGGGGATGTTCTGGGTATTGCCCGTATTGCCGCAATCCAGGCGGCGAAACGCACCGGTGAATTGATTCCGCTTTGCCACCCACTCGCCCTGACCCGCGTGGCCGTCGAGTTTTCCATCGATAAAAAGGAATACGCCGTTCATTGCGAAGTCACTGCCGAATGCCACGGACGTACCGGCATCGAAATGGAGGCATTGACTGCCGCCAGCATCGGCTTGCTTACCATTTATGACATGCTGAAAGCAGTTGATCGCGGTATGCACATCGACAACCTTCGCCTGCTCGAAAAGAGCGGGGGCAAATCCGGCCACTGGCTGGCTGAAGCATAATTTTTCAAACCCCCACAAATAAAAAAGCCCACCCGTATCAGGTGGGCTTTTAAATTTACAACAAGCAGAGTTTCAGGTGCCCTGGATGTTGGAAGCCTGCTTACCCTTGGGGCCTTGCACGACTTCGAAGGAAACTTTTTGACCTTCTTTGAGCGTCTTGAAACCATTCATATTGATGGCGGAAAAATGTGCGAAAAGATCTTCGCTGCCATCATCAGGAGTGATAAAACCAAAACCCTTAGAATCATTGAACCACTTGACGGTACCGATTGCCATGTTTACTACTTTCATACAAAAAACTAACAAATTCCGGGTTTCCCCGATTCCCTGTTTGAGTTCAATTTCAAGCTGCTTCAATCATGCTTGAAATTCCTGTAACTCAAACACAACTGCGTTCTACGCGACTCGAATTATCCCGTCAACAAATTTTAATGCCGCAGCGCAACATCCAACTTCAGAAATCGGGCATCCAGACAGAAATTCCGACGATGTGTCGCTGTTGCGGATTGGAACGGACTGTATAGAATCGAAGACATGACCACGCGACACAAGGAAAACGGGCTTCTGGAGGCACAACGCGCCAAGATTCAGCCACCCAGAATGTTCAAGGTATTGTTGTTGAACGACGATTACACACCGATGGAGTTTGTCGTCATCGTTCTACAGCGGTTTTTTTCTCTGGAAAATGAACAAGCGATGCAAATCATGCTCAAAGTTCACAATGAAGGTCGTGCTGTTTGCGGGATTTATCCACGCGATATCGCTGCCACCAAGGTGAGCCAAGTAGTCGAATTTGCTCGCCAGCACCAACACCCGCTTGCCTGCACGATGGAGGAAAATCAATGATTGCCCAGGAACTCGAAGTCAGCCTACACATGGCTTTTGTCGAGGCACGCCAGAAACGACACGAGTTCATTACAGTTGAACATTTACTGCTTGCACTGATTGATAACCCATCGGCAGCAGAAGCACTGCGCGCGTGCGGCGCCAAGCAGGATGCACTACGTAACGACCTCGGGAACTTTATCGGCGAGCACACGCCGACCGTGTCCGGTGAAGATGATATTGATACCCAACCGACGCTGGGTTTTCAGCGCGTTATTCAACGCGCCATTCTGCACGTCCAGTCATCGGGCAAGAAAGAGGTTAACGGTGCCAACGTGCTGGTCGCGCTGTATGGCGAAAAAGACTCGCATGCCGTCTATTTTTTGCAGAAGCAGGGCGTTACTCGTCTTGACGTGGTGAATTACATTTCACACGGAGTCAGCAAGGTGCCGCCGAAAAAGATGCCTGCCGAAGGCGAGATGGAAGCCGAGAACGAGAAAGCCGAAGTCGGGCCGCTCGAGCAATACACGATCAACCTCAACGCCCTTGCCTTGCAGGGCAAGATTGATCCGCTGATCGGCCGAGACAAGGAGTTGGAACGCGTCATTCAAACCCTTTGCCGCCGCCGCAAAAACAACCCGCTGCTGGTCGGCGAAGCCGGTGTTGGCAAAACCGCAATTGCGGAAGGCCTGGCGCGGCGAATCGTCGAGTGCGAGGTGCCGGAAATCCTTGCCAAGGCCAATATCTACGCGCTGGATATGGGCGCACTGCTCGCTGGCACCAAATACCGGGGTGATTTCGAGCAACGTCTCAAGGGCGTACTGAAGGCACTTCAGGATAATCCGAATGCCATTCTGTTCATCGACGAAATCCATACCTTGATCGGTGCCGGGTCGGCCTCCGGCGGCACGCTGGACGCCTCCAACCTGCTCAAGCCGGCGCTCTCCTCCGGTGTACTGAAGTGTATCGGGGCGACCACTTACACCGAGTTCCGTGGCATTTTTGAGAAGGACAGCGCGCTCTCGCGGCGTTTCCAGAAAATCGACGTCAATGAGCCCTCGGTCGCCGAAACGGTCGAAATCCTCAAAGGTCTTAAATCCCGTTTTGAGGCGCACCACGGAATTAAATATTCAGCGACCGCGATTACCTCGGCCGTTGAATTGTCTGTCCGCTACATTGGCGATCGCCATTTGCCGGACAAAGCCATTGATGTCATCGACGAAGCCGGTGCCGCGCAACGCATCCTGCCCAAATCGAAGCAGAAAAAAGTTATCTCCAAAACCGACATTGAGGAAATCGTCGCCAAAATTGCGCGAATTCCCTCGCAACACGTCACCATGGATGACCGCGGCGCACTTAAAAATCTGGATCGCGACCTGCGCGCCGTGGTTTTCGGTCAGGACAAGGCCATTGACGCGCTGGCGAAAGCCATCAAGATGGCGCGTTCAGGCCTCGGCAATCCGGCCAAGCCGATCGGTTCCTTCCTGTTCAGCGGCCCGACGGGCGTCGGCAAAACCGAGGTGGCCAAGCAACTGGCCTACTGCCTGGGAATTGAGTTGATTCGCTTCGACATGAGCGAATACATGGAACGCCATGCGGTTTCGCGCCTGATTGGCGCACCGCCGGGCTACGTCGGTTTTGATCAGGGCGGCCTGTTGACCGAAGCGGTGACCAAAAAACCATATTGCGTGCTGCTGCTGGACGAAATTGAAAAGGCGCACCCGGATATATTCAATATCCTGCTGCAAGTGATGGATCATGGCACGCTGACTGACAACAACGGGCGCAAGGCTGATTTCCGCAATGTCGTCATGATCATGACCACCAATGCCGGGGCGGCCGATTTACAGAAGTCGAGCATGGGCTTCACCGCAATCAAGCAGGCCGGTGACGAAATGGCTGAAATCAAGCGTCTGTTCACCCCGGAGTTTCGCAACCGCCTGGATGCCACCATTTCTTTCGCCTCCCTCGATCGCGAAGTCATCCTGCGCGTCGTCGATAAATTCCTGATGCAACTTGAAGAGCAATTGCACGAGAAAAAGGTCGATGCGCATTTCAGTGATGCGGTCAAGGAAATGCTCGCCGAAAAAGGTTTTGACCCGCTGATGGGCGCCCGTCCGATGGGGCGTTTGATTCAGGACACCATTCGCTCGGCGCTGGCCGACGAGTTGCTGTTCGGCAAACTGGCGAATGGCGGCCGCGTCACGGTCAACGTCGACAAAGACGGCAAAATCAAACTTGATTTCGAAGAAGAGAAAAGCGAAGCCGTTGTTTGACTACGGATTCGCCCCCCACAAGCCATGCGACGCATGGCTTTTTTTTGCCATGGAGTAAATCAATGACCTTCAAAACCCCCGACCTGTGCGACCAATTCGAAGCCGAATTGGGAAAAACGATTCGTGTCGTCGCCCCGATGTTTCAGATATACGGCGGCAAGCGCCGTTTTTCCGGCCAAATCGTTACCCTGAAAATCTTTGAGGATAACTCGCTGGTTCGCGAAGCCTTTGCTGAAAACGGCCACGGCAAGGTTCTCGTCATCGACGGCGGCGGCTCACTGCGCTGCGCGCTGGTCGGCGACCAGTTGGCGATTCTGGCCGAAAAAAACGGCTGGGCCGGAGCGGTTGTTTATGGTTGCATTCGCGACGCTGAAGACATCAACGGAATCAATATCGGCGTTCGGGCGCTCAACACCCATCCGCAAAAAAGCATCAAAAAAGGCGTCGGAGATCGCCACCTCCCGGTCAGTTTCGGCGGAGTCACATTCACGCCGGGTGAATTTATCTACGCCGATGAGGACGGTGTGATCGTCAGCACGAAACCATTGTGCTAACGCAACGTGATTTCGTTTCAAAATCGGAAACGCTGTTGCGCATTGCGAAAAGAAGAAAATAAAATATTGATTTATAAGAATTTTATTTTGTCTTATGTCTTATATAAGACCATTGCTGCTGCGCAAAATAATCTCTATACTTTCGCCCATTGCCACAGTCCAAAAAGACTCGTCGCAAGCCTCCCTCAACACCCTGATAAGGAACACACGAATGAGCACTCGCGAACAGCAAATTGCCGCCCTCGAAAAAGACTGGGCTGAAAATCCGCGCTGGAAGGGCATCAAGCGCCCCTATTCCGCTGCCGACATCGTCCGCCTGCGCGGTTCTGTTGCGATTGACTACACCCTGGCGACTCGTGGCGCCAAGAAATTGTGGGATTTAGTCAACAACGAGCCTTACGTCAACTGCCTTGGCGCGCTCACCGGCGGCCAAGCCATGCAACAAGTCAAGGCCGGCGTCAAAGCCATCTACCTGTCCGGCTGGCAAGTAGCCGCTGACAACAACGAATACGCCGCCATGTATCCGGATCAGTCCCTTTACCCGGTTGACTCCGTGCCCAAGGTGGTCGAGCGCATCAACAACGCCTTCACCCGTGCTGACGAAATTCAGTGGTCGAAGGGCGCCAATCCCGGCGACGCAGGTTACATCGACTACTTCGCGCCGATCGTTGCCGATGCTGAAGCCGGTTTCGGCGGCGTGCTCAATGCCTTCGAGCTGATGAAAGCGATGATTCGCGCCGGCGCCGGTGGCGTGCACTGGGAAGATCAGCTGGCTTCGGTCAAGAAGTGCGGCCACATGGGCGGCAAGGTTCTGGTACCGACCGCTGAAGCCATCCAGAAGCTGGTTGCCGCGCGCATGGCAGCTGACGTCTGCGGCGTGCCGACCCTCGTCATTGCCCGCACCGATGCCGAAGCAGCCGATCTGCTGACCTCCGACTACGATGCAAACGACAAGCCGTTCCTGACCGGCGAGCGCACCGCCGAAGGCTTCTACAAGACCAACAAGGGTCTCGACCAAGCCATTTCGCGTGCCGTTGCCTATGCCGAGTACGCCGACCTCGTGTGGTGCGAAACCGGCACGCCGGATCTGGCATTTGCCAAGAAATTCGCCGATGCCGTCCATGCCAAGCACCCAGGAAAAATGCTGGCTTACAACTGTTCGCCCTCCTTCAACTGGAAGAAAAACCTCGACGATGCAACGATCGCCAAATTCCAGAAAGAACTCGGCGCGATGGGTTACAAGTACCAGTTCATCACGTTGGCCGGCATTCACTCGATGTGGTACAACATGTTCGATCTGGCGCAGGATTACGTGGCTCGCGGCATGTCGGCCTACGTCGAAAAAGTTCAGGAACCGGAATTCGCCGCGCGTGATCGTGGCTACTCCTTCGTTTCCCACCAGCAGGAAGTCGGCACCGGCTACTTCGACGAAGTCACCACCGTCATCCAGGGCGGCAAGTCCAGCGTTACCGCGCTGACCGGCTCTACCGAAGAAGAGCAGTTCCACTGAAAATCCGCACCCAAAAGTGAATTGCCCGCGCAGCGGGCAACAACGAAGGCCGGTTCCGTCAAGGAACCGGCCTTTTTATTGGTTGGCTGTTGAAAGCCTTGCACCACAACGCATCAAGGAGCGTTTTGCCGAACTGCGGAAAATGGGCATCAAGACCATCATGGTGACTGGCGACAATCGGATGACGGCGGCGGCCATTGCTGCCGAGGCAGGTGTCGACGACTTCCTGGCGGAAGCGACGCCGGAAGCCAAACTGGCGCTGATTCGCCAGTATCAGTCCGCAGGCCGACTGGTGGCGATGACCGGCGACGGCACCAACGACGCCCCGGCGCTGGCTCAGGCCGACGTCGCCGTGGCCATGAACACCGGCACGCAAGCCGCCAAGGAAGCCGGCAACATGGTCGACCTCGACTCCAACCCGACCAAGCTGATCGAGGTCGTCGAGACCGGCAAACAGATGCTGATGACGCGCGGTTCGCTGACGACGTTTTCCATCGCCAACGATATCGCCAAGTACTTCGCCATCATTCCGGCGGCTTTCGTAACGACTTATCCGCAACTTGCCACGCTCAACGTCATGGGGCTGGCCAGTCCGAGCTCGGCGATCCTGTCGGCAGTGATCTTCAATGCCCTGATCATCATCTTCCTGATCCCGCTCGCCCTCAAAGGCGTCAAGTACCGCCCGCTCGGCGCAGCCACGCTGTTGCGCCAGAACCTGGCGATCTACGGACTGGGCGGCGTCATCGTTCCCTTTATCGGCATCCAGCTGATCGACCTGGCGATTGCCGCCATCGGTCTGGCCTGAGGAGAAAACTCATGAAAACCCTGTTACGTCCCGCTGTCAGTCTCTTCGTCGTGCTTACCGCCATCACCGGCATCGTCTATCCGCTGGCCGTCACCGGCCTCGCCAAAATCGCCTTTCCCGAGGCCGCCGATGGCAGCCTGATCGTCAGGGACGGCAAGGCCGTCGGCTCCCGCCTGATCGGTCAGAATTTCACCGACCCCGGGTATTTCTGGGGGCGCCCCTCGGCCACCGGGCCGATGCCGTCAAGGGAAGGATCGAAGCCCTGAAGGCGGCCGCCTATCAGCTGGTTCGCGTTGCCGATCGGCGCTATCTTGCACCCGCCGAACTCAAGGCCTTGGTCAGCCAGCACACCGAAGGCCGTCAATGGGGCGTCTTCGGCGAACCACGGGTCAACGTCCTGCAACTCAACCTGGCGCTGGATGCACTTCACTAAAAATCTGCAACCCAGGAATCTCGCCGGGATCGCCAAAAACGTGCAGGATGGCGGCTGTCGACCACTTGGGAGTAAAGGATGCTGATCAATTGTGTTGCCTACGAAAACGGCTCGCGTCTGGCTGACATGGCGGTCGAGGAAATCAGCGACTATCTGGCCAAACCGGATTGCTTCGTCTGGGTCGCCTTGCGCGATGCAACAGCGCAGGAACTGGATCAAATGCAGGAAGAGTTCGCGTTGCATGAACTGGCCGTCGAAGATGCCCGCCATGGTCACCAGCGGCCGAAGATCGAAGAATATGGCGATTCGGTGTTCGCCGTGATGCACCTGCTGGAAGAAGAGGAAGGCGAGTTCAATATCGGTGAGGTCAATGTCTTCGTCGGACAGAATTACGTTCTGTCGGTCAGAAACCATAGCCAGCAGGGTTTTCTCGGGGTGCGCGAACGCTGTGAGCGGGAGCCGCATTTGCTCAGTCATGGCTCAGGCTTTGTCCTTTATGCGCTGATGGATGCTGTCGTCGA
Source organism: uncultured Pseudomonadota bacterium (assembly GCA_903951825.1). Lineage (GTDB taxonomy): Bacteria > Pseudomonadota > Gammaproteobacteria > Burkholderiales > Rhodocyclaceae > Azonexus. Next base: position 14,510 of record CAJBDJ010000042.1, read on the forward strand.
CCGCTATTTTCCAGTCATGGATCGTCTGGAGTCGGAACTTGAAGAAATCGAGGAGCAAATTTTTGCCAAAGGTGCGGCGCGCAGCAATATCAAGCGTCTTTACGACCTGAAGCGCAAGATCACCTTTCTCAAACATGCCGTCGCCCCGATGATGGAGGCGACCGGCAAGCTATCGGGAGGTCGGGGGCCGGCAATCTGCGCCAATAGCCGCGATTATTTCCGCGATGTTCATGACCACCTTGCCCGGATCAATGCCTCTCTCGAAAACATCAGGGACACCATCGGCACGGCCATTCAGGTCAACCTATAGATAAGGCCCGATGAAATATGAACTTATTGGGTTTTTCGGTGTCTGATTTTGATGGAAAAAGAGAACGCTAGAAAACAAACGCTGGAACAACTGCACGAGCGGCGAAAGCAGGTTGTTCGATTGCACAAGAAGGC
>CAJBDJ010000043.1 GCA_903951825.1 uncultured Pseudomonadota bacterium
CAACAGAAAACGCCAACATTCGACACTCGGTTACAGATCGCCTGTTCAGTTCTTGGAGACCTGGATCAGAGAGCAGCATCAGGCAAAACTGGTAGCATGAACCCCACCCTTTGGCAGACGAAAAACCGAGGGAACCTCAATGATTGATAACCCGATGGTTGTTGATCTAATGAAAAAAAGTCCAATACCTATCCCGTTTCAATACGCCATCACAACCCTGGGGTTGTTGATAATGATAGTTTCAGGTACAGCCATGCTTAAAGGGCGAAACTGGGCAAGACTTCTGTACGTAATTTGGAGTTCCCTCGGTCTTCTCATTGGTCTGGCAACATCGCCGGTTAAAGTGTCGTTGGTTCCGGGTTTGGTTTTCTTGGCAATCGTTACGTTCTTCCTGTTTCGCCCGAAAGCAAACCAGTTCTTCTCACAAACCAAACCATCCGATGATGCGCAGCCTATTTAGTGTTCTTCTGAGTGTCGTCGCTGGCTTTTTCTTCTACATGGTTAGCTTGTTGAGCTTCATCAATGAGCCAGCGATGGCATCTGGCAAATGGTGGATCGCTCTTGGATTTTCGATTCCCGGACTCATAGCTCTGTTTGGAGGGCTTGCGCTTAACGGGTTCAGAAATTGGCAACGAAGCACTGGCATCGTCCTTTTATCATCTTGCGGGGTTACAGCATTTATCGTTTTTACGTTTGCATGTTTGCTAACGTCCAGTGAGTTCCGGTTGATGGTGAAACCAGAAACGGTGACGTTTTTTAGTGATTATGTCTCCGGGGGTTTCGTCATCCTTTGGTTTGGGGCGCTTGGATTTCTAATGCTCAAGGTAAAAACGCAGCTGCCGAACGTACAAGGTTAAATGAAAACAAGGGACAGACCCCGGTTTCTCTCATTCGGTGCTCCCAGCGATCCCACCCTGCGCGAAAGATTGTGAACCGCTTGTGTCTGGCTGTTCATCCTGCCCGTCAGGTCGCTGGCGATCGGCAATTTTTGTTCGCTTGCCTTGCCTCGCCCTTGTGAAGCGATCAACATGGATGTCTTGCCGGATCAGCATCCGCTCGCATCCGGCGCTCGGCATTGACCAAGGAGAAGCGCATGGCTCACCCTCTCGCCGGCCAGGTGGCTACGGCCGCCAGCCTGACCGATATTGCCGCTTTGCTGGCGGCTTACCATCATTCGCCGGATGTCAGCGACCCCGCTCAGCGCGTTGCTTTTGGTACCAGCGGCCATCGCGGCAACGCTTTTGGCGGCAGTTTCAACGAAGCGCATATTCTGGCGATTGCCCAGGCGGTTGCCGAATATCGTGCCGAGGCCGGCATCGGCGGACCGCTTTTTCTCGGCAAGGATACGCACGCCCTGTCCGACCCGGCACAACGAACGACGCTCGAAGTGCTTGCCGCCAATGGCGTCGTCACCCACCTGCAGGCGAATGACGGTTTTACGCCGACGCCAGTGATCTCACGGGCGATCCTGACTTTCAATGCGGCCAGCGAGAATGTCCGGGCTGACGGGATCGTCATCACTCCCTCGCATAATCCGCCGCAGGATGGCGGGATCAAATACAACCCGCCGCACGGCGGCCCGGCCGATACCGATGTCACCGCCCGCATCGAGCGCCGCGCCAATGCGCTGCTGGCCGACGGCAACCGGGGCGTCAAACGCCTGCCTTACGCGCAGGCGCTGAATGCGCCAGGTATCCGGGCAGTCGATTTGATGACGCCCTACATCGACGAACTGGGCAAAGTGATCGACATGGAGGCGATCCGCAACGCCGGTCTGCGCCTTGGCGTCGATCCGCTGGGCGGGGCGGCAGTGGCTTACTGGACGCCGATAGCCGAGCATTACGGGCTCAATATCGAGGTCGTCAATCCGCGGGTTGATCCGGCTTTTGGCTTCATGACCCTTGATCACGACGGCAAAATCCGTATGGATTGTTCAAGTCCCTACGCCATGGCCAGCCTTGTCGCCCTCAAGGACAGGTTTGACATCGCCTGGGGTAACGATGCCGATGTCGACCGCCACGGCATCGTCACGCCGTCGATTGGCCTGCTCAACCCGAATCATTATCTGGCGGTAGCCATTCAATATCTGCTCGCTCATCGCCCGCACTGGCCGGTGCATGCCGCCGTGGGCAAAACGCTGGTGTCGAGCAGCCTGATCGACCGCGTGGTGAATCATGCGGGGCGGCAATTGCTGGAAGTGCCGGTCGGTTTCAAGTGGTTTTCGGCGGGGCTGTTCGACGGCAGCATTTGTTTTGCCGGCGAAGAAAGCGCCGGCGCCAGCTTTCTTGGACGCGACGGCGCGGTGTGGACGACCGACAAGGACGGCATCATCCTCGGCCTGCTGGCGGCGGAAATAACCGCCGTCACCGGCAAAGACCCCGGCCGCCATTATCAGGAGATGGCCGCCCGCTTCGGCACCCCGCATTACGTCCGCATCGACGCCCCGGCCAGCCCGGCGCAAAAGGCCGCCTTCAAGCATCTGACCGGCGAGCGAATCAGCGCCGAGCAACTGGCCGGCGAGCCGATCACCGCCCGCCTGACCCGCGCCCCCGGCAATCATGCGGCCATCGGCGGGCTCAAGGTGACAACCGAAAACGGTTGGTTTGCCGCGCGCCCGTCAGGCACCGAGGATATCTACAAGCTCTACGCCGAGAGCTTCAAAAGCGCCACCCACTTGCAGAAAATTGTCGATGAAGCGAAGGAAATCGTCACTGCGGCGCTGGCCTGAAACAAGCCTGAATCGCCGCAATTCGGGCTGACCGGGCGCTGCGACATTTTGTCCGCCAGCAGCGGCGGCAGGGACAAGATGTCGCAAGCGGCAAGCGCGGAAAAATGGCAAATTATCGATCATTCAATGGCTTGCCTGAATGGCACGTTATATATAAGGCCCGATGAAATATGAACTTATTGGGTTTTTCGGTGTCTGATTTTGATGGAAAAAGAGAACGCTAGAAAACAAACGCTGGAACAACTGCACGAGCGGCGAAAGCAGGTTGTTCGATTGCACAAGAAGGC
>CAJBDJ010000044.1 GCA_903951825.1 uncultured Pseudomonadota bacterium
ATCGCCAGCGGCCTGGCGGCACATCTTGCTGAACGGGCATTACACCTTCCAGAGCGACGGCAAGATGATCGACCTCGATGCGCTCGTGGCGGGGCTTGATCTTGGGTGACGGAAATTTCTGGGGTTCCGGCTTACAACCCCATCAAAGATATCGCCGACCAAACCAACCTCCTGGCGCTGAACGCCGCCATCGAGGCGGCACGCGCTGGCGAACAAGGACGCGGTTTTGCGGTGGTCGCCGATGAGGTGCGCAAACTTGCGGAAAATACCACCAAGGCGACGAGCGAAATCTCCGGCCTGATCGGTGGCATTCAGTCCAAAGTCGATGATGCGGTCGCCCGTATGCAGGAAGCCAACAACAAGGCCGGGACGACCCGCGAGCACGTTGTCGCATCGACCAGCGCCCTCGACGCGGCGAGCGTCGACACCGGGCGGGTGACCGAATCGGTACGCAACATTTCCGACGCAGTACGCGAACAGGATGTCGCGGTTCAACAAGTCGCCCGGCGCATCGAGCAGATCGCCCAGATGACTGAAGAAAACACTGCCGCTGCCGCCAACGCCGCCGATACCGCGCGCCAACTCGAAACGTTGGCCGGAAAGCTGCGCACGGCAGTAGGCAAGTTCAATGTTTGAGCGCGATACGAGGGGCGGCAGTCGACAACGCGTAGACCGCTCGCAAACTCGATAGCGGGTGGCATTTTTGCCCGCATTACCTGCTTGATCGCCTCGCCTCCCAGGGCAATCGTATGAATCTTATATAAGACCGAGTAATTGAGCGCGATAGGCGTCGGAGGTTGCCGCGATGAGGCGTCGTACCTTGAGTCCGCCCTTGCGCGAGCGCACCGATTTTGTCCCGCTGGTCGAAAAGCTGCTCGACGACTTGTTCCCGGAAGGGCGACTGCAATTGGCACCGGAACTCTTGCCGCACCTTGCCGCCTATCGCTGGCCGGGTAACCTGCGGCAGTTGGCGAGTGTTTTGCGCACGGCGGCGGCGATGCTCGACGGCGACGAAAGGGAAATCGGCTGGACTCATCTGCCCGACGATCTGCTCGATGAATTGATCCCGCCGCAAGCGCCGCCGGCATCGAAGCCCAGGCAAAATCTTGAGGCTCACTTCCGCCAGGCAATACAGGAGGCACTAGCGGACAGCCGCGGCAACCTGTCGGCAGCGGCGCGGCGCCTCGGCATCAGCCGTCAGACGATGTATCGCAAGTTGAAAAGCCAAGGCTGAACGGCGAACCTCGCACCCGGCTTGCTGTCCATTGAGCTCCGGTTTAACGACAGAGAGTCATGTACCACGGAGAAAGATTCAACGCCTGGACGCATCTGGTCGGCGCCCTGCTTGCCTTGGGCGGAACCGCCTGGTTGCTGGGTAAGGCCCTGGGCAGTGGCGACGGATGGAAAGTGGTCAGTGTGCTCGTCTACGGCGCGAGCCTGGTGGCGCTCTACAGCATTTCGACCGTTTATCACAGCGTGCGCGGGCGCGCCAAGCGGATCCTGCGCAAACTCGACCACCTGTCGATCTATCTACTGATTGCCGGCAGCTACACGCCGTTTTGCCTGATCAGCCTGCGCGGGCCTTGGGGCTGGTGGCTGTTCGGGATCATTTGGACGCTGGCGGTGGTCGGCATGTTGCAGGAGATCAAGCCGCGCTCCGAGGCGCGCGTTCTGTCACTGGTGATCTACGCCGTGATGGGCTGGATTGTGCTAGTGGCGGTCGAACCGCTGCTTGCCCGGATCGGTCTCGAAGGCTTCATCTGGCTCGCGGCCGGCGGCGCGTTTTACACGCTGGGCATCGTCTTTTTTGTGTTTGACGAGCGCTTCCGCCACTGGCATGGCATCTGGCATTTATTCGTGATTGCCGGCAGCCTGATGCACTTCATTGCCGTCTTGTTCTACGTGCTGTGATTGCCGTGCAGCATCCCGCCTCCGGCGGGGCGGGATTCAGGGGCGGCGATCCTGCGGATTCCACGAAAACAAGGCACGTGCCGTCTCATTCAGACGTTTTAACGCCGGCTCAAGGGACGCCGGCGGCGTTGCCTGGCTGGCTTGCGGGTTCCAGGCAAAGAACGGGCGCAATAACTCACTCAGGGAGTGGACGCCGACGGCGGTGCTGTCGGCAGCAAATTGGGTGAGCCGGACAGCGCGCTCAAACATGATTTGATTCAAGTGCGGGGGTTGCGCTACCGATATTTCGCTTGGCGCGGACGGGGTGCCGACGGTTTCGTGAGTGCTCATGACTGACTCCAGTTGTTGCGATGCAATATTTACGCGCTAACTTTAATTGTGTGCGGGGTCATTAACAATGCTGCTCTACGGCAAAACATTGATGAAATTTCATCCATAATAAGCCGATGGATCGCACAGCCGAGATGACCGCTTTCGTTCGTGCCGTCGAAATGGGCGGCTTTTCTGCTGCGGCGCGGGAGATGGGGTTGACCCCCTCGGCTTTGTCGAAACTGGTCACGCGCCTTGAAGATCGCCTGGGCGCCCGACTGCTCACCCGAACGACCCGCCGCCTGCAGCTGACGGTCGAAGGCGAGGCGTTTTACAACCGGGCGCGGCCGATTCTGACAGCGCTTGACGAGGCCGAGGCCGAGGTCGCCCAGGCTGGCACGCATCCGCACGGCTTGCTGCGCCTGCATTGCGGATCGGCTTTCGGGATGCATCAGTTGACGCCGGTGATACCGCGTTTTCTTGAGCAGCAGCCTGACGTCGAGCTGGAAATCACCATCAACGACGAGGCGCCCACGCTTGCCGATGACCATTACGATTTGACGATCCGCATTGGTGCGCTCGAAGATTCGTCGACTGTCGCGCGCCGTATCTGCAATCTGCAGCGCGTCATCTGCGCCGCCCCGTCCTATCTCGCCCGGCACGGCGCACCGCGCACACCGGATGACCTGCAGCAGCACAATTGCCTGTGGATCACCAGCCTGCCCGCCTTGCGCCGCTGGCCGTTCGATACCGACGAGGGGACGCGGGTGGTGCACATCGGCGGCAATGTCGTTGCCAACAATGCGGAAACTGTGCTCCAGCTGGCCGTTGCCGGGGTGGGCATCACGCGTCTGGCCGATGTCATCGTCGGCGAAGCCTTGCGCCGTGGGGCGCTGGTTCCCATTCTCACCGACTGGCATCACGTTGAGCCGGTGCCGCTCTTTGTGACTTATCCGAGTGGTCGCCATCTGGCGCCGAAAGTCAGGGTCATGGTCGATTTTCTGGTTGCCGAATTCGGCCATGCGCCGTGGCGGGTTTGAGTCGGCGGACTGCGCCTCAAGACCAGATGCGTGTGGCGCCGACGGTCAGCAGGCCAAGGTAAGTTGCCGTCAGCGATCCGGCCAGATGCAGCGAAGCGAGGCCAATCGCCCAAGCCGGCTGACCGGCCAGCAGGCGCTCGACCACTTCGGCAGAAAATGTCGAAAACGTTGTCAGGCCGCCGAGAAAGCCGGTAATCGCAAACAGTTTCCAGGCCAGCGGAAAATTCGAATTGAGGTGAAAAAGGCCGACGGCAACGCCGATCAGATAGCCGCCAATCACATTGGCCGCCAAGGTGCCGAGCGGAACGGCAATCAACAGCGGGTTCAGCGCCAACCCGAGCAGCCAGCGCGCCCAGGCACCGAGGGCGGCGCCGGCGCCGATGGCCAGAAAATTGAGTGCGGTGAGATTGTGCAGGGCTGACATGGGGGGAATTGTAGCGGTTTGGCCGCTGCTGCCGGTTAAAATGGCCGAATTGAAATCCGAGGTTTCACCGTGAGCAGCCCCAACAAGCCAGAAGTCGCCCCCGCCGCCAATTTCATCCGCAACATTGTCGAAGCCGACCTCGCCGCCGGCAAGTATGCCCAGCGGCGCTGGGCGGGGCAGCCCGGGACGGCCGGCGAGCACGCCGCCGGCGAACTCGATCCGGCCAGGATACGCACGCGTTTTCCACCCGAGCCAAACGGCTACCTGCACTTTGGACACGCCAAATCGATCCTGCTTAATTTCGGTCTCGCCGAGCAATACGGTGGCCGTTGCCATCTGCGCTTTGATGACACCAACCCGGAGAAAGAAGAGCAAGAATATGTCGATTCCATCGTTGATGCCGTCAAGTGGCTGGGCTGCAGCTGGAACGACCATCTTTACCAGGCCTCCAATTATTTCGACTGGATGGCCCGCTTTGCCGACTACCTGATCAGCGCCGGTCATGCCTATGTCGACAGCCAGAGCGCCGACGAGATGCGCGCCAATCGCGGGACGCTGACCCAGCCGGGCAAAAATTCGCCTTTCCGCAGCCGCTCCGTTGCCGAGAACAGCGACCTCTTTAAGCGTATGCGAGCCGGTGAGTTTGCCGACGGCACGCACGTTTTGCGCGCCAAAATCGACATGGCCGCGCCCAACATCAATCTGCGCGACCCGGCTATTTATCGCATTCGCCACGCCACGCATCACCACACTGGCGACCAATGGTGCGTTTACCCGATGTACACCTTTGCTCACCCGATCGAAGATGCGCTGGAAAACATTACCCACTCGATTTGCACGCTGGAATTCGAGGATCAGCGCCCGTTCTACGACTGGCTACTTGAGCGTCTCGCCGAAGGCGGGCTGCTGCAACGGCCACTGCCGCAGCAAATTGAGTTCTCGCGCCTCAATTTGACTTACGTTGTCTAGAGCAAGCGCAAGCTGATCCAGCTTGTCGAAGAAAAGCACGTCGACGGCTGGGACGATCCACGTATGCCGACCCTGGTTGGCGCACGCCGCCGTGGCTATTCGGCCGCCGGTTTCCGCCTTTTTGCCGAGCGCATCGGCGTCTCGAAAAACGATTCCTTGATCGACTACGTGCTTTTTGAAGACGCCATGCGCGAGGTGATGAACGAATCCGACCTGCGCCGCATCGCCGTTCTCGACCCGCTCAAGCTGATCATCGACAACTACCCGGCCGGGCAGGTCGAGGAATGTCAGGCGCCGAATCACCCGCTGCATCCGGAACTCGGCCAGCGCAGCCTTCCCTTCAGTCGCGAGTTGTGGATCGAGGGCGAGGATTTCATGGAAGTGCCGAGCAAGGGCTTTCGCCGCCTCTTTCCCGGCAACAGGGCTCGCCTGCGTTACGGCTACGTCGTCGAATGTACCGGTTGCGAGAAGGATGCTGATGGCAAGGTGGTCGCGGTGCACTGCAATTATCTGCCCGAAACCAAATCCGGTACGCCGGGTGCCGACAGTGTCAAGGTCAAGGGCAATTTGCACTGGGTTTCGGCGGCGCAATCCTGTGCCGCCGAAATTCGCTTGTTCGAGCGCCTGTTCAAGGTGCCGGCACCGGGTGCCCGGCGTCCCGGCGACGCGGCCGATCTTGAACGCAGCTTTCTTGACGATCTCAATCCCGAATCGAAGCTGACGCTCATCGCCCAGCTCGAACCCTGTCTGCGCGACGCCTTGCCGGAACAGCGTTTCCAGTTTGAACGACATGGCTATTTCGTCGTCGACCGCGTTGATTCGCTGGCTGGCAAGCCGGTTTTCAACCGGGCGGTGACGCTGAAAGACTCTTGGGAAAAAGCCGGCGCGTGAGATGGGTGTGGGAGATTCGGCCATGACGCCACGCAATGTCGCCCAACTCGGCCAGGTCTTTACGCCGCCGAAGGTCGTCGCCTTCATGCTCGACCTCTGCCAAAACCGCGGGCGCGTGCTTGAGCCGTCGGCCGGTGATGGCGCTTTTTTCCGGCCACTACTGGCCCGGCAAGTCGACTGCGTCGGCATCGAATTCGACCCCGCCGTTGCCGCGCCCGGCGTTCTGCAGCAGGATTTTTTCGATTACCCGCTGGCCGAGCAGTTCGATACCATCATCGGCAATCCGCCTTACGTGCGTTTTCAGGATATTGCGGCCGACACCAAAAAACGCCTCAAATCGCAATTCTTCGACGGTCGCAGCAACCTTTTCCTGTTTTTTATCGAAAAGTGCGTGCGCCACCTGAGGCCCGGCGGCGAACTCGTTTTCATCGTGCCGCGCGAACTGATCAAGCTAACCGCCGCCAAAAAACTCAATGCCTGGCTGTACGAACAAGGCAGCATCACGCACTTTTACGAAACCGGCGACACCCGCGTGTTTGACGAACACACCCCCAATTGCGCCATCTTTCGTTTTGAAAAAGGGCGCAAGGATCGACAAATGGCCGATGGCCGCCGTTTTGTCGAAGCCGCCGGCCAGTTGATGTTTCTTCGCGACAACTACGGCGTGCGCCTGGCGGATGTCTTTTCAGTCAAGGTTGGCGCCGTTTCGGGCGCCGATGAGATTTTTACCCACCCCAAAGGCAACATGGAGTTTGTCTACTCGAAAACCGTGGACAGCGGCGCGACCAGGCGCATGTTTTACGGCATCAAGCATCCGCATCTCCAGCAGCACAAGGCCGAACTGCTGGCTCGACGCATCACGACTTTTGATGAAAGCAACTGGTGGCAATGGGGGCGTGGCTTCCCGATCAATCGCCATCCGCGCATCTACGTCAATGGCCGGACGCGCAAGGCGGCACCTTTTTTCACCCACGACTGCACCTGTTTCGATGGCTCCGTGCTGGCGTTATTCACGCATAACCAGGCGATTTCCCGCCGTGACCTGATCCAGTGCACGATCATGCTGAACAAGGAAGTGAATTGGCAGGAGCTCGGTTTTGTCTGCGATGGCCGCTATTTGTTCACCCAGCGCAGCCTGCAGAATTGCCTGTTACCGGAGAGTTTTTCCCGTTTTCTGCCGTCCCCGGCCAGCCCGTGCGAGCCGATAGCGAAGGAGCTTCAATGACGTTTACCCAAATGCTCGCCGCCGCCTGGCAGCAGCGCGATTCTCTGCTCTGTGTCGGCCTTGATCCCGATCCGGCCAAATTTCCAGCCCATCTTGCCGGTTGCGACGATGCCTTCTTCCGTTTTTGCGCCGCTATCGTCGATGCTACCGCCGACCTTGTCTGCAGCTTCAAGCCGCAAATCGCCTACTTTGCGGCGCACCGGGCAGAAGACCAACTGGAGGCGCTGATTGCCCATATCCACGACCGTCACCCCGGCATTCCCGTCATTCTCGACGCCAAGCGCGGCGACATCGGTTCAACTGCCGAACAATATGCCCGCGAAGCCTTCGAGCGCTACCGGGCCGATGCCGTCACGGTCAATCCGTACATGGGTCACGATTCCCTGACCCCTTATCTGGCCTACGCCGACAAAGGGGTGATTCTGCTCTGCCGAACCTCGAACCCCGGCGGCAGCGACTTGCAGTTTCTCGATGTCGGCGGTGAAAAGCTCTACGAGCGCGTCGCCCGCCTGGCTGCCGAAAAATGGAACAGCAACGGCCAGGTATGCCTCGTCGTCGGCGCCACCTTTCCTGCTGAAATTGCCCGCGTGCGCCGGATGGTCGGCGCCATGCCGCTGCTGGTGCCGGGCATCGGCGCCCAGGGCGGCGATATCGAGGCGACGGTGAAAGCCGGTTGCGACACACAAGGCGGCGGCCTGATGATCAACTCGTCACGCGCCATTCTCTATGCCGGGCGGGGCGAAGACTTTGCCGCCGCTGCACGCCGCGTCGCCCACGATACCCGCGCGGCGATCAACCTATTTCGTTAGACCGGTTCGTCTCCCGGAGTGAGCCCAGCGCTCGAGCGCAAAAAAAACGCCGCGAGGTCACCCCGGTGCAAGTGCGGATGAAATGGCAAAGAGGAGTGCCATGTTCGTGCGAACCCGTATGCATGTGTAGGTCAATTTCATCTTTAAAATTTGGTGATGCAGAGGTGGTGCCCAACGTAGAAGTGACCCGCAAGCGCAGCTTGCGGGCAGTCCGGTTGACCGAAGGGTTGGGTATCTGGAAGGCTACTGAATCAGAGCCTTGAATTCTGGAGAACGAACAGCCTTACCGATCAGGTTTTGAACCGCGGGGAAATAGGCCTCGGCAGTTTGCTTACATGCAGTGTCGGCAACGAATCCACTTTCAAATTCATAGTGCTCGGCAACCGGCAGTGTTCTGCCATTGGAGGAATTGAGCAGAATCTCGATGTCCCATGAGCCACCCGTCAAGCCGCGGCTGGAAGAAAACTCCAGCTTCTTCACTGTGCCTGAAATGGTGGCGCGCGGACTTGCTGCCGCATAAATGCCTGCAACCTTCAGCTCGTCCTCGAATGCCTTTCGGATGTAGTCAGTATGAGACATGCCATCGGGTGGCGCGAGGGGGCCGGCTGCCCTGCACGACCTGTCGAAGCTCGCGGGGCCAGTAAATGTGCCTACTGATAGGTCGGTAGCGCCGAGCTTCTTTAGCGCTACGTTTGTGTCGGCATTGATAGCGTATCGCGGAGTAGTGTAGGTCGAGCACGCACTGACCATGGCTGCAAGCGTCGCAATGCTAATGATTTTGAAGTTCACGATAGCTCCCTTTTGTTGATGAAATGGAATACGAAATAGATGCCCAACGTCAAAATTGAGGGACGCGCCGCTTGAGGCGCGTCTCGCTCGAATGCAGTGTTATGCGTCTACTGCAAGTAAAACATTCAGGGTTACCAACCAACTTCGCGTACATAGCCTTTCTTGTCCATTGATTGACGCAACTCAAACAGAGCCGTTTCCCGCTCTGCCGCTGCAAGTGGTGAGAGTTTTTCTTGCCAGCTATCTGACTTACAACCTCTCGGGTCTCCTTCGTACACAACACGGAAGTCGCCTTGAACATACAGAGGCGGTCCCTGTTTCTTTTTCTTGCAGACAGCGAGTTCCGCTAGAGGCGAGGAACGAAGTGCGTCGTTGAGCTTGAATGAGCCTTTCGCAAAAGCCTTTGCCTTGCCGCTGACAGTTTCCTGGACGATCTCCGTTGCCACCCAGCAGGCAACTATGAGAGATCGCTGACCGCTTGAGTTTTTTGTCGTAACTTTTGCTGTGTAGCTCGCAGTTCCCGTAACCGCCGACTCCTCAGCCAACCCCTCTGATACGGCCCAAGCGAACGTCTTTGGCGAGAGCCGCTTCATGAGAGCCGCATCCGGTGCCTCGCAGTCAAGCAGGGCGCCAACTGCCACGGTCGAGCCAAAGGAGAATTGCTTTCCGGCGAAATCTTCTGCTGATACTGCGGCGGCCGACAAGGAGAGGAACGCTGCGATGATGATTTTTCGATTCATGGTGTTTATCCGTGAGAAGTGGAGGGACGCATAACGAATGAAAGGGACTTCCCCGTCCCGAATTAACGGCGGAAGCCGCCGGCAGTGGTTGCTGCCATGATTGAGTTTCCAGACCAAATCATTCGTTCGAAAGGGGAAGTCCATGAATATTGTCACCGTTGGCATTGATCTGGCCAAGAATGTATTCGCTTTACATGGTGTTGACCAGAGTGGCAAGGCCGTTTTTATCAAGCCCAAGGTGGTTCGTGGCCAATTACTTGAGATGGTCGCCCATCCTGTCCTGTGACGCACGTTGCCCGGTGCCGACTTCCTGCGTCTGATCCTGCAACACGTCCTGCCCAAGGGTTTCCGGCGCGCGCGCAATGATGGTTTCCTGCACCCCAACCGAAAAAGCCTGATTGCCTTGCTGCTCCTCGTTCTCAGGATCGCGCCGCGTCCGCCGCTGCCGGATAAACCCCGGCCGGCCTTTCTCTGCCCATGTTGCGGCACGCCGATGCAGGTCATCCGGCGGCGAATTCCAGCCCGTGCAGTCAGGCGACGAAGTTCGCCATGGATGACGGAGACGGCCGTGTAAGCCACGGCCACGGGAAAAACGGAGCGCCGACCGCCGCCACGGCGGCACTCGGCCTGAAATCACTCAAAAACAGGGGGTTGACCGCAGGATTTGACGGCTCAGCCCCCTTCGAGCGCCGATGCCGGCACCGCCCGATCAGCGAATCGGGCACCCCGCCCACCTTCGGGCAGGGTTTCAAAAAGCTATTTGCAGTGAACCCCAAACCAGGCTTGTTCAACAACCGGTTCAGATCGTGGCTACGCACGATCTAACCTTAATCGTTGGGCACCACGACCGAGTACGCAGTCACCGAGCCAACCGCCAAGCGACAAACGAAAGCCAGAACAGTAGCGCGAGAGCCGAAATGCGCTGAGCAACACCTGACAGAATGATATTGCCACCCAAGCCAGTGGCGCCACACATGGCCAGGACGGCTCCCCAAGAGGCTAGGTAGCCTTGAGGCCCGGAGAAGGTCGCGACGGTGCGGGGCAGCAGATACATGCTGAGGCCACAAGAGACGAAAGCGGCTGCAACGAGCCAGACGTGGGTTTGAGTGGACGTGGCGAGCGTGATGATACCTGCCGCGAGGAAGCAGGCTGCCGCAGTGGCAAGCAGAAAAGGCAGGAAGACTAGCGAATTGTGCGCTCGGATGTTAGCTGCGGTAGCTGCGATAGCAGTGGACAACCCAATGAAGGCAACCAAGAGAAGATCACCAAAACGGCCAAGAGCTAACTCACTCACAAATTGCGAGAAGGGGTCGTACTCTGGTTGGGTCAGATGGAGAAGAAGGACGATCACAAGAAAGACGAAGATCCCGACACCTGTGATTTCGGAAAGCCTACGGGTATAGGTATTCATGGTGCCCAACGCAGAAGTCACCGGAGCGCCGCCTGCGGCGCGTCCGGTGGACTGACGGGTTGTACCACGCGGCGACTACGATGAATGATCAAAAAAACTGCTTGGCGAAATTGGCGATGGCCAGCGCGATGAGGATGCCCATCATCCACGACAGCTTGTCGACCTTGGCATCCATTTGGGACAGATCAACCTTGACCCCGGCAATATCGGACTTGGTCGCCAGCGTCGTATCCAGCGCCTCGCCCAGCACGTCGCGCAGGACTTCCGCCTCGGCAATGGCTTGTTCTGAAGGCACGCCAGCGGCCTTCAGGCGTTCGGCGAATTTCAGGGTATCGAAAGTAATTGTGCTCATGCCGCGAATCTTAGCGCGCTTGACAGCCGCAAGCAACGACGGGCAGAACGCGCGAACGGAGGGTAAGAGCTCCCAACGCAGCATCAACCGCGCCCAGCAGTGGCGGTAAAGCGCGACTTGGCAGGATCACCAAGGCGGGCGATGCCTACTTGCGCAGTCTGCTCGTCATGGGCGCCCGATCCGTTCTTGCCGGATTGGGCGACAAGCAGGATAGGTTCAGTCGATGGGCAAGAAATCTGGCCGAGCGGCGGGGTTACTGGAAAGCGGCAGTTGCCATTGCCGCCAAGAACCTGCGACTCGCCTGGGCGGTCATGCACTACGGCGATGATTTCCGACGCATCGATGAGACTGCCTGAACAGCAAAAGCGTCTATAGGGAAAAACAGGAAAGGAATCACCGGCCGTTCGCTGGCGGCCCAAGACCAGCGAAGCACTGCCAGCGTTGATGTGAAGCGGGTTGGACCCGCGCGGGGAGAGCCTGATTACCTATAGGGGAGGCAAGTGACTCCCGGCTAACGAATGAGGCCCCCGCGCGCGTCTTTCATCAGGGTCCGGGCAAAAGCCCAAAATGACCGGTTGTAGTACCGCAGTCCTTCACCTTCTCGCACCGACACGACAGTGAATCGATGAACAGCAGGAAAACGGGATCAG
>CAJBDJ010000045.1 GCA_903951825.1 uncultured Pseudomonadota bacterium
TAGGCATCTTTCCGGTTGGGCCTGCGGCCCGCCCTCCAAGACACCTATGCCGCGCAAGTCACTATCTGGGGTGTATCAGTTTTAAATCGCTGATCAAAAGAAATCTGTGTCAGTTTTAAATCGCCGTTGACAACTTCTACGTTAAGCGCCTATGGCAGCACTTGACACCGCTACCTGGATATCTCTGTTAGCTCTGGTTGTGAGCGGCCTCAGTTTTCTGGCAGCAATGTGGGCTGCCTGGGTAAGTCACCGCACGCTCGTGCATGCGAAGGAGACACACGAGGAGGAGCAAGTCTTGGCATTCGAGCGCGAGCGCTCTGAACTACTGAGCGTCATCTCGCAGAGTCGAACGCTTCTTGAACAGACGCGCATTCGAATCGGAACACTCAAGGCCCGCTTCGATGCAGCTCCGCAGCCAGCTCAAACAATCTTGCAGAACTACACTAACCTCTTCACTGAGTACTTACCTCGTGTCGAGGCCGGTGTTCGCCAGTGCAATGCGAGTTGGAGTGAGGTCGCGTCATGGGGCGAGACAACTGGAGTGCAAGCACTGCTGCGCCACCAAGCTCGAATGCGTGCCGCAGTTCATGATGATCAGATTGCTCACGATCAGGGTGTCTTCTTAGTAGACACCTTTGAAGAGAAGTTCAATGAAGTCCTTAGGTATATCGCTGGCGCAACGCGATCCGGCGGCTAACGATTAGGTTAGATCGTGATCGCGAAGCGAGCCACGATCTGAACCGGTTGTTGAACAAGCCCGGTTCGGCGTTCCCTGCAAATAGCTTTTTGATTCCCGGCCCGAAGATGGGCCGGATGGCCGATTCGATGATCGGGCGGCGCCGGTACCTTTAACTATTCATGCAACATCTTCCGCATCGGTCACGTTCAGCGCGAAATCGCGGTCACGCTTTCGTGAAACGACGGTCACGCTTCGGCGAAATCACCGGTCACGATGCCGCGAAATACGCAGACGAGCGCCTTCTCGCCGTTGCCGACGCTTTTGCAATCGGCCACCCATTTTTCGGGTATCCGATTTTCGTGATTGAAAACCCATGCCATCAAGCCGCTTGAAAGTTAATAATAAAGCGTGTTGGGTGATTGACGCTTACAGGGTGTATTGCTACCATAAAGCCGTGTTCAATGATTGGTGGGGCGCGACAACATGACTCCGTTTGATGTTCTTGGTTTCCGATGGGACAGGTCGGCAGTGCCGACTTCCATTCCGTCTCACTCGATGGAACGAGTCTGCTTCCGCTTCCACAAAATGCTACCGGAGTTCGTGTGGGATGCCTCTGTGCTCGAAGGCAATCCTTTCACCTTCCCGGAGGTCAAGACCCTGCTGGATGGCGTGACCGTCGGCGGGCGGAAGATTTCCGATCAGGAACAAGTCCTGAATCTGGCTGAAAGCTCCAAGCGCCTACTGGCGATGGTCAAGAGCGGCCAGTTCTCCCTCACAAAGACCGTGTTCATCGAACTGAATGGCATCGTCGCTCGCAAGGAAGCCTTGGAATGGGGCGTGTTCCGTGGCGAAGGTTTGGAAAAGAACTACACCCCGGACGTGGGTCTTGGTGAGCGCGGGCGTTATACCCCGCTGCCGACGCTGCCCGGCGCACCGGAGCTAAACCGGGTGTTCAGTGAGGGCGTTTCAACTCTGCAAGAGTGCGAGCCGTTCGAACGGGCTACAGCCTTCTTCCTGTTTGGTGCTTTGCAGCAGTTCTTCTTCGACGGAAACAAGCGCACGTCGCGTTTCATGATGAACGGCGTGCTCATGTCGCACGGCATCGACGCGATCAGTGTGCCCGCTGCCAAGGCGCAGGAGTTCAACGAAAAGATGGTGCGCTTCTATCTCTCGAAGGATGCCACGGAGATGATGGATTTCCTTGCCGGGTGCCACCCGGAATCGGAGGCGATCCTACCTCCGCCAGAGGTAGATCGTAGCCACGACAGCGGAGTGGGGCCGTAATCATGCAATGGATCAAGCTGACTACTTCCATGAAATCGACCACGGCACGGCAGAAGATCGGATCGTGTTTGGCTCCCGTTCGGTGGAGCCATGATTCATGCCTGCCAACATCCTAAATCTCCCCTGCTACAAGGTTCTCGGCATCCAAGAGAACGAGCATGACTATCACATTGAGGTCGAGACAACCGAGGTGCCAGCCGCCTGTCCGCACTGCCAGTCCAGCAGCCTAGTCGGCTTTGGTCGCCGGGAACAGATGGTCAAAGACCTGCCGAGGCACGGACGGCGTGTTGGCCTCTATATCGACACCCGTCGCTATCAGTGCCGGGGCTGCGGCAAGACGTTCTATGAGGCGTTACCGGAGATGGACGAAAAACGCTTGATGACCAAGCGGCTTGCGCAATGGATGGGCAAGCAGGCCATCAAGCGGACTTTCTCCAGCATCGCCGAAGAAGTCGGTTGCACTGAATTCACAGTCCGGGCAGTATTCAATGACTACGTGAGTGACCTTAAGAAGACGATCCGCTTCGAGACGCCGAAGTGGATGGGGATCGACGAAATCCACCTGATCAAGCCCCGTGGCGTCATCGCAAACATCCAGAACAACACCATCGTTGAACTTCTGCCGAACCGCAATAAAGACACTGTGGTGCGCTTCCTGCACTATCTGGATGGCAAAGACCGCATCCAGTATGTGGCGATGGATATGTGGACGCCCTATCGGGATGCCGTCCGAGCCGTTATCCCGCAGGCCGAGATCGTGGTGGATAAGTTCCACGTTGTTCGCATGGCGAATGATGCGATGGAGCGCGTCAGAAAAAGTTTGCGTGAGTCGCTGACACCAAAGCAGCGTCGGGGTCTGATGCACGACCGATTTGTGTTGCTCAAGCGCGAGCGTGATCTGAATGACAAGGAACGGCTGAACCTCGAGGGCTGGACGAAGAACTACCCTGAACTTGGCGAAGCCTACCGGCTCAAGGAACAGTTCTTCGGTATCTACGATGCCGAGTCGCCGGATGAGGCGCAGGCCAAATTCATCCAGTGGCAGAACAGCATTCCGTCCGAGATTACAGATGCTTTCGCTGACATCGAGCGTGCGTGGGGTAACTGGACGATGCCGATCCTCAACTACTTCAATCATCCCGTCACCAATGCCTATACCGAGAGCTTGAACAGCCTGATTCGCGTCATGAATCGGCTTGGCCGGGGATACTCGTTCGAGGCGCTGCGGGCAAAGATTCTATTTGCGGAAGGGGTACACAAACACAAGCTGTCACGGCCCAAATTCGAGCGTAAGGAAAGACGGCAGGCCGAACCTGAGCCGGTGATGATGTATGGACTACCCGGCAACTTCAAGAACTTCGAGATGGGGGATTCGTTTGCTCGCATGGCACCCAAACCGGCACCTGAACCGAAGCCCTATATCCAGAAATCAACAGAATCGGAAAAGCAGGAGAAGAACTACGGAGCCGACATTTCAACACTCATTCGGATGATAGAAAACGGGGAGCTATGAACCCATTTCAATCACGAAAATCAGATACCCCATTTTTCTTATTGCTCCGGCCCGATGAAGTCTTAAGCGGCATACTTAACACGCCGATCCTGGAAGTAGCTCAAACGCGCTCAGGATTTTGCTCCAGCATCATCATATGAGCGCTGGTTGCGTCGCGTAATTTGGCTTTGGTGCGAAACCTCACTCAAAGGTGAGCAAGGTATGGCGGTGTTGCACCACTTTGCGAAGCTCACTTCACTGGTCTTTGGCCGCCAGCGATCAGCCGGTGATCGCTGCTTAACGCGCCTGCCACTTCATGGTGGCTACAGCGCCGCCGATGATGCCGGCGAGGGCAATAAATGAACCGATTGCTAGTGTCGAGATACCGCTGAGCCCCTGTCCAACGGTACAGCCCATGGCGAGAACGCCGCCAAAGCCCATCAATATCGCGCCTGAGAGCTGACTGCCGAGATCCTCTACCGAGGAAAAGCCTTCCCAGCGGAATTTTTGGCTTGAGATCGAGTAAATCAGCGAGCCAAGAACAACGCCGATAATCGTGGCAATGCCAAAAGTAATTCTCATGGACTTATCAGTCCATAACATCAATAGCTCGAGGCTGTAAGCAGTCGGCGCAACGAAGCTCAGTGATTCAATGGTGCGAGAGTTGGTTCCGAAATAGGTCATTTCGAGGGTCTCTTGATTTTCTGCAAAGCCCAGATGACCGGAGAGATACCAAGCGGAGGTAACCAAGACACCCAGAATTACTGCGCCAAAAATTTGCTCAAAGTTTGAGCGGAAGCGCTTATCCTTAAAAATAAAAATCAGCATAGTGATGACCATAAGACCCGGAACAGCTAGCGCGGCGCTCTCGATCGGCAGACCGAAAAGCTTCGAAAGCGCCTCTGGGAGACCTTGGGTTTCCATGCCAAAACGTGAAAAATCGATAACCACCGGATCAAGATAGCTTGAGCGAACTTGGCCGAAGAGACCTTTCAGGGTCATGTAGGCCGAGATGCCGAGAAATACGAGAACGACAAGCGAGCGCAAACTCCCCCCGCCTACCCGCAGCAAATTTTTATTGGCACATCCCCCAGCGAAAGTCATGCCGACGCCAAATAGCGTGCCGCCGAGCAGGATAGAGAGCCAAGGCAGTATCGGGCGCTGATACACCGATTTGGAGAGGTCAATCAGGTTGAGATAAGAAAGCGTGCTGCTACCCGCGATGGCCACCGCTATCGCCAGTAGCCACATGCGCATACGCCCCCAGTGTTCCATGTTGACGACGTCGGAAATGGCGCCCATCGTGCAAAAATTTGTTCTGGCGGCAACAAAGCCTAGTATCAGGGACAGACAAAAGCCCCCCCAGACGACACGGCTGGCTAGGTCAAGTGTTTCGTTCATGTGATTTTCTCCCCCATCTATTGATTAGTGTAATTAGTTTTACCAATATAAATAAGTATCTCTGCGGAAGGCGAGCCGCGTCAATCCGCCTGATAAATATTAGCTTTTTGTGATTTACCTGGGGTGTATCAAGCGCCTGAAAGAACCCGAATAATCTATACTTTCCTTCCTCTTGGATATTAAATGCGCCGTTCGCCTCTCACTGTTTGCATGCCAGAAGCTCCCTGTTATCACTGTGGTTTGTTGATCCCGGATGGCCTTCAATTGTCGGTCGATATCGGAGGTGTGCCGCGCAGCATGTGTTGTTACGGTTGTCAGGCGGTGGCTCGGTCAATCGTTGACAACGGGTTGGCTGACTACTACCGCAGTCGCGATTCGCTGCCGGAGTCGCCGCGCGAAGCTGTGCCCGCGCTCCTTGATCAGTTAGCCATGTTCGATCATGCCGAATTCCAGAAAAGTTTTGTTAAAGCCTTGGGAGAAGGCGAGCGTGAAGCCTCGCTGTTGCTTGAGGGGATCACCTGTTCAGCTTGTATTTGGCTTAATGAGCAGCATGTCGGCAAATTGCCCGGGGTGACTGCAATCGATATTAACTATGCCACCCGTCGCGCCCGCGTTCGCTGGGATGAGACACGAATCAAGCTATCCGACATTCTCGGGGCGATTGCGGCTATCGGCTATCGTGCCTATCCCTATGATGCCTCCCGGAGCGAGGAGATTTCCTGCAAAGAGCGCCGCGAAGCATTGTGGCGCTTGTGGGTGGCAGGATTCGGAATGATGCAGGTGATGATGTATGCCGTTCCGGTCTATATGGCTGATGGAGACATGACGCCGGATGTCGAGAGCATGATGCGTTGGGCTAGCTTGTTGTTGACAATCCCGGTTGTTTTTTATTCGTCTGCACCGTTTTTCAAGAATGCCTGGCGTGACATCAAATTGCGGCGTGTCGGGATGGATGTGCCGGTGGCGCTGGGGGTAGGGGCTGCGTTTGTCGCTAGTTGCTGGGCGACTTTGATACATCAGGGTGACGTCTATTTTGACTCGGTCTCGATGTTCATTTTTTTCCTGCTCGGTGGGCGATACCTTGAGATGAATGCGCGCCAGAAGGCGCTGAGCGTCACCGAGGCACTGGCAAAATTGTTGCCGGCCTTCGCGCAAAAGTTGCCTAATTTCCCGATTGATCGCAGCACTGACGCGTGTGTTGTCAATGAGTTGCAACCCGGCGACTACATTCTGGTACGAGCTGGCGAGATCGTTCCGGCAGATGGGCGGGTTGTTGAGGGCATTAGCTGTGCGGATGAAGCCCTGTTGACGGGGGAGAGCAAACCGGTAGCCAAAGCCCCCGGGGATATGGTTACGGGCGGTTCGATTAATGCCGAAAGCCCTCTGGTCGTAGAGATTGAGCAGGTTGGTGAGAGCACGCGCTTGTCGGCGATAATCAATCTGATGGAGCGAGCCGCGCTCGAAAAACCGAAGATTGTTGAGCTCGCTGATCGCATCGCCAGCTACTTTGTGGGCGCCTTGTTGGTGGTGGCCATGTTGGTTGGCTTTGGATGGTACCTGGTCGACCCTTCTCAAGCATTGTGGATAACCGTTTCAGTGCTTGTGGTGACTTGTCCATGCGCCCTCTCGCTGGCAACGCCGATTGCCTTGACTGTGGCTGCCGGGGCGCTCGCGAAAGACGGTCTGTTGGTTACGCGTGGTCATGCCATCGAAACATTGGCTCGGGCGACGCACGTTGTTTTCGATAAGACCGGCACTTTGACGGCTGGCGAAATGCATTTGGTTGATATCAAGTTATGTGGCGAACTCGACAGACAGCAGTGTTTAGGTATAGCTGCAGCCTTGGAGCAATCCTCAGAGCATCCGGTCGCGGCTGCCTTGCGCAATGCATTTTGCGGTGAATTGCCGCTTGCGGAGTCGGTCATCTCGGAAGCCGGCCAGGGAATTGAGGCGAGCCTCAATGGGCAGCGTTATCGTATCGGGCGCCCAGATTACGTGATGCAGCTAAGTGCCGGCGAAATGCCCGTGTCGCTTGCGGCTTGGTTAGATAGTGGCGATACCGTCGTGGTTTTGGCCGATCAGAAAAGCTGCCTGGCTTTGTTCAGGATCGGTGACGAAGTTCGTCCCGAAGCGGCTCCGCTGGTCAAAGAGCTTCTAGAGCGCGGCACACACGTCGTTTTGCTGAGTGGTGATGCACCCTCTGTCGCAATCAGGGTTGGGGCAATGCTTGGCATTGACGATGTTCGTGCCGGTGTGACGCCGCAGGGTAAACATGATTGCGTAACCGCCTTGCAACAAGGCGGTGCCATCGTTGCGATGATTGGCGATGGGGTCAATGATGCGCCTGTATTGGCACAGGCGCAGGTCTCAATCGCGATGGGCGGCGGCGCGCAATTGGCGCGGACACAGTCCGATTTCGTGCTGCTTTCAGAAAATCTTGATCACTTGCGTTGGGGGGTGCGGCGTGCCCACTTCACCTTGAGGGTCATTCGTCAGAATCTATGGTGGTCTTTTGCCTACAACGCCGTTGCCTTGCCGCTGGCAATTGCCGGTTTGGTGCCACCCTGGTTGGCGGGAATCGGGATGTCTGCCAGTTCTTTGCTTGTGGTTTTAAATTCGCTACGGATTCAGCGTATGGAGAGCGATTGATGGAAAGTATTTACCTCTTAATTCCCATATCAGTGGTTTTGGTTTTTGGCATTGCCTTCGCTTTTTGGTGGTCGGTGCGCAATGGGCAGTTTGATGACCTCGAAGGGCCGGGATTTCGAATCTTGATGGATGATGATGTGCCGCCTGTCAAAAAAGCCGCTGAAAAGCAGGAAGACCCAAAGAAGTTTTGAGCTCAGTCAATGTTGAAAGGGTGAGGCGGATGCGGAATTTGATCTGGACATGCTGAGCGCGACGGGCTTCTCGAAATTTCCGTATGTGAGGTGAGAGTGGATTTTTCCGCGGTGACGGTAGCCGAAGGTTTGTGCGTGTCGCAGGCGGACGGCGCAGCGGAAAAGTCGTCGGTCATTTTATCCGCGAGCCGCGCTTCGATGAAATCACAGGCTACGAGGGAGTGAAATACGCATTTTTCTTCTTTCTTTGCTTTGCAGGGAAGCCTATGCTTACAATAGAGTTCAATTAAAGAAACTGTACGCTAATAGCATTTATGCGCGGTTGAGGGTTCCGTATGTTTCTCATCATCGGTTATGTGATTATCCTTGCATCTGCTCTTGGGACTTACGCGGTTCACGGCAGTCTTCTGGCGCTGTGGGTTCCCCTGGAGTACGTGGCGATTATTGGGTTGACGATTGGCTACTTTGTTGCGGCGAACAACATCGGCATCATCAAGGCTACCGTTGGAGCTTTGCCCGGGGTGTTGAAGGGTTCAAAATTCAACAAGGCTTATTACGTCGACGCATTGGCGATGCTGTTTGAAATCCTCGGCAAAGTCCGTAAAGAGGGTCTGATGTCGATTGAGGGAGATATTGAGGATCCTGATTCGAGCCCGATTTTCAGCAAGTATGCAAACCTGGTTCATGATCACCATGTGATGGAATTCACTACCGATTACCTGCGCATGATGGTTGGCGGTAACTTGAATACGGTCGAAATCGAGAGCTTGATGGATGTTGAGCTGGACTCCCATCACCATGAAGCTGAAGAGCCTGGTCACGTGGTCTCCAATGTCGCTGGTGCAGTACCTGCCTTCGGGATCGTTGTGGCGGTCATGGGAGTTGTTAACGTAATGGGTTCGGTAGGCAGTCCACCTGCGGTGTTGGGAAAAATGATTGGAGGCGCCCTGGTGGGCACTTTTCTTGGAATTTTGATTGCTTATGGCTTTGTTGAGCCGGTTGCCAAACTGCTCGAGCAGAAGGCCAAGGAAAGTGGAAAGATTTACCAGTTGATCAAAATGGTGCTACTCGCGTCGATGTCGGGATATGCGCCGGCGGTAGCCGTGGAGTTTGGACGCAAGACACTCGATTCACATGTGCGCCCCAGTTTTCGCGAGTTGGAGGAAGACTTGAAGGCGCGTAAAGGTAAGTGACTTCGTTATCTAACACTTTGTTACCGAAATGAGCGACGACTCCACACGCCCAATTGTCATCAAGCGCAAGAAAGTTGTTGCGGGCGGTGCACATGGTGGCGCTTGGAAAATCGCTTACGCCGATTTTGTTACGGCGATGATGGCTTTTTTTCTGCTGATGTGGCTTTTGGGGTCGACTGCCAAAGGGGATTTGTCGGGTATAGCAAGTTATTTTCAGAATCCGGTCAAGGTTGCTATGGCAGGTGGAAGCGGTTCAGGTGATGCCACAAGCGTACTGCAGGGTGGGGGGAAGGATCTCACGCGGCAATACGGGCAAGTCAAGCAAGGTGATGTCGAGAAAAAGAAAGAAACCTCATTCTCAAAAGAAGCGCAAGCTGAGTTTCGTCGAAAAGAAAAACAGGCACTCGAAGCATTGAAGGCCGACATCGAAAAAATGATTGAAAGTACGCCGCAGTTAGCTCAATTCAAAAGACAGATGCTACTCGACATTACTTCAGAGGGGCTGCGTATACAGATTGTCGACGAGCAAAATCGACCGATGTTTGACTCCAGCAGCGCCGACCTTAAACCTTACACGAAAGAAATACTGCGCCAGATTGGTAGCTCGCTGAATGGAGTCAGTAATCGTATCAGTTTGGCGGGGCACACCGACGCAGCTCAGTTCGCCGATGGTGAGCGTGGATTCTCAAATTGGGAGTTATCGGCTAATCGCGCAAATGCTTCGCGACGCGAGTTGATTGCCGGCGGGCTTAATGACGCTAAAATAATGCGTATCGTTGGTCTTGCCTCGACGGTACTGTTCGACAAGAACGATCCGTTGAGCTCGATAAATCGAAGGATCAGTATCGTCGTTCTGAATCAAAAAACTGAGCAAGCCATCCTTCAGGATGAGAGATCGGAAACAGAAGTTGATGGGGAGGGTGGGTTGCAAGAGGCACTGCAAATTCCTCCTGCCAACAAGGGAACGGCGGGTTAATTGGGTAGTGAGCGAGGGGACAGAGAAAATGGGCAACAATAAAGGCCTGATTTGGGTTGGCGCTGGATGGTCAGCGTTGATCTTGGCTGTCCTGGTCACAATTGAGCCCTCGGCGCGCTCTGGAACCATTCTTTTTGCGTTGGCCTTGCTAATTATCGGTTTGCTGGTGTTAGTCAGCTTTCAGGGCGGAAGTTCAACGGGCAGCGAGTCCGGGCAACCGAATCCGCTCGATCGCAGTGTGATTGAACACAGCAGGCAGGCAATCGTTAGGGTGTCTGGAGAGTTTTCCGAGCAAATTATCGAGATGCGCAGTGAAATAACGCGTACGCAGACTATTTTTACTGACGCTATTGCGACTTTGATAAATAGTTTTCAGGGAATTAATAGTGAGGTTCAGCGCCAACACGCTCTTGGTCTGAAAATAATTTCAGGCTCCGGGCCGGATTCGGCGGGTGGCTTGGGGGAGTTTGAGAAATTTGCCGCAAAAACGTCGGAGACTTTGCGCCAGTTTGTCGATAGCGTCATCCAGAATTCGCGTGTCGCGATGGGGCTGGTTGAAATGACTGACCGGATATCTACACAGATGCGTGAAGTGCGTGGCCGGTTGGGTGAAATCGAGGGGATCGCCAAGCAGACGAATCTTCTGGCTTTAAATGCCGCGATCGAAGCTGCCCGCGCGGGCGAGGCTGGACGCGGATTTGCGGTGGTGGCTGATGAGGTGCGTGACCTTTCAGGAAGAACCAACCATTTCAGCAAACAGATACGTGATGCGCTGATGACAATGCAAAGCCATGTCGAGGAGGCGGAAGGCGCAATCAATCGTATGGCAGCCCAGGACATGACTTTTGCACTGACATCAAAAAATGATGTTGAAGTTGCCATGACTGGTATTGAGGACATGAACCGGCGTACTGGTGATTCGGTAAGCGAACTCAATTTGATTGCCGAAAAGGTTGAGATTTCTGTCAATCAAGCTGTCATGTCTTTGCAATTTCAGGATATGGTGACGCAATTACTTGGACACGTACTTCGCCGCCTCGAAATTCTTGATGAAGTGGTGGGTGACGAAAATCAAATTGCCTCGTTGCTTAGTAATACGAATGATTCGGAGAGTACTGTGCAGGCGCTTGATAGTGTGCGTGAACATGTTGATGCCCTGTCACAAAAGCTGAATGCCCTTAAACAGAAAGTTAATCACAATCCTGTCCGACAAACCGGCTATTCCAGCGGTGATGTCGAATTGTTTTGATTTGCCCAAGAGGAAAACATGGCTAAAACCATTCTTGCAGTTGATGATTCTGCCTCGATCCGTCAGATGGTGTCGTTTACCCTGAAAAGTGCCGGATACGATGTGATTGAGGCAGTTGATGGTATGGACGGGCTGGAAAAGGCCAAGGGACGCAGCGTCAACCTGATCCTTACCGACCAGAACATGCCGCGTATGGATGGGCTGACCCTGATTAAAAATCTTCGTGCCATGACGCAATATGGTGCGGTTCCGATACTGATGCTGACTACTGAGTCTTCAGATGCGATGAAGTCTCAGGGGCGAGCCGCCGGGGCAACGGGATGGTTGGTCAAACCATTCGATCCACAGAAATTGATTGAAGTCGTACGCAAGGTGATTGGCTGACGCCGAGAACTCAAAGCTGGCCGAGTTTGCCAGTGAACGTTGCATTCGATTTCCACTTGTCACTCAATGTGATGGGTGAGGTGAGGGAGTAGCATGGCTATCGACATGACTCAGTTCTATCAAGTGTTCTTCGAGGAATCGGCAGAGCATTTGGCGGCAATGGAAGCACTTCTTCTCGAACTGGATATCGACAATCCAGACTCGGAGCAGTTGAACGCTATTTTCCGGGCAGCCCATTCGATCAAGGGAAGCGCTGGTACCTTTGGTTTTAACGACCTCGCTGAAACTACCCATATCCTTGAAAATTTGCTTGATCGTATTCGTAAGCATGAACTTGTTTTGCGAGGCGACATGGTGGACGCCTTCCTTGAGTGTGGGGATCGTCTTCGTGAAATGCTGGATGGACATCAAGGGCGAGGCCAAGCGGATCCATTGCTGGTTGAAGCGATTTGCACCAAGTTGCGGCAACTTTCATCTGACGAGGTTGCAAGCGAAGTCCTTGATCTCGTTGATTCGGCGCCGGCAGAAACTCTTTCGGTTGTGCAGCAAGAGTCATTTGAAGAAGACGAGGTCGCCGTAATATCACCGATGGTCGATAGCGGAAGGCGTGTCTACGACATTCAATTTGTCCCTACGGCGATTTCTGCGAGAGGAGATGGGGTTGCCAATTTGCTCGATGAATTGCGCACGATGGGCGAGTTGGAGGTCATCACTCAGCCTCATGGCAAGGAGGGCGAGGGGTTTTGGGAGGTACGTCTAACAACCGGCGCAGACAGGGAATCCTTTGCTGATCAGATTGACTTCATTTCCGACAATGGTGCCTGGCGAATTGCTGAAGATACTTCGGTGGCTGTAGACGGCTCAACGGCTTTCGGGTTTTTCGGCGATTCGCCGGGTGTGCCTGATAGTGTTCGTGGCTATGGTTTTTTCGACAAGTCTGCCGAAGCACGCGCGACCGCAGAGACCGATGGATTGGGAAGTGACGACGCTTACGGATTTTTCGAGCCGTTGCCCGGCGAGTTACTGGCTGCACTTGAAGCCGTTGCCGTGCCGGATGAGGGAGAGGGCTACGGCTTTTTTGCTCCGCTGAAAACGCCACGAATCGAGCCCTCCGCGGCTGCTCCGGTGATTGAAGAAGGAGATGGATTCGGCTTTTTCTCACCTTTACCGCCCGTTGCTGTCGAGGTACCGTCCATTCTTGATGCGTCGAAACTGGCATCCATTGCGCTAAGTGGATCACCAGCAGCACCCGCCGCTGCCAAAGAGCCACCTGTTCTTGCGCGTGCCGTCCCCAAGCCAGCTGCCGTAGCCGCTGCCAGCGGTGATTCGTCGATTCGTGTCAGTATTGAAAAAGTCGACCAATTAATCAACCTGGTCGGTGAATTAGTGATCACGCAGGCCATGCTGTTGCAGACGGCAACACAAATGCAGGAGCAGGTGCCGGAGCGGTTAACGGTGGGTCTTGCCCAGCTTGAGCGAAACACGCGTGACTTGCAAGAATCGGTGATGTCGATTCGGATGATGCAAATTTCGTTTGTTTTTTCTCGATTCCCACGCGTTGTTCGCGATTTGTCGAGCAAGCTGGGTAAGCAAGTTGAGCTGAAAACTTCGGGCGAAACGACCGAACTTGACAAGAGCCTTATCGAGCGCATCACTGACCCTCTTACCCATTTAATTCGCAACAGTCTGGATCACGGTATCGAATCTCCGGAAAAGCGTGTGGCGGCGGGCAAAAGCCCGGTTGGAACGATCACGCTGAAAGCCTACCATCAAGGAGGCAACATCGTTATTGAAGTGGGAGATGATGGTGCGGGTTTGCCGCGTCAAAAAATTCTCGACAAAGCACGCGAGAAAGGGTTGCCGGTTTCCGACCAGATGAGCGACCAAGAGGTTTTTCACCTGATTTTCGAAGCGGGTTTCTCGACGGCCGACCAAGTCACCGATGTTTCAGGGCGCGGTGTCGGGATGGACGTTGTACGACGCAATATTCAGGAAATGGGGGGGCGAGTCGAAATCGATTCGATGATCGGCGTCGGCACTCGTATGACCGTGCGCTTGCCCCTTACGCTGGCGATTCTCGATGGCATGTCGGTCGCGGTGGGTGACCAAACCTATATTCTGCCGCTATCTTACGTGATCGAATCGCTACAACCAGAGCCGGGTGATATCAAGACGCTTTCCAACCAGGGGCGTGTGATTCAGGTGCGAGGGGAGTATTTGCCAGTACTGGTTCTTCCTGAATTGTTCGGGATCAAGTCCAAGTGGCGGAACTTTACGCAGGGGATCATGATTGTCATAGATGCCGACGGCACCAAGGCTGCTCTGTGTGTTGATGCGTTGATTGGTCAACACCAGGTGGTTATCAAGAGTCTGGAAGCAAATTATCGTCGGGTGACCGGGGTTTCCGGTGCAACCATCATGGGCGATGGTCACGTGGCGCTTATTCTGGATGTGTCGGCGATTGCCGGCATGGCGCGGTCAATGATGCAGAAAGTCGGCTGAGGCCGGACAAGGAGCAATGATGGAAGCGAAAACACATACCGGTTCACCCGCAAGCGAAGAGGATTTGGTCGCGAACGAGTATCTGACTTTTACCCTCGGGAGCGAGGAGTACGCGATAGATATTCTCAAGGTTCAGGAAATCCGCGGTTATGAGCAACCCACCCTGATTGCCAATGCCCCGGCTTTCATCAAGGGTGTCATCAATTTGCGCGGGATTATCGTGCCCATCGTCGATTTGCGGATCAAGTTCAAGCTGGGGACGTTTGATTACACCCCGTTTACCGTTGTCATCATCCTGAATATTGCGCGGCGAGTCATCGGTGTTGTGGTCGATAGCGTTTCTGACGTGATTTCCTTGAATGCCAATCAGATTCGCCAGGCTCCTGATTTCTCGGGTAGTTTTGATACCAAATACATTCTGGGTCTGGCAACGATTGATACACGAATGATGATCGTTACCGACATAGAGCGTCTGATGACGAGTGGTGATATGGAATTGATTGACTCGGCCAGCGAGTGAAACCAGCGGATTGTTTTGAGGGGGTGATACTTTGAGTTTGCGCAACTACAAGATCGGTACCCGTCTTTTGATGGCAACGGTCGGAGCCTTGGTGCTGATGCTCGTGATTGTCGCCATCGGTTTGCTCAGCCTGAATTCGGTCTCCGACAAGGTTGATGGCATCATCAACCAGAATATCAAGAAGACCGAACAAGCTGTCACGATGCGAATGAGCAATCTGTTAATTGCTCAAGATGTCCGTAGCGCCGCCCTCATCTATGATGAGATCGATAAGCAAATGGGCGAACTGGCAAAGGTTGAAGCCAGCCTGAAAAGCTCAATCGATCTGGAAGGAGCGCTTCAGTCGACGCTGGTTTCTACGGGGGACAAAGAAGTATTTGCACGAATGCTGCTTGCCCGCAAGGCGGCTCAAGATTCGCTGGTGCGGATGGTCGTGCTGATCAAACAGGGCAATCATCCGGCTCAGGAAGAGCATTTCGTCAATGATTTTCAGCCAAAAATGCAGATATGGTTCGATAGCATTGGCGATTTTGTTCATCTCCAGAAAGAAAATAACAGTCGTAGCGTTGAGGAGATCAGCGAGATCAAGAGCAAGGTTCAGACCAGCATGTTGTTCTTGATTGGGTTGGCTGTGCTCACCATGCTTCCGGCAGGTATCTGGGTCACTCGCCAGATTACGCGCCCCTTGAACGATTCGGTGATGGTCGCGAACGCGGTGGCTGGCGGAAACTTCGACAATCAGATTAATACCCACGGAAAGGACGAGCCGGCGCAGTTGATGAGCGCGTTAAGCCGGATGCAGACTGACCTGAAAAACCGCCGAGCAGCCGAGCGCAAGGTCGCTGATGAGGCAATGCGCATCAAGGTGGCGCTTGATGTGACCTCGAACAGTGTGATGGTCGCCGATCCTGATGGGCTGATTATTTACTGTAACGCAGCCGCGTTCAAAATGATGCGCATGGCTGAGGCGGACATCCGGAAAGACCTACCTGATTTTCGTGCTGACGAAATTCTTGGTTCAAATTTTGACATTTACCATAAAAACAAGTCGCACCAGCGCGACCTGCTGGCTGGACTCAAGGGAGTGCATCGTACGCAGATTGTCGTTGGGGGGCATTCCTTCGACCTGGTTGGCAGTCCAATTCTGAATGAGCGAGGCGAGCGTCTCGGGACGGTCGTTGAGTGGATGGACCGGACGCTTGAGGTGGCAATTGAGCAAGAGGTGAGCAGTATTGTTTCGGCCGCCGCCTCTGGGGATTTTTCGCGGCGCATCGCGGCTGCCGAAATGACCGGCTTCTTCCAGCTAATTTCTCGTGGGATCAATGAGTTGCTGGAGGTTAACAGCCATGCTTTGGGCGACATTGGCGGCATGTTCACCCGCCTTGCGCAAGGTGATTTGAGGCAAAAAATCGATACCGAATATCAAGGCTTGTTGGGGCGTCTCAAAGATGACGCCAATATCACAATCGACAACCTGCAAGAGATCATATTTTCGATTCAGGGAGCCGCGGATGCGATCAAGCTCGCAGCTCAGGAAATCGCCAGTGGTAATCAAGACCTTTCCAGCCGCACCGAGCAACAGGCGTCCAGTCTTGAGGAAACTGCCTCAAGCATGGAGCAGTTGACCGCCACAGTAAAACAAAACGCCGAAAACGCCAGGTTGGCCAACGACTTGGCTGCTGGTGCGCAAAGTGTGGCCGAGAGGGGGGGCGATGTGGTCGGTCAGGTGGTTTTGACGATGAGTTCGATTCATCAGGCAAGCAGCAAAATTGCGGACATTATTGGCGTTATAGACGGCATTGCTTTTCAAACCAATATCCTTGCTCTAAATGCGGCGGTCGAGGCCGCGCGTGCAGGTGAGCAGGGGCGTGGCTTTGCGGTTGTTGCAACCGAAGTACGTAACCTTGCCAAGCGCAGTGCCGATGCCGCCAAGGAAATCAAAGGGTTGATTTCCGACTCTGTTGATCGCGTTGAGGCCGGTAATCGTTTGGTTGATCAGGCGGGTCGGACAATGGAAGAAGTGGTTGGAAGTATCAAGCGGGTAGCCAAGATTGTTACCGATATTGCAGAAGCTAGTCGCGAACAAAGTGCCGGTATCGAGCAGGTCAGCTTGGCGGTTAACCAGATGGATGAAGTGACGCAGCAGAATGCCGCGCTAGTTGAGGAGGCTGCAGCCGCGGCTGAAAGTCTGGAGGATCAGGTGCATCAGCTTTCAGAAGCTGTGGCGATTTTTAAACTGTCCGGGCGCCGGAGCAATTCAACGCCACTCTCGCTGCCTGCAGCACTCAATGCCTCAGATGCAGAGCCGATGCAGAGTGCCAGCAGCCGTCCGCATTCCCAGACAGAGTCACTAGACGACGAGTGGCGCGAATTTTAGGCATTGTTTAGACCATTGAGGCGAAAGCAACATGAAAAATAACCAACCAGTTACCCAAAAAGAAGCGATGCTTGCCCCTGGCGAGATGATTGTTTCGACTACCGATCTCAAGGGGCAGATCGTCTATGTTAATCAAGCATTTATTGATATCAGCGGGTTCACTGAGGCTGAGTTGATTGGGCAATCTCACAATATTGTGCGCCATCCAGATATGCCGGTTGAGGCTTTTGGTGATCTTTGGGAGACTCTCAAAGGCAAGCGCCCCTGGACTGGCTTGGTAAAAAACCGTTGCAAGAACGGTGATCATTACTGGGTTGTGGCGAATGTGACGCCGACTTATCACAACGGAGTCATCAATGGCTATATGTCCGTTCGTAGTCAAGCTACGCGTGAGCAAATTGAAGCATCCGAGGCGGCTTATCGGTTATTTCGAGAGGGGCGCGCCAGCGGATTGACGATCCGCGAGGGGCGTGTCGTCAAGTCGGGTTTTAGCCTAGGAGCCTGGGTCTACAGCCGGACAATAGCCCAGCGAATTTTTGCCATCATCGGGTTGTTGACAGCAGGTATGTTAGTGCTCGGGTTGCTCGGCGAATTGGCGGTCAAGGACAGTGATGACCGCCTACATACGGTTTATGCCGACAGTGTCGTACCTCTGCAGCAACTCAAAGATGTGGCAGACGCCTATGCGGTTTCAATTGTTGATTTATCGCACAAAACTCGCGATGGCGCAGAGACATTTGAATCGGCATTAGTTAAGGTCGAAAAAGCGCAGGAAGTGATCCGCACCCGTTGGTTGGAGTATACAAACACCTTCCTGACCGATGAAGAGAAAAAACTGGTCGCCGATCTGAATCTGTTGATGAGAGCCGGTGATGGCGTGACCGATCATTTAAAGTTGATTTTGCGCGAAAGGGACAAGGATGCCCTGAGTGTTTTCGCCGCCAAGGATCTCTATCCTGCCATTGATCCGATTTCTGACAAGGTAAGTGAGCTAGTGGCTCTGCAGTTGAGTGTCGCTAAGGAAAATGTCGATCAGGCGGGTGAATCTGCCGCGGCATTCAAGGTAAAGTTTGGCATCTTGCTTGCCAGTTTTGTACTGATCAGTATTTTTTTGGCGATTGCCTTGGCCAACAGTATTCGTCGTCCGATCAGGGAGGCCGCTGATTACTTTAACTTGTTATCGGAAGGGCGCAGTGATTCGCGGCTTGAATTTACTCGCCGTGATGAACTTTTGGCAATAGCCGATGCCGCGCGCACTATGCAAATCAAGACAGGTTTTGACTTGAGCGAAGCGCGTCGGATTGCATCCGAAATGACGCGAATAAAGATGGCGCTGGATGGTGCGGCATCGGCGATGACCATATCAGATCAGCAAAACACCCTGATCTACATGAACGCGGCGGCAGAAGCATTGTGGCTTCAAATGGAGCCGCAGATGCAAGCGCGTGTGCCGGGTTTTTCGGTGAGCGGGATGTTCAAACATTCACTGGTTGAGTTTTTTGATGATCCGGCAGTGAAGGCAGCCTACAGCGCCGAATTAAGTGCGCCACGTACTCTCGAAGTCGACATGTGCGGACGGATTTTGCAGGTAACTGCGTCGCCAGTACGCGATGTCACGGGCGCGTATCTCGGTCGCGCGAGTCAATGGCTGGATCGCACCGAAGAGGTTGCCGTCGAGAACGAAGTGGGCAGTATTGTCAGCAGCGCTTCGCGAGGTGACTTTACGCAACGCGTTGCGGTGGAGGGCAAAAAAGGCTTCTTTTTGCGACTGGGCAACGATCTAAACACGCTTCTACAGACCAGCGAAGTTGGTCTCAATGATGTTGTTCAGGTTCTTTCGGCCCTGGCCGATGGCGATTTGACCAAAGCCATTACAGCCGAATATGAAGGCACTTTCGGCCAGCTTAAGGACGACTCCAATCTGACCGTTGCCCGCCTGCGCGACATAATTGGGCAAATTCACGAAGCTACCGATGCGATCAATACGGCGGCGAAGGAAATCGCCTCAGGCAATCAGGATCTTTCCGCACGCACCGAAGAGCAAGCCAGCAGTCTCGAAGAAACCGCATCGAGCATGGAGCAACTTACCAGTACGGTGAAACACAATGCCGACAATGCTCGCCAAGCCAACGAACTGGCCGGTACGGCTCAGCAAGTGGCAGTCAAGGGCGGAGAGATGGTGGCCAGGGTTGTGGATACGATGAGCGCCATCCAGCAATCAAGCACGCGTATCTCAGACATTATTGGGGTCATTGATGGGATTGCCTTCCAGACCAATATCCTGGCTTTGAATGCTGCTGTCGAAGCGGCACGGGCTGGCGAACAGGGGCGCGGATTTGCTGTGGTGGCGACAGAAGTTCGTAATTTGGCGCAGCGTAGTGCCGGTGCAGCAAAGGAAATCAAAGGCTTGATAGCTGACTCGGTGAGCAAGGTTGAAATCGGCCATCGTCAAGTTGATCAGGCTGGGCAAACGATGGAAGATATTGTTAGCAGCATCAAGCAAGTAGCGCGGATCATGGCGGACATTTCAGAAGCCAGCCGTGAACAAAGCGCCGGAATTGAGCAGGTAAGCTTGGCAGTTAGCCAGATGGATGAAGTCACGCAACAGAATGCGGCTCTGGTTGAAGAGGCCGCAGCTGCCGCCGAGAGCCTTGAGGAGCAGGCGCAAAATCTGGCCAAAGCAGTATCAGCCTTCAACCTTGGTGCGGCGCAGGAAAGTAAGCGTCTGGCCTCGCCCCTAGTCTTTCCAGAGGCGCAAAAGTCGGCTCCTCAGCGATTGGCACCCCCTAAGCAGGCGGCATTACCAGCCACAGTTGATGATGAATGGGAAGAATTCTGATGGCCGATTTGGGCAGGCCGCCGCCATCTGCTCTCCGTCAATCGACAGCGTATTCCGGCAAACTCGGGAGAGATCAGGGGGAGCGTGAATTCACTTTCTCAGGGGCTGACTTTGAACGTGTTCGCAAGCTGATTTATCAGCATGCCGGCATCTCGCTATCACCAGTCAAACAGGATATGGTTTATTCGCGCCTTGCCCGACGCCTCCGGGCAACCAATATGAATACTTTTGGCGAGTACCTCGATAAACTTGAAAATGGTGGTGGTGACGAGTGGGAGCGCTTCGTCAATTCATTGACGACCAATCTGACTTCCTTTTTTCGTGAGCCGCACCATTTCCCGATTTTTGCCGAACATCTACAAAAACTCGGTACCAAGCAGCCGATTCGTGTGTGGTGCTCTGCTGCTTCAACCGGCGAAGAGCCTTATTCGATTGCCATCACGGTACTTGAGACCTTTGGTAGTCATGCTTCACACGTTTCGATTGTTGCTTCCGATCTTGATACCAACGTCTTGGCTACTGCGCAAAAAGGCGTTTATCCCGCTGAACGAGTCGAAAAAATGTCCGCCGAGCGGCTAAAGCGCTTTTTTTTCAAGGGAAGTGGTAGTCAGGAAGGCTACGTTGCGGTACGCCCGGAGCTGAAGCAACTGATCGAGTTTAAGCGGGTCAATCTCCTGGAGCCTAACTGGCCGGTGCGCGGCCCGCTCGATATTATTTTCTGTCGCAACGTCATGATTTATTTCGACAAACCGACGCAATACAAAATTTTGTCGCGCTTTGCGCCACTGATGCAACGTGACGGTTTGATGCTGGCTGGGCACTCCGAGAGCTTTCTGCATGCTGCTGATTTATTCAAATCGTTGGGCAAGACCGTCTATGCGTTGGCAAAGCCAAGCTAGCCTCACGTTCTCAAAGGAATCAAGTGCAGCACGATTACGATGAAAATCTCGCAACCAATCGCTATTACGACCGGCACTTCGATAGTGAGGCAGCCAAGATTCTCCCTGGTGAGTATTTTGTAACTGACAGTGGTGTTTTGTTGGTCACTGTCCTTGGGTCATGTGTCGCTGCCTGCATTCGTGACACCAAAACTGGTATGGGCGGCATGAACCACTTTATGTTGCCCGACGATGGTGGTCGCGAGACGATCGGTGCCTCGGCTCGCTATGGCACTTACGCCATGGAGGTTCTGATCAACCATCTGATGAAAATGGGGGCGCGACGAAATTGTCTGGAAGCCAAGGTGTTTGGTGGGGGGGCGGTGATGGCAAGTCTATCAGGCAGCAATGTCGGAACGCGTAATGCCGAGTTCGTTCTAAATTATCTCAAGACAGAGAAAATCCCGATTGTGGCTAAGGATCTGTTGGATTCATATCCGAGAAAAGTTTACTATTTTCCCGACTCAGGCCGTGTAATGGTCAAAAAGCTGCACCGTGTGCACAACGAAACGCTATTCACTCGCGAAAAAGATTACAAGGATCGCCTCAGTAGCTCGAGAGTGGAAGGCGAGGTTGAGATATTTTCAGAGATGAAATTTGGTCAACGCTGAATAATTTTGATTTCATGTCGATTAAATGACAAATAAAACGAGAGTTCTGGTGGTGGACGATTCGGCGCTGATGCGTGGATTGCTCACCGAGATGATCAATATGGCCACTGATATGGAAGTCGTCGGTGCTGCTGCTGATGCGGCTATGGCTCGAGAGATGATCAAGTCACTCGATCCTGATGTTCTGACGCTTGATGTGCAGATGCCAAAAATGGATGGTATCGAGTTTCTTGAGCGCTTAATGCGTTTGCGTCCGATGCCGGTAGTGATGGTTTCGGCCTACACGCAATCCGGTTCTGAGACAACGATGAAAGCCCTTGAGCTTGGGGCTTTTGATTTCATCGGCAAACCTCGCGCCGATGGAATCAACAGCATGGAAGAATACGCGGAGGAGTTGGTAGATAAGCTTCGAGCGGCAAAAAGTGCCCGCTTGCGCAAATTTGTGTCTCCACCCGCGGGAAGCGCTGCTGGTGCACACCCTCCGTTGACTCCCAGGTCTTTGCCGGTAATGGGAGCAAGTAACAAGATCATTTTCTTGGGAGCATCGACCGGTGGAACCGAGGCAATCAAGGAATTTCTGACGGGGATACCGGAAAATTCCCCGCCAATCTTGATTGTTCAGCACATGCCCGAGGCGTTTACCGCCTCATTTGCCAAGCGCTTGGACTCGCTTTGTGCGTCTAGAGTCATTGAGGCGAAGGGGGGGGAGAAGGTTGAATCTGGCACCGTTTATGTTGCACCAGGGCATTCGCATATGCAGATTCGTCGAAGCTCATCAGGTTTGGTCACGGAGCTGCTCAGTACCCCCCCCGTCAATCGTCACCGTCCATCCGTTGATGTTCTTTTTGACTCGGCGGCGACGGTGGTTGGCAAGCTTGCGATTGCGGTTATGTTAACGGGAATGGGAAAAGATGGCGCCCAGGGCATGTTGCGTATGCGGCAACTTGGCGCGCGCACTTTTGGACAGGATGAGGCAAGCTGTGTTGTGTATGGTATGCCGAGAGAGGCTTTCTTGATCGGTGCAGTGGAGGAGCAGTGCCCGCTTGAGGAGATTGCGCGCAAAGTTTTGCAGGCGGCGCGTTAATGCATTTCCGATACCGCTTGATGCTTGGTGCCAAAGTATTACACTAGACGCCATTGGTCTAAAAATTAACAGGAAAACTTATGCATACCACGGTAAACAAAGAGTCTTCGAGAGCCACACTCAAATTGAACGGTCGTTTTGATTTCAACACGCACCGTGACTTTCGCGCGGCTTATGAGCCATTGCTAGGCGATCCCGAGATCAAGGCACTGGCTGTCGATTTTTCAGGCGTGGACTACCTGGACAGCTCTGCGCTGGGTATGTTGCTTATGTTGCGCGACAAAATGGGCGGAATGAACAAAGATGTTTCCTTGGAAGGCGTGAAGGGTAATGTCAAACAGGTGCTGGATATTGCAAATTTTGGAAAATTGTTTCGTATTTCCTAAATATCATGGGGCTTCTGGCCGTTAGCGTTAGGGGGCTGGGCAATCGGCCTGTTGCTTCATTGGGCACGCGAATTTCTGCAAAGATAATCATCGGCAAGGATTCCGGGATCGCTCTGCGTTGTAGTTACACCGATAGGCCGTTTGCTTGGAGTGCGAGGGAAGACCGATGTCAGAACTGTTGAAAAATATTGATGAACGAACCAAGCTGGCTGGTACCAATAAGCTTGAGATTCTGCTCTTCTTTTTAGGTGTCGATCCGCGGACGGGGCGCCGCGAAACATACGGAATCAATGTTTTCAAGGTGCGTGAAGTGATGCGCACACCACCGATTACTGCCGCGCCTGATATGCCTGCCTCCGTTGAGGGCATGGTCAGTTTACGGGGTGCGTTGGTGCCAGTGATCGATCTGGCCAAATACTCGGGTATCTCGTCCGAAGTGCCCCGAGAAATCATGATTGTCACTGAATACAACGGACGAACCCAAGGCTTTCTGGTTGAGGGTGTTGATACTATTTTGCGTCTTGACTGGAGCAAAATGCGCGTTCCTCCCGAAATGCTAATGTCGCAAACTGGCGGATTAGTGACTGCGGTAACAGAATTGGATGACGGTCGCTTGGTGATGATGATGGATGTAGAAAAAGTTCTTTCAGAAACGACTGCCAACGACAACGAATTGATTTTCCGCAGTGTCGTGCCGATTGACCGACCCGAGTGCACCGTTTTTTATTGTGATGATTCGAGTGTCGCACGTAAACAAATTGAGCGTACCTTGGCTGTGATGGGCGTTAAAGGTGTGTCTGCAGTCAATGGGATGCGCATGTGGGAAGAGATGGAAAAAATAGCGACCTATGCCCAATCAACGGGACGCGCACTTTCTTCGATTATCAATTTGGTTCTTACTGATATCGAAATGCCTGAGATGGATGGATACATCTTGACCAAAAAAATCAAGTCCGATCCTCGTTTCAATGGCATTCCTGTCATCATGCATTCGTCACTTTCTGGAATGTCAAACCAAAAGCTTGGGCTCTCGGTTGGCGTAGATGAATATGTGCCAAAATTCGAACCCCAGCGCCTTTCAGAGACATTGGCGCGGCGCTTGGGGGTTGATGTCAGTCAAATACCCAAGGCAATCTCGGGCTAGGGGAGCGTGCGATGAATCTCATGGAAAATAAAAATCTCTTGGATAGCGTAGATGCGCGGACTCGTCTTGCTGGCTCCAACAAGATGGAAATTTTGTTGTTCTCCTTGGGAACGAGAGAGGTTTTCGGAATTAACGTATTCAAGGTTCGTGAGGTGGGACGTACGCCGCGAATCACTAAAACGCCTAACATGCCGAGTGGTGTAGAAGGGCTTATATCCCTGCGCGGGAACGTCATACCGGTACTCTCATTGGCTCCATTCATGCAGTTGGAGGGGGTGCCTCCCGGGCTCGGAAAGACCATGATGGTTGCCGAGTATTCAAAGCGCACTTTGGGTTTCCTTGTACATGAAGTCGATAGAATCATTCGTGTTGATTGGGAGCGGGTCAAGGCGCCTGAAAGTGTTATTTCTGGAAACCAGGGGCTGATTACAGCGGTAATTGATCTTGAAGGCGGTGGGCTGGTTTCCATTCTTGATGTTGAGCAAATACTGGCTAATGCGTTTGGCGAAGCGATGATTGTTGACATCCCTCCGGCACGTGTTGATCCTGATACCAGCGTTTTTTTTGTCGATGACTCTATCGTCGCCCGGCGCAAGATTGCCGAGGTTCTAGACAAACTGGGCGTGCGACACAAGCATGCGACCAACGGGATGGAGGCATGGACTCGACTGCGTGGAATAGCGGCTCATTGTCAGCAAAGCGGTACTAACATCCGAGATGAAATTCGTTTGCTGTTGGTTGATGCCGAAATGCCAGAAATGGATGGCTACGTGCTCACTAAAAACGTTAAATCCGACGCGCGTTTCGAGGGGGTGCCGATTGTCATGCATTCATCGCTTTCCTCCGAGGCAAATCGTGCCATGGGTAAATCGGTTGGGGTTGATGCTTATGTGGCTAAATTTGATGCAGAGGCTTTGGCAGACACCTTGCGCCCTCTGATTGAGAGATAACGAGAGATACTTGGAGTAAGTATGGCTGATCCAAAATTGAGAATCTTGGTGGTGGATGATTTTTCGACGATGCGACGCATCGTCCGTAATCTGCTAAAGGAACTCGGCTTTACTAATGTCGACGAGGCGGAAGATGGCGCAATCGCCTTGCAAAAGCTTCAGGGGGGGGGGTTCGAGTTTGTCGTTACCGACTGGAACATGCCCAATATGGACGGACTGACTTTGCTCCAGACGATTCGGGCAACCCCGACATTGAAGCACTTACCCGTCTTGATGATTACTGCAGAAGCGAAAAAAGAAAACATCATCGCTGCGGCGCAAGCGGGAGCAAGTGGATATATTGTTAAGCCCTTTACCGCCGGTACGCTTTCCGAAAAGCTGAACAAGATTTTTGAAAAAATGGGCATGGCATAAGGTAAGAACATGAGCGCAAATAACGACTCAGGCGACCTCGAAGCCCTTTTCGACTCAATAGCCGCCGATTTTTCGCCAGCGATACCAGTGACGACGGTTGCTACACCAAAATCCAATGTTCCGACGGGGGATGACGACGACCTGCAGGCGCTTTTTGATAGCGTTTCTGCAGAAACACAGCCCCCTAAGGTTGTCGAAAGTGTTGAGCGGGCGGCTGCGGAAAGTTTGTCGGAGGCATGGCCTTCTCAGGAGGGAGTTTTCAATCGGATTGGACATATGGCGCGTGCCTTGCACGATACCTTGGGTCAGCTTGGTTACGACAAACTCATTGAGAAAACCGTTTCGGCGCTACCGGATGCGAAGGATCGGCTAACTTACATTGCCAATTTGACGGAGCAGGCAGCTTGCCGTGTCCTGAACGCGACTGATATTGCCAGTCCGTTGGTGGACGACATGGAAAATTCGTCAAAAGCCTTGGGTGCTCGCTGGGACAAGGTGTTTGCCAATCAATTAAGCACTGATGAATTCAAGGCGTTGGCCATTGAAACACGGGAGTTTCTTAATAAAAAAATTCCGCAAAAAACGCAGGAAACTCACGCGCAACTGACTGAAATCATGATGGCGCAAGACTTCCAGGATTTAACCGGGCAGGTGATAAAAAAAGTGGTTGGCTTGGCGCAGGAGCTTGAGTCAGGTTTGATGACAGTCCTCGTTGAGGTGATGCCTGAAACAAAACGTACAGAAGAGGTTGCCAGCTTGATGAACGGGCCGGTAATTAATAGCCAGGGTAGAACTGATGTTGTAGTTAACCAGAAACAGGTTGACGATCTACTCGACAGTTTAGGTTTCTGAGGGGGTCAAAGATGAGCGACTTTGGCGGAATGGAAGACCTTCTGCAAGATTTTTTGCAGGAAGCCCATGATCTTTTGTCAGACGTAGACAACAAGCTAGTAGAGCTTGAAAAGACGCCGGATGATCGGGGGTTGTTGAACGATATTTTTCGCGGATTTCCCACTGTCAAGGGGGGGGCGGGCTTTCTCAATGCGAGCGAGTTAGTCACCTTGTGTCATTTGACAGAGAATCTTTTCGACCGCTTGCGCAATGGAGAGCTTGAGTTAAACCCTGAATTGATGGACGTCATCATGGCGGCTACCAACGGGGTTCGTGAAATGTTCAATGAATTGGGTCAGATGGTTCAGCCTCAGGCGGCGGATCCTCAGGTAATTGCTGCATTGCGTGGCGCATTAGATGGAACCCCTTCTGTTCCTAGCCAAGGGGTGGCCGAGCCACCCGCGTCGGCAAAAGCTTCCGCCGACGATCCTGCGCCGGTTTCGATTGGCGTCTCTGGTGAGCCCGATTGGGGAAAACTTCAATCTGCGGTGACTGGTGGAGCGGCAGCAGATGGGGAGTTTATTGCCAAGGAAGAGCCTGTTCCCGTTGCTAGCGTACCAAAGGCTATTGAAAAATCAGCCGCGCTTGTGCCACCGAATTCGCAAGCGCCATCGCCATTTGGCCGGCGGACGACGGATCGTCCAGGCGGGCAGGCAACTTCCGCACGTCGTACTGAAGAGCGGGGTCGTGAAAATACGATCCGTGTCGATACGGCTCGACTTGATCAGGTTCTCAATCTTTCGGGTGAAATCGGTTTGACGAAGAACCGGTTGACCAGCTTACGGGCAGATATTCTCGCCGGCAAAAATGATTCTGAAACCTTGCATGCCCTTGATCAGGCAGTTAGTCAGCTTGACTTGCTGGTTTCTGATCTGCAGAACTCGGTCATGAAGACCCGTATGCAGCCAATCGGACGCTTGTTTCAGAAATATCCCCGTATTGCACGCGACTTGGCTCGTCAATTGGGTAAAGACGTCGAATTGGTCTTGTCAGGAGAGGAAACTGAAGTTGACAAGACGATGATTGAGGATTTGGCAGACCCGCTGATTCACTTGATCAGAAATGCGGTTGACCATGGCGTTGAGTTGCCAGCTGATCGCCAGGCATCTGGTAAGCCTGTCAAGAGCCTGGTGCGATTGGAGGCTCGTCAGGAGGGCGATCATATCGTTTTGATCATTGCCGATGATGGCAAGGGGATGAGCCCTGAGCGAATTCGCGCCAAGGCGATCGAAAAGGGCTTGATCAACGAGGAGGAGGCCAATACCCTCGACGAACGTCAGAGCCTTAATCTGATTTTCTTGCCTGGCTTTTCGACCATGGAGAAAGTTTCAGATGTTTCAGGTCGCGGTGTTGGTATGGATGTTGTCAAGACCAATATTCAAAAGCTGAATGGTTCGGTGGAGATTCGCTCCGAGCAAGGCAAAGGCTCGGTTTTCATTATCTCCTTGCCTCTGACCTTGGCCATCTTGCCGGTGTTGCTGGTTTTGCTTGGTGATCAGCCATTTGCCTTGCCGCTGTCCATGGTTCGTGAAATTCTGCCGATTGATCGTGAGCGTATTCAAGAGGTGGGCGGCAAGGAAACCTTGGTGGTACGCGGTGAGGTTTTGCCCGTTGTGACACTTGCGCGTCTGCTCGGTTGGCCTCTCGAACAGCCTCCGGAGTATGGTGTGTTTATGCAAACTGCTGAACGCAGCTTCATTCTCGGTGTTGACAGCTTTGCCGGGCGCGATGATGCGGTGATCAAATCTTTGGAGGACTTCAAGCCAAAGGGAGTAGCTGGAGTAACAACACTTTCTAACGGCCAGATTGTTTTGATTCTGGATATGAAGGAGTTGCTCTCGGATCTCGGGATGCGAACTGATGTCGGCGGTGGCGGACGCATGCTTGAATTTACTTGACATGCTTTGTTCACTGTTCATAAAAAAGGGGGCTTGCCCCCTTTTTTAATTTCCGAAGGTTTGTTTTGTTCTCATGGTGTTGCGGCAGTCTCTTCATAAACAATGTAAATAAAATACGCTACCCCTTTAATTTTCTTGAATTTTTTCTATAATGCATTCAACCAACTTAGTTGAATGCTTATGGCAGAAGAGAGTGACCTCGAGAAGACAGAGGAGCCTACAGGTAGGCGACTTGAACAGGCCCGAGAGAAAGGGCAGGTTCCCCATTCGCGCGAACTTGGCACTTTTTTGGTTTTGATGACGGCTGCAGCCACCTTCTGGATGCTTGGTGGCTGGTTTGTTCAGCGCGCAATGTTGCTTACCCGCAAGGGGTTCACGCTAGACGCTCAAGTCATGCACGAACCCGCGCTGATGTTGCCGCGTCTGGCAGATTTGTCGATTGATGCGCTGATTTCCTTTGCTCCGCTAATCGGTTTGCTGGTTTTGGCCGCCGCGCTCCCGCCGTTTTTTCTCAATGCCTGGGTGTTTTCAACCACAGCTCTGATGCCGGATTTCAAGCGGATGAATCCATTGACTGGAATTGGTCGGATGTTTTCCTGGAACAGCTTGATGGAATTGGCCAAAGCGACGCTTAAGGCAGTGCTTGTCGGTGGGGTGGGTGTCTTGTTGATCTGGAGGGAGCGTGACGAAATTTTCGGCTTGCTCAGCCAACCACTCGACGCCGCTTTGGCACATGCCGGCAATCTGCTCAGTTTTACCTTTTTGGTCATGGTGGCGGCGTTGATTTTGATTGTTCTTGCCGATGTGCCATTCCAGCTCTGGCAGTACTACGACAAGTTAAAAATGACCAAGGAAGAGGTCAAGCAGGAAATGAAGGAAATGATGGGTGACCCTTTTGTCAAAGGGCGCATCCGTAGCCTTCAGATGCAGGCGGCTCGTAAGCGGATGATGTCGGCGGTTCCCAAGGCTGATGTCATCGTTACCAATCCGACACATTTTGCTGTCGCGCTGTCGTACAAGAGCGGCATGGCAGCACCCCGGGTGGTCGCCAAGGGGATCGGTGTGGTCGCGCAAAAAATCAAGGAGATCGGCGCGCAAAATGCCGTTCCCATGCTTGAGGCACCACCTTTGGCGCGAGCCTTGTACAAGCACGCAGCCATTGATGACGAAATTCCTTCAGCCCTTTATAACGCGGTCGCTGAAGTACTTGCTTATATTTTTCAACTCAGTCGCTGGCGTGAAACCGGCGGCAATTATCCGATGCCGCCGCGCAGCTTGCCCGTGCCGCCGGAGCTTGTGCCGGAGGCTATGTAAAT
Organism: uncultured Pseudomonadota bacterium; assembly: GCA_903951825.1. GTDB lineage: Bacteria > Pseudomonadota > Gammaproteobacteria > Burkholderiales > Rhodocyclaceae > Azonexus. Next base: position 29,369 of record CAJBDJ010000045.1, read on the forward strand.
GGCGTCTAACGCAAGAACCCTGGGCGGGTTGCAGGCAATGTTCGGGCGTCTCAGTGCAAGCCAGTTCGCGGCACCGCTCTTGATCCTGACTATTCTGGCGATGATGGTTTTGCCGTTGCCCGCCTTCATTCTGGATGTGCTTTTTACTTTCAATATTGCGATTTCGGTGCTCGTACTGTTGATTGCGGTTAATACCCAAAAAACTCTCGATTTCTCGGTTTTTCCGACGGTGCTTCTGGTCACCACGTTATTGCGCCTGTCGCTCAATGTGGCCTCAACTCGTGTTGTGATGCTCGAGGGGCACACCGGCCCGGATGCCGCAGGCAAGGTGATCGAAGCCTTCGGACATTTCATGGTCGGCGGCAACTTTGCGGTAGGCATCATGGTTTTTTTGATTTTGGTGGTTATCAACTTTGTCGTTATTACCAAAGGCGCGGGGCGCGTCGCCGAGGTTTCAGCCCGCTTCGCCCTCGATGCCATGCCGGGCAAGCAAATGGCGATTGACGCTGACCTCAATGCCGGATTGATTGGCGAAGAGGATGCGCGCAAGCGTCGTCTGGATATCTCGCGCGAATCCGAGTTCTACGGCTCAATGGATGGCGCTTCCAAATTCGTGCGTGGCGACGCTATCGCCGGCATCGTAATTATGCTGATCAACCTGATTGGCGGTTTGATTGTCGGGGTTGTCCAGCACAACATGGAATTTTCCATGGCCGCCAAGAATTACACTTTGCTGACCATTGGCGATGGCCTGGTTGCCCAGATTCCCGGGCTGATCATCTCGATTGCCGCCGGCATGGTCGTGACGCGAGTTTCTGACGATCGCGACATTGGCCAACAGGCTGTCAGCCAGATGTTCCGCAACCCGACCGCGCTGGCGGTCACTGCCGGAATTATTGGTCTTCTCGGGGTGATTCCGGGGATGCCCAATATGGTGTTTCTGATGCTGGCTGGCGGCTTGGCTTATGCGGCCAGAAGAATGACTCAGGCTGAAAGGAAACAGCTTTCTTCGGCGGTAACGGTTGTGCCATTGCCGATCCAGGAGGCACAGGAAGCTAGCTGGAACGATGTCGCGCCGCTTGACGTTCTGGGTCTGGAGGTAGGCTACCGGCTGATTCCGCTGGTTGATAAGTCGCAAGACGGCGAATTGCTGCGCCGGATACGCGGCCTTCGCAAAAAATTTGCTCAGGAAGTGGGCTTCCTCGTCTCGCCAGTTCACATTCGAGACAACTTGGAACTCAAGCCGAATGTTTACAGGATTTTGCTCAAGGGTGTTGAGCTTGGTCATGGCGAAGCTTTTCTTGGTCAGTATCTGGCGATCAACCCAGGGCGCGTTGCCGGTACGGTCAACGGAGCCGCAACCAAAGACCCGGCTTTCGGCTTGCCAGCGACCTGGATCGATGCCGGGCAGCGTGAGCAGGCACAGGCTTATGGCTATACCGTCGTCGACGCCTCGACGGTGGTGGCAACCCACCTCAACCACCTGATTTTGACACACGCTGCCGAATTGCTCGGGCGTCAGGAAGTACAGCAACTCATCGACCACTTGGCGAAAGAAATGCCCAAACTGATCGAAGATCTTGTGCCAAAAATTGTCCCTGTCGGTACCTTGCAGAAAATTCTCCAGAATATGCTGGATGAAGGCGTCCACATTCGTGACATGCGGACGATTATCGAAACGCTCGCCGAGCACGCGATGCGCACCCAAAATGTGGACGAGTTGACGGTTCAGGTTCGTAATGCGCTGGGAAGAGCCATCGTCCAGCAGATTTTCCCCGGGAGTGAGGACATTCAGGTCATGTCGCTCGATCCGACGCTTGAGCGTCTGCTTTCGCAAGCCGTTGCGGGTGGCTCGGAAAACACCAGTTTTGAACCGGGGCTTGCCGATACGCTGGTTCGCGAAACGGCCAATGCTGCTGCCCGCCAGGAGAGCCTTGGTTTGCCTGCAGTTCTGCTCGTCCCTGCCAGTCTGCGTTTGTTGCTATCGCGTTTTTTACGTCGCAGCATCCCTCAATTGAAGGTGTTGGCGCATAACGAAATTCCGGAAAACAGAATTATCAAGATGACTTCGATCATCGGAGGCAAGACATGAACGTCAGAAAATTTATCGCGGTCACTGCACGCGACGCCTTGCGTAAAGTTAAGGAGACGCTGGGAAATGATGCAATCATTCTTTCCAATCGCGGAATCCCGGGGGGCGTCGAGATCATGGCGGTTGCCGCACGCGATATGGCGATGATCGTTCCGACCCGGGTTGCCGAGACACCGCCGGCAGGTGGGCGATTGCCACCAAGGCCGGAGGCCGATGAAGATTATCGGGTCTCGCTGAGCAGTGCTCGCGCCGGGGTGCAACGACCCTCAGCAAGTTCTGCGGCTGCTCCGGCACTGACGCTCAATCGTTCGCAGATCGCAAGTGCGGCGCCGTTGCGTCACCCAGGTCTGTTGCAGGCGGAGATGTCCCCCAACGATAGTGCCTCACGTGTTCTCGACACCCGACAGCCAAAAGCGTCCCCTTCCTTGGCAACTGAGTTGCCGCGGCGCACCGCTAGCCCAGGCAAGCAGACAGCTTCGCCTGGGGTGGCGCCTCCGATGCCAGCGGCGCCGGTTCAGCGTCAACAGGCGGAGATCGTCCCTGTCGAGGTAATGGACGAGATTCGTTCGCTGCGCAAAATGGTCGAACAGCACCTGGCCGGCTTCGCCTGGGGTGAAAGCGCCCGCTCGCAACCGGTTAAAACCGAAATCATGCGCCAGATGCTTGATAGCGGGTTTTCACCGCAGTTCTCACGTGATCTTCTTGCCGATTTGCCACACGAATTCAATCAATTGCAAGCCATGGCCTGGGTCAAGGGGGCGGCTGATCGCTCGCTGATGACGATCAGCAGTGAAGGGGATATTGTCGATCGTGGCGGCGTATATGCGCTCGTCGGCCCGACCGGGGTGGGTAAAACGACCACCACGGCAAAGTTGGCGGCACGTTGCGTGCTGCGTCACGGGCCGAGCAAGGTGGCATTGGTTACAACAGACGGTTACCGGATCGGCGCCCATGAACAATTGCGCATTTACGGCCGCATCCTCGGGGTCTCGGTGCACCTCGTCAAAGACGCGGTTGAGTTGCGCCAGACCCTGCGTGAATTGCAAAACAAACACATGGTGCTGGTTGACACGATGGGGATGAGCCAAAAGGACAAACTGGTTCCGGAACTTACCGATATGCTTGCCGGCTGTGACGTCCAGCGCTTGCTGCTGCTCTCGTCAACGTCGCGTGGCGACACCCTGGACGATGTGGTGCATGCTTATCAGGGAGGCCATTTGGCTGGCTGCATTCTGACCAAGATTGACGAGGCGGCCAGCCTGGCAACGCCGCTTGACGTCATCATGCGTCACGGCCTTACGCTGCATTACGTTTCGAACGGCCAGCGCGTTCCGGAAGATCTGCACCTGCCCAATCGCGCTTATTTGTTGCACCGCGCCTTCAAGGAGGCGCCGGAAGACTCCGCCCATACTTACGATGGTGTTGAGCCGGCGTTGATGATGGCGAATGCCGGCACGATGGCGACGGGAGCGCGCCGTGGCTGATTTCCGGATTGATCAGGCCGCTGGGTTGCGGCGTCTGCTCGGCGGCAGTCAATTGCAGGTGGTTACCTTCGTGGCGGGGTGTGAGGGGGTTGGGCGTAGCGTGGCTGTGGCTAATTTGGGTGTTGCTTTGGCTCGACAGGGGAAAGAAGTACTGATCATCGACGAAAACACCTCACGCGATGATATTGCCGCCGCTTTTGGGTTAATCGCAAAACATGATTTATTAAATGTTGTTTTGCGTGAATTACCTCTGACACAAGCCATGTTGCAACCCATGACTGGCTTGCGCCTGTTGTCGGCCGCCCGTGCAGTCAAAAAACTCGATCGCTTGTCGCTGGCGCAGCAGCAAACATTGTTTGATGCCATGTCGTCGCTGGAGCGTCCTCTGGATGTCATTTTGGTCGATGCCAGCATTTCCCACCCGCAAGGGTTTTCGCCATTTGGTCTTGCGTCACAAGAGGCCGTCGTGGTTCTTTCCGGAAGCAGCGCCTCGATTACCGAAGCCTATACACTCATCAAGAAAGTCAGTCACGCATTCTCACGCAAGCATTTCCGGATTCTCGTGAACAAGGTGCGCAGTACGCCCGATGCCCGTTCAATTTACGAAAATATCGCGCAGGTTACCGCCCAGCGCGGGATTGCAAAACTGGATTACGCCGGCGCGATTCCCCTCGACGAGTCGTTGCGTCAAGCCAGTCAGTTATGCCGTCCGGTATTGATTCAGGCGCCCGACTCGCCGGCAGCCAATGCCTTTCGCGAGATCGCCGCAGATTTGCTTTATTGGCAACGTGGTGACACTGAAAACGGTGGCGTCGAGCATTTCCTGCAGCAACTGCTACACTTGAGCCAACGCATAACTCACAGCGCACTAAGAGCCTGATGTACACCGCCGCCGGGCAGCCCGATAGGGAGCAGTTGGTTCAGCGTTTTGCTCCGCTGGTGAAGCGTATCGCCCATCATTTGCTGGCCAGGCTGCCAGCCAACGTGCAATTCGACGATTTGATGCAGAACGGGATGCTTGGTTTGCTCGATGCCCTGGATCGTTTTCAGGAAGGGTTTGGCGCCCAGTTCGAGACCTACGCGACCCAGCGCATACGGGGTGCCATGCTCGATGGCTTGCGTGAAAATGATTGGTTGCCTCGTCAGTTGCGCCGGGAGTTGCGGCGTATTGAAGGCATGATCAGCAAGCTCGAGCACGAACACGGCCGAGCTCCTTCGGAGGCCGAGCTGGCAGAAGCGCTTGCGATGCCACTCGCCGACTACCAAAAAACATTGCAGGATGCGCGCGGCCATCAGATTCTCTATCTTGAGGATTTTTCCGGCGATGAGGGGGAGGATTTCCTTGAGCGGCACTTCACCGACAATGATGCCGACCCGCTTAACTTGCTTGAAGACAAGCGTCTGAAACAGGCTTTGGTAGGAGGGATTGATCGTCTGCCGGAACGCGAAAAGCTGCTCATGGCACTGTATTACGAGAAGGAACTGAATTTGCGTGAAATTGGCGAAGTCATCGGTGTGACCGAGTCGCGTGTCTGTCAGTTGCATAGTCAGGCAATTGCCCGCTTGCGGAGTCAGGTGACGGTCGGTGCTACTGAATTGAAAAAGCGCAAGGAGAAGTCGCTTGGATAAAATCAGCATTGCCGGACTGCTGATTGGTGCGCTTGCTATTTTTGGCGGGCAATTGCTCGAAGGCGGGCATCTTGGCTCCTTGGTTCAGCCGACAGCGCTGCTGATTGTCGTGGGCGGTACGCTCGGCGCCGTGCTAGTGCAAAGCCCGTTTCACTTGTTCAGGCGGGGCATTCAGATGGCCAAATGGATCTGGGTTCCACCGGTTTTTGAGCAGCGTGCTCTCGTCGATCAGATTATGGCTTGGAGTCAGTTGTCGCGGCGCGAGGGCTTGCTCTCGTTGGAGAACCAGATTCCCCTGGTCAGCGATTTGTTCACCCGGAAGGGTCTGCAACTGCTGGTCGATGGCGCCGATCCTGAGCGGATACGTGAACTGCTTGATGTCGAAATCACGACCTTTGAAGAGGAGTGGAGGCAATCGGCCAAGGTTTGGGAAGCTGCCGGTGGTTACTCTCCGACTATGGGTATCCTGGGAGCGGTGATGGGATTGATTCACGTAATGGAAAATCTCTCTGATCCCACCAGATTGGGTGCGGGAATCGCGGTTGCTTTCGTGGCGACGATTTATGGTGTTGGCCTGGCCAACCTGATCTATTTGCCGATCGCCGGCAAATTGAAGTACTACATTTCACGTTTGGTTCGTTCGCGTGAGATGTTGGTTGATGGCTTGATTGGCATTGCTGTTGGCGACAATCCGCGCATTATTGAAAGCCGTCTGCGGGGCTATTTGTTGTAATGGCTCGTAAACGCCACGCCGAAGAGCAGGAAAATCATGATCGTTGGCTGGTCTCCTACGCTGACTTCATCACCCTCCTTTTTGCTTTTTTTGTGGTCATGTACGCGGTTTCTTCAGTGAATGAAGGAAAGTATAAAGTGCTCTCCAATTCGCTGACCAATGCCTTCAAGAATACCACCGGGCAGCCTGGAGGGCAGCCGATTACCGCAGTGCAAAGTGGCTCGCCGATAGCGGCGCGTCCGGTTGTCAAGATGGACAAGGCGCCCGAGACGCGCAGAGCCGAAGAAAAGAAAAAAGAGCAGCGCTCCCAAATGAAACGGGTTGCCAGCAACATCATGGATGCCTTGCAGCCTCTGGTGGCGCAAGGCAAGGTGCGCCTTCTCGAAACCAGCCGCGGCGTCACGATAGAAATCAACGACAGCATTCTTTTTCCGCCGGGGACCGCTGTTTTGCAGTCGGCTTCAAGCAGTGCGATGGGGGCGATAGCTCAGGTGCTCGCTGATACCGATTTCCCGATTACGATTGAGGGGCATACCGACAATGTTCCAATCGCCACCACGCAATTTCCCTCCAATTGGGAGCTGTCAGCGATGCGGGCAACAACTGTTTTGCGTCTGTTCAATGCCAGCGGCGTTGGCGCTGAGCGCTTGACAGCGATTGGCTACGGCGAAACGCGACCGGTGGAGACGAATACAAGCATCGAGGGTCGGGCGCGCAATCGGCGAGTCAGCATTCTGATCGATTCAAACCGTCCGGAAGAGCCGACAGAACTGGCCGGTGCTAAGAGTGATCTTGGGCGCTGAAGTGGTTTTTATGCCGAATCGACAATGCGGCTGCCGCTAGCCGCTGCCGCTTGGCCGTTGCTGCCATAAAGCGAGTGTTCTTGGTGCTGCCGGGTTAATACGGCTATCGCATCCGCTGTTTGCTTCAGGTGCAGGTTAATCAGCGTGCCATTCAACTCATGCAGTGTCTTGGCTTCTTTTGCCAAATCGATAAGCACTACCCACAACGCGGCGGATTGCTTTTCATCAGGATGCTGCGTGAGCCAGGTGCTCATGTCGCCAAGATTGGCGGTGGCTGTATTCAGGTCGGTCAGTCGTGAGCGTTCTGTCCCGACGGCGTTCAGTTGCTCGATCAGCGCCTGCTTGTCCCGGTTGATCTCGCTCAGCGCTGCCGCTTGGGCTAGCTTGAGCGCATTCTGCTCATTTTTCAAAAGCAGAATAAAGCGTGAAACCAGATCGGTTTCACGCGACAGGACTTCAGCCAGAGGGCTCATCAGGCCTGGCGCTGGCTGCTGATCAGATGGCGTGCCGTTTCAATCAGGCTGTCGGCGATCGCCTCGGGATTGATCTTGAAGCGGCCTTCAGAAATGGCTGCTTTGATTTCCTCAATACGTGCCGAATCGATGGGAGCTTTCCCGTCTCCCTTCAAGGCGGCAACGGCGGCACTGAGATTGACAGATTCTGTACTTGCCGCCGGCGTTGAATTGGCACGCGGTGGTGCGGTGCGGTTGGCTACCGATGCCGGATTCGGCTTGAAGGGGCTATCGATTTTCATGATTGGGCTTTCAATTCTTTTCTAACGTATTCGGGATTACGACCATTTTAGACAGAACTTGAGCTCATGACGAAATTTCTACGCTTCCATCAGAGCGTGCCTTGCCGCTGACGGTTTGCCCTGACGTTATGCGTACTCGAACCAATTCACCGGCGCTGGCGCTATTCAGTGCTTCGCCTTCGCTACTCACTGTAAAGCCGGCTCCGCTGAACACAACTTTGACGGTTTGTCCTTGCTTGATCAATAGCGTCGCGCTCAGTTGATCGGCGCGCAGCGGTTGCCCTGCCGCGACTGAATTACGCAGGGTTTTGCCAATCGCCGCTGCTGGGTCACCGATGGCGCCCGCGGGAAGCGCCGAAAGATCCCCGCTGAGTCTCACGAGGTCGCTTGATTGAATGATCTGGCCGGCAATTAGTGCACGGCTGCTCGTCACATAATTGCCGCTGACGGCAATTTGCGCCGGCACGAGTACCGTCCATGCCTTGGGTGACAGGCAGCGAACGCCAACCAGGGTTTTGCCGATTAACCGGCTGCCTTGGGGGGAAAAAGCTTCGAGCGCCGAGCAGGCGGGAAGTCGGCTCCCATCGAAGCGACCCATGGTGATTGTCACGCTGCCGGGGAGTGTCTTTGTCTGCTCTCTGAGGTGTTGCTCGGCGGTATCCAGAACAATTGCTGCATCAGCCGGGAAAGCAGGGCTGCTGAGAAATGTCAGGATTAACAGGAAAAGGCGGCAAAAAAACATGACCGTATTTTGCCGGATAAAGACATCTCCTCATACAAGGATAGGTGGCACAAAGCGTGCTTTTAAGCAAGTAAAACGTTTCCGGAGAGTTTCATGGCCAACATTCAACAAAATTTTGCGGTGCTCAGTAAAGCCCTGGATTTGCGCACACAGCGGCATCAGGTGCTGGCCTCGAATATTGCCAATGCCGATACGCCGGGCTACAAGGCGCGTGATTTCGAGTTCAGGCTAGCCATGCAAAGCGCCATGGGCGGCTCTGCCGCCGGGGAAATGGCGACCACGGCGCGCGGGCACCAAGCGGGAAACCTCGCCTCGGGGTCTGTCGGAGCCTTGCAGTTTCGCCCGGAAACCCAGTCAGCGGCAGATGGCAATACGGTCGATATGGACGTTGAGCGGGCGCAAATTGCCGATAACGCGCTGCAATATCAAATCATTACCCAGTTGATCAGCAGCCGATTCCAGGGTTTGCGATCAGCCATGAGCAGCACGCAGAGCTAAGGAGTTGTTCAGATGAGTCTTTTTAATGTCTTTCGGGTCTCTTCCAGTGCGATGACAGCGCAGGCGATGCGCTTGAATGCGGTTGCTTCAAATCTGGCCAACGCGGACAGCATCACCTCGTCGGATGGAACGCCCTATAAGGCCAAGCAAGTGGTCTTTGAGGCGGTGCCGATTGGTGCCAACGGAGATCTCGCACGCGGTGTGCGTGTCCGCCAGGTGATTGATGACCCGTCGCCGCCGCGAATGGTGTATGACCCGAAGAATCCGATGGCTGATGAAAAGGGTTATGTCGCTTTTCCCAACGTCAATGTCGTCGAAGAAATGACCAACATGATTTCAGCCTCGCGTTCGTATCAGACGAATGTCGAGGTGATGAATACGGCCAAGACCATGCTGCTGCGCACCCTGCAGATTGGTCAGGGCTAATCCCTTTTGATCGGAGAAAAAATGGCAAACGTCGGCGATACCACCTCCTCAACGGCCGCCGCCACATTGGCGACGCTGGGCGGTAGCAGTAGCACAAGCAAGGCTGCAACGGGTTCGGTCGAAGATCAGCAAAACAAATTCCTGACCTTGTTGATGACCCAGATCAAGAATCAGGATCCGCTCAATCCGATGGATAACGCCGCGGTAACGACCCAGCTCGCACAGCTGAATACGGTGAGCGGCATTGAAAAATTGAACGCGACAATGGCTCAGTTGCTTGCCGGTTACAACGAAGCTCAGGCGATGCAGTCGTCGACCATGATCGGCAGAAATGTCATGGTTGCCGGCAATAACTTGCCGCTGGCCAGTGGTCAGGCGGTTGGTGGTGCGTTGCTTGAGGCGGCAGCAGACAAGGTGACGGTGACGATCAAGGATAGTACCGGCAAAGTTGTGCAGACTCAGGAGATGGGTGCGCGAGAGGCCGGCAATTTTTACTTTGGATGGGATGGCAAGGACGCCGCCGGCGCTACGCTCAATGACGGAAGCTACACCTTCGCGGTTGACGCCAGTATGGGCGGCAGGAAGGTTGCGGCAGCGGCAATGCAGGTTGGCACGGTTTCTGCTGTTTTGAGGAGTAAAGACGGCTTCCTTCTTGATCTTGGTCCCTTGGGCGACGTGGCATTCAAGGATGTGCAACAAATTCTCTAAGTGAGGTAAAAAAATGGGCTTCCAACAAGGTCTCAGTGGTCTGAACACGGCAGCAAAGGCGCTTGATGCGACCAGCAACAATATCGCTAACGCGAGTACGGTGGGCTTCAAGTCATCGACCGCGCATTTCGGCGATGTGTTTGCAGCTTCGTTGGCCGGTGGTGGGGCGAGCCAAGTCGGTATCGGCGGGAATGTCGCCGCGATTCAGCAGCAATTTACCCAAGGCAATATCACTTCCACCAATAATCCCCTGGATATTTCCATTAATGGCGCGGGTTTTTTCCGGATGAGCAGTAATGGGGAAATCACCTTTACGCGCAACGGCCAGTTTCATCTCGATAAAAATGGCTACATGGTGAACGACCAGTCTTTGCAGGTAACCGGCTATGCGGCGACAGAGTCAGGCGTGATTGTTCCGTCATCGGCGGTACCGATCCAAATCTCCGCCTCGGATTTGCCGCCGATACCGACAGGGTCGAGTTCAACGGCCGGATTCAGGGGGGTGAGGGCTAATTTACAGCTTGATTCGCGGGTCGGGCAACCCGTTGTCACGCCCTGGGTTGCCTCTGTTTCCGCGACCGCGGGCAGTGTTTCTGCTGCAGTGATTGCTGCGGGTGGTAGTCCAGCCGAAGCGGCTGCCGCCAGTGCCGCGTTTGGTGGTACACCGGCTGCGATTGCTGCGGCAGTGACGGCTGCCGGTGGTAGCGCCATCGAGGCCACTGCGGCATCGTCTGCGGCGGCAGGGCCGCTATACACACCTAATCCGCAAAGTTATAACTACTCAACTGCCTTGTCTGTCTTTGATAGTCTTGGCAATGCCCATGCCTTGACCATGTACATGGTGAAAACCGGCACGGCGGGGCAGTGGGAAGTTCGCTTCAACGTGGATGGCACACGCGACACCTACGTTAATGGCGGTGCGGCGAGCGTGGTGACATTCAATCCGGACGGCTCCCTGGCTTCCGGCAGCACAATCCCGTTGTCAATTGACCTGACGTCAATCAATGCGGCGCTGGGTCTTCCCTCGAACGCTTTTTCGCCGATGACGTTCGATGTTGATTTGGCCGGCAGCACCCAGTTTGGCAGTTCGTTCGGTACCAATCGACTCGAGCAGGATGGTTACGCGGCCGGGCGACTGGTAGGGTTGTCTGTCGATAGCGATGGTCTCGTTCAAGGTCGTTACAGCAATGGGCAAACCCTGGCCAAGGCGCAGATCGTGATGGCCAACTTTACCAGCCCGACAGGCTTGCAGTCCCTCGGCAATAACCAATGGACTGAAACGTCGACTTCCGGCCCGGCGCTGATTGGCGCGCCGAACACATCGACTTTGGGCTCCCTGTCCTCGTCGACTGTCGAAGAGTCAAATGTCGACCTGACTGCCGAACTGGTCAATCTGATTACCCTGCAACGTAACTATCAGGCTAATGCGCAGTCGATCAAGACCCAGGATCAAGTGCTGCAAACCCTGGTTAACCTGCGCTAACTGAGTTCTGAGGCGCTGCCATGGATCGCTTGATTTACACCGCAATGACCGGCGCCAAGCATGTCTTCATGCAACAAGCCGGAACGGCGAACAATTTGGCGAATGCCAGCACCGTTGGGTTCAAGGCGCAGGAGCATCGTTTTCGCGCTGTACCGGTGCTCGGTGAGGGAATGCCGACTCGGGCGTTTGTCGTCGATGCATCGGTCAGCGACGTTTTTGATGAGGGGCCGCTGATCTTTACCGGCCGCAACCTCGACGTGGCGGTTCAGGGGCGTGGGTGGCTGGCTGTGCAGTTGCCCGATGGCAGCGAAGCTTATAGTCGCGCCGGCAGCCTCGATGTTGACGTCAATGGTTTATTGCAAACCAAAGCGGGTTATCCGGTCGTTGGTGATGGCGGACCACTCAATATTCCCCCCGATAACTCGATTGAAATCGCCGCCGATGGCACGGTTTCTGTCGTGCCGACTTTTGGTGCCCGCAATAGCTCCAGCGCGGTTGGTCGTTTGAAACTGGTCAATCCGCCCGAAGCCGATCTGGTTCGTGGTGCCGATGGTTTGTTCCGTCTGCGCAGTGGTCAGCCGGCTGCCGCTGACGAAAACGTCCGGGTTTCTCCCGGAACGCTGGAGGGAAGCAATGTGAATGTGACTGATGCCATGGTCAATCTGATCAGCCTCTCCCGCCAGTTCGAGATGCAAATCAAGATGATGCAAGCGGCAGATACCAACGCGCAACGCGCCGATCAACTGCTGTCATTGAATGCCTGATAGGAATAAATCATGATCCGCTCCCTCTGGATTGCCCGCACCGGCCTCGACGCCCAACAAACCCAGCTTGATGTCATCGCCAACAATCTGGCCAACGTCAGCACCAACGGCTTCAAGCGCGGCCGTGCGGTCTTTGAAGACTTGCTTTACCAGACGCTGCGGCAACCGGGGGCGCAGTCATCACAGCAAACACAGGTGCCAACCGGGTTGCAACTGGGCAGTGGCGTGCGACCGGTGTCAACCGCGCGGATTTTTACCCAGGGCAATATCCAGAAAACCGATAACTCGCTCGACCTGGGAATCCAGGGCGACGGTTTTTTCCAGATTTTGATGCCTGACGGAACCACCGGTTATACCCGTGACGGCTCTTTCCAGAAAGATAATCAAGGGCAGATTGTGACTTCGGATGGTTATCCTCTGCAGCCCAATATCACCATTCCGGCGACCGCCACCTCGGTCAGTATCGGTACCGACGGTACGGTAACCATCACGCAGTCGGGAACTGCGGCATCGACGCAAATCGGCAGTATTCAACTGGCCAATTTCATCAACCCGGCCGGCTTGCAAAGCATCGGGCAAAACCTCTTTCTGGAAACCGCAGCCAGCGGCACCCCGACACCCAATACCCCGGGTACCAATGGCGCCGGGATCGTCAATCAAGGGTATGTCGAAACTTCGAATGTCAATGTGGCAGAAGAACTGGTCTCGATGATCCAGACGCAGCGTGCTTACGAGCTCAATTCGAAAGTGGTTTCTACTTCCGATGCCATGCTCGGGCGCCTCAGCCAGTTGTGAGGTGAAACCATGAAACACCTTGCTCCCATCGTTTTATTGGCGCTCGCCGGCTGTACGACGGTGCCGCCAACCAATGTCCATCAGCCGATGACCGCCCGTCCTTCGCCGCGTTTTGAGGCACCCGTCGGTAATGGGGCAATTTTTCAAGCCGGCTACAGCAAGCCTTTGTTTGAGGATCGGCGTGCTCGCTATGTCGGCGACACCATGACGATCAAAATTACCGAAAGCACCAGCGCGACGGCCAAAAACAGCAACAAGCTTGACAAGTCGAATGCCCAAAGCGCCTCGGTTACCGCTTTCAAAGGGTTGCCTGGCCGCGGTGTTCTCGACATGAATCTGGCAGCCGATAGTTCCACCGCTTTCAGTGGCAAAGGCGAAGCGGCTAACAATAATGCCTTCTCGGGCAGCATCACGGTGACGGTGATTGACGTCATGCCGAATGGCAACTTGCTGGTATCCGGCGAGAAACAATTGGCGATCGGTGAGGAGCAGGAATTTGTACGAGTCTCGGGAGTGGTGAATCCGAGCTTCGTCGATTTTGCCAACAGTATCGATTCGTCGAAGGTGGCGGATGCCCGCATCGAGTACAAATCTGCCGGCCAGTTGAGCGAAGGCCAGTTCATGGGCTGGATGGCACGATTCTTCCTTAATGTGTTGCCATTCTAGTTAATCCTTCGCGGAGACAGTCGATGAAAACGGACAACGGCAAATGGCGGCGGCAGGCGGCAATACTCGCCGCTTTTTTCTTGCCGCTTTGGTCACTCCCGGCGCTTGCCGAACGGATCAAGGACATCGCATCAATTCAGGGTGTGCGCAGCAACCAGTTGATCGGCTATGGCATCGTTGTCGGTCTCGACAACACTGGCGATCAAACAACCCAGACCCCGATGACGACCCAGGCGTTGGGCAACATGCTGTCGCAGATGGGCGTCAACCTGACCACCGATCAGGCTACCAAGCTGCAGTTGAAAAACGTCGCCGGCGTTGTCGTGACCGCCGTCCTGCCGGCTTTTGCCAAACCCGGACAGCCGATAGACATCACGGTTTCGTCGATGGGCAACGCCAAAAGCATTCGCGGCGGCACGCTGTTGATGACGCAGTTGAAAGGCGCTGACGGTCAGGTTTACGCCATCGCTCAGGGCAATGTCCTGGTGGGCGGGGTCGGCGCTTCGGCGGGCGGCTCGAAAGTGACCGTCAACCACCTTTCGGCCGGCAGAATTCCTGCCGGAGCGACGGTCGAACGCAGTGTGCCGACGGCGGTCGGGCAAGGCGGATTTATCTATTACGAACTGGAAAACACCGATTTTGGTACCGTCCAGGCGGTCGTTGATGCCATCAACAAGAACCTCGGCGTAGGCACGGCACAGGCGGTTGACGGGCGCAGGGTGGCGGTTCGTGCACCAGAGGATATCGATGAGCGAGTCTCTTTTCTCGGCCGTATCGATAATCTTGATGTCAAGCCGGCGATTGGTTTGGCGCGCGTCATCATCAATCCGCGCACGGGTTCGGTGGTGATGACCCAGAAAGTCTCCCTCCAGTCCTGTGCCGTCGCGCACGGCAGCCTGTCGGTGACGGTTGATGCGGGGCAGCCGCTGAGCGGACAAGGTGCCGATATTCAAGTCAGTCAGGCCAATGGCACGCTGATGAATGTCAAGGCTGGCGCCAACCTGGCCGACGTTGTCAAGGCTTTGAATTCATTGGGAGCAAATCCTCTCGATCTGCTGGCTATCTTGCAGGCGATGAAGGCAGCCGGTGCCTTGCGTGCCGAACTGGAAGTCATCTGAAAGTCGCTCATGTCAATCAAGATTCAAAACACGCCGAATCGCGCCGCCTTTGACGTAAACAACGCCCAGGATGTCCGGGCGCAGTTTCAGAAAGACCCCAAGCAGGGCTTGCAGGCGGCAGCGCAGCAATTCGAGACGATGTTCCTGCAAATGGTGCTCAAGAGTATGCGCGATGCGACGCCGCAGGATGGCTTGCTGAACAGCGACCAGACGCGGTTTTACAATGGATTGCTCGATCAGCAAATGGCGCAGGACATGGCTACGCAAGGCCGGGGGATTGGTTTTGCCAAGCTGATCGAAAGGCAGTTGGGTGGTTCAACGGGGATGCCGGAAGGGGGTGGGGGTCTGCCGCCACCGGCAAACCCTGCCGGCAGCACTTTGCCGCTCTCGCTCTCCGATGGCCGCCACCTGCAATACAAGGCGGTTGCTGCGAGCTTCCCTTCATCGGCTGCTTATGCTGCCTCATCGACATCGCTTGCCGGGATTGGCAAGACAAATGAGGCGGCTGGCTCGGCGCCGGAGTTTGTCAACCGGGTCTGGCCACATGCCGTTGAGGTGTCACGCTCAACCGGCATTCCACCGCAATTTCTGGTTGGCCATGCCGCCCTGGAGAGTGGTTGGGGGCGCAGTGAAATTCGCAAGGCTGATGGCTCTTCCAGCTTCAACCTGTTTGGTATCAAGGCCGGAAAAAACTGGACGGGAGGCACCGTCGATACGGCGACTACCGAATACGTCGATGGCCAGCCGCAGCAAGTGGTTGAGCGTTTTCGCACGTACGGCTCTTACGAGGAGGCGTTCCGCGATTACGCCAGTCTGTTGCGCAATAACTCACGCTACGGCGGGGTCATTGGTTCCCAGGATGGCACGGAGTTTGCGAAACGCTTACAGCAAGCGGGTTATGCCACTGATCCGATGTATGCAGACAAGCTCTCGCGCATCATCAATGGCCCAACCCTGAGACAGGCGTTGATCGGTTAGACGGCGCCTAAACTTTCCGGCGAAATGGCCGTAAACCTCCTTGAGGTGAATGATGAGCACAGGATTATTCAGTATCGGTATCAGCGGTCTTAATGCCGCCCAGTTGAATTTGCTGGCAACCGAGCATAACGTCGTTAATGCCAGCACGCCCGGCTATACGCGCCAGCGCGTTGTCCAGAGCACCAACACGGCGGTCAATTCGTATGCCGGTTCGCTCGGTCAGGGTGTTCATGTCCAGACCATCGAGCGTATGTACGACAAATTCTTGACTAGTCAGATCAATACCGCCCAGACGCAGATGAGTTCTCTTGACGCTTATTACAGTCAGATCAAGCAGATAGATGCGATGCTGGCCGACCCGTCAGCCGGTTTGTCGCCGGCATTGCAGGATTTTTTCTCGGGCGTTCAGCAGGTGTCATCCAATCCGTCGCTGTTGCCAGCACGCCAGTCGATGATTTCCGCAGCACAAACCCTGGTAACCCGCTTTCAAAATCTGGATCTGCGGCTGACTGAAATTGCCGAACAGGTGAATGGCCGGATTTCCAATGCGGTGGCCGAGATCAATAGCTTCGCCTCCCAGATCGCCAAATTGAATCAGCAAATCATTGTTGCCGAATCGGGCTACGCGCAGCCAGCCAATGATTTGCTCGATCAACGCGATCAGCTGGTGAATGAGTTGAATAAACTGATCAAGGTCTCAACCACGACGAATGCCGACGGCTCTTTCAATCTTTTTATCGGTACCGGACAACAACTGGTGGTCAGTGCGCAGGCCAATGAATTAACCGCGACCTCGTCCAGGGCTGACCCGACAAAGATCGTTGTCGGTCTGAAAACGCTCGGCGGGGTACAGGAGTTCCCGGAGTCGATGATCACCGGGGGGGAACTCGGCGGTCTGATCAGTTTCCGCGATCAATCTCTTGAAGTCGCTGCCAACGAAATGGGGCGGGTCGCTGCCTCTCTGGCGTTGACCTTCAATGCCCAGAATGCCTTGGGTCAGGATTTGACTGGCAAGGCTGCGGGGGATATTGGTTTTGTCGGAGGATTTTTCACGATTCCCGATCCAAAACTGGTTCCCAACTCAAGCAACATCGGGAGTGCTAGTCTCGCCGCTACCTTTGCCGCCCCCAATGCCCCCGGGGCACCCGGCTACAGCGGGAATTTCTCGACAAATCTGAGCAACAGCAGTTATCAAATCCAGTTTGGTGTTGCCTCGGGGGTGCCATTGTCGACGCCATACACCATTACGCGATTGAGCGACAATGTTCAGGTGGCATCCGGTACGGGCACCGGAAACGTGGTTTTTGATGGCGTCAATCTGGCGATCACGGCCAGTGGAGCCAATGGCGACCGATTTATCCTCAAGCCGGTGACCGAGGCAGGGCGGAATATTGGGGTCAATCCGCTGGTTGCCGCAGACCCGCGCCTGGTGGCCGCGGCGGCGCCGGTAAAGGTAACGCAGGCATTGACTAATACCGGGTCGATGGCGGTTTCCCAGGGAATTGTCGGTGTCGGATACAACGCTTCGGTTTTGCCAGTTACCTTGCTTGCGGAAGCGGCGACGCCGCCAACCACACTGAGTGGAATCACGGGGTCATGGACAGCGATTTATTCTGATGGCCAAAATGCGGGCTCGGGGACGGGCGGCACGATTGCCCTGACGAATGCCTCGGGAGGTACGCTTTCCCGAATTACGTTTTCAGGAATGTCTTTTGAAGTCAGCGGGGCGCCCGCTTCGGGTGACAGTTTTGTCATCGGCCGGAATCGATCCGGTACCAACGCAGGCGTCCAGGACGGTCGAAATGCAGCCTTGTTTGCCAAGTTGCAAACCCAAAATACACTGGCTGGCGGCACCTCAACTTTTCAGGCCGCTTACGCGGGACTCGTGGCCGACAACAGCATTCGTGCGCGTGAGGCCAAGGTACAACTTGATGCGCAAAGTGCCATTCTGGATCAGGCGCAAGCGACCCGGGATTCGCTTTCTGGCGTTAATCTCGATGAAGAAGCAGCCAACATGCTGCGCTTTCAGCAGGCTTATCAAGCCTCATCCAAAATATTGGAGATCGGTAACCGGCTCTTCGACACCATCCTGTCGATCGGCTAACGAGGAGTCATATCATGCGTGTCAGTACATCGATGATCTTCAATAACGGTAGTAACGGGATCCAGAGCCGACAGTCCGATCTGTACAAAATTCAGAGCCAGCTCTCCAGCGGCAGGCGGATTCAGACACCTGAGGATGATCCGATTGGCGCTTCTGAAGTTCTTCAAATCAGCCAGTCCAATGCCGTCAATAGCCAGTATTTGGAGAATCAGGCAAATGCGCAGGGACAGCTTGCCTATGTCGAGTCCACGCTCGGCGGAATTGGCGATGCGCTGTTGAGAGTGACCGAGTTGGCGACCAAGGGCGAGGGGGTATCACTCAGTGCTGCCGAGCGAGGAATGATCGCTACCGAGTTGAAGGGGCTGCTGGCGAACCTGATCGGCCTGGCTAATACCCAGGACGGAACCGGAAAATATATTTTTGCCGGGTACAACTCGTCGATCAAGCCGTTTTCCGCTGTGACGCAGTCGACCCCACCGCCCGTTTACGGCTTGGGTAACACCTATGTCACCTACAGCGGGGATGCTGGCAAGCCAACGCTGTCAGTGACTGCATCGAATGAGATGGCGGTGAGCGAGAACGGCCTGGACGTATTCATGCTGGTCAAGAATGCCTCCGGAAGCGTCAGCGGCAAGAGCCTGTTTGACACGGTGCAGAACCTGATCAACAACATGGATGGCTCTTTGACCTATGATTCGGCGAAGCAGGCGACAGCGATCGTCGAGGTCAGGTCGTTGATTTCGCACATCTCAACGGTTCGGGCTTCGGTCGGAGCGCGTCAGAATTCTCTGGATGGACTGACCTCGGCCGGTGAGGATGTCAAATATCTGTACGACAGCCGTCTCGCAGAGTTACAGAATCTGGATTACACCGCTGCTATTTCTGAGTATGCAAACGTCAAAATGCAACTTGAGGCCGCTCAGTTGAGTTTCAAGCAAAGCAGTCAGCTGAGCTTGTTCAGCCTCTTATGAAAGTCATGGTTCTGATGCTTGCTGGCGGGATTGCATTGTCCGGATGCAGTTCGCCAACCAAAATTGCATCACCACTGGTACCCGATAAGTCCCTGCAGTTAACTGCCAAGACGTCGCTCAACATGTCTACAGCCGTTACGGGACTAGTCGTTGCGGCAGCCATTTATCTGGTCTATGACCCCTTGGCGCCAAATTGGGAAATTGAGGAGTCACGACTTCATGGCGATACATATCGCTTCTCCATGAAAATGAAGCGTTACCACACGGGAGGCTCTGGCGAGTCAATTCAGATCCTCAAGCGGCGCGCCAGCCAACTGCAAAACGAGCAGGGCTTTGCCGATTTCCATATTCTTGAATACACCGAGGGAATCGATTCGCAGACTATCGGCGCCCGGCGTATTGCCGAGGGAACCGTCAAACTTGTGCAGCGCGAGCAGGCTGATTCTTTCCGCCTCAATGATCGCTATTGACCCGGCATTACGGCAAAGCCAAGTAGCGAACTGAGCGCAACTTCGTAAAGCGCTTGTAACGGGGTTGCCAGGTAATTCATGCTGATGGCAAGAGCGATAAATCCCCCCATCAAGGTCAATGGAAAACCCAGCGCAAAAATATTGAGTTGTGGCGCCGCGCGTGTCAGCACAGCGAGGGCGATATTGGTAATCATCAGCGCCACGACCACAGGCAAGGCAATCAGCAGGCCGAACGAAAATATCTTGCTCCCCAACTCGACAAGATTAAGCCAACTCGCCGCACCTAACGGATTGGCGCTGACGGGAATTGCGTAAAAACTCTGCGCCAGGGTGGCGACGTAAATCAGGTGTCCATTCAGCGAGAGAAACAGCAACAATCCGATCAGGCTGATGAATTCCGAAATCACCGGGGTTTGCGATGAATTGAGCGGGTCATAGGAGGTAGCAAACCCGAGACCCATTTGCATGCCAATCAATTCCCCGGCTAAATCAACGGCAGAAAAAACAATCCGGGCAGCGAAGCCCATGGCGATGCCAATCAACATTTGCTGAGCCAGAACCCAGAGGCCGGCCAATGAAGCTGGTGCCATCAGCGGCATGGCTGGTAGCGCCGGAACAATTGCGATGGTAATTCCAAAGCCGAGGATCAGGCGGGTTCGGCGCGGGATTCCGGCCGTACTCCACAAAGGCGCTGCCGCAATAAAGGCCAGAATGCGGGCTAGTGGATACGCATAAGCGACGATCCAGGCATCGATCTGCGTGGTCGTGACGCTGAACATCTCAGCCGATCAGTTGCGGAATATTGGTGAACAGGCGCTGAATGTAATCAACCAGATAATCCAGCATCCATGGCCCAAAAAAAATCAGGACGACAAACATCGCAACCAGTTTGGGAACAAATTGCAAAGTCGATTCATTGATCTGGGTTGCCGCCTGAAAAATGCTGATCACCAGCCCGACGACCAGAGCCGTGATCAACAAGGGCGCCGCAAGAATCAAGGTGACTTCAATGGCCTGGCGGCCGATTTCCATGACGACGCCGGGTGTCATGAACCGAAACTCTGAACCAGTGAGCCAATCACCAGATGCCAGCCGTCAACCAGAACAAAGAGCATCAGCTTGAAGGGAAGGGCGACCATGACCGGAGACATCATCATCATCCCCATCGACATCAATATGCTGGCGACGACCATGTCGATAATCAGGAAGGGAATGAAGAGAATAAAGCCGATCTGGAACGCGGTTTTCAATTCACTGATGACAAAAGCAGGTACCAGAATTCGCAAGGGGGTGTCTTCCGGTTTCTCGATCTTGTCAATTTTCGCGACATTGGCAAACATCGCAATATCCGCTTCGCGGGTCTGTTTGAGCATGAAGGCGCGCATTGGCTCTGCTGCCCGTTCTCCCGCCTGGATGAAGTTAATCCGGTTTTCCGAGAGTGGAACATAGGCATTGTTGTAAACCGTCTCCAGCGTGGGTGCCATGATGAAAAAAGTCAAAAACAAAGCCAAGCCGACGAGCACCTGGTTGGGCGGGGATGTTTGAGTGCCCATTGCGTGGCGCAGCAGGGACAGCACAATGATGATCCGGGTGAAACTGGTCATCATCAGCACGATTGCCGGAATGAAGGTCAGCGCAGTCAGCAGAAATAGCGTCTGAATGGTCAGGCTGTAGGTCGTCCCGCCACCCGCCATCGGCGTGCTGTTGAGTGCCGGCAGGCCGCTCGTGGTTTGGGCGAGCGCGAGTGTGGCCGGTAACAGCAGAATGGCGGCCGTCAGCAGACGCCTAAACATGACGACGCTCGCTGGCCGCTTTCAACCAGTGCTTGAAAGGTGTATCCGGATTCCCTGAAGCGGGAGCGGACAAGGCATCTATGCTGCCTTTGGGGAGTTGGTGCAAGGTACGTATCTGGCCGGGAACGACGCCAATCACCAGCCAGGTGTCGCCTACTTCAACCAGTACTAGGCGCTCACGTGGGCCAAGGGCAACGCCACCAATGACCTTCATGCCACCCTGCCCAAAACCCTTCCCGCCAGAAATTTTGCGTGCCAGCCAGGCGGCGCCAAGCAACACACCGATGATCAGGATCAGAGCCAGCGCGGCCTGCACATAGCTGGCAGAAGAAACACCAGGCGCTTGGGCATCGGCACCAATGGCATGAAACGGGATGAGCAGCAAAAAAAATAGACGACACGCCATGGAAACGCCCTGATCCGATGAATTCAGCGCGCTATCTTAAACCGAAACCGGGGCGGGCGTCTGTTGCGGTCAACGGCTCAAACTGGCCGAATTTATCGACATGTCAGCGATTGATTTTCCGCATCCGCTCGGATGGCGTAATGATGTCGGTCAGGCGAATGCCGAACTTGTCATTAACCACCACCACTTCGCCTTGGGCAATGAGCGTGCCATTGACCAGAACGTCCATTGGCTCCCCGGCCATTGCTTCCAGTTCGACCACCGAGCCGTGCGCCAGCTGGAGGAGATTTTTAATGGTAATTTTGGTTCGTCCGAGCTCAACAGTGATCTGGACTGGAATGTCGAGAATCATGTCGAGTTCGTTCATCATCCCGGCTGCCGCCCCGCCACCGCCAAATGACGGGAAAATATCGGCCGACTGAGCGGCCGGAGCGGGAGTTTCTGCTTCTGCCACGGCTTGTTCCGACATTGCCGCGGCCCAGTCATCCTCGCTGATCTGGCCTTCGTCTTCGGGGGTTGCGCTTTCTGTGTTTTCCATTTCTTCAGCCATTTTGGACTCCCGATGCCGGCTTGCTGGTCGGCAGATCGGACGATGCGGCAAGGAATCGTTCGACTTTCAAAGCATATTGGCCATTTTGTTGGCCGTAAGTACATTCCATCAGCGGCACATTATCAACATGTGCTTCAATCTTGGATGGAATATGAAGCGGAATGACGTCTCCAGCTTTCAGTTTGAGTATCTCGCGCAGGGAGATTTTCCCCGAACCCAGTTGGGCAACGATTTCCAGTTCGGCGCTCTGCAACTGTTTGCGCAGTGTGACGATCCAGCGCTTGTCAGTGGATAGCTGATCGCTTTGCATGGTGCTGTAGAGCAAGTCACGAATTGGCTCAAGCATCGAATAAGGGAAGCAAATATGCATATCTGCCGTAGCGCCGCCAAATTCAAGCGTGAACGTCGTTGCAACAACAATTTCCGAGGGAGTGGCGATATTGGCAAATTGCGAATTCATCTCTGATCGGATGTACTCGAAGTTGATTTCATGGACTGGCTTCCACGATTTGCTGTACTCGGTGAAAACCACCCCCAGCAGACCCTGAATGATGCGCTGTTCTGTCGCGGTGAAATCTCGACCCTCAACGCGTGTATGGAAGCGACCATCCCCTCCAAACATGTTGTCGACGACCAGAAATACCAGATTGGGATCAAAAACGAAGAGTGCAGTACCGCGCAACGGCTTGGCAACGACCAGATTCAGGTTGGTCGGCACGACAAGATTACGGATGAATTCACTGTACTTTTGAACCCGGATCGGCCCTACCGATATTTCGGCATTGCGATGCATGTAGTTGAACATGCCAATTCGCAGATAACGCGCAAAACGCTCGTTGACCAACTCCAGCGTTGGCATCCGGCCGCGCACAATGCGTTCCTGGGTGCCAAGATTGTACGAGCGAACTCCCGTACCTTCATTGGCCTCGTTTTCTGGTTCATCGGTTTCCCCGGTGACGCCCTTGAGTAGTGCATCGACCTCGTCCTGGGATAGAAAGTCGCCAGCCATTTCGCCTTACTGAATGATAAACGAGGTGAATAAAACTGATTTCACCGGGCTGTTTGAGTCTGCAGGAACGCCTTTTTTGCCGGATTCAGAGGGTTCAATCACCGAATTGATCTCGTCTTTCAAACCTTCGGCGAGCTTTTCCTTGCCTTCCTTGGGCATCAATTCGGACGCCTTTTTACTTGATAACAACAAGGTGATGTTGTTGCGAATTTTGGGCATTCGTAATTTCAGATCAGCTTCGGCGTGAGCGTCAACGATTTCAAGGGCGAGAACCACTTGCAAATATTGATCGCCGGTTTCCGGAATCAAATTGACGGTGAAGGGTTCCATGGTGATAAATATGGGTGGAGCCTCTTTTTCCTTCTTGGCATTTTTCTTTTTTGCCGGCTTTGCGGTGTCTTCGGCAACTTCCTCACCATCTTCTGGCGGATCACTTTTCTTCATCAGGAGGAAGGCCGCCCCACCGCCCACCAGAACGAGCAGAAGAACAGCTGCGATGATGATGATCAGCAGCTTTTTGCTTTTCTTTGGCGCTTGAGCTTCTGTCACTTCTTCCGTTGCTTTGGCATCTTTAGCCATACTTATCCCTCCACGCGATCATTTTTTGATTATGCGAACAAATCCACAAGGCCACGTCTCTGCCGGACTGGATATTCAGACGTGCTTAAACCGGGATGATCGTCAGCGGCAAGTATAGCGGTTTCCCCCGTTGCCCGCTGTCCGTTGGCGAAGTGGGAATTCATCTCCTGTTGCGGTTGCTTGAATTCAGAACCAACGTCCGACTGACCGAGGCTGATGCCGGATGACGAGAGAAGGTCGCGAAGATTGGGCATAGCCTCTTCGATTGCCTTGCGAACTTCCGCGTGCGGCGAGGCGAACACGATATTCGCCTGATCGCCGCTCATGTTCAGTGTGATCTGAATGGGTCCCAGGTGAGCGGGGCTAATGTTAATTTGCGCCTGTTGCTGGTCATTTTTTGCCATCCAGACAATTCGCTCACCGAAGTCTTGAGACCATCGACTGTCCCGCAGCTGAGTTGCCAGCTCTGTTGGTCGGACTGGAGCGGGGAGAGTGGCAGGCGCATGGGGGTTGGGTGATATTGCCGGGGAAAACACGGAGGCGGCGGTGTTGCTGTTTCCTTTGCCTTCGCCGGCAAGTATTGCCGCTTCGGCAGTGTCCCTTGAAACAAGTGCCGGAGGCGCCATAGGTTGAGCGACATTGGTCGAAAAATTAACGGTGGTGATGCTGGATGCTTTAGCATCGGCCGCCACTGTTGATGGGCGTATTTCTTTTGCTAGGGTGGGCAGTTTGCTCGCCGCCTTATCAACGGCTTGATCGACGGACTTGTCGAAAGCGTTATCGATGGAGTGGGAAATTGGGGTGGAAATCGGAGTGAGGGAGGGGGAGATAGCCATTTCGATAGGCTTGCCGAGGGGGATTTCGGCTGGCTGCATCAGGGATGCTCCGCTCGACGGTATGGCCTCGTTTTTTGCTGGCGGATTGACTGCCCGCGGGGATGGGGCGAGCGGCGTTTGAATAAGCGCCAGCAATGGGTTTTGTGCCGGATCCGGGGTGTTCAGAAAGCTAATGATTTCCGGGAGATCGTCATTCGTCGGCTTTGCTGAAGCAGTGGTAGCCTCGGTCAGCAAGCTTACGTCCGGCTGGCGCCCGGCCAGTTGCCCAATCAACAGATCGGCAAAATCAATTGGCGAGCTCTTGTCGGTGAGAGTGAGGGCGTAATCCACCGGGCTGCTGCTTATGCTGCGGGCAGCGGCGGGAGGGAGCATGGCTGTAATACCCATTTCGATTCCTTGTTCGGCATGGTGTTGTGCTCATGAAAAGCAAGGTACATGCCCAATTAGTCATCCTCGCTTGATCCTCCTGCTAGGTATTTTCTGGTGGCGTATTCGTCCTGAGTTTTTTGTTCAATTTTTCCGTCGCGCCAGCGTTCTTTTGCATCATGACGCAGGGAGAGGGTGTCGATTGCCTTGAGTCGCTTGTTTTGCTCTTTCCAGTGATTTTGTCCGACCGCTGTGCTTTGCTCTGAGTTGCGAACGGCAAGGCTTTGCTGAGCAATGGCTTGGTCAATCCGCGCGAGAAAGTCATGGTAGTTGTGGAGCGCGCTGCGTGTAATCCCTTCGGTACTTGCTTCACGCATCTTTTGCGCGTATTCGACACGATATTGCTCAAGCATTTTCAGGCGGGTTTTTGCATTTTGCTCGGCGGCAATCAACTGGCCGAGTTGACGGCTTGCTTCGTCGATGCGGGTCTGCATCAATTCAAGCAGGGGTTGGAGCGAGAAGGCGGGAGCCATGGCTGGTTAGAACAGGCTGGTGAGGGCGCTGACGCTGTTGTTGAAATTGGACTGTTCGGTAAGTTGTTGTTGTAAAAAGGTTTCCATGCGTGGATAAAGGGCAATCGCCTGATCAAGTACCGGATCGGAGCCATGCGAGTAGGCACCGACGGAGATCAGGTCACGCGATCGCTGATAACGGGCAAAGAGCACTTTGAAGCGGCGAATTTGCTCGAGATGGCTGGGCGTGATCAGGTTAACCATGGCGCGACTGATGGATTGCTCGATATCAATTGCCGGGTAGTGCCCGGCATCGGCCAGGGTTCGGGAAAGGACGATATGGCCATCAAGAATGGCACGTGCCGCGTCGGCAATCGGATCCTGTTGATCGTCACCCTCGGCCAAGACGGTGTAGAAGGCGGTAATTGAACCGCCGCCCTCCGATCCATTGCCGGCGCGTTCAACCAGTTGTGGCAGGCGGGCAAACACCGATGGCGGGTAACCACGGGTTGCCGGCGGCTCGCCAATGGCCAGGGCGATTTCGCGCTGCGCCATGGCATAGCGGGTCAGCGAGTCCATGATCAATAGAACGTGCCGACCCTGATCGCGGAAGTGCTCGGCAATGGTTGTTGCATAAGCGGCACCCTGCAAGCGCATCAGCGGGCCGGTGTCGGCGGGGGCGGCGACGACCACGGCTCTGCGCATGCCTTCGTCGCCAAGAATTTGTTCAATGAATTCTTTGACTTCACGTCCCCGCTCACCAATCAATCCGACAACAATGATCTCGGCTGCGGTGTAACGCGCCATCATCCCCAGCAGGACGGATTTTCCGACCCCGGAGCCGGCAAAAAGTCCCATGCGCTGACCTCGTCCTACGGTCAATAGTCCATTGATTGCGCGAATCCCGACATCCAGCGGTTCCTCAATCGCCGCGCGGGTCATCGGATTGATCGGACGGCTTTGCAGTGGACGTGACTGCGTGGCCAATAGCGCCCCCTTGGTGTCCAGCGGTCGTCCCGCACCATCAAGCACCCGACCCAGTAATTCGTCCCCAACCGGCGCTTGCTTGGCACGATCAACGGCGCGTCGCTTGTGTTGTAAAGGGTGGTCAACGCGGGGGATGGCGTTGGGTGCCTCAAAGGCCACAACCTTGGCGCCGGGAGCTAGGCCATACACGTCATCCGAGGGCATCAGGTAAAGTTTTTCGCTTGCAAACCCGACTACTTCTGCTTCAACCGACAAACCGCTCTGAGGAAATATCCGGCAGGAGCTGCCCAGGGGTAACTTGAGTCCGGAAGCTTCCATGACCAGACCGTTGATTCTCGTCAGTCGGCCGACCGGCCACAAGGGCTGAGCCGAACTGGCGGCCAGGCGGCAGCCTTCAAGGAAACGCTGCCAGCCCTGGCTGTGATCAGGCAATGGGCTTACGAGGTGCTCTGCCACTCGAGAGGCTCCGATCCAATCGACTCAAGGACGCGTCTCCATCGCGTTTCCATGGTTGCATCTATTTCGCTGATGCCGGCCTTGAGCGAACAGCCTCCCGGCGTGACCGTCACGTCATCCACGATGTGTGTTCCGCTCTGTTGGAGTTGTTCGCCGATTTGTTCGCGAATCGATGTCGCATCAGCAGGGTTCAAGTGCAGCATGATGTGCCCGTGATGCATTGGCAGCGCGGAAATGGCCTCGCGAATCAGGGGCAGCATAACGTCATTATTGACTGTGATGGTGCCGCGAATCACCTGAGCAGCGACTTCCAGAGCGAGTTCCAGCACCTGCTCGGCAATTGTTTGATCCATTGTTGCAATGGCCTCCTGGAGGTTGCTGATCAGCCCGGAAACCCGCGCCAGCTCGCCAGCCATCGCCGTGGCCTGGGTTTGCGCGCCGGCCAGTCGCCCTTCTTCAAGACCGGCCTGATAGCCCTCGTAGCGCGCATTTTCGATAACTTGCTCTATATCGACGGCTGTCGGCAGGCTCATCGTCGTCATGATTTCGCTCTCGGGCAAATCGGGTCGCGCCGTGACGGTCTGGCTTTCAGACGCTTTTGCCGATCGCGCCGGCTCAAATGAGCTGGCACTCCAGCGCTGATAAGCGGCGAGCTCTTCCTTGGGAATAATGCCGGCCATGGTCGTCCTCAGACCATCTGTTCGCCACCGGCGCCGCCGAGGACGATTTGTCCTTCGTCGGCGAGACGGCGAACGACCTTGAGAATTTCTTTTTGCTCGGCTTCCACTTCGGACAGACGAACCGGCCCTTTCGACTCGAGATCCTCGCGCAGCATTTCTGCTGCTCGTTGTGACATGTTCCGGAAGATCTTCTCACGCAAGTCGGGTGATGCACCTTTGAGCGCCAGGATCAAGGAATCTGATTGAACTTCGCGCAAAATAAGCTGGATTGAGCGGTCATCGATGTCCATGAGATTCTCGAAGACAAACATTTCGTCGAGGATTTTCTGGGCAAGGTCAGGGTCGTATTCGCGAATCGCATCGACCACCGACGTCTCGTTGGCGGTACCAATAAAGTTGAGAATTTCGGCCACGGTGCGCACCCCACCCATTGCCGTGCGTTTGACGGTAGCTGAACCGGAGAGGATACGCAGCATCGCCTCATTGAGTTCGCGCAGGGCGGATGGCTGTATGCCTTCCAGCGTTGCAATCCGCAGCACCACGTCGTTGCGCAAACGCTCGGTGAAATGATTGAGGATTTCACTGGCATGGTCATGTTCAAGGTGCACCAAAATGGTCGAAATGATTTGCGGGTGCTCGTTCTTGATCAGATCGGCAACGGTCGGCGCATCCATCCATTTCAACCCCTCAATGCCGGATGTCTCGCCACCTTGCAGGATGCGCGAAATCAGGTTCGAGGCCTTGTCGTCGCCGAGTGCCTTCGTCAGCACCGAGCGAACATAGCTGTCAGTATCGACATGCACCGCCGAATGCTCGCCGGAATCCTTGAGAAAACTGTCAAGTACCGCTTCAACCGTCGTTCGCGGCACGCTTTTCATGCCCGCCATGGCGTGACCAATTTTTTGCACCTCGCGCGGACCAAGATGTTTCAAAACCTCGGCGGCCAGATCTTCGCCCAGCGCAATCAGCAAGCTGGCACTTTTTTCCAGACCTTCTTCCGGGCTAGGTGGCATTGGCGTTCATCCAGTCTCTGATAATGTTGGCCACGGCCTGCGAATCGGCCTGGGCGAAATCACGCACCTTTTGAACCTTGATCGCATAATGATCAATGCGAACAATATCCTCGCCGATTTCGCCAGACTCGCCGGCAATTCTGATATCACCCAGTGATCCGGCAACGCCTTCGGCGGTCTCCATATTCCTTCTGGTGCCGCCCTCCGGGAACATGGCTTTGAGTGAAGGTTTGATCACTTTGAAATACAGGAAGGCGACAATCGCGGCAATCAGCAAATACTTGAAAATATCCTTGCCGTAGGAAACGACTTCGGGGTCTTTCCAGATGGGCAATTCGGCATCAATCTTGTCCGCTGCGGTAAATGGCGAATTGACCATGGAAAGTGAATCGCCGCGCTCCTTGTTGAAACCCATCGCTTCACGTATCAATTCGTTAAGCTGCTTCATTTCGGCATCCGGTAAGGCTTTGTTCACCGCTTTGCCGTTCTTGTCGACTTCCTTGCGGTGATTCACCACAACTGCCGCTGATAGTCGACGAATGCTGCCCACCGATTGCTTGGTATAGCGCACGGTTTTGTCGATTTCGAAATTGGTGGTCGCCGTCTTGCTGGTGCTTAGCGGCTGCCCCAGCGTGTTGAGTGGCGACTCGATACCGGCTGCCGCAAGGCGTCCTTGCGTGTCGCCGGGTCTGCCAGCCCTGGTTGGTGTAGTGGTGGCGGGGGGAGTGGTCAGCGGGGCGCTGGCCGGCGCCGGCGGTTGATTGCTGAGAACGCCGGGGACGCCCCCGGGCATTTGGTTGACATTGGCAGTTTCGTTGCTTTGCAGGCTGCGGATACTCGACGTTTCAGGCGTATTGTTTGGTCGGTAGGTCTCGGCCGTTTGCTCGCTTTGAGAAAAATCAATGTCGGCAGCGATTTGAACCTTGAAATTTCCCTCGCCAAGGAGCGGCTTCAGAATGTCTTCGATGCGTTTGCCGATTGAGTTTTCCTGGTCGCGAACATATTTGATTTGCGCAGAGTCCAGACCGGCTTCGGTGCCTTTGCTTTTGGGCTGCGAAAGCATGGTGCCCGTTTGGTCAATGATCGCCACATTGCTGGCGAGCATCTGCGGGACGCTGGCTGAAACCAGATGCGTGATGCCGGCTATCTGCCCGGCATCGAGCGTGCGCCCGCCATACAGGTTGAGCAGTACCGAGGCGGTCGGTTTTTGTTCTTCACGAATGAAAACGGAGGGCTTGGGAATGGCCAGGTGCACGCGAGCTGAAGCAACTGCTCCAACCGACATGATGGTGCGCGCCAACTCGCCCTCCAGTCCTCGCTGGTAATTGACTTGCTCGGCAAATTGGCTGATACCGAATTTCTGGTTTTCCATCAACTCGAAGCCAACCATTCCGCCGCGCGGCAGGCCTTGGGAGGCCAGTTTCAAGCGAACTTCATGAACGCGCGACGATGGCACCATGATTGAGCCGTTATCCGACATCCGGTACGGGATGTTCTGCTGCTCCAGTTGCGTCATGATGGCGCCGCCATCCTTTTCGCCCAAATTGGAAAAAAGTACTTTCCAGTCGGGCTGCTGGCTCCACAACAGGGCGCCGACGAGAATTGCAATCATTGCGGCGATGCCGACAATGAAGCCGACTTTTTGCTGGGTGGCGAGCCGGTTGAACGCATCGCGCAGACGCTCAAGGGAGTTCCCGAGGCCAGGATTAGCTGCGATGGGGTCAGAGATTGCTGCCATTAATACCCGGTTGTAAATTGCTAAAAAATAAGAAGAATCAAACAGGAAGCTAAATTATGCTAGAAATATTCTACTATTACCGGCACTGAATTGATCTTAACTTTTTCGATGCCCAATCTGGAGCCCAGCCCTGCCGATCCTGATGCTGCTGTCAAAGCCGCCGAGTTGCAGCGTGCTTTTGCTGTTTTCAATCAGGTTTCCGCTGAACTGACACAAGCCTACGAATCCTTGCAGGGCAGGGCGGCGTCGCTGACTGCCGAACTGGCCGTCGCCAACGGTGAGTTGCGTCGGCAATATCAAGAAAAAGAAGCCCTCTCGGAGCGACTTTCTTCCTTGCTCGACGCCTTGCCGGCTGGTGTTGTCCTGCTTGATCAGCGGGCGCTGGTTGTTGCACTGAATCCGGCGGCGATGTCATTTCTGGGGGCTGATGCCTTGGGTCGGCATTGGGGTGATGTGGTTCGCCAGTCGCTTGAGCCAACGCTGACGGTTGGCGAGTGGTTGCTCGGTGAAAAACGTGTTTCGATCGCTGAAAGTGCGCTGGCCTCGGACGGCGGAAAAATCATGCTGGTTCATGACGTGACCGCTGCTCACGGCATGAAAGCTGAACTAGAGCGAAGCCAGCGACTCGCTGCGATGGGAGAAATGGCAGCATCACTGGCGCATCAGTTGCGCACACCGTTGGCGGCGGCGCTTCTCTATACCGTCAATCTTGGTCGGGCCGATGTTTCCGATGAGGCACGCCGGCGGTTTTCCGACAAAGCCAGCGCCCAGTTGCGCCGCCTTGAACGCTTGATCCAGGATGTGTTGCTCTTCGCGCGTGGAGAACATCGCGGGCGTGACCTTGTTCCGGCCAGCGACTTGCTTCAGGAGGCCGCACAAACGGTTGAGCAATTGATGCGCGAGCACGCCCTTGAGTTTGTGACCGTCGATGGCTGCAATGAAGCGCAAATTTTCGGCGAGCGTAAGGCGTTGTTCGGCGCCCTGGTGAATCTGCTGGAAAATGCCATGCAAGCGACACCGGCAGGCGGCAAAATTTGCCTGGCCGGCAAAGTTTGCGGTGACTGGCTGGAGGTCGCCGTCCGTGATACCGGCCCTGGCATTCCTGTCGAGAAGCAAGCGCGAATTTTCGATCCTTTCTATACGACTAAAGGGCAAGGAACCGGACTCGGTCTGGCAATTGCGCTTGGGGTCATGCGCGCCCACGGGGGCGCCATCGAAGTGAATTCGGTTCCCGGCGAGGGCGCCGAGTTTGTCGTCAGGCTGCCGATTGGCGTGGCAGAAAGCGAAAGTTGTATCAATGAGTAAACACAGTTTGCCGATTCTGGTGGTTGAGGATGATGTCAGTCTGCGTGAGGCGATTGGCGACACCCTGGAGCTCGCCGGGCGTTCCTACGTGGCGGTTGATGGAGGTGAAGCTGCTTTGCGTGTGCTCGGCGAGCAGGCATTTTCAATCGTCGTCAGCGATGTACGCATGATGCCGATGGATGGAATTACCCTGCTCAAGGAAATCCGTTCTCGCCTGCCGCATTTGCCGGTGTTGCTGATGACTGCCTATGCCGAAGTTGAAAAGGCCGTTGACGCGATGCGCTCGGGAGCCTGCGATTTCCTGCTCAAACCCTTCGAGCCCAAGGCTTTGCTGGCGCACATCAACAAATATGAATTGCTCACCAGTGAGAACTCGGCCGGCGTGATTTCCAGCGATCCCGCCAGTCGTGACCTCTTCAACATGGCTCAACGCGTGGCGCAGACCGACGCTACCGTGTTATTGACGGGTGAATCGGGGGTGGGCAAAGAAGTGGTGGCGCGTTTTATTCACCACAATTCGGCACGCCAGAACGGCCCGTTTGTCGCGATCAACTGTGCTGCAATCCCCGATAGCCTGCTCGAAGCTACGTTATTCGGCTACGAAAAAGGCGCCTTCACCGGCGCCCAGCAGGCGCAGGCGGGCAAGTTCGAGCAGGCGCAAGACGGCACCTTGCTGCTCGACGAGGTGACCGAAATGCCGATGGCACTTCAGGCAAAATTGTTGCGTGTTCTGCAGGAACGGGAGGTCGAACGGGTCGGTGGCAGGAAGCCCGTAGCGCTCAATATTCGCATTATCGCCACCTCCAATCGTGACATGGCGGCGGCAGTGGATAAAGGCGGCTTCCGTGAAGATTTGTTTTACCGGCTTAACGTATTTCCTGTCGCTATTCCGGCTTTGCGTGAGCGCCCTCTGGATATTCTGCCGATTGCCCGGCATTTCTTGCTGGAGCACGGCGCGCGTTTTGCCCGAATCGGCGTCAAACTTTCCGATGCGGCCGAACGAATCTTGCTCGCGTATGCTTGGCCGGGCAATGTTCGCGAACTCGAAAACGTCATTCAACGAGCGCTTATTCTCTCTTCGGGAACCTTGATTGAACCGCAACAGCTGTCTTTGTCGCCACGTGCTGTCGAGCCTGTGCGGGCGCCGCCAGTCGAGGCTTCTTCGGCTGACGGCGTGATCAGGTCGGAGAGCATGAAAGATATTGAACGCCAGCACATTCTCCGTGCGCTCGACGAGGTTGGCGGCTCGCGTAAACTGGCGATCGAGCGACTCGGTATATCCGAGCGAACATTACGCTACAAGTTGCAGCAATATCGTGAAGAAGGATTCTTCAAAGATTGATTCTGGCTTGGGATTTGCTTGAAATAAATCAAAAAGAAGGAGTCGGTAATGGATACAAAGGGTTTGGATCAAATGTTAAGCGTTCTGCGCAGCACTGCCGCGCAGGCGACCCCTCTGTCTGCCGCAAGTTCCGGTCAGGTGGCTGGTGGTTCGAATTTTGCCGATGTATTGAAAAATTCAATCGACAAAGTGAATCAGACGCAGGCTCAGGCGAACGCAATGGCCGATAAACTGGCCGCCGGCGACAGCAACCAGAACCTGCACGAAGTGATGATTGCCCTGCAAACGGCCAGTCTCTCTTTCCAGGAGATGGTGCAGGTGCGCAACAAGCTGGTGACGGCTTACCAGGATGTGATGAATATTCAGGTTTAAAGTACACCAATCCGTGCTTTGCGCTCCCGCTCGAGACGCGTGACGTAACGCTCGATCAGTGCCAGTCGGGTTCCTGGCAGGCTGACGAACTCGCAACCAAGTCGCAGTTGTTGGTCGCCATTGGCAAGTTCAATTTTAAATATTTCGCGAACCTGTAAATTGACTGAAAGAACGCTCTCTCCGGGAATTTCAAGTCGGCAGTCCTGAAACAATTCGCCTGGCGTGAATTTTTCAGCCAAGTTGATGTTGGCGATCAGGCTCAAGCCGCCGCCACTGATGTCAAACAGCGGCAGGTCAAATATCTCGCTGCTGTTGTCGCGTTTGGCGGAGATTTTGCAGCGTAAGGGTGGTGCATGGGGCGTGATCAACCGGAAAAATTCGCGACGTTGCAAACGCAAAATCTTGCTGGGCATGGGCACCGAAAAGGCCGGCTTGTCAGCTTGGGTGGTCACCTGCAGGGCGGGAAGACGGATTTGTATTTTTACCTTGTCGAGTGTTGCTGAAAGGGTTAACTGCTGCGACTTGGAAGCTTGTAGATTGAGCGTTGACTGATTGGATGGATCAAGAAATATCTCTCCCGAATCTTCGTCAATCGCCACAATGACACTTAAAAAGAACGTCTCGCCAGCATCCAGGTAAACGGTAATGACGCAGCGGCGACGCTCCATTGCGCGAAGCGTGCTCAAGATCTCGACCGGATTGCGGATGAAGTATTGGCCGTAGACTGCCGGCTGGTCTATTTCAAACACCGGAACGGATGAGTCTTCGGGGGCGGATTTCATTGAAATGTTTCTCTTATTGTCTAAACATGAGATTGAGGAGGCTGTGTCGCGGGGGCTGGCGCTGACGTGTCTCCCTGTTCAATACGGTAGAGCCATGCCAACAGTTCAGCGATTGCCATGTATAACTGCGGCGGGATATGTTCGTCAATATTTACCTGGGTCAGAAGGGCAACAAGTTCGGCTGATTCGTGCACATAAACGCCATGTTCCTTTGCTTTGGAGATGATCTGTTCAGCGATCAACCCTTTGCCTCTGGCGACGACGCGTGGCGCCGCATCTGTCTGACTGTAGGCGAGGGCGATTGCCTCACGCACCGAATCATTCGGCCGACTGGACATGGTGCACGAGCAATTTGCCGAGATTAAGTCCGGCGGCTTCAAATTGACTGCGCAATTGCACCGCGCTCGCAAGCAGCCGGGATTCGCTGTTTTTTGAGTCGGCGCGCAGGGTAATCTCCAGGTCGCCGCTCGCGCGCAGTTGCAGGAGGGCGTCGATGCCGCCCAGGGTAGGGAGCGAGAGTTTCATGCGGGTCTGCCATCGCGCCATTGGTTCGTCATTCAGATTGCGAGACTCATCTGGATTCATGGCGATTTCCCAATCCATCCGTTGGCCTGGCCAGACCTGTCCTTGCCAGACAAAATTCTGGTTGGCCAGACCATCGAGTTGTTGCTGGACGAGCGCGGTCAATTCGCGCGGCATCGGGTTGACGGCTGCTGGGGAGATGGCGGGCTGCGAGGTCGAATCGTTGCGTGCCAAAGGCGCAGAAGCTTGCTCCGGTTGTGCGGCTGGAGCAGGATTCAGGGCAACGGCTCGGGCGGTATTCATTGCTGGTGGGGAGGCCAAAAAATCCTCGCTGGAATCCGTGTTTACTGTTGCCGGCAGTGGTTGCGGTGCCGGAGAAAATCTCGCTTGGGGCTCCCGGCGCAAAGCGTCTGTCGGCAACTGGCCGGCTACCCAGCGTGCTTGATGGGCTTCGTAGAACACGCCACTTTGCGCCAATGCCTGCTTTAAAAGCGGCACCAATTCTTGCGCCGTCTTTGGCATTGTTTCAACCAGCGGCTGATTGCCGTTAAGTGGAGCAGCGGGGGCGCGTCTGCCTTCACCATCAATCCCGCTCATCAGGTTGCCGATCAGCTTTGCTGTTGCGCTGAAAGTCGTTGCTACAGATTCTTGTCCGACTTTGTTGGGGGGGCTTTCGCTGCGGTTGGCGACAAAGGCCAGGGTTAGTTTGCCGTCGCTTTCGCTGACCTCAAGTTCGATGCTGTCCCCCGCTTTGGCAGCAAAGGGTAAAGCCAGCGTGATATCGCGCTGGCCGACAATGGCGCGGTAGTTGCCATTGGGCAGCAGCGCCTGAATTTCGGCCAGGATGCGTTGCCCGGGAACCAGATTGCTGAGCACATCGGCGATTTTTTGTGCCGCGACCACCGGCAATGCCTGGGCATTTGTCGCCGTCTGCTGATCTGGAACGATCAGACGCAAACTACTGGCAACATCGGGCGGGATCATGGGGTGTCCGGAGTGCTTTTGGTTGCGACCAGGGTGTTTATCAAGGGGGTGATTTGCGCTTTGCGCAGGCTGCATTGCTCAATGGCTAAGTGCATTAACTGCAACACTTCTTGCAGTTGCTCTCTGTCGCTCTGAGTGGCACCCGCGTTAGCCACCGAATTGGTTGCCTCAAGCGCCGGGGCGAGGTCTGACACGAGAGCATCCAATTCATCCCAATTGCCCGACTCTGCGTGAAAGATGAGTTTTTTCAGGTGTTCCGCGAGGGCTGACAGGGTGATTTTGAGGCTAAGGGGTTTGGACAGCGTTGTGCTCCCCGCTCTTTTTGAGATTTTGTCCCATTTCTCGCCAGGCACCCGATATTTCGCCAAGCAGACGTTGAACCTCGCGAATGGCGGCGGCATCCTTGTGAACGTTCGCATGAATCAAACGCGAGACCATGTAATCGTAGAGCGCCTTCAAATTGTGTGCCAAGTCACCGCCCTCCGCTGTGTTCAAGCTTGCTGACAGTCCGGTAAGTATGATGTCTATTGCCTTGAGCAGCGACTCGGATTTTCCACCCATGTCGTTGGCGTCCAAGCGGATGAGCGCTTGGGAAAGTGCGCTTTCTGCGCCATCAAAAAGCAAAACAATCAGACGGTGTGGATCTGCACCGCGAACATCCGACTCAAGATCAATTTGCCGATACGCTGCAATGGGATTTGAAAACATGATTGGGCGATCTAAATCAATGAGTCAGGATATTACCAAGAAACGTTAACCGGGAGCGCCAGCTGCCTGTCAGGCAGCCAGGCCGGCCAACTGCTGCTCGAGCGAACTGCTGGTTATCTTCATCGTGCTGATAAGTTTGTCGAGAGCAACAAACTGGGCGCGGTAGCGTTTTTCGACCATTGCCACGCGAACCTCCAGTTTCTCCTGATTGTCTTTGTAACGTTTGACTGAATCGCTCAAGCTGTCAACCCGGCCATAGACAATGCCGGTACTGCTTTGCATCGTTGAAACTGCGGTACTAAAGGATTTTCCGTAGGCACTGAGCGTTTGAAGGACGTTGGCGGATGATGTGTTGATCGCACTGTTCAGCTTTGTTGTGTCCAATGAGAGCAGTCCTGTTTGCAGAACTGAAATACCCAGTTCGCCCAGCGTTTTGATGGTCGCACTGGCAAGGTCGTCGGGAGTTGTCGTTCTTGTGGTACCCAAGGTTTCGAGAACGGCGCGGGCGGCAGAGTCGCCATTGAATGCCTGGCTGGTCTTGGTCGTCGCGTTGTAGCCGGTGTTGGTTTTGATCACTGTGACAGCGGCGTTATAGCTATCAACAAAGGCTTGCACTGCCGCCGTAATTTTGCTGCTGTCATTTTTTACGGTGACCGTTGATTCGCCTAATTTTGCTGCGGTCAAGGTCAGGCCTTTGATGTTCGAAAAACTGTTGGTGCTGGAAGTGACGTTGATGCCGTCGATGGTCATTTCGGCGTTTTGCGCCACCGAGCGTTGCAAGGTATCACTGCCGTCCAAAATTTCTTGGGCTGTCAAAAGATCAAAGTCTTCAAGTGCGGCCTGACTGCCGGATGGCGTGAAATCGGTGGTGAGCGAAAATCCGTTGCTGCTGCCCGTCAGGTTTCCGGTGAGTACCATGCGCTGCTCGCCGGTGGACGTGGTGACCACCGTTGCTGTGACACCTATTTTGGCGCTGTTGATTTGCTCACCCACTTCTTGCAAGCTGACGGCGGTGCTCAATACGACGGCTGCTGCGGGCGCTCCGCTGACAGTAAAATTCAAGGTTCCCGGCCCGAATGTTGTTCCTGCTGCGTAGGCCGTGGTAAAGCTTTTTTGGGCGCTGGCCAGTCGTGTCACGATCGCTTTGTATGAAGCGGCAGAGGTGTTGTAGGCTGCATTGGCGGCAAGAACGCTCGAGTCACTGGAGGTGGCCGTCAGCGCGGAGAGACGAGAAGGAAATTGCAGGGTATCCGCAGCTGTTTTGAGCGAGTCCAACTTCGACTGAAGCGTGCCGTAAAGCGATATCCGGGTATTGGCTGCGGCTATTTTTGTATCAAGCGCTGTAATTGGTACTTTCTCGGCAGCCACAATGCTGGCCAGCATCGATTGCAGATCAATGCCGGTGCCGATTCCCAGCGAATTTGTGGTTGCCATGACGATTTCCTTCCCGCTAACGTTAAGCCTTGGCTTTGATCAGCAAGCCTTGCAGTTTATCCAGTGCTCGGGCGAGCTCAACGGCCTCCTCCGAGGGAATTTGCCGGATGACTTCTTTTGACTGGGTATCGAGGATTTTAACAACTCTGACGCCCGACACGTCGTCAATCGAGAAACTGATTTCGGACTGGCTTGCCGAGACAAAATTGGAGAGTCGTTGAACGGCTTCTTCAAGATCGACGCTTGAATAAGCCTGTGTCTGGTTATTAGGTGTTTCTGACGACTTGTTTGGGGCGGATTGACGAATCGCCTGTGTCACGCCATCCGAAGATGCTGTACGTGGACTGGTGCTCGCTTTGCCGATTGATTCGATGTTCATTTTCAGCTCCTAACGCAAAAGGTGCAGAGGCTTTTGTTGGCCACCGCACCTTTTTTCAGGCTTGAAACAACTACGAATTAACGCAGGAGTGCCAGCACGTTTTGCGGAATGGCGTTGGCTTGGGCGATCATCGCCGTACCCGCTTGCTGGAGAACCTGGAAGCGTGACAGATTCGATGTTTCAACAGCAAAGTCGGCGTCCATGATACGGCTCTTGCGGGCGAGCTGGTTTTCGTAGCTAACTTGCTTGGCTTGAATTGAGAACTGGGCGTTGTTCATATTCGCGCCAGCCGTTGCGCGGTTGGTTGCGATTGTTTGCAAATCGGTGGTGGTCGCCACAGACGTAACCGTGAGTCCAGTATAGGTGCCACCTTTGGCCGTAGCTTCGGTTTGAATGGTTGCCGCCTGGGCAACCAGAAGTCCAATTTCCGTTGTGCCACCGCCTTGACTAGTCAATTCAATGATACGAGTAACAATGTCGCCGACCACGGAGAGGGCGCCATCGCCAATCTGGTTGGCTGAGATGATGTTCGCTTGGGCGCGGATTTCAGCCGCCGTCTGCCTAGCTTGAGCGTCGATTACCATACCGGTTGAGAGGCCGGACGCATCATCGCGTGCAGAATTGACGCGCAGACCAGAAGAAAGGCGCTCAACGGCCGAAGCCAGACCAAGCGAGTTTTTGGCCAGATTGCGTTGTGCATTGAGCGAGTACAGGTTGGTGTTGATTTGTGTCATGTTGATTCTCCTGGTTATATGGGTACTTAGGTTCGGTTGATTGCTTTGGGCTTTCTACCGCCCCGGTTGTACGGCGATTTATTTCGCTGACAAGTTCATTAACGACGGTTGCCCGAAATTCTTTAGGGTGAATTCAACAAAAATTGGGGAATGCTTTGATCTGGTTGTCTGTTTCCACCCCGCAGAACGCCGGGATGGTTCTGAGTGAGTTGCCGCAAACCGTAAGCCATGAAATTTCGCTTTCCTGATTGCCCCGGCATAATCGCGCTTTGCCAAGACGATGAGGTGCAATTCGGTATGAATCAGATATTTGAGCTGAATATGGCTGTTGTGGCCGAGCGTTGGCCGGGTATGTCGTCATTGCTGCAGGCTCAGGATATTGGCAGCCTCGATGCTGAACTGCGCGAGGGCATCGAGTCAACGCTGGTAATCAATGGGGTTCAGTTGAGCAGTCGTCATGACCGGATAGCTGAAGCGCGTTTGCAGTCATCAATCGTCGATGGCGACGCTCACGTTGTGCACCTTTATGGGCCTGGTTTGGGTGAGTTGCCTCTGGCTTTTTTGAGTCGAGCGGGTTTGAAGCGGTTGGAGGTGCATATTCTCAACGAGGCAATCTTCGCCCTGGTTTTGCACTTGGTCGACCAGCGGGGTTGGCTGGATGATCCTCGTGTATCACTGACGATGGCGGGTGATCATCGCAACATTGCCAGCCCATGCTTTGCATCGCCCCCTGAACTGGTGCTTGCCAGTGAGTTCAACGCCAAGATACGTGATCAACTAGTCGCCAGTCTGATGGTTTCTTTTGTAAATAACCGCTTTGCCCCGGACAGCCCCGTTCTTCAGGCGCGTTTTGAGAGTAACAAGGCTTTAATCCGCAATGATTGCGATGTGAGTGACTTATTTGGCTCCCGACCCGGGGGGGAGGTGTGGGTGGTTGCCACCGGCCCAAGCCTGGCAACGCAATATGCTTACCTGCGGAGCGCAAAAATGCGTTCTGAAATTCCTTTGCTTATTGCCGTGGATACCGCTTTGGTTCCTTTGCTGGACAACGGCGTGCGGCCGGATATGGTTGTTTCGGTGGATCAATTAACGAGTATTCGCACCCTGCCGCCGGTGGAGTCAAAAAATCTGCCGCTCGTCTATTTCCCGATGCTGGATAACGAGGTGCTGGCAGCTTGGCAAGGGACTCGTTACGCAGCCTATTCCCCCTCCGCGCTGTATGCCGAATTACTTGCCGAAATACCCAGGGGCGTGCTTTATGCCGGCGGCAGCGTGCTTCATGCCGCTGTTGATCTTGCGGTAAAAATGGGGGCACAGAAAATTGTTCTTTTTGGCGCCGATTTTGCGTTGGTCGGCGACCAGGGACACGCCGGTTGGCTTGCCGGTGAACTTGCGCCGCGCTACAACACCTCGGACTGGGTGCTTAATGGTCATGGTCAGCGGGTGAAAACCCTGCTCAATCTGCGCAGTTACCTATGTACGCTTGAGCATTACATAGCAGCTCATCCCGCAGTGCAATTCTTCAATACGAGCCGCGAGGGCGCACTGATACAGGGAGCTGCTTACCATCCGGAGTTCGTCAAATGAATTCATCTTCTGTGCTGATCAGCGATGCCAAAAAAATCGCTGCCGAGTTTCGTCTTGGCAAAAACATGCAAGCCAGCGAGTCGCTGGCAGAGTTGGTTACCTCGGTCGGGCAACAATCGGCACATGCGTCCACGCCCAAAAATCAGGAGTTGTCACAAATCCTTAAAAATTTGCTCGATTGTCATAAAAATGACGACTGGCTCGGGGTTGCAGATTAT
The DNA here is from genome assembly GCA_903951825.1 of uncultured Pseudomonadota bacterium. Classification (GTDB taxonomy): domain Bacteria; phylum Pseudomonadota; class Gammaproteobacteria; order Burkholderiales; family Rhodocyclaceae; genus Azonexus. The sequence continues at coordinate 69,879 of CAJBDJ010000045.1, forward strand.
CTTGAATTCGAACTGGTCGAATGGATGCATGGTTTGTTCACTCGATCACATGGGTTCGGTGATTGTGCGGTTAAGTAACTGATTATTCTGAATAAAAAATGTAAAACGTGTGGCAAAAGAGAGGCTGTTGCTGTGAATGAACTGGTTTTTTTAGGTTCAGATCAATAGATTCCATGCAATCGGCGTACCTCGTTTTATGGCCTGCCGAGCGATTTTGCCGAGGCAAACATCGAGGTGTTTGGGCGAAAGGCCGAATCCGGGGCGAATCGCACGAACGTTGTCGAGGGTGAGCGTCTCGCCTGCCGGTATGTCGCGTACTGCATAGAGAGAGCGGCGAAAGGCGAGGGATTGGTTCTCGGATTCGCTATTGGTGCCGTAGCGCACTTGCCCGATAGCCAGCCAGGCGCGCTCGCTTTCCTGGACGAGGGCTTTTAATTCATCAGGTTCGAGGGAAAAGACAGAATCAACGCCGCCTTCCGCACGCGACAGGGTGAAATGCTTTTCGATAATACTGGCGCCGAATGCCACTGCCGCGACGGCGGCACCGATTCCCATGGTGTGATCGGAGAGGCCGATCTCACAGTTTGTGAGTTGACGAAGGTGGGGAATGGTTTTGAGGTTGGTGTTTTCCGGCGAAGAAGGGTAGGTGCTGGTGCACTTGAGCAGAGCCAATTCCTCGCAGCCTTCAGCCTTCGCGGCGCAGACGGTTGCCTCGATTTCGGCGACGCTGGCCATGCCGGTGGAAATGATGAGCGGCTTGCCGGTACGCGCAACTTTGCGAATGAGGGGCAGGTCGGTCATTTCAAAAGAGGCAATTTTGTAACACGCCGGATGCAATGTTTCGAGAAAATCTACGGCTGTTTCGTCAAAGGGCGTGCTGAACGGAATCAGTCCGCGCTCTCGCGCTCGTGCAAAGATGGCCGGATGCCATTCCCAGGGGGTGTGGGCTTGTTCGTAAAGGGTGTAAAGGGATTGCCCCGCCCAGAGGCTGTCCTGGTCATGAATGACGAAGTCACCTTCGTGAAGATCGATGGTCATCGTATCGGCGGTGTAGGTCTGGATCTTCAAGGCGTGCGCCCCGGCGTCGGCGGCGGCGTCGACTATGGCCAGGGCGCGTTCGAGTGACTGGTTATGGTTCCCGGACATCTCGGCGATGATGAAAGGGGGGGTGTCCCGGCCAATAATGCGTTGCGCGATTTTCATGCTCATCTCTCCGCTTGAGGGTTGGGCGATAGATTGTCAGTAGGGAGCTCGAACCATGGTCGACGGATGTATTCGGCGGCGCCCGGCCAACCGAGATTGGCGACGACACTATTGCTCCGGCCCGATGAAGTCTTAAGCGGCATACTTAACACGCCGATCCTGGAAGTAGCTCATAACGCGCTCAGGATTTTGCTCCAGCATCATCATATGAGCGCTGGTTGCGTCGCGTAATTTGGCTTTGGTGCGA
>CAJBDJ010000046.1 GCA_903951825.1 uncultured Pseudomonadota bacterium
AAACCATGTTTCCTTAATACTTCGATTTCCATATACACCTCGTTCGTGATCACCGGCGCCTCAAATCCGCCGATCTTCTCTCAACTCGGTGTATCAACTTTCAATCGCTGGCCTGTATCAATTTACATCCGCTGCTGACACCATCGGACCACCGAAAATCATCCGCTTACTGCCCGATCATGCAAGCGGTATGGGGTAACTGCGGTTTTTAGGATGAAAGAAATCAAGGTGCTGGGCAGCGGGTGTGCCAACTGCCGAAATACGCTCAAATTGATTGAGGAAGTCGCCAGTGAAAGCGGCACCGCCATCCGCCTGGAGAAAATCGAGTCATTGCCGGAGATCATCAAATACGGCGTGATGTCGACCCCGGGCGTCGTCGTTGATGGCCAGGTCGTCCATGCCGGCGGGGTGCCGGATCGGGCCAAAATCAGGGGCTGGCTGGCATGATGAAAAAGCGGCTTTTTTCACTGTTCGGCGCACTGCTGCTGAGCACTCAAGCCGCGCTCGCCGAGCCACTGCTCAAGGCGGAAAAACTGGCCGATGGGGTGTTTGGCTTGATCGGCTCGACCGCTGGCCGGCTCCATGAAAATCTTGGGCTGAATGCCAATTACGGAGTCATTGACACACCGGACGGCGCCATCCTGATCGATTCCGGCGCCTCGGCAAGCGCCGCAAAATTATTGTCCGACGAGGTCAAAAAACTGACCGGCAAGCCGGTGCGCTGGGTGATCAATACCGGCAGCCAGGATCACCGCTGGCTGGGCAACGCCTATTTTGCCGCCCACGGCGCCGAAATCATCGCCCTCGAACGCACCGTGGCGACGCAAAGGCGGCTTGGTCTCGGGCAGATCGAGGCGCTGCGTCCGGCGCTCAGGGAGCAAGTGGACGGCCTCGAACCGATGTCCGCCGAGCGGCCGCAAGCGGCTGACCAAGTGGCATTGCAACCTGGCGGGCGCCGCATCGAACTGCGCTATTTTGCCGACGCACACTTTGCCGGCGATAGCGTGGTCTGGCTGCCGAAGGAGAAAATTCTCTTCTCCGGCGATCACATCTATGTCGACCGCCTGCTCGGCATCCTCCCAGAAAGCAACAGCGAAACCTGGCTTGCCGCCTTCCGGCAGGCCATCGCGCTGCAACCTCAACACATTGTCCCCGGTCATGGCCGGGTCTGCGACAGCGCCCGGGCGCAGCGCGACACCGGCGACTATCTGGCCTTTGTCGTCAAGGGCACCGAAAAGCTGGCCGCCGACATGGCTGGCGTCGACGTCGCCGTCAAGGGGCTTGGCGCCGCGCCCGAATTCGAGCACTTGCTCAATTTCAGCGACCTCCACAAAGGTAACGTCAGCCGCGCGTATTTACGCTTTGAATCCGGGCAATAGCTCGTCAGCGACACGAAAGGGCAAATGCCGCGCCGCCTCGGCGGCGTAGTCGGCGATGCCATCCTCGTGGAGCGCCAGGTGACGGCCGATCAACTGGCGCATACGTTCATCGGCAATCCAGTGACAAGAGCGCACGACGGTCGGCTCAAAACCACGCGCCACTTTGTGCTCGCCGCCGGCGCCGGGCTCGAAAGTCGTCAAGCCTGCACGCAGGCAATAGGCGATTCCCTGGTAAAAACACAGCTCGAAATGCAGGCTGTGATACTCGCCGATGCAGCCCCAATAGCGGCCATAGAGGGTTTTGTCGCTGCGAAAGCAGATCGAGACAGCCACCGGCACACCGTCATCAAAGGCGATGAAGACCACCATCCGGCGCCCCAGCGTCGCCCCCAGTTCGGCAAAACAGGCCGCCGAGAAAGCCGCGTGATTACCGAACTTGTCGAAGGTTGACGCGTAAATCCGCCGCAACTCAGGCCACCATTCAGGCGGGATTTCATCGCCATGCCTGACCTCGATAGCCAGCCCGCTCTCGGCAACCCGCCGCCGCTGTGCCTTGACCTTGCGCCGGCGCTCCGAGGTGAAGGTGCCGAGAAAGCCATCAAAATCACCATAGCCGTGATCGCGCCACTGAAACTGAACATCGTGGCTGACCAGAAAGCCGTGCTTGCGGAACAGGGCGACCTCCTCGGCACTCGGCAAGGCAATATGCCAGGAAGAAAGCTGCTCAGCCGCGACCAGCGCCTTGCCGGCTTCGATCAACTGCTCCTGAACGCGCTCGGCGACCGCCAACAAACGCGCCCCGCTGGCCGGCGTGTGCGGCAGCGCGGTCAGCAGTCTGGGGTAATAGATTTTGCCGAGTTGCTTGTACGCCGCCGCCCACGACCAGTCACGAACAAAATCGCCATGCGAATGGGTCTTCAGGTAAGTCGGCGCCACTCCCTGCACCTGCGACGAACAATCCGCCGCAACCAGATGGTGGGGATACCAGCCGGAGGCCGGCGCAGCCGCTTCATGGCGCTCAAGGATGGACAAGAAATCAGCATTGAGAAAGGGATGCGCCGTCGGGGCCAGACGCTCCCAGTCGGCACGCTGAATCTCGCTCGCCGCTGCAGCGACGGTGATTCTCAGCGCCGTCGTCATGCGCCCCTCAATCCCGTCGCATAAGAGCGCTTTTCTGCCGCACTCAGTTTCTTGATGCGACACTCGGCTCGCGCTGCCGCCGAACGATCCGCATGGCGCTCAAACCCGAGCAGGCATCGCGGTGGATGCGAGCGGGTGTAGCGCGCCCCCTTGCCGCTCTGGTGCGCAGCATAACGCGCCGCAACATCGACCGTAATTCCGGTGTAGATGCTGCCATCGAGGCATTCGATCAGATACAGATACCAGGGTTTGACAGGCGTCATCATGAGGAAGCGGATAGTCAGCACAGAGCAGCCATATTACGGCCAACCGCACTTTATCCCATCAAATCTCAAGACCAGCCATGCTGACTTCGCACTCAGCAACGAGGCCGTCAAGAGTGAGCGCCTGCACCCCCGGCAACACCGCAAACCTGATGCCACCTCCCTGTTCTTGCTTCGTAGCCCATGCCTCGACTCGGCCAACTAGTCGGTTGCCCCGGGCGCCGCCGAGGTTTCCATGGCTACACGAATCGCTTTCTTGGCCATATTGGTGAACGCCTCAAGCGAACCGGACGCCGTTCTGAACGACTCACCCTGAATGGCGATGACGCTGCCGCCCAGAAACTCGCGCGTCCGGCTGTCGGTAATCCTGCTCTCGACCAACAAGGTGGGCGTCTTTGCATTGACGCCAGCAACCTGAGCGGCGCTGTTGACGGCCAGGCCGATCGGCGTGTAGTTCCAGGGCTTCAAACTATCCGCCGAGGTTTCGGCACCGGTGATTCCCACGGCAATACGTAGCACGCCGGAGCCAGGTTGCGTGACGATTCGCACGTCACCCCTGGCGTCAACCGCCTCGCGCATTGCTTGCTCCAAAGCGGCAACCGTCTGGGCGACGACCTCGGAGGTGATCTCCGTCGAATAGCCACCGCGATTGAGTTGAACGGGTTCGAGAATCACCGCGCTATAAGTACCGTGACTCACACCCGCCTTACGGTAACGCCATATCTTGGCATCGGCTGTCGGCGAGGCAACCGGCCTCAGGAGATGATAATTCGGCAGAAACCCCGAACGCGGCATCGGCTGCGACTCGAACTTTGGCCCGCTACTGCATGCCCCCAACACGGCAGCGCAGCAAACCAAAGACAACATTTTTCCAAAGTGCATTTCGTACTCCTTGTCGTGAGTTATTTGGGGAAATAGCAAATCAAGCCAGCCGTCAGGATTTCAGCAGTTCCTCGCGCGAGCCCAGCCAGCGCTTCAAGTGGCGCTCGGCTTGCTCGGGGAGTTGGGTGAGCATTTCTTCGGCCACTTCCCTGGCCATGTCGACGAGATCGGCATCCAGCTCGAGATCGACGTAGCGGAGCAGCGGCACGCCGCTTTGGCGGATCCCGACGAACTCGCCGGGGCCGCGCAATTTGAGATCCTGACGGGCGATTTCAAAGCCGTCCGTGTTCTCGAAAATAATCTTAAGACGCAGCCGCGCACTTTCTGACAGGGGGCCGGCAAAGATCAGGATGCAGCTTGATTCGTGCGCGCCGCGCCCGACGCGCCCGCGTAGCTGATGGAGTTGCGAGAGGCCGAAGCGTTCGGCGTGTTCAATCACCATCAGGCTGGCGTTAGGGACATCGACCCCGACTTCAATGACCGTGGTGGCGACCAGCAGATCAATGTCGCCGGCGGCAAAGGCGGCCATGACGGTCTGTTTTTCGCTGGCTTTCAGGCGGCCATGGACGAGCCCGACGCGCAGCGCCGGCAGATCACCCGACAACTGTTGGTAGGTATCCTGCGCGGTTTGTAACTGCAAGGCTTCGGATTCTTCGATCAGCGGACAGACCCAATAGACCTGGCGGCCTTCGGCGATGTGCTGGGCGACAAAGGCAACGACGTCGGCGCGCCGGTTGTCGGCAACCAGCCGCGTTTTGATTGGCGTGCGGCCGGGTGGCAGTTCATCGAGGACAGTGACGTCCAGGTCGGCGTAATAGCTCATCGCCAGCGTGCGCGGTATCGGTGTCGCCGACATCATCAATTGATGCGGATTGGCGCCCTTGTTGTGTAAGGCAAGACGCTGGGCGACGCCGAAACGGTGCTGTTCATCGACAATCGCCAGCCCGAGTTTGGCAAAATCGACGCCTTCCTGAATCAGTGCGTGCGTGCCGACGACCAGTTGCGCCTCGGCGGCGGTGGCCGCCAGCTGGACGCGCCGAGCCGCTGTTTTGAGGCTGCCGGTGAGCCAGGCAACACGCACGCCGAGCGGCTCCAGCCAACTTTTTAATTTGAGGTAATGCTGTTCGGCGAGAATTTCAGTCGGCGCCATAAAAGCAACCTGCCAGCCGGCAGAAATGGCCTGACATGCGGCGAGCGCCGCGACAATCGTTTTGCCGGCACCGACATCGCCCTGCAGCAGGCGCTGCATCGGGTAGGGCTGGGAGAGATTGCCGGCGATTTCGTCCATCGCCCGCCGTTGTGCGCCGGTCAGGGCAAAGGGCAGGCGATCGACGAGGCGGGCGCCGAGGTCGTCAGCAGCAATCAGCGCCGGCGCCCCCTGTTGGCGCCGGGCGAGATAGGCGCGGCGCAGGCACATTTGCTGCGCCAGCACCTCGTCAAATTTGACCCGCCGCCAGGCCGGATGATTGCGTGCGTGCAGCGCCTCAACCGCGGTGCCGACGGTCGGCGCGTGGAGGAAGTGCACACTGCGCGCCAATCCGGGTAACTTGAGGCGCTGGCGCAAGGCGTCATCGAGGGTATCCGAGAGATCACCGTCAGCCAACGCCGCAGTGATCAGTTTGCGCAGCGTGTTGCTCGATACCCCGGCAGTCGTCGGATAAACCGGCGTCAAGCCACTCGGCAAGGGGTCGCCTTGAGCAACGGCAACAAAACGCGGGTGCATCATCTCGGCACCAAAAAACCCGCTGCGCACCTCGCCGAAGGCACGCACGCGCTTGCCAATGGCGAGCGTCGCCTGATGACTCGGGTAAAAGCTGAAGAAACGCAGGGTGATTGTGCCGGTCGAATCCTTTGCCTTGACGATCATTTGTCGGCGCGGCTGGTACTGGATTTCGCTTGCCTGAACAACGACCTCGACCTGCACCGGCACACCCCAGGGGGCATCGATAATGCGGGTGATCTGCGTTTCGTCTTCATAGCGCAGCGGCAAATGCACCAGTAAATCGGCCTCGCTGTGGAGGCCGATCCTGGCGAGTTTCTTGCGCACCGCATCGGCAGCGCGAATGGCAGGAGGGGCGGGAGCCGGCGCCCCGGCGTCGCTCATCAGCCGATGAACATGACGCCGTCGGCCTCGATCAGGGCGCCGCGCGGCAGCTCTTTGACACCCACCGCAGCCCGCGCCGGGAACGGGGCGCTGAAGTAGCGGGTCATGGTTTCATTGACTTTGGCAAAGTTGGCCAGGTCCGTCAGAAAAACATTCAGCTTGACAACATCGGCCAGCGAACCGCCAGCCGCCTCGGCGACGGCTTTGAGATTGTCAAAAACGCGAACGATTTGCGCATCAATCCCGTCTACCATTTGCATCGAAACCGGATCGAGACCAATCTGCCCGGAAAGATAAACGGTTTCACCAATCTTGACCGCTTGTGAATAGGTACCAATGGCCGCCGGGGCGGCGGGCGTCGAGATGATGCTTTTGACCATGAGAGATTCCTTCAGTTAGTTATTGATCCGTTATTTTAGACCCGAGCCGTCATGAACCCACGCATCACCGCACTTGAAAAAATGCTCAACGGCCCGCGCGATGGCGCGCTCCTGCGCTTTTCGCTGGGCAATGAATACCTCAAGGAAGGGCAACTCGCGGAAGCAGAAAATTGCTTTAAAGCCGCCATTGACCGCGACAAAAACCATTCTGCCGCCTGGAAGGCTCTGGGCAAAGCCTTGCAGCAATCCGGCCGCACGGCTGAGGCGCTGGCGGCCTATGAAGCCGGGATTGCAGTCGCCACCGCCCGGGGGGATATTCAGTCAGTCAAGGAAATGAGCGTTTTTGCCAAACGACTAAGCAAGGTGCAGTAGCAACCAAGCGACGCCACTGCGGGCGGCGTGGTTACCGGGGAACGCCTTCTTTCAGATACATCGGCGATCGCGGCCCATACAGGATGCCGTTAGGCTGCCCCGCACTCAGCAAGCGAAAACTGGTGACTCCCGCAATCGGATGTCCCTTGTCACTGACACTTTCGATGATTTGAACAATCAGCGCTTTGACCAGCAAGCCAACCAGCCCACCGGAGCTGCTCTGCCCCTCGGCGCTGGATGCAGTAGCCGATCCTTTCCACAAGGTTTTACCGTTGCGAAGATCAACCAGACTGGCCTCTGCGGTGACTCGGGTTTCGCTCATGACCACCGCGTAAGAGGTGCCGTATTGTTTGACATTGATATACAAGGCGGCATCGGCGCCGAAGATTTCGCGCAATTTGCTGAACGGTATTTGATGAATATCGGCAGGCGTATTCATCCCGTTTTGCTTGAATGTTTCATCAACCAGTGTCACCGGAAAAACGTAATAGCCTGATTCGGCCAGAGGCAGCGTCGCCTGCGCCAGCAGGCTGTAGGTCGCATTCACATCAGGTGAACTGTTGAGCGGCGGCAACACAAGAATGGACGTCGGCCGACTCTCTTTGAAAGCCGAATAATCGTAATTTGCAGTGGTGGCACAACCACCAAGCAGCAAAAAGCCCATCAACAGGGGAAAGCATCTGATCAATGCACTGAATTTCATGGTTTTTTGACTTTCTTGAGCAAGAAATCGACGTAGGCCGAACTCTCGGGGAATTGCTTTTTCTCGTTTTCAAGTTCTTCAACCAGGCGCTCCGAGCGGCCGGTTTGGCCATAGAGCATCCCGAGATGAGCCCTGAAACCGGGCGGCAGTGCCTTATTGTCGGCCGCTGCCCGCTCCTGGACTTGCTCAAGCACCAGAATTTGCTCTTCCGGCGCTTTTTCCCCCTTGAAATGACCGTAAATCTGCGTCTGATAGCCCCCCCAATAGTACAAAGGCTGTTGCTTGGTGACGCAGCCTGAGACAAAGGGTAGAAACAGAATGGAAATAGCGAGGTAAATCAAACGCCTGTGGCGCATAGGATTCATTTGCATTTTGTCCCGCATCAGTTGGACGGGCGCCAGGCACCGCTATCGACGCCGGCGACCAGCGCGTCAACCGCCTCACGGATTGCCAGATCAAGGACTTTGCCATTCAGGGTCGAGTCGTAGCTTGCAGTACCGCCAAAGCCAACGATTTCACGATTCGACAGGCTGTACTCGCCGGCGCCCTGCGCCGAATAAACGACTTCCGATGTTTGCACATCAACGACGTTAAGAGCGACCTTGGCATAGGCAACTTGCTGTTTGCCACGCCCCAGAATGCCGAACAACTGCCGATCACCGACTTCCTTGCGGCCAAATTCAGTCACGTCACCGGTGATGACATGGCGCGCTCCCTTGAGATTTTGGCTCGTTTTTCCCAGCTCGGCTTCTTGCTTGATTTCGCTCATGTTGTCGCGATCAAGCACGTTGAAACGATTGGTTTGCTGAAGGTGCGTGACAAGAATGGTCTTTGCCTGACTCCCCAGGCGATCAACGCCGTCGGTAAAAATGCCCCGCATAAACGTTGAGCGGTTATCAAACTTCCCGACAGAAATGGGGCTGCGAGCCGTTTTGGCGGTAGTGGACGATGAAACCGTTTTCGCCACAGCAAGACTGCGTGACTCTTCTGTAGCGCAACCCGTCAGCGAACCCAGCAAGGCCACCGCGACCAGTGAAGTTGCCAGCTTGACGCCGACGGCAGGCTGCGAAAACCGCAGGGGCAATGGAAAAAGCAAGCCGATGATGTTCATGACAACCCTTTCAAAGAAGCAAAAAATGAAATCTGGATGTTAGATGTTTTCGGAACCGATGTCAGCCGCCTCCCGGAGCATTCGGCGGTTGATTCGGGCATGAGCAATTTCACGCTCTACATATTTGCTTACAACCAGCTACGTAACTACGGTAGGCGGGATTTCTGACGCCGCGTTATTTGGCTGAACCCTCACAGGAGCAGTCCCCATGATCATCCGCAAAATATCGTCCCGCCTCGCCGGCCTGTTGCTGGCCTCCAGCCTTGGCGCCTGCGTCATCGCGCCGCCGGCGCTGCACTACTCCCATTCGGGTCGACCAGCGGCATATATCGAGACCTTGCCGCCAGTTCGTCACCATCAAGGCAATGAAAATCGACACTACCACAGCGACAATCGGCCGCAGCAACCACATTATCGAGAAGACTCACGTCGCTGGAACGAGAGCGACGGCAGGCGCCAGCACTGAGTATTGCCCTCGACTGCCACGGTTTACCCGCAACGTCAGGAGCAATTTAATTTTTGCTCCCTTTGGGCGGCACCAGTAAAGATTCGATACCCATTTTTTTGAGCTTTTCCTGCGCCGCTTCGGCCTCCTGGCGGGTTTTGAAAGGCCCCACCTGAACGCGCGTTTCGAGAGTTGCCGGAACCCCTCCCAACTGGAGTTGAGCCTGCAACTCTTCGGCTCGCTGGGCGCTGGAAAAAACGCCTGCTTGCACGACAAACCCCGAGAACAGGCGACGTGACGGCACTTTCGGTGACGGTAGTGATGCCGTTTCGCTGCGCTGAGCCGCACCGGAACCAGGCGCTGGCGGCTGTACCACTGGCGCGGAAACGCTGGCGGGTGGCGTCGTCAACTCGGGAACGGGCGGTTTTTCCGATGAGGCGACTGCTTTCGTCCCCGCCAGGCTTGTCGACCTCGATACGCTTGCCGGTGAGCGGTTGACCGTCGGCGTGTCAGACACCGCCTTTGGCGTTGCCGTGGCCGGCGGCACAACCGGCTGGTCATCGACGACGGGTGGCGGCGGTGGCGGTGGTGTCGCCGGCGCCTGATCCTCGGTCACGGGTGGCTCTGGCGGTGCCGACGTCACCGGCTGGGTGATGACTTTCTTCTGCGGCACGGGAACCGGCCTCGAAAAATCCGCCTCCTCGCTCTCTTCGGGAATCGAAACGAGTTGGTCAAAGACGGCCAGGATACCCAGCAGCAAAGCGACAATAGCACCCGCCACCATCAGTCGTTTGAGCAATTGTCCGCGCAAATCGCCGCTATCGGCCGGGATTTCGTGAATATTCGGATGATCGGGCATCGTTTCTCAGGTGCTCTGGCTCTTCGCCAAGGCAACCACCAGTTCGGCCTCGGCTCGGGCAATCCCGCACCGCTCGGCGATCATTGCCGGGTCGTAGCCGGAAACCGCCATCTGCATGGCGTCGCCGTAAATCGGTGAAACAGTCTGCGCGGCACGCATGTGACCCAGTTCGCTCAACATGTCCTGACGCATGGCCGCCAGTTCGCCACGCAGGGAGTCAACCTCGTCGCGCAACTGAAACACCTCGTTTTGCAAATTGCGATAGAGAGCCTCTTCCGACGGAGCCATCGAATCCGGCGCGGACTGCTGCCAGTCAGAATCTGAGGCATCTCCGGATGCAGGCGAAAACTCCTCCACCACCCGTGAAGCGGGCTCCAGTTCCGCTGCTGGCGGGGTAACCAAGTCGCGAGCCGGAAATTCAGCAGAGGGAAAAGTCGGCAGCGCCCGGCGCAAGCGAATGATCATGAAAACCATGTAGATCGCCAGCAACGCGATCAGGACAATGACCCCATCGCGCACACCGAACGAAATACCCGCAAGCTCAAGCACGCTTGCGCCCGCCCTTAAAAGCCGACGGAATACTGCAGACCGAGAACGTGGCCGCTGTTGTCATAGCTGCCGCGCAAGTTGCTGAGCCCGACGGACTGGTTGATGTTGGCATCCTTGACATAGAGGTAAGCATAGCCAAGATCAAACCTGCCCATTTTTCCGGCACTGTACTGACCGCCAATCGAGAACCAGATACGGTCATTGTCCGGCACGCGAGCCGAGCGGTTGCTGTCGCTGACCGGCGTGCGGTCGTAGGCAATACCGAATTTGACCTTGAGCGCATCGCTGGCCTTGTAGGCCGCCCCCCAGGCAAAGCGCCAGGAATCATCGTAATTGAAGGTTTCGACATCGGTGCCGGTGGCGTGCCGAATGCTCAGTTTGTCGAGCGTACTCCAGTGGGTATATGAGAGGTCGCCCATGGCCTCCCAGCGATCGGACACCTGCTGCCAGACGGAAAGAATGAAGGTATCAGGCAATTTAATGTCAGCTTTGGCCGGGCTGCTGTTGGCGCCAACGGAGCGCGTGCCGTCCAGCGTGTAATCCATCGCCGAGCGGTAGGAGACGCCAACGCGCATCGCCGGCGACAGCGTGAACAAGGCGCCGGCATTCCACCCCCAGGCGGCATCGTCGCCCTTGACGCGATAGGTGCCAACGGGCGTTGCGCTGGTCATTTCGGCATCGATCGTCTGATAATTGATGCCCAACCCGAGGGAAACCTTGTCGTTAATCTGGTAGGCCAGCGACGGGTTGTAATTGACTGTCGTTATTTCCGACTTGATCGCCTGAACACGGCCGACCCAGTTGGCATCTTCGTATTCAGTTGCCAAACCGAAGGGAGCCGAGATACCGAAGCCGAGATAAAACTGCGGCGTCAGCTGTAGCGACACATAGCCGTTCGGCACGGCAGCGAGGCTGCCAGCATTGCCGCCGTTGCCGCCTACCCCGTTCGACCCCTGGTTGTTGAACTCAAAATTCGGCTTGACTGCCGCCACCCCCGCCGAGAATTGAAAACCGCCAAGCTGCGTCATGCCGGCAGGATTAAAAAATACGGTGCTGGCGTTATCGGCAACCGCTGCCGAACCGGCATAGGCGGTGGCGAGCCCGCTGGCGTTTTGCTCCCAGAGCTGGAAGGCGGCGGCTGATGCCTTGGCGGAAAAGGCGACCAGCAGGATGGCCGGCAAAACGCGCAGTGTCATTTGATTCATTCTTCATTCCCCTGAAGGTAGGCGGTCAACTTGAGCCAAGCGCGTGATTTTACGCAATTTCCGGTGCCAAGTCGCGCTTGTTGCCGTCGCCATCGATCGCCACGTAGGTCAGTTGCGCCTCCGTCACTTTGACGGTAATCAACGCGGCGTAATTTCGTTCGGCATAAACCTCGACATTGACCGTAATCGAGGTGCGACCGACGCGCACAATGTCGGCGTAGAAACTGACAATGTCGCCGACCGAAATGGCCTGCTTGAATTGGAAGGAGTTTACCGAAACCGTCGCCACGCGACCTTTGGCACGATGCATCGCAGGAATCGCACCGGCCACGTCGACCTGCGCCATCACCCAGCCGCCGAAGACGTCACCGTTTTGATTCAGATCGGCCGGCATCGGCATGACGCGTAAAACCGGCTGGCTATCGGGAAGACTGACGCGGTCAACGCTCATACTGGCCTCAATTTTGTGACAAAAGGCGATTTTCCCGTAATCCGTCTGCTTTTCATATACTGGCGGCAATCATCCTTCAGGTTCAATCATGCGCAGCGCCTCAACTTTACCTCACGCCTCCGCCGGCTCCCCCCAGCCCGAGACTCACGTCTGGCTGACGCTGAAAACACTTTTTCCCTACCTCTGGCGCCACAAACTGCGCGTCGCCCTGGCACTCACTTGCCTGGTCGCCGCCAAAGTGGCCAATGTCGGCGTACCGCTGATTTTCAAGGAAATCATCGACGGCCTGACGGCGCAGCAACAAGTTCTGGCGCTGCCGGCACTGTTGCTTTTTCTTTACGGCTTGCTGCGTTTTTCGACAACGCTGTTTACCGAACTGCGCGAAATGCTTTTCGCCCGCGTCACACAACAGGCGGTGCGGCAGGTTGCGCTGGAAGTATTCGCTCACTTGCATGCGCTGAGTTTGCGCTTTCATCTGGAGCGCCAGACCGGCGGCGTCTCGCGTGACATCGAGCGCGGCACCCGCTCAATCTCCAGCCTGATTTCGTACACGCTTTATTCGATTTTGCCGACGATTGTCGAAATGTCGCTGGTACTCGGCATTCTCTTTGTTCGCTACGACGTCGGCTTCGTCTTGATCACGCTGCTTTCGCTGCTTGCCTACATCGTCTTTACCGTGCACGTCAGTAACTCACGCATTGCCATCCGGCGCGAAGTCAATGAGAGCGATTCGGCCGCCAACACCCGCGCCATCGATAGCCTGCTCAATTACGAGACGGTCAAGTATTTCAATAACGAAAGCTTCGAAGCCCGCCGCTACAACGAACAGTTGCTCAAATGGGAAGATGCCGCGACACGTAGCCAGATGACGCTGTCCGGCCTCAACATGGGGCAGCAGGCAATCATTGCCATCGGCGTCACGGCAATGATGTGGCGGGCGACCAACGGCGTCGTCGAAGGAACGATGACGATTGGCGACCTGGTGCTGGTCAATGCCTTTCTGATCCAGCTATACATCCCGCTCAACTTCCTCGGCATCGTTTACCGCGAAATCCGTCAGGCGCTCACCGACATTGAGCGCATGTTCAAACTGCTCCAGGAAAACAAGGAAATCGCCGACGCACCAGACACTCGTGATTTACCCGCCGGGCCGCTGCAAATCAATTTTGACACGGTCAGCTTCGCTTACGACCCGGAACGAAAGATTCTGCACGGCCTCGATTTTTCCATTGCGCCAGGCCGTACGGCAGCCGTGGTCGGCCACTCGGGCGCCGGCAAATCCACCCTGGCACGCTTGCTCTACCGCTTTTACGACGTGACGGGCGGCGCCATTCGCATCAATGGCCAGGATCTCCGCAATCTCAGGCAGAGTAGTCTGCGCGCGGCGATTGGCATCGTTCCGCAAGACACAGTACTGTTCAACGACTCGATTTTTTACAACATCAACTACGGGCGACCGGAGGCCACCCGCGAAGAGGTTTACGGTGCCGCGCGAGCGGCACAATTGCATGATTTCATCGAGAGCCTGCCAAACAAATATGAAACCAAAGTCGGCGAACGCGGGCTCAAGCTGTCCGGTGGCGAGAAGCAGCGCGTCGCCATCGCCCGCGCCCTGCTCAAGAATCCACCCATCCTGATTTTTGACGAAGCGACATCGGCACTCGACTCAGCCACCGAACGCGCCATCCAGACGCAACTTGAGGAAGTGGCGGTCGGCCATACCACGCTGATCATCGCGCACCGCCTGTCGACCGTCATGAATGCCGACGAGATTATCGTCATGCAGCATGGCGAAATCATCGAACGCGGCACCCACGCCCGGCTCTTGGCCGCCAATGGCGCTTACGCCCGCATGTGGCATCTGCAGCAACAAGAGGAAGGCCGCCCGCAGGAATAAGTTTCAGCCTATACTGCGACGACTCGTCAGTTGCATAAGAGATCGTGAAAAAAACGCTATCCGCTTCGCATCAACCTGGCCCGAGTTGGTCAAACTGGATATTGCCGGTAGTGACCTTTGTCGCCCTGGCACTTGCCACACTCGTGCTGGCAGTCTGGCTTGAGCGGCAACAAGTCATTGAGCACGAAAGCGCCGCCCACCTCGAAAGCGCCACCATCAATGCAGCCCTGCGCGAACGCTTCAAACTGCAAGCCCAATTCTTGCGCTCACTCAAGGGATTCGCTGTCGCCAACTTGCATCAAACGGCGTCTCTCGATCACTGGAAACGCTTTGCTCAGGAAATCAACATCGCTGGCGATCTGCCCGGTACACACGCCTTTGCTTATGCGCCGGTAATCCGGCGTGAGCATCTCGAAGCCTTCCGCGCACAGATGCAAAGCCGAACGAACTACGGCCACTTCAAAACTTTCCCCGACAGCGATGGTCTGCAGGTTGCGCCGGTAACCTTCATTGCCCCCGATCAGCCGCTTCAGCGGGCAGCAATCGGTTTTGATCTGTTCTCGGAAAAAGTCCGCGCCGAGGCCATCGAAAGCGCCCTGCGCAGCCAGGGCGTTGCCTTGTCAGGGGCGGTTATTCTGGTCACCGACCACCACACCCAGCGCCCCGGCTTTTTGCTGGTCGAGGCGATTTTCCATCCCGGCTTACCAAATCGCACCATAGAAGAGCGGCGCGCTGCACTGGTTGGCCTGGTGGCTACGGTGCATCTTGCCGATGAATTTATCGACACCCTCAGAAGCCGCTTCAATGGTCGCTTTGCACTTCAAGTCTTTGACGATGGCGGCATCAATCGCAGCATCGACCGCCCACCCGAATTGATTTTTGACTCAGCGCCGGATATCAAGGCCAGGGCGGATGTTCGCGTCATTCACCATGAAATTGATTTTGGTGGCCGTAACTGGATTCTCAAATTTCGCGAACTCCCGCATGCTGCTAGCAGTTCTGGGTTCACCCGGAATCAGTTGATCCTCAGTACCGGCCTGCTGGGTAGTCTTCTGGTCGCGCTGCTGATCTTCTATCTGACGACCCGTGGCGCTCGGGCGGCGCGTGATGCAAGCAAACTGGCCGAGGCTCTATTGCATTCCGAAGAACGCTTTCGCCTGACGACAAATGGCGCCAGTGACGCCCTCTGGAGCCAGAACACGGCCAACGGGGAAGATCACATTTCCTCACGCCTGGGTGAAATCCTCGGCTTTTCGCCCGATCAGGCCCCCACGCGTTCAGCAGATTTTCTCGCCTTGATTCATCCCGACGACCAGGGTTTGCGGCGCGCCGCATTGCGCCGACATTTTCGCGATATTTCAACGGCCTACGACGTCACCTTGCGTGCCCGCAGTCAATCCGGTGACTGGCACTGGCTGCACCTTCGCGGCCAGTCAATTCGCCACCCGATAACCGGTGCGCTGCAAATGGCAGGGTCGATCTCCGACGTTAACGAATTGCAGCACGCACAAACAGAGTTAACGGAGCACCGGGAACACCTGCAACAACTCGTCAACCAGCGCACTACCCGCCTCGATCAAGCAATGCTTCAGGCGCAGGCGGCGACCCGCGCCAAATCTGAGTTTCTTGCCAATATGTCGCACGAGTTGCGCACACCGATGCACGCGATTCTGAGTTTCTCCGAACTCGGGCAACGACTGACCAACGAGCAGCAAGGTCAAAAGCTTAACCAGTATTTCAGCCGCATTGCTCAAAGCGCCGACCGCCTGTTACTGCTGATCGACGATCTGCTCGATCTGTCCAAGCTCGAATCCGGGCGCACCGAGTTAAATTACAGCCAAACCAATCTGCCGGTCTTGATCAATCGCGTCACCGAACAGCTGGAACCCCTGATCCAGCAACGCGGGTTGTCATTGCGCACACAGTTTGTCAGCGGCAGCGAGTCCGTGTGGGTGGATCGGGCACGCATCGAACAGGTTATCCACAATCTACTCGCCAATGCCATCAAATTTTCTCCCGAGAATAGCGTCATCGCCATTTCTCTGGCGCTCAGTGAATTGCCGAAAGGGCGACGCAGCGACGACAACGGGAGCTTGCCGGCGATCAGCATTTGCGTCAGTGACAGCGGCCCCGGGATTCCGGAAGGCGAGCTTGAAAGCATATTCAACAAATTTGTGCAGAGCAGTTACACAAAAACAGGCGCTGGTGGAACCGGACTCGGGCTGGCCATCAGCAAGGCAATTGTCGGACGCCACCGTGGGATAGTCACGGCAACCAACAACCCTGACGGCGGCGCTACTTTCACCGTCACCCTGCCATTAGATAGGTGAGGAGATGAGTAAGGCGCGTGTTTTGATTGTCGATGATGAAGAAATCAACCTCGAAATCCTGCTTGAATATTTTGATGGCGAATCCGACTTCACCCTTGAAACCGCGGGCGACGGCGAGGACGCCTGGGCACTTCTGGTCGATGAGAAAAACGCTTACGACCTGATTCTGCTGGATCGAATGATGCCCCGCCTCGACGGCATCGGGCTATTGCGACGTATGTCTGCGGTACCGCGCCTCACACTCATTCCAGTAATTTTGCAAACCGCCGCCGGATCGGCCGATCAAATTCGCGAAGGCATGGAGGCGGGCGCCTATTACTATCTGACCAAACCCTACCGTCGTGATGCGTTGCTGGCCATCGCCCATTCGGCGCTGACCGACGCAAGCGCCCGCAAACATCTCTACCAGAAACTTCATGAACACATCAGCGCCCTGCAATATCTTGATAGCGCGGACTTCGCCATTCGCACCATCGACGAAGCCGTTCAGCTCGCTGCCTTTGTCGCCCAGGCTTGCCCCGTGCCTGAAGCAACCGCTCTCGGGCTTTCCGAGCTTCTGGTCAATGGCGTCGAGCACGGCAACCTGGGTCTGAGCTACGCTGAAAAATCGCGCCTCAAATTGAATGATGGTTGGCGCGAAGAAATTGATCGGCGTATTGCGCTGCCGGAGAATGCGACAAAGCGGGTTTTTCTCAGTTTTCGCCGCACCGCCACAAGCATTACTTTGTGCATCACCGATCAGGGTCGAGGCTTTAACTGGCAGGAATACCTCGACATCAACCCCGAGCGCGCCTGCGACCCCAATGGCCGGGGCATTGCCTTGGCTCGCATGTTGAGTTTTACTTCCATTCACTACGAAGGCTGCGGCAACATTGCCGTCGCCACGCTCGCCCTTGACGAGAGACAAGCATGAGCATAGCCAACAGACCACTAAAAGTACTCGCCGTCGACGACAACCGAACCAATCTTCACATCCTTCAGGTTTTCCTGAAGAAGCTCGGTCACCAGGTATTTAGTGCCGAAAACGGTGAAGAAGCGGTTCAGCGTTTTGCCAGCGAACGCCCTGATATTGTTTTGCTCGACATCATGATGCCGGTGATGGACGGATTTGAGGCAGCGCGGCAAATCAAGGCGATGGAAACCGAGTTATGGACGCCCATCGTTTTTCTTTCTGCGCTCAACCGCGATGAAAACCTGCTTGAGGGACTGGAGGCAGGCGCCGACGATTATCTGACCAAGCCAATCAACTTTGTCGTCCTCGAGGCGAAATTGCGTTCCATGCAACGATCGTTGCGATTGCAGCAGGAATCAATCGAGGCGCTCAACCGCCTCAAGATGATCTCGGACAATATTTTTGAGGCAATTGTCACCATCGATGAGTCGGGTACGATTATCACCATCAACCATGCTGGCGAACGCATATTTGGCTGGTCAGCGGTTGACATCATCGGCAAAAACGTCACTTGCCTCATGCCCGATGCGTTCGGTGAAACGAGCAACATGCTACTGTCCGGAGAGGTCACGGACATGCAGGCCAGCATTTTGGGTCATGAACGCGAGGTGCTTGGTCAACGCATGGACGGCGGCATTTTTCCGATCATCATCAACGTATCCGAGATATTTCTTGAAGGTAAACGGATGTTTGTCAGCGTTGCCCGCGACATTTCCGAGCGCAAGGCGGTCGACGAAAAACTCAAGGATAATGCCAGACGACTCCAAGCCTATTTTGACCAAACCCAGGGCGAGCAGCAGTTGGCCATGCGTTTGATGGAAATGCAGTTGCACCGCCCCGGCCTGAAGGATGATTCCTTGCGCTACAAGGTCATTCCGGCCGAAAACTTCAGCGGCGACATCGTCGCCGCCGCACGTTCTCCGGAGGGGCGCTTTTACGCGCTATTGGCGGATGCCACCGGACACGGGCTGACGGCTGCCATCAGCGTCATGCCGGTTCTCGCCATCTTTTATCAAATGGCGGCAGGCAATCGTAACGTCGGAGAAATCATTGCTGAATTGAATCAGCAATTGAAAGACTCGATGCCGATTGGCCGCTTCGTCGCCGCCACCCTGATCTGCCTGAACGCTGAAAAACAAGTCGGTGAAATTTGGGTCGGCGGAACACCTGAGGCAATACTTTGCGACCGCTGGGGGCGCGAAGAGCAAATTTTCGCCTCGGCCAATTTACCCTTGGGTGTCGTCAGCACCGATCAACTCGACTGCCAGCCGGTAAATTTCACTTGGCAAGTTGAAAGTCAGATCATTCTCTGTTCAGACGGCTTACTGGAAGCCGAGAATCGTGCCGGAAACCAGTTCTCGCACACCGGGCTCAGCCAAGCGATTGCCAACACATCACCACATAACCGCTTCAGCAAAATTGAAGCAGCGCTCAATAGCCATCTCGATGGAAATCTGGCCAGCGATGATATTTCACTGATGATTATCGACTGCCCCTAAGCCAGCGATTCCATCGGGAAAAGCGACTTTTTTTAGCAGGGTGATTTTCGAGCGCCGTAAAAAAGGCCGGGCAATTGCCCGGCCTTTGTCATTCTGGCAACTATCAGGATTCGTCAGAAACCTCAACGGCTTCCGTCACTTGCGGACGATCAAGCAGTTCAACAAAAGCCATAGGCGCGTTGTCACCAACACGAAATCCACACTTCAGGATACGCAAATAACCACCCGGGCGGGCAGCATAACGCGGACCAATTTCAGCGAACAACTTGACAACGATTTCACGATCACGCAAACGGTCGAAAGCCAGACGCTTGTTTGCCAAGGTCGGCGTTCTACCCAGCGTAATCATCGGCTCTACAACCCGACGCAGTTCCTTTGCTTTCGGCAACGTGGTCTTGATGGCCTCGTGGCGAAGCAGGGAAACGGTCATATTGCGCAGCATCGCCAAGCGATGACTGGTCGTACGGTTCAGTTTGCGAAGTCCATTGCGGTGACGCATGGTTAATCCTTTCTATATTCTGCAGGCGTCCCTTGACTGCCCGTTCTGTAAAAAGTCGTCAGACTTTCTCCAGACCGGCGGGCGGCCAATTTTCGAGTTTCATGCCGAGCGTCAGACCACGAGCAGCTAACACTTCCTTGATCTCGTTCAGCGATTTGCGACCCAGATTTGGTGTCTTGAGAAGTTCGTTCTCGGTACGTTGAATCAGATCGCCGATGTAGTAGATATTTTCAGCCTTGAGACAGTTGGCCGAACGGACGGTGAGTTCAAGGTCGTCCACCGGACGCAGCAATACCGGGTCAACTTGCGTCGGCTTCAGCGCTTCAATGGTCGGCGTTGTACCCTCCAGATCAGCGAAAACTGACAGCTGCTCCATCAACACGCGAGCAGCGTAACGAATCGCCTCTTCCGGCTCGACAACACCATTCGTTTCTATATCAACAATCAACTTATCGAGGTCAGTACGCTGTTCAACTCGCGCACTTTCAACCGCGTAAGCGACACGCCGAATAGGGCTGAACGAAGCATCCAGAACCAATTTTCCTATCGTTTTGGAGTCACCCAAATTACGCACGTTGCCGGGAACGTAACCACGTCCCTTTTCAACCTTGATCTCCATCGACAATTTGCCACCCGGTGAAAGATGGGCGATCAAATGCTCCGGATTGATGATTTCAACATCGTGCGGCAAGTCAATGTCACCGGCGCGAACCGGCCCCTCGCCTTGCTTCTTAAGCGTCAGGTTAACAACGTCGCGATTGTGCAGCTTGAAAACGATCCCTTTGAGATTCAGGAGAATATCAACGACATCTTCCTGAACACCGTCAACCGTGGAGTACTCATGAAGCACTCCATCGATGCCGACCTCGGTCGGCGCATAGCCGGGCATAGAAGAGAGCAGGATTCGGCGCAGTGCATTGCCCAGGGTGTGTCCGTAACCGCGTTCAAACGGCTCCATGACCACCTTGGCTTGCACGGGAGAAACGCTCTGCACTTCAATAATGCGGGGTTTGAGAAGTCCACTGTTTTGCATGGGCTTGATTCCTCTGCTCAGTGATTACTTCGAGTAAAGTTCGATAACAAGGCCTTCGTTCAAAGTTGCCGGCAGCTCGGAGCGCTGCGGCATGGCTTTGAATGTGCCCTTGCCTTCTTTGATATCAACCGCAATCCACTCCGGAAAGCCACGAGACTCAGCGGCAGTCAGTGCCGCCTTGCAACGCAGCGAAGCGCGTGAACGGTCAGTCAATTGAACAACATCGCCAGGCTTTACGACAAAAGAAGGGATATTGACGCGCTTGCCGTTAACCAGAACCCCATTGTGGCGGACAACCTGACGAGATTCGGCACGCGAAGCGCCAAAGCCCATTCGGTAGGCCACAGAATCAAGACGGGACTCTAGCAACTGGAGCAAGTTCTCGCCGGTCTGACCTTTGCGGCGATCAGCCTCAAAAAACGTCTTGCGGAACTGGCCTTCAAGTACACCGTAGGTACGGCGAATCTTTTGTTTGGCGCGAAGGTGAACGCCATAATCCGAGAGACGGGCACCAGATTTTTGCCCATGCTGCCCGGGAGCGTAAGAACGACGCTCAATGGCACACTTGTCAGTAAAGCATTTCTCACCTTTGAGAAAGAGCTTTTCACCTTCACGGCGACACTGACGGCATTTTGGATCGAGATTGCGAGCCACTTGTCCTTCTCCTTAAATCCGGCGCTTTTTAGGCGGACGGCAACCGTTATGGGGAACCGGCGTCACATCGGAAATCGAGGTGATCTTCATGCCGAGGGAGTTAAGAGCCCGAACAGAGGATTCACGACCCGGGCCAGGTCCCTTGATGCGCACCTCAACGTTTTTGATACCACACTCCTGAGCCGCTTTGCCGGCAGCTTCTGCCGCCACCTGAGCTGCAAAAGGAGTCGACTTGCGCGAACCACGGAAACCGGCACCACCGGAGGTTGCCCATGAAAGCGCATTACCTTGGCGGTCAGTAATAGTGATGATGGTGTTATTGAACGATGCGTGAATGTGAGCGATACCCTCAGCAATGTTCTTTTTAACTTTTTTGCGAACTTTCGTAGCAGTCTTTGCCATGTTCTATCCCTGTTACTTCTTGCCAGCAATGGCTTTGCGCGGGCCCTTGCGGGTTCGAGCATTGGTGCGAGTACGCTGACCGCGACTGGGCAAGCCCTTGCGGTGACGCATACCGCGATAACAACCGAGATCCATGAGACGCTTGATGTTCATCGTCACCTCGCGGCGCAAATCACCCTCAACGGTGAACTTGCCCACTTCGTCACGCAAACGATCCATTTCCGCGTCGGATAGATCCTTCATTTTGTTGGTACGAACGATGCCGGCCGCGTCACAAATTTTCTGTGCTCGGGTACGGCCGATGCCGAAAATTGCCGTTAACGCAATTTCTGCATGCTGATGGTTCGGAATGTTTACCCCTGCGATACGGGCCATCGAATCACTCCACTATTTCAAAATTAACAATTGCCGGACTCGCCACGATTAACCTTGGCGCTGCTTGTGACGCGGGTCCTTGCAAATGACGCGCACGACACCTTTGCGGCGGATAACTTTGCAGTTACGGCAAATGCGCTTCACTGAAGGTTGCACTTTCATGTATTACTCCTCGTCTGCGAGGGCTCGGAAGCAGCCGTGTTTCCTTGCCCTGCGGTTTGTTGCGTAGAGAACTGTTTATTCAGTCCAAAATATGGACGTCCATAATTTCTTGAAACCAGTATCAAGTTCATTTGACTACTGGCGAACCCTTGAAATTAGCCTTCTTCAAGAGATTTTCATACTGGTGCGACATCACGTAAGCTTGAACCTGTGACATGAAATCCATTGTCACAACGACAATAATCAGAAGTGAGGTGCCACCAAAATAAAACGGCACGTTCCACTTAAGAATCAGGAATTCCGGCAGCAGGCAAACGATAGTGATATAGGCAGCGCCGACCAAGGTCAAACGCATCAATATTTTGTCTATGTAGCGTGACGTTTGCTCACCGGGGCGAATGCCGGGAACAAATGCCCCACTTTTCTTCAGGTTATCAGCCGTTTCTTTCGAATTGAACACGAGCGCAGTGTAAAAAAAGCAGAAAAAGATAATCGCTGCGGCGTAAAGCATGACGTAAATCGGTTGCCCGGGGGAGAGAGCTCCCGCCACGTCTTTCAGCCATCGCATCGATTCACCAGAGCCAAACCATCCAGCAACAGTGGCAGGAAAAAGAATGATCGAGGAGGCAAAAATTGGCGGAATCACACCCGACATGTTGAGCTTGAGCGGCAGGTGGGAATTTTGCCCGCCATAAATTTTGTTACCTACCTGACGTTTAGCATAATTAACCAAAATCTTGCGCTGCCCGCGCTCAACGAAAACCACGAAAGCCGTAACCAGAACAACAAGTATACAAATCAGAATTGCTGTTAGAGGATGCATTGCACCGGTACGAACCAGCTCACCGAGTCCGCCGATCGCGCTTGGCAAGCCAGCCGCAATACCGGCAAAAATAATGATGGAAATACCGTTTCCCAAGCCTCGCTCGGTGATTTGCTCTCCTAGCCACATCAAAAACATTGTTCCGGTAACCAGCGTCGAAATTGTCGTAATACGGAACATCAGACCCGGGTCATTCACCAGGCCAGCTTGCGCTTCAAGTGCGATGGCAATCCCCATCCCCTGAAATAAGGCCAGCACAAGAGTACCGTAGCGAGTGTACTGAGTAATCTTCCGACGCCCCGCTTCGCCTTCTTTTTTCAGGGCTTCTAGCTGCGGACTGGCAACATTCATCAATTGCATGATGATCGAAGCCGAGATGTACGGCATGATTCCCAGAGCAAATATGGTAAAACGTGACAGTGCCCCCCCGGAAAACATGTTGAACATACCAAGGATGCCACCCTGCTGTGAATTAAAAAGCTCAGCCAAGGCATTTGGATCAATCCCCGGGACTGGAATATGAGCACCAATACGGTACACCACCAATGCCCCGAGCAAGAACCACAAGCGGCGCTTCAAATCGCCAAACTTGCCACCCTTGCCAACACTATTAGGATTCGCAGCCAACGCATCGACCTCGTTTTTTTTATTCAGCGACCGAGCCGCCAGCAGCTTCAATTGCAGCCTTGGCACCCTTGGTTGCACCAACGCCCTTGAGCGTTACTTTGCGAGAAATTTCGCCGGCCAAAATCACCTTTGCCGACAAAGCATCACCCGGCACGATTCCAGCAGCCTGAAGAGCCAGAAGGTCGATCTCATCGAGTGGCATGCGTTCGAGATCAGTCAAACGGATTTCATAGTTGCGAGCACGAGTCAGAGAATTAAAACCTCTCTTCGGCAAACGGCGCTGCAATGGCATTTGACCGCCCTCAAAGCCGACTTTATGGAAGCCACCAGAACGAGACTTTTGCCCTTTGTGACCGCGCCCACAAGTTTTCCCGAGACCAGAACCTATGCCGCGACCAACACGGCGACGTTCTTTTTTCGAGCCTTCACCAGGCTTGATAGTATTCAAGTGCATCACTTACCCCTCAACCTTGACCAGGTACTGAACCTTATGAATCATGCCGCGCACAGCCGGCGTATCCTCAAGCTCAGAAGAACTGTTTAGCTTGCGCAATCCAAGACCACGCACAGTGGCGCGATGATCTTGCTTGGTACCGATGACGCTTTTAACCAACGTCACTTTGATTTTTTTGTCAGCCATGACTACCCCATGATCCGTTCAACTGGAAGGCCGCGTTTGGCAGCAATCTCAGACGGCGTATTCACTTTCGAGAGACCGTCGATGGTGGCTCGCACGATGTTGTATGGATTGGTAGAGCCATGCGCCTTGGCCACAACGTTGGTCACACCGACCACCTCAAAAACCGCACGCATCGCGCCACCAGCAATGATGCCCGTACCTTCCGGCGCCGGCTGAATCATTACGGTAGTAGCACCATGCGAACCCATGACTGTGTGGTGAACGGTTCCGTTCTTCAAGCTGACACGCGCAATTTTACGGCGCGCTTCTTCCATCGCTTTCTGAACCGCAACCGGCACTTCACGGGACTTCCCCTTGCCCATCCCAATCCCACCGTCACCATCGCCAACCACTGCCAACGCTGCGAAACCGAGAATGCGGCCGCCCTTGACAACCTTGGTTACGCGGTTAACCGCCACCATTTTCTCGCGCATTCCATCATCACGCTCTTCAGCCTGCTGGGGCTTTTTGTTTCTTTCAGGTTTAGCCATTTTCTAACCTTATCCTTTGCTACGATCAGAATTTCAAACCGGCTTCACGCGCAGCTTCAGCCAAAGCCTGAACCCGACCGTGATAACGGAGACCGGAACGATCGAAAGCCACCCGCTCAATGCCAGCTGCTTTCGCGCGCTCGGCAATCAGCTTGCCAACAATGGTGGCAGCAGATTTGTTGCCGCCATTGGGAATATCTTTACGGACACTAGTTTCCAACGTCGAAGCGGAAGCCAGAACTTTGCCACCGCAAGGTGAAATGATCTGTGCGTAGATATGGCAATTTGTACGATTAACGCACAAACGAACGGCCTTGAGCTCGGCGATTTTGGCCCGGGTTTTGCGGGCACGGCGCAGACGCGCTTCATTCCTGTTAAACATATGCCATCCTTACTTCTTCTTGGTTTCCTTGATAACCACCACCTCGTCCGAGTAACGAACACCTTTTCCCTTGTAGGGCTCCGGTCTACGGTAAGCACGAACCTCAGCGGCAACCTGCCCAACTTGTTGCTTGTCGTAACCCTTGATCAGAATTTCAGTCTGAGTAGGGCATTCAACTTTCACACCGACAGGCATCTTGTGAACAACCGGATGCGAAAATCCAAGGGAAAGATTCAGAACATCACCCTGAGCCTGGGCTCGATATCCAACGCCGACCAAAAGCAACTTCTTTTCAAATCCCTTTGAGACACCAATAACCATGTTATTCAAGTTAGCTCGCATGGTTCCCCACATAGCCGAGCCATTGTCGCCAAGATCGTTTTTCGAGACACTGACGCTTTGCCCCTCAACACTAACGCTGACCGCCGGATGAGAAGCCGCGCTCAAGGCACCCAAAGGGCCTTTGACGGTGATTTGCTCGCCTACCGTCACAACCACACCGGCCGGCAAGACAATGGAATTTTTACCAACACGTGACATGATTCCTCCGTTACGCAACGACGCAAAGAACTTCGCCGCCAACTTTGCTGGCGCGAGCCTTGCGATCAGTCATGACGCCCTTGGATGTTGAAACAATAGCAACCCCCAAACCATTCATGACACAAGGAATACCCTCACAACCTTTATAAATACGCAGCCCCGGCTTGGAAATTCGCTCAATGCGCTCAATTACCGGACGGCCGGCATAATATTTGAGCGCAATTTCCAAAACGGGCTTTCCGTCACCCGGAAGCACCGCGAATTCATCAACATAGCCTTCATCCTTGAGCACAGCGGCAATCGCCACCTTGATTTTGGACGACGGCATTGAAACAGACGCTTTCTCAGCGAGCTGGGCGTTGCGGATGCGCGTCAGCATATCCGCGATCGGGTCACTCATCGACATATCGAACCCTCCTGGTTACCAGCTGGCCTTGACAATACCCGGGATTTCGCCACTGAAGGCGAGCTCACGAATCTTGTGGCGACACAGACCGAATTTACGAAACACACCACGCGGACGACCCGTCAGAGCGCAACGATTGCGCAGACGAGCCGGGCTGGAGTTACGGGGAAGCGCCTGCATTTTCAAGCGAGCCTCGAAACGCTCTTCGTCTGAAAGACTGGAGTTATCCATGACAGCCTGAAGTGCGGCACGCTTTTTGGCGAACTGCGCTACTGTTTTGCGGCGCTTTTCTTCGCGGTTGATCAGAGCAAGTTTTGCCATGATTTCCTCAGTTCTTGAACGGGAACTTGAACGCCGCGAAAAGAGCCTTCGCTTCAGCGTCAGTCTTTGCGGTGGTCGTGATGCTGATATTCATGCCACGGAGAGCATCGATCTTGTCGTACTCGATTTCCGGGAAGATGATCTGCTCTTTGACACCCATGTTGTAGTTGCCCTGGCCATCAAAGCCCTTGGCCGAGATCCCGCGGAAGTCACGAACGCGCGGCAGCGCAATCGTCACCAGGCGATCAAGGAACTCGAACATGCGCGGACCGCGCAGCGTGACCATACAGCCAATCGGATAGCCATCACGAATCTTGAAGCCGGCAATTGATTTGCGGGCCTTGGTCGTTACCGGCTTCTGACCTGCGATCTTCTGCATATCGCCAACAGCATGCTCAAGCACCTTCTTGTCAGCAACCGCTTCGCCAACACCCATATTGAGGGTGATCTTGGTAATCCGCGGCACTTCCATCACCGACTTGTAGGAGAACTGCTTGACCAGATCGCCAACTACGGTTTCTTTATAAAATTGTTGCAAACGCGCCATGATTTATCCTTATGCGCTTACCAGTTCGCCGTTCGACTTGAACACGCGAACCTTGCGGCCATCATCAAGCGCCTTGAAGCCGACACGGTCGGCTTTCTTGGTAGCAGGATTAAACAGCGCAACGTTGGAAAGATGAATCGGCATGTCTTTATCAACAATACCACCCGCCACACCCTTGACCGGGTTCGGCTTGACGTGTTTCTTGGCGCGGTTTACACCCTCTACCAAGACATGATCTTCATCGACACGCAACAGCACGGTGCCGCGCCTGCCTTTGTCTTTTCCGGTAATGACGACGACGTCGTCACCTTTACGAATCTTTTCCATGGCTGGCCTTTACAGAACTTCCGGCGCCAAGGACACGATCTTCATGAACTTTTCGGTACGCAACTCGCGCGTCACCGGTCCAAAGATACGGGTGCCAATCGGCTCCAGCTTGTTGTTGAGTAGGACTGCGGCATTGCCATCAAAACGCACCAGCGAACCATCGGGACGACGAACACCCTTGGCGGTACGAACCACCACGGCGTTGTACACATCACCTTTCTTGACGCGACCACGCGGGGCCGCATCCTTGATGCTCACCTTGATAACATCACCGATGCCGGCATAGCGACGTCTTGAGCCGCCCAGCACCTTGATACACATAACTGAACGAGCGCCGGTGTTATCGGCGACATCCAGCGTCGTCTGCATCTGAATCATTTAAATTAACTCCAACTTAATCCGCTTAAGGCGGTCAGTCTTGGAACCCGTAGGGGTCGAATATTTCTGCCGCAGCCAGATTTGGCTGCTTGCAAAAAAGAAGCCGGATTATACCGGCTTCTTTTACTTTAACGCAAGCGTTTGAGAAAACTTTCGTTATACAACGATCGCTTTTTGCAGAACGCTGGTTACTGCCCAGGTCTTGGTACGGGAAACCGGACGCGTCTCGATGATCTCAACCAGATCACCGGCCTTGGCCGAGTTGCCTTCATTGTGGGCATGGTATTTCTTGGACCGAACCATGATCTTGCCGTACATCGGGTGCTTAACCTTACGCTCGACAAGAACAGTTACCGTCTTCTCCATCTTGTCACTAACGACACGACCGATCAGAGTGCGTTTAACGCTGGTGGTTTCGCTCATTGCTGCACCGCCTTTTCACGAATAAGTGTGCGGACACGAGCGATATCGCGACGCACCTTGGACATTTGGCTGGTATTTGACAGCTGCTGTGTAGCCAGCTGCATGCGTAGGCCAAACTGCGCCCGCAACAAATCCAGCAATTCTTTATTGAGCTCGTCCGCGCTCTTGGTTCTCAGTTCACTAGCTTTCATGATTACCCCAGATGACGAGTCACGAAGGTGGTTGCGATCGGCAACTTGGCAGCGGCAAGGGCAAACGCCTCGCGTGCAATCACCTCATCAACCCCGTCCATTTCATATAGAACCTTGCCCGGCTGAATCTCGGCAACCCAGTATTCGGGATTGCCCTTACCGTTACCCATGCGAACCTCTGCAGGTTTTTTGGAGACCGGCTTGTCGGGGAAGATACGAATCCAGATACGGCCACCACGTTTGATGTGGCGGGTCATGGCACGACGCGCTGCTTCGATCTGACGGGCTGTCAGACGGCCACGGCCGGTGGCCTTGAGACCCCACTCACCAAACGACACTTTCGTGCCACGGGTCGCCAGACCTTCGTTACGGCCCTTGTGTTCCTTGCGGAACTTGCGACGATTAGGTTGCATCATCTTAGGCACCTGCCTTTCTTACGCGAGCACCCGGCGCACCACCTTCAGAAGGGCCATCGGCCTTCTTGACAGTGCGGGTACGTGGCTTATCACCCTCTGGCCTGCCAGGATTACGACGCGGACGACGGTCATCAGCAACCGGCTCGACCACTTCAGGCTGCTCGTTACGCTCGAGCATATCACCCTTGTAAACCCAGACCTTGATCCCGATAATGCCGTAGGTGGTCAGCGCCTCGGACGTTGCGTAGTCGATGTCGGCACGCAAGGTATGAAGCGGAACACGACCTTCGCGATACCACTCGCGACGGGCAATTTCAGCACCGTTCAGACGACCGGAGCTCATCACCTTGATACCTTTGGCACCAAGGCGCATGGCATTTTGCATGGCACGCTTCATGGCACGACGGAACATGATGCGCTTTTCGAGTTGCTGGGCAATCGAATCGGCGATCAACTGGGCATCAAGTTCAGGCTTGCGAATTTCTTCGATCGAGACGTGAACCGGAACACCCATGATGCGCTGAAGGTCAGAGCGGAGTTGCTCGATATCTTCACCTTTTTTACCGATCACGACACCCGGACGGGCGGAGAAAACAGTAACGCGAGCATTTTTGGCCGGGCGCTCAATCAGGACACGTCCAACTGAGGCATGCGCCAGTTTACGCTTGAGATACTCACGAACTTTGACATCTTCGTGCAGCATCCCGGGGAAGTCCTTGCTGTTGGCGTACCAGCGTGAATTCCAGTTTTTTGTGACTGCCAGGCGAAAGCCAGTCGGATTAATCTTCTGTCCCATGGCTTTTCCTTAGTTACCAACGGTCAGATAAATATGGCAGGTCGGCTTGACGATCCGATTGCCACGACCCTTGGCGCGGGCAGTGAAGCGCTTCAGCACCATACCTTTTTCGACGTAGATGATTTTCACCTTCAGTTCGTCGATATCGGCGCCGTCATTATGCTCGGCGTTGGCGATTGCCGACTCCAGCACTTTTTTGACGATACCAGCACCCTTTTTAGGGGAGAAGGCCAGGATGTCGAGAGCCTGACCGACCGGCTTGCCACGCACCAGATCCGCAACCAGGCGACCTTTTTGCTCAGAGAGGCGTACGCCTCGTAGACTTGCACGAGTTTCCATGTCAGCTCCTTACTTCTTGGCCTTTTTGCCGGCGGTGTGACCCTTGAACGTCCGGGTCAGCGAAAATTCGCCTAGCTTGTGACCGACCATATTTTCGGTAACGAACACCGGAATATGCTGCTTGCCATTATGAACAGCGATCGTCAGACCGATAAAATCGGGGAGGATCGTTGAGCGACGTGACCAGGTCTTGATCGGGCGCTTGTCGTTATTGGCACGAACCGCTTCGACTTTGTCGAGCAGATGCATATCAACAAACGGGCCCTTTTTAAGAGAACGTCCCATTTCCTACCCCTTAACGCTTATGACGACGCTGCACGATCATGCTGTCCGTGCGCTTGTTGCTACGGGTGCGATAGCCCTTGGTAGGCTGGCCCCATGGATTCACCGGGACACGACCTTCGCCAGTACGACCTTCACCACCACCGTGCGGGTGATCGCAAGGGTTCATGGCAACACCACGAACCGTCGGGCGAATACCACGCCAGCGATTGGCACCGGCCTTGCCGATCTTACGCAGGTTATTTTCCTCGTTACCGACTTCTCCGACGGTTGCGCGGCATTCAACATGAACGCGACGCACTTCGCCTGAGCGCAGACGGATCTGAGCATAAATACCTTCACGAGCCAGCAACTGAGCCGAGGTTCCCGCTGAGCGAGCCAGCTGCGCACCTTTGCCTGGCATCATTTCAACGCAGCAAATCGTCGTACCGACCGGAATGTTGCGAATCGGCAGGGAGTTACCTGACTTGATCGGCGCCTCGGAGCCATTCATGATCGACTGACCTACCACCATGCCCTTGTTGGCAATGATGTAACGACGCTCACCGTCTGCATAACAAAGCAGAGCAATATTTGCCGTGCGGTTCGGATCGTATTCCAGACGCTCAACCTTGGCCGGAATACCGTCCTTGTTGCGCTTGAAGTCGACGATACGATACGACTGCTTGTGACCACCGCCTTGATGGCGAACCGTGATGCGACCGTTATGGTTCCGGCCAGCCTTGCTATTTTTGCTCTCGACCAGCGGAGCAAACGGCTTACCCTTGTGCAGGTTGGCATTGACAACCTGAACGACAGCACGACGGCCGGGGGAAGTCGGCTTGACTTTAACGAGTGCCATTAGGCATTCCCCCCTTCAACAAAATTGATTTCCTGGCCAGCCTTGAGGCTCACATAGGCTTTTTTCCAGCCCTTGCGACGACCGACCGCCCCCTTGAAGCGCTTGACCTTGCCTTTGACATTGGCGACCTGAACGGACTCAACATCAACCTTGAACAGCAGTTCGACCGCAGCCTTGATTTCCGGCTTGGTAGCATCGGAGGCAACACGAAAGACCACTTGCTCGTATTTATCGGCAATGTAGGTCGCTTTTTCGGAGATTTGCGGCGCCAGCAGCACCTGCATTAGACGTTGTTGATTCATCCCCACATCTCCTCGAACTTGGCCACGGCATTCTTGGTGACCAGAATCTTGGCGAAACGCACCAGCGAGACCGGATCAGCTTCCTGAGCCTCAAGCACCAGAACGTTAGGCAGGTTGCGCGAAGAGAGATAGAGATTCTCGTTCAGCGCGTCCGTGATGACCAGAAGATTGCCCTCAAGGCCCATGCTCTTCATTTTTTCCATGAACAACTTGGTCTTCGGTGCATCGATCGACAATTCGTCGACCACCACCAGACGATCCTGACGAGCCAACTCGGAGAGGATCGATGCCATACCGGCACGGAACATCTTCTTGTTAACCTTCTGGCTGAAATTTTCTTCCGGCGAATTCGGGAAAATCCGCCCGCCTCCGCGCCACAACGGGCTGCCATTGCTACCAGCACGGGCACGACCCGTACCTTTTTGGCGCCACGGCTTGGTGGTGGTATGGCGAACTTCCGAACGATCTTTTTGCTGGCGATCACCGGAGCGAGCGTTGGCCTGATAGGCGACGACGATCTGATGAACCAGGGCTTCGTTGAATTCGCGACCGAATAGCACATCAGAAGCCTGCAGCTTTGCAGCTTCCTGACCTTGCTGATTGATAACTTTAAGTTCCATGTCGCCCCCTTAGCCCTTGACTGCCGGACGCACAACGACGTCAGCACCCTTGGCACCAGGAACGGCGCCACGAACCAGCAATAGCTGGCGCTCGGAATCGACACGCACAATCGTCAATCCCTGCATCGTGGACTGCACGTCACCCATGTGACCGGCCATGCGCTTACCCGGAAAAACCCGACCCGGATCCTGCGCCATACCGATGGAACCCGGCGCATTGTGCGACAGCGAGTTACCGTGGGTAGCACGATTGGAGCTGAAGTTGTGGCGCTTGATACCACCCTGAAAACCCTTACCGATAGACGTTCCCGTCACATCCACTTTTTGCCCTTCGACAAAAATTGTGACAGCAACCTGATCACCGGCCTTGAAAGTAGCCAGCTGCTCAGTATCGATACGGAATTCCTTGAGCACATGCCCGGCTTCCACACCCGCCTTGGCCAGATGGCCTGCAATGGGTTTGGTAACGCGCGAGGCACGGCGCTTGCCGAAGGTGACCTGAATGGCTGCATAGCCATCGATCTCCGGCGTTTTGACTTGGGTCACGCGATTGTTGGACACGTCAAGCACAGTTACCGGAATGGACGCGCCATCCTCAGCAAAAATGCGAGTCATGCCAACCTTGCGACCAACAAGGCCTAGACTCATGGTTATTCTCCTCATCACCGGCTGCGATTGGCCGGTCGATGTAAACAACAAATGGGTAGTCGTTGCCGACCACCCCCGAAAGGCGCGGATTATATCCGCATTGCCACCATTACTGCAACTTGATTTCGACGTCTACACCAGCCGGCAGGTCGAGCTTCATCAAAGCATCAACCGTTTTGTCTGTCGGATCAACAATATCCATCAAACGGAGATGGGTACGAATTTCGAGCTGATCACGCGAAGCTTTGTTAACGTGCGGTGAACGCAGAATGTCAAAACGCTGCTTGCGGGTCGGCAGCGGCACGGGGCCGCGGACAACGGCGCCAGTACGCTTGGCGGTTTCAACAATTTCCTGCGCCGACTGATCGATCAAACGATAGTCAAAGGCTTTCAGACGAATACGGATTTTTTGATTAGACATATTAACTTCCAAAGAGCGATGGAGCGAACTTCAGTCCACTCCGGATTTTCAAAAAGAACGAATTACTCGATAATTTTCGCGACGACGCCGGCGCCGACGGTACGACCGCCTTCACGGATGGCGAAGCGCAGACCTTCTTCCATCGCAATCGGCGCGATCAGCTTGATGGTCATGGCGATATTGTCGCCAGGCATCACCATCT
>CAJBDJ010000047.1 GCA_903951825.1 uncultured Pseudomonadota bacterium
GGTTTGAAGTGACATCTCTACCCCTGAGAAAAATCAAGAGTAGACGCTATTTCAGGTGAGTTTACAAGCGGACGTCATAAGTCCGTGATTGTTAACGATTATTTCGAAAAGTTTACGACAGGTGCGTAAGCGATTGCCGTGAGTCACTGTTATGCGAGCGGGTAATGTTCCTCGGCTCGCTCAAGAAATCCTCTACGGCGGTTTCGATGATGCGTGGCAATTCGTCAATGATTCGTTGCTCAACAAGGCGAGCCAGTTGGCGGACAATCAGGTCGTGCCCGATGGGCTCCGGTTTTTGTGCCGATTCTTGCGCCTCAGTTGCGAGCGGTATTGACATCGCAGGAGCTTCTTCCTCGGCGCCAAATGCCGCTGCAACCTCGCCCGACAACGTAACGATATCGAGCAAAATTGGCAAATCCTCGTCCCCATTGACGGCATCGGTGAGAACCGGCACGTCCTCCGAATCGGCGTTGGGATTGCGCCGCCGCTGCATCAAGGCATCGGCTCGGGCGAGAATCGGGCTCGGCATACGGCAGTCCTTCAGCGTTTGCTGAGATCGAAATAGTGCACGTCGCAGCCCTTGTCTTTATAGAACTTGACGCGGGTGCGGGCAGCGTGCCGATCCTCCTCGGCTTGACCGACGACTTCAATCAGACGCTGAAAACGTTCGAACCCCGGGGGGGTGGCATGGCCAAGATTCATCAGACGTTCGGTTTGCGCCGGCTGTTCGAGATTGTCGGTGAGCAAAACCGGTGTCTCGTTGGCGAGCGGGGAATCAGCACGGCAGTGAGGTACAAAACTTAATGCCGTCTGCATCCATAGTTGGCGGTCGAGGTTGTTGGCGAGTTCGCCGTCCGGCGTGTAAACCAGCATTGGCTTTTTCTGGGCATAGGCGCCACCGAGGAGGGCGCAAGCCGCCGCCACTTTGTCTGTGGCGCCATGATAGAAAAAAACCTCGGTCAATTGAGTTTGCCGGCGCGTTGCAACAGGTAGTGCATCAGGAGTGGCACCGGGCGCCCAGTTGCTCCTTTGTCAGCGCCGGATTTCCAGGCGGTGCCGGCAATGTCGAGATGCGCCCAGGCATATTTTTTGGTGAAACGCGAGAGGAAGCAGGCCGCTGTGATCGACCCACCCCAGCGCCCGCCGATGTTGCCCATGTCGGCAAACGGACTCTTGAGCAATTCCTGGTAGTCATCCCACAACGGCATACGCCATGCGCGGTCACATGAGTCTTCAGCGGCATCGAGCAGGTCACGAGCCAGGGTGTCCTTGTCGGAGAAAAGGCCGCTGGCAACGTGGCCGAGGGCGACAACGCAGGCACCGGTGAGTGTCGCGACATCAATCACGGTATCCGGGTCGAAGCGTTCGGCGTAAGTCAGCGCATCACAAAGAATCAAACGGCCTTCGGCATCGGTGTTGAGAATTTCAATCGTCTGGCCGGACATCGAGGTAACGATGTCACCCGGGCGGGTAGCCATGGCATCCGGCATGTTTTCGGTGGCTGGAACGATGACGGTCAAATTGATCGGTAGCGCCAAGCGGGCGGTTGCACGCAGCGTACCCAGAACAGTGGCGGCGCCGCACATGTCGTACTTCATTTCATCCATCTCGGCCGCTGGCTTCAGGGAAATGCCCCCGGTATCGAAGGTAACGCCCTTGCCGACCAATACAATCGGCTTCTCGCTGGACTTTGCGCCCTTGTAACTCAGGACGATCAGCTTGGGCGGTTGACGCGAGCCTTGAGCTACCGATAGAAGCGAGTGCATGCCAAGTTTTTCCATGTCGGCACGTTCAAGAATGTTGCATTCAAGCTTGAGTTCTTCAGCCATCGCCTGTGCCTGCTCTGCCAAGTAGGTCGGATGGCAGATATTTGCCGGCAGATTGCCCAGGTTTTTGCTCAGTGCAACGCCTTCCGCAATGGCCAGTCCTTGTGCCAAGCCTTGCTCAGCTTGTGCAAGCTCGTTACGGCGACTGACGGCGAAAGTCAGCTTGCGCAACGGACGACGAGATTCATCTTTTTTGCTCTTGAACTGGTCAAATCGGTAGCTCGCATCCAGTGCTGCGATGGTTGCCTGTCGAATCCGCCAGGCAACACTGCGTTTTTTGACGGCAATTTCAGTCAGGAAAATAGACGCATCGAAGGCGCCGGTATCATGTAACGCCTTTATCGCAGTCCGGACAGCAGCGAGAAAATCTTTCTCGCGAAAATCTTTTTCCTTGCCAAGACCAACCAGCAAAACCCGCTCACTCAGGGTGCCCGGAATATTATGCAAAAGTAAGGTCGTGCCGGCTTTTCCCTCCATGTCACCCCGGCGCAAGACGCCGGAAATATAGCCATCGGTGGATTTGTCGAGAATTTCGGCAGCCAATGTCAACCTTCGAGCCTCAAAGACGCCGGCAACAATGCAGGCGCTGCGCTGCTTTTCCGGGCTGCCGCTTTTTATGCTAAATTCCATTGCTTGCTCCTGAAGAGGAAATTTCAGTACTCGCGGGATTATCCCTGCATTTTTTGGGTTTCGTCAAAGCATGATATTCGAGCGCGCCGTTCGGCGCGAGTTTTCCCAAGCTGCTGCT
Organism: uncultured Pseudomonadota bacterium; assembly: GCA_903951825.1. Classification (GTDB taxonomy): domain Bacteria; phylum Pseudomonadota; class Gammaproteobacteria; order Burkholderiales; family Rhodocyclaceae; genus Azonexus. The sequence continues at coordinate 2,575 of CAJBDJ010000047.1, forward strand.
GGCATCAGCGTCGTTCTCTTGGCCATCTTGATCTCCACGCAGTTGATACGCTTGCTCAAGGAGGCGGTCGGCGGGAAGATTGCGCCCGAATCCGTACTCTCTTTGCTCGGTTTTGCCGCTTTGAATGCGATGCCGATTGTGATTTCGCTAACGCTCTTTGTGGCCATTTTGCTCAGTCTTTCAAGGGCGTATCGCGATTCGGAGATGGTCGTCTGGTTCTCCAGCGGCTTGCCGCTAACCGCCTGGGTGCGGCCTGTCTTGCAGTTCTCTTTGCCGATTGTTCTGGCGATTGCGGTGTTGTCCGGATTTCTCTCTCCTTGGGCCAATTTCAATTCGGCGGGCTTCCGGCTTCAAATGTCGGCGCGAAGCGATGTTTCGCAAATATCCCCGGGTGTTTTTCGTGAGTCAAAGCGCGGGCAGCGTGTTTTTTTTGTTGAAGCCCTGACCGAAGATGCCGGCGTCGTCGGTAATGTGTTTGTCGCGTCGATGCAGGATGGCCGATTGGGTGTTGTGATGTCCGACGCCGGGCGTGTTGAAGTTGCGCCGAATGGGGACAAATTTGTCGTTCTCGAGCGAGGAAGACGTTATGAAGTCGAACCCGGTTCGCCCGAGTTCAAGATTGTCGAATTCCAGCGCTACAAAGTGCGGACGCAGGACGGCGAGTCCAGATCGGCTGATCGTTCGCCGAACCGACTGCCGATCGATGAGTTGTTGCGGGATGGCAGTAATCAGGCGCGTGGCGAGTTGGTGTGGCGCATCGGCCTGCCCGTTTCGGCGTTGATCCTCGCCTTGCTGGCGATCCCGCTGTCTTATGTCAATCCGCGCGCCGGACGTTCCGCCAACATGTTGATTGCGATACTGATTTATGCGTTGTACAGCAATTTGATGTCAGTCAGTCAGGCCTGGGTTGCCCAAGGAAAGCTCTCATTCTGGATCGGCTTGTGGGCGGTTCATGCGGTGATGTTGCTGCCACTCGTGTTGCTTTTCTATCATCGAATTACCTTGCGTATGCCCTGGCGGCGGGGTAGTACCCTCTAATGTTCAAATTGAAGCTTTACCAGCGATATTTGATGCGCGAGTCTTTCGCCGCGATATTTTTGGTGCTGGCCGCATTTCTCGCGCTATTCGCTTTTTTTGACCTGATCAACGAGTTGCGCAACATCGGCAAGGGCGGCTACCAGTTAAAGCACGCGCTCCTCTACGTGGTGCTGAGTATTCCCGGTACCGTCTATGAATTGATACCGATTGCCGCCCTGATCGGTTCGCTCTACGCCTTGACCACCTTGGCTCGGCATTCTGAACTGACGGTGCTGCGAGCCTCGGGGCTGTCGACACGCTCGCTTTTGACGACCCTTTTTCGTGTTGCGGGGCTGCTTGCGCTGCTGACTTTACTCGTTGGAGAACTGTTAGTTCCCGTCTCCGAGCGCCTGGCGCAAGAGTTGTGGGCTAAAGCAATGAGCAAGGTAATCTCTCAAAGCGGGTTTCAGTCTGGATTGTGGATCAAGGACGGACACAGTTTCATTAATATCCGTGAAGCAACGCTGGACGCCAAGTTGAATGGGGTGCGGATATACAAGTTTACCCATGGCAACGTTCTTGAGTCAGTTACCGACGTCGATCGGGCTGAATATCAGCCGCCCGATCACTGGCGCCTGACAGGCGTTATACGAACCACCTTGGATGGCGATAGTGCCAGCGTTCAGCGTATTGATAGCGAAGAGTGGCGGTCTGCAATCACCCCCGACCTGCTTTCTGTTTTGATGGTCTTGCCAGAGCGAATGTCGCTGCTTGGTTTGCTGAGCTATACCGAGCACTTGAATGACAATCATCAGAAGTCTGAGCGTTATGAAGTTGCCGTCTGGAAAAAAATAATTTATCCACTGGCGACGTTGGTCATGGTCGCGCTGGCTTTACCCTTTGGCTACTCACACAACCGGATGGGGGGTGCCAGCCTGAAAGTATTTTCCGGAGTCATGCTCGGAATTCTGTTCTACATGCTCAACGGGCTGTTTTCAAATCTCGGCGCCATCAATTCATGGCCACCATTCGCCAGTGCCAGTGCGCCCTCGGCGATGTTTTTTCTGGTTGCGATGGGCATGCTTTGGTGGGTTGAACGTCGCTGATTCAGGCTTGGGTAGAAACGATCCGGCTGCCGGCAATGCGGTCATGCAGAAATTGCTTGTCCTTGTCGACCAGGGCCCACAAAAAGCCGCCGCCGAGCAAAAAAATACCGAGCCACGCCAGCATGTAGCGAAATACGGCCTGGGACGGGCGCATCAGGTGGCCGTCCTCGTTAACCAGTCGCAACTTCCAGGTTTTCATCGGTAGGGTTTGCCCGTTCTGTAGCCAGAACCAGACGAAATAAACCAGGAGCAACCAAAAAATGTGCAGTACCAGAACATTCCGGGCGACAGGGGGAAAGCCCCATTGATTGAGGAAGCCTGCCAGAAATGCTTGCGGCAGCAGGAAACCGATCAGCAAAATGGAAAAGACCACCAGGCTTTCGTAAAGCAGGCTCGCCATACGGCGGCGAAGAGGGGCGAGTTGGCTGGACATCAGAAGTTGGCTATTGACTAAGGCGGTGGGGGATTATCGCAGCGGTCATGGTAAGTGTTGCGGTTAACCAGATTTTTGCCCCGAAATTATTGTCCGGGGGTGGCCTCACAACTTGATGCCTCTTGCCGACAATGCTGCCGCCAAAGCGTGCGTAGCGCGCGAGCAGTGCGTTTTGACACTGCCTTCCGAGCATCCCATGGCAGCGGCTGTTTCAGAGACATCCATGTCTTCCCAGTAACGCATCAGGAAAGCTTCGCGCTGGCGCGCCGGCAAATTTTTGATTTCTTCGTCAATGATATTTAGCGTCTGCGCTTGAAGAAGCTGGCTCTCCGGGGTTCTGGCGCCGCCGGCATCCTCGTCGGCAACCAGGATTTCGAGTGGGTCGCTGTCTTCGTCATCATCGTGAGTGAACGCCGAGAGCAGTGTCGTCCATAGCGAACGAACTTTGCTGCGCCGGTAGAAGTCACGAATGGTGTTTTGCAGAATACGCTGAAAAAGCATCGGAAACTCTTCAGCAGGATGGCCGCCATATTTTTCGGCAAGCTTGAGCATGCTGTCCTGAACGATGTCCAAGGCCGACTCTTCTTCTCGCACAGCGAACATCGCCTGCTTAAAGGCGCGGCGCTCGACCGATTCCAGAAAGTCAGAAAGTTCGTGGGATGAAGCCAGGTGTTTTTTCCTGTAAATAAACCATGGGGGCGAGTGGGATTGCCATCATACCTTGACCGAACAAAGGCGGTCGATTAATGTTACGTTCTTTTAAGCAACAGCTTTTTTGGGCTCGACAATGATGATTAGCGGTGCAGAAATTGTAATCAGGTGCCTGCAGGAAGAAAAGGTTGACTGTGTGTTTGGCTACCCAGGCGGGTCGGTTCTGCACATTTACGATGCGCTCTTCAAGCAGGATCAGATCAAGCATGTGCTGGTTCGCCATGAGCAGGCTGCGGTTCATGCAGCCGATGCCTTTTCGCGATCATCGCAAAAAGTGGGTGTGGCTCTAGTTACTTCAGGGCCTGGCGTGACCAATACCGTCACGGGTATTGCAACGGCCTACATGGATTCGATCCCGATGGTGGTGTTAACAGGGCAGGTGCCGTCTTTCTACATTGGCCAGGACGCTTTCCAAGAATGCGACACGGTCGGTATTACCCGCCCTTGCGTCAAGCACAACTTCTTGGTCAAGGATGTCAAGGATCTGGCGCTGACGATCAAGAAAGCTTTTCACATCGCTGCTACCGGACGACCGGGCCCGGTCGTCGTTGATATCCCCAAGGATATTACGGCGCAGATGTGTGAGTTTGAATATCCCAAGTCAATCCAGATGCGCTCTTACAACCCGGTGGTCAAAGGTCACCTCGGGCAGATCAAGAAAGCGGTACAGATTCTCAAAGAAGCAAAGCGTCCGATAATTTATGCGGGGGGGGGCGCCATTCTCTCCGACGCGGCGGATAAACTCACGCAACTGGCACATAAACTCAAGTTCCCGGTGACCAACACCCTCATGGGTTTGGGTTCCTATCCGGCAACCGACAAACAATTTGTTGGCATGTTGGGAATGCATGGCACTTTTGAAGCCAACAACGCGATGCACTATTCAGATGTGATTCTGGCTGTCGGCGCGCGTTTTGATGATCGCGTGATCGGCAATCCCGAACATTTCGGCGAAGAAAAGCGTCGGGTCATCCATATTGATATCGACCCCTCGTCAATTTCCAAGCGGGTTAAAGTTGACGTGCCTATCGTTGGTAATGTCGCTGACGTGATTGATGAGTTGTTAAAGTTGATCGGCAGCGACTTCAAAACCGATCCTGACGTTGATAACTGGTGGAAGCAGATCGACGAATGGCGTAGCCGCGATTCTCTGCGTTACAAGCAGGGCGAACACATCATGCCGCAGTTTGTGATGGAGAAGCTTTACGAAGTGACGCGGGGTGATGCGTTTATTACTTCGGATGTCGGCCAGCACCAGATGTTCGCCGCGCAGTATTACAAATTTGATAAACCCAGGCGCTGGATCAATTCCGGTGGCTTGGGCACCATGGGTGTCGGCTTGCCCTATGGCATGGGTGTCCTGATGGCCAACCCGGATGCCCAGGTTGCCTGTGTGACGGGCGAAGGGTCGATCCAGATGTGTATCCAGGAATTGTCGACCTGCAAGCAGTATGGTTTCCCGATCAAGATCATCAACCTGAACAACGGTATGCTCGGCATGGTTCGCCAGTGGCAGGAAATGTTCTATTCCAAGCGCTACTCGCAGTCTTATGTCACCTCGCTGCCGGATTTCGTCAAGCTGGCCGAGGCATATGGTCATGTCGGGATGAAAATCGAGCGGCCGGAAGATGTCGAGCCGGCGCTGCGCAAGGCATTTACAGAGCACAAGAACGATCTGGTATTCATGGATTTCATCATTGATCCCGTCGCCAACGTTTTTCCGATGGTTGCGGCGGGCAAGGGGCTGACCGAAATGATCCTCGCTGAAGACCTGTGAGCGAGAGAGGAAAAGACATGCGACACATAATTTCCATCCTCATTGAAAATGAATCAGGCGCACTTTCGCGCGTCGCCGGCCTTTTTTCAGCCCGGGGATACAACATTGAAACGCTGACCGTGGCACCGACGGAAGATCCCTCGTTGTCGCGAATGACCATTCTGACCTGGGGATCCGACGAGGTTCTCGAGCAAATCACCAAACAGCTGAACAAGTTGATTGATGTCGTCAAGGTGGTCGATCTCTCCGAAGCCGCTCACGTCGAACGGGAACTGATGCTGATCAAGGTTCGTGCCACCGGCAAGGATCGTGAAGAAATGAAACGGATGGCTGATATTTTCCGTGGCCGCATCATCGACGTGACTGAGTCGACCTACGTTATCGAGTTGACCGGCGCCGGCTCCAAACTTGATTCATTTATTGCCGCCCTTGATGCAGGGTTGATTCTCGAGACCGTCCGTACCGGTGTCTGTGGCATCGGTCGCGGTGATCGTATTCTTAAAGTTTAATTATCTGTTTATAAAGAGGATTTCATGAAAGTTTATTACGACAAGGACGCTGATCTCTCCCTCATCAAGGGCAAAAAGGTCACCATTGTTGGTTACGGTTCGCAAGGCCACGCGCACGCCCAGAATTTGAAGGATTCCGGCGTCAAGGTTACCGTTGGTTTGCGCAAGGATGGCGCGTCCTGGAAAAAAGCCGAGGCCGCCGGCTTGAAGGTTGAGGAAATCGCCAAGGCAGTCAAGGGGGCAGATGTCGTGATGATGCTCCTGCCAGACGAAAACATCCCCCAGGTCTACAACGAAGAAGTCGCCCCCAACTTAAAAAAGGGCGCTGCCTTGGCCTTTGCTCATGGTTTTAATGTTCATTACAACCAGGTCGTGCCGCGCACTGACGTGGATGTCATCATGGTTGCCCCCAAAGGCCCTGGCCACACGGTACGTTCCGAATACCTCAAGGGCGGCGGTGTGCCGTCTCTGATTGCGATCTATCAGGACGTTACCAAGAAGGCCAAGGATATTGCCTTGTCTTATGCGGCTGCCAACGGCGGCACCAAGGGTGGCGTTATCGAAACCAACTTCCGCGAAGAAACCGAGACCGACCTCTTTGGCGAGCAGGCGGTTCTTTGTGGTGGTGCCGTCGAGCTGGTGAAGATGGGATTCGAAACGCTGACCGAGGCAGGTTATGCGCCCGAAATGGCTTATTTCGAATGTTTGCATGAGCTGAAGTTGATTGTAGATTTGATGTACGAAGGCGGGATCGCCAACATGAACTACTCAATCTCCAACAATGCGGAGTTCGGTGAGTACGTGACCGGTACCGAGGTTATCAATGAGCAATCCCGGGCTGCCATGCGCAATGCGCTGAAACGCATTCAGAATGGTGATTACGCCAAGATGTTCATTCAGGAAGGCAAGACCAACTACCCTTCGATGACGGCACGGCGCCGCTTGAATGCGGTGCATCCGATCGAAACGGTGGGCGGGCAGTTGCGTGACATGATGCCGTGGATCAAAAAGAACAAGTTGGTAGACCAGTCGAAGAACTGATTTGGTCATCGGCCGGGCGAGGCGATCACATGCCTTGCTTTCGCTGTGGGGCGGTGTGGTGGTTCACACCGCCCTTGTTTTTTCCGGAAAATGCGCTTTTCTCAAAGGGTGTATTCTTTACCTCCCAACAAGCGGAATTGACCTAATCCATGACTGAACTCAAACCCCGCAAAACCCTCTTCAACCCAGGGCTAAAACGGCGCGGGATTTATATTTTGCCGAATTTGTTTACGACAGCGGCTTTGTTTGCCGGTTTCTTTGCCATTGTTCAGGCGATGCAGGGTGATTTTGAGCGGGCGGCCATGGCTATTTTTATTGCCATGGTGCTTGACGGGCTTGACGGGCGCGTCGCGCGGATGACGAATACCCAATCTGCTTTTGGTGCCGAATACGATTCGCTCTCCGACATGGTCAGCTTCGGGGCGGCGCCTGCGCTGGTGATGTATGAATGGGCTCTGCGCGATCTTGGGCGCCTGGGCTGGGTCGCAGCCTTCATTTATTGTGCCTGTGCCGCTTTGCGCCTGGCGCGTTTCAACACAACGCTTGAAGTCACCGATAAACGTTACTTTCAAGGTTTGCCCTCGCCGGCGGCGGCAGCTTTGGTTGCGGGACTAGTCTGGGTCATGATCGCATCGGGGATTCCGGGTAGCGATTACCGCTGGTTCTCTTGTCTGGTTACTGTGTTTGCCGGGCTGACCATGGTTTCCAACATTCGTTATTACAGTTTTAAAGATTTAAATCTGCGCAAAAGCGTTCCTTTCTTTGCGATTGCAGCCATTGCACTCGGGTTTGCACTGGTTTCCATCAGCCCGGAGATGACGCTGTTCGGATTTTTTGTTCTTTACGGCTTGTCGGGCTATGTTCTGGCGGCGATGGGTTTATTTAAACGCAAGATTGCCTGATTCCCGGAGTCAACATGAAACAACATTTGGTAATTTTTGACACGACCTTGCGTGACGGTGAGCAAAGCCCCGGCGCCTCGATGACCAAGGAAGAAAAGGTTCGTGTCGCTCGCCAGTTGGAAAAAATGCGCGTCGATGTGATTGAAGCCGGTTTTGCCGCAGCCTCCCCGGGTGATTTTGATTCCATCCACGCGATTGCCCAGGTGGTCAAGGATTCGACAGTATGCTCGCTGGCCAGAGCCAACGAAAACGACATTCGTCGTTCCGGCGAGGCGATCAAGCCTGCGAGGTCAGGGCGGATTCATACCTTCATTGCCACCTCCCCGATCCACATGGAAAAGAAATTGCGCATGTCGCCGGATCAGGTGGTCGAGCAGGCGATCAAGGCGATTGCTTGGGCGCGTGAGTACACCGATGACGTCGAGTTTTCGGCCGAGGATGCGGGGCGCTCGGAGATTGATTTCCTTTGCCGAATTTTTGACGAGGTAATCAAGGCGGGGGCGACAACGATCAATGTTCCGGATACCGTGGGCTACAACATTCCCTTCCAGTACGCCGAAACCATGCGCCAGTTGATCGAGCGTGTGCCCAATTCGGACAAGGTCATATGGTCGGTGCATTGCCACAACGACCTCGGGTTGGCCGTCTCAAACTCGTTGGCCGCTGTTTTGGCGGGAGCGCGTCAGATCGAATGTACGATCAACGGGCTCGGTGAACGTGCCGGTAATGCTTCACTGGAAGAGGTCGTCATGGCTGTCCGGACGCGCGCTGATGTTTTTCCGGTTGAGACCCGCATCGATGCTACGCAAATTGTTCCCGCTTCCAAGCTGGTTTCCCAGATTACCGGTTATCCCGTACAGCCAAACAAGGCTGTCGTCGGCGCCAATGCCTTTGCCCATGAATCGGGTATTCATCAGGATGGCGTCCTCAAGCATCGCGAAACCTACGAGATCATGCGCGCCCAGGATGTCGGCTGGACGCAGAACAAGCTGGTTCTCGGCAAACATTCCGGACGTAACGCATTCAAGAGCCGTTTGCTGGAGCTGGGCATCGAACTGGATAGCGACGAATCTCTGAATACGGCTTTTGCCCGTTTCAAGGAATTGGCTGATCGCAAGCACGAAATTTTCGACGAAGACCTTCATGCCCTGGTTTCTGATGAATTGGTGACCCCCGAACATGAGCATTACAAGCTCGTTTACTCGCACGTTTGCTCGGAAACAGGCGAAATGCCTTTTGCCAAAGTCATTCTCAGTGTAGGCGGTGAGGAATATAAGGGCGAGGCGGGCGGCGGCGGCCCAGTCGACGCGACCTTCAAGGCGATAGAAAGTATCGTTGGCAGTGGAGCCGAGTTACTGCTTTATTCGGTTAATGCGATTACCACCGGCACCGATGCGCAAGGTGAGGTAACGACTCGTCTTGCGCGCGGTGGGCGGATTGTTAACGGCAACGGAGCCGATACGGATATCGTCATCGCCTCGGCGCGCTCTTATTTGAATGCGCTGAACAAGCTCCATATCAGTTCAGACAAGGTCAGGGCGCAGGGCGACGTTTGAATCCTTCCGGCAGCCGCCGATGGCACTGATCAACGAATAGCGGATTTTTCTGATTGGGTTGGGCGGCTTGCGCGAAGGTAGAGGATACAGCTTGCAAACAGCAAGGTGCTCAGCGCGACCTCGCCGACTGCCAATTGCTGTGCCAATCCATGCTCGGTGGTGGCGCGGGTTAGTCCTTCAAGTAGATAAAACTGTAGAAAAAGCGATAGCCATTGATAGGTATAACGCTTACCCCGCAGAATGCCGAAAAGCGGAGCGAGCAAGAACACCGCCTTGAGCGCCAGCCAAGAACCCCCGGGTTTGAGAGGAGCCCACCAGAGTTCCCAGCCAAGACAGAGGAAAATCAGTGCAATCAGGCTGGCGCTGGCAATCAGTTGGTAACGGACAGCACTCATGGTCGGCTCAGTTTTTTAGCCAAATGTGCCAGTCGATGGCCCTGGGCAAAGGCGAGACGACTTTCTGCATCGGTTAGTAGCGAACTACCATTCTTGCCAGCGACATGGCTGACGCCATAGGGAGTACCACCTTTTTCGGTGGTGGCTAATTCCGGTTCGGCAAAAGGTAGTCCCATGATGAGCATTCCGTGATGAAGCAAGGGCAACATCATTGACAGTAGTGTCGATTCATTTCCCCCGTGCTGACTCGCACTGGAAGTAAAAACACTGGCTGGCTTACCCGCGAGCGTCGCGTTGTGCCACTCCGCAATGCTACTGTCCCAAAAATACTTCATTGGAGCCGCCATGTTTCCGAAGCGTACCGGGCTTCCCAGAGCGAGACCAACGCACTCGTCGAGATCACTGGCGTCGACATAAGGTGCGCCACTGACCGGAACAGTCGGGGCGATAGCTTCGCAAACTGTTGAGACGCGCGGCACGGTACGCAAACGCGCATGCATGTCGGCCACAGACTCGATACCCAAGGCAATTCGCTCTGCCAATGCGCGCACTGAACCGTGGTGACTGTAGTAGAGAACAAGAATTTCCATCATTCTTCGATTATACGCAGGCGAATGAAGGGTGTCGGGATGATCAGCCCTTGCTGCGCTTTCAATCTGCAGTGCATTTGCGCGTTGTCGTAGATGTACCTTGCTTGGTCTTACACGCTCTTGTGTCCGCTGTTTATTGACCTTTGGTGCTAGAGGTCACTATAATCAGAAGGTTTTTAGCTAACTTGACTGATACCCCATGCGTAGAAAATTGGTTGCCGGTAATTGGAAAATGCACGGAAGCCTCAAAAAAAATGCCGCTCTGCTTAATTCCGTAAGGGCTCTGTCCCCGGGGCTTGATTGCGATATTGCAGTCTGCGTTCCGTATCCCTATTTGGCGCAAGCTCAAGCTTTGCTTGATGGGTCAAAAATTGCTTTGGGGGCTCAAAATTTGAGTGAGCATGAGGCGGGTGCTTTTACGGGCGAAGTATCGGCTGTGATGCTTGGCGAATTTGCTTGTCGTTATGTTTTGGTGGGGCACTCAGAGCGGCGTTCTATCTACGGCGAAAGCGATGCTCTTGTGGCAGAAAAATTTGTTGCTGCGGTAAATCATGGTTTAGTGCCAATTCTATGCGTTGGCGAAAAACTTGATGAGCGTGAGGGTGGTTGCACAGAGCAGGTGGTCGCTCGGCAAATGTCTGCAGTCATTGAGCGTGCCGGTGTGGCTGCCTTCGCCAAAGCGGTTGTTGCTTATGAGCCGGTCTGGGCTATTGGTACCGGTATGACGGCATCGCCGGCGCAGGCGCAGGATGTGCATTGTGCCATTCGTGCTCAGGTCGCAGCGCTTGATTCGGGTCTGGCTGATGGCTTGCGTATCCTCTATGGTGGTAGTGTCAAACCGCAGAACGCGAGAGAGTTGTTTTCCCAGTCGGATATTGATGGTGGCTTGATTGGCGGGGCTGCCTTGGTTGCAGATGACTTTCTGGCAATTTGCCGGGCTGCGATTTAATAGGCGGAAAAAATGGACTTGCTCTTCTCGTTTTTACTCACCATTCACATCTTGGTCGCGGTTGCAATTATCGGTCTCGTATTAATGCAGCACGGTAAAGGTGCAGATATGGGCGCTGCTTTCGGAAGTGGTGCTTCCGGTAGTTTGTTCGGTTCTTCAGGTTCTGCGAATTTTCTCAGTCGGATGACGGGAGTGTTGGCGGCAGTTTTTTTTGCTACTAGCTTGTTGCTGGCATATGTTGCTTCAGGAAAGCCAAAAACGGCTGGCAGTGTGATGCAGGAAGCGGTAGAATCAAAATCCGTTACGCCAGCGACCTCTTCCGGGATTGACGCTTCTTCGGGAGGGGGGGGGCAAGCTTCAAAAGCGAAAGAAATACCTAAGTAAATGCAAGTCAACTTGATAGGCAATATCCCTCGCTGTTCAGGTTATAAATAGTGCCGACGTGGTGAAATTGGTAGACACGCTATCTTGAGGGGGTAGTGGCGCAAGCTGTGCGAGTTCGAGTCTCGCCGTCGGCACCAAAAGCGGGTAGTTGCCTTGGGGCGGCTACACCTAACAAGAAATTCAAAATTGGCGGCAGGTCATGGAAAACTACTTTCCGATCTTGATGTTCGTCTTGGTGGGAGTCGCCATTGGTGTATTGCCCATTGCAATGGGTTTTGTGCTGGCGCCAAATCGACCTGACCCAGAAAAAATTTCCCCCTATGAATGTGGTTTTGAGGCATTCGAGGATGCGCGGATGAAATTTGATGTGCGCTACTACCTCGTTGCCATATTGTTTATTTTGTTCGATCTTGAAATTGCCTTTCTTTTTCCTTGGGCGTCGATCTTCAAAGATATTGTTGCTAGCGATTCGGTCAGGTTTTTTGGCTTCATCGAGATGCTGATTTTCGTTTTTGTATTGCTCGTGGGCTACGTATATGCGTGGGCCAAGGGTGCGCTTGAGTGGGAATGAGGTTCGGCAATGGGTATTGAAGGTGTACTGCAAGAAGGTTTTGTTACCACTACGGCTGACAAATTGATCAATTACATGCGCACCGGTTCGATGTGGCCGATGACCTTCGGTTTGGCGTGCTGTGCGGTTGAAATGATTCACGCGGGTTGTTCGCGTTACGATCTTGATCGTTTTGGGGTTGTTTTTCGCGGCAGTCCGCGACAGTCCGATGTGATGATCGTCGCTGGAACGCTGACTAACAAAATGGCGCCGGCTTTGCGGAAGGTCTACGACCAAATGGCGGAGCCGCGCTGGGTTATTTCCATGGGGTCGTGCGCTAATGGCGGTGGCTATTATCATTACTCTTACTCGGTCGTGCGAGGTTGTGATCGGATTGTGCCGGTTGATATTTATATCCCTGGATGCCCGCCGACTGCGGAGGCCTTGATTTATGGAATCATCCAGTTGCAAAACAAAATCCGTCGTACAAATACCATTGCTCGTTAATTGCCGGGGCTAAAAGAATATGTCTGCGAAGCTGGAACTGCTTAGCCAAAAACTGCAAGAGAATTTTGGTGGCAAACTGAAGTTGCTCAAGACAGCTTTATGTGAAGTAACCATTGAAGTTGCTGCGGTCGATTACCTTATGGTAATGAAAGCTCTTCGTGATCAGCCTGACTTTTGTTTTGACGAACTAAGCGATCTGTGTGCTATTGATTATTCTACTTATGGGGAAGGCGCTTGGACTGGTAAACGTTTCGCCGTTGTTTCCCACTTATTATCAATAACTCATAATTGGCGTTTGCGTGTCCGTGTTTTTGCTGAAGATGATCAATTTCCGGTGATTGATTCAATCACCAGCATCTGGAATAGTGTTAACTGGTTTGAGCGTGAAGCCTTCGATCTTTTTGGTATCGCTTTTGCGGGGCATGAAGATTTGCGTCGTATTTTGACTGATTATGGGTTTATCGGCCATCCATTCCGCAAGGATTTTCCGATTTCTGGTTACGTTGAAATGCGGTATGACCCTGATCAAGCTCGCGTAATCTATCAGCCTGTGACGATTGAGCCACGTGAAAATACACCGCGTATTTTGCGCGAAGATAGCTTCGGGGATGTAAGGCATGGCTGATATTCGTAATTTCACGCTTAATTTCGGTCCGCAGCACCCGGCTGCCCACGGTGTGCTGCGTTTGGTGCTTGAGCTTGATGGAGAGGTTGTTCAGCGAGCAGACCCACATATTGGCTTGCTTCATCGGGCTACTGAAAAACTCGCTGAAACAAAGACATGGCTTCAATCTGTTCCTTATATGGATCGATTGGATTACGTCTCAATGATGTGCAATGAGCACGCCTATTGTTTGGCAACGGAAAAATTGCTCGGGATAGAGGTTCCTGAACGTGGTAAATATATCCGCGTCATGTTCGACGAAGTGACGCGTATCCTCAATCACTTGTTGTGGATTGGGTGCCACGCGCTAGACGTTGGTGCCATGACTATGGCGCTCTACACTTTTCGTGAGCGCGAAGACCTTATGGATGCCTATGAGGCGGTGTCCGGTGCGCGCTTGCATGCCGCTTATTATCGTCCGGGCGGGGTTTATCGAGATCTCCCGGATCATATGCCGCAATATGAATCATCAACTTGGACGAGTGGCAAAAAAGCCAAAGAGCTCAACCAAAATCGCAGCGGCTCCCTGTTGGATTTTCTTGAAGACTTTACTAGCCGATTTCCAACCTATCACAGCGAATATCACACACTGTTAACCGATAATCGCATCTGGAAGCAGCGTTTGGTTAATGTCGGCGTTGTAGCACCCGAGCGAGCTCTGCAGTTGGGTTTTACCGGCGCAATGTTGCGCGGCTCCGGTTTTGCATGGGATTTGCGTAAGAAGCAACCCTATGCCGCATACGACAAAGTCGATTTTGATGTGCCGGTTGGTGTAAATGGTGATAGCTATGATCGTTATCTGGTTCGTATGGAAGAAATGCTTCAGTCGAACAAGATCATCAAACAGTGCATTGCTTGGCTGCGTAAAAATCCTGGGCCGGTGATTACCGAAAATTACAAAGTTGCACCGCCTCCACGTGAAAAAATGAAAACCAACATGGAAGAGCTGATTCATCACTTCAAGCTGTTCACGGAGGGTATACATGTTCCGCCGGGTGAGGCTTATGCAGCGATTGAACACCCCAAGGGTGAGTTCGGTATCTATTTTGTTTCTGATGGCGCTAACAAGCCTTACCGAATGAAAATTCGTGCTCCTGGCTATGTTCACCTTTCGGCGATGGACGAGATGGCGCGCGGTCACATGATCGCTGACGTCGTCACGATCATTGGTTCCCAAGATATTGTGTTTGGCGAGATAGACCGCTAATGTTTTCCGCTGAGACCCTACAGAAGTTCGCCCGGGAAGTTGATAAATACCCGGTGACTCACAAGCAGTCGGCCGTCATGGCTTGTCTGGCAATTGCTCAGGAAGAAATCGGCTGGTTGCCGCCTGAGTCAATTGAAAAAGTAGCCGATTATCTCGAGATGCCGGCGATGGCCGCTTACGAGGTGGCCACTTTTTACAACATGTACGACTTGAAGCCGGTTGGCAAGTACAAAATCACTGTATGCACTAATCTGCCTTGTGCCCTCTCTGGAGGCTACCATGCTGCCGATTACCTTCGAAAAAAACTCGGTATCGGTTTTGGCGAGACGACGGCAGATGGAAAGTTCACCTTGAAAGAGGGAGAGTGCATGGGGGCTTGTGGTGATGCACCGGTATTGATTGTGAACAATCGTTCAATGTGTAGTCACATGCATCCAGAGCATATAGACAAGTTGCTTGAGGAGTGTCAATAATGGCAATGCTCGGTTCGATCAACGGCTTGCTGATGGAAGGTCTTGATGGGGATAATACGTGGGCGCTTCAGGACTACGTCGCACGCGGAGGTTATTCCCAGTTGCGGAGAATTCTCGGCGACAAGATTACCCAAGAAGAGGTGATCGGCGAAGTCAAAAAATCTGTCCTGCGTGGTCGTGGAGGTGCAGGTTTTCCGACTGGTCTTAAATGGTCTTTCATGCCGCGATCGTTTCCCGGCGATAAATATGTTGTCTGTAATACTGACGAGGGTGAGCCCGGGACTTTCAAAGACCGTGACATCATGCGTTACAACCCGCATGCGGTTATTGAAGGTATGGTAATCGCTGCCTATGCGATGGGTGCCAACCGTGGTTACAACTATATACACGGTGAAATTTGGGACATTTACAAGCGTTTCGAAGAGGCCCTCGACCAAGCGCGTGCTGCAGGTTTTTTAGGTCAGAACATCCTCGGATCCGGTTTTGGTTTTGAGCTTTTTGCACACCACGGTTATGGCGCCTACATTTGCGGAGAGGAAACCTCTTTGCTGGAGTCGATCGAAGGTAAAAAAGGACAGCCTCGCTTCAAGCCGCCCTTTCCAGCCTCTTTTGGTTTGTATGGTAAGCCAACGACCATCAACAACACGGAAACCTTTGCGGCCATCCCGTTTATTCTGAAAATTAGTGGTGAGGAATTTCTCAATCTTGGTAAACCAAACAATGGCGGAACCAAGTTGTTTTCTGTATCCGGTCATGTGAATCGTCCTGGAAATTATGAAATCCCACTCGGTACCCCGTTTGCAACATTGCTAGAGATGTGCGGTGGTATGCGTGGCGGACGCAAGATCAAGGCTGTGATACCTGGCGGTTCGTCAGCACCCGTAATACCGGGTGACGTCATGATGGATACAACTATGGATTATGACGGAATCAGCAAAGCTGGCTCCATGCTTGGTTCCGGTGCGGTAATTGTCATGGATGAGACTGTCTGCATGGTTAAAGCGCTTGAGCGGCTCTCTTTTTTTTACTACGAAGAATCATGCGGGCAATGTACTCCCTGTCGGGAAGGTACGGCATGGATGTACAAGGTCGTTCACCGCATCGAAAGCGGCTTGGGAAAGCCTGGCGACTTGGATCTTCTGAACGGCGTGTTGGGCAATATCATGGGTCGCACAATTTGTGCCCTGGGTGATGCTGCTGCGCTTCCGGTTCAGAGTTTTCTCAAGCACTTCGGTAAGGAATTCGAGCACCATATTGAACACAAGTCCTGCCTCGTCCCCAAAGATGTTCAGTGGGCGGGCAGTGGTTTCCACGTGGCTTAGCCGTCCGAAACCTCCGAACGACATCAACGAAGGCACTTGCAACAAGGTAGCGACATGCTAGAAATCGAAATTGACGGCAAGACTGCGCAGGTACCCGATGGCAGCACGGTGATGGATGCCGCGCAACAGGCGGGTGTTTATATTCCTCATTTCTGCTATCACAAGAAACTGTCGATTGCCGCTAATTGCCGGATGTGTCTGGTTCAGGTCGAAAAAGCGCCGAAGCCGCTTCCCGCTTGTGCGACGCCGGTTACCAACGGAATGAAGGTATTTACGCACTCGGAACTGGCAGTCAAGGCGCAAAAAGGCGTCATGGAGTTTCTGTTAATCAATCACCCGCTGGATTGTCCAATCTGTGATCAGGGTGGAGAGTGCCAGTTGCAGGACATGTCGCTTGGTTACGGCCCAATGAAAAGCCGCTATACCGAGGAAAAGCATGTGGTATTCCACAAAAATGTCGGCCCATTGATTTCAATGGAAGAAATGAGTCGTTGCATTCATTGCACGCGCTGTGTCCGTTTCGGGCAGGAAGTGGCGGGTGTTATGGAACTCGGTATGGCCAACCGCAATATGCATTCCGAGATTACGACTTTCCTTGGGCGTACGGTCGACTCCGAGTTGTCTGGCAATATGATAGATATTTGTCCGGTAGGCGCTTTGACATCAAAGCCATTTCGCTATACTGCCCGCTCTTGGGAATTGCAGCGTCGCAAGTCCATCAGTCCCCACGATTCTGTTGGAGCAAATCTGGTCGTTCAAGTCAAGCACGATTCTGTCGTGCGCGTATTGCCACGCGAAAATGAGTCAGTAAATGAGTGCTGGATTTCAGACAAGGAGCGTTTTTCTTATCAAGCACTTAATTCCGATGCACGACTGACCAAGCCGATGGTAAAGCAAGGTGGTGAGTGGCGAGAGGTTGAATGGAACGTCGCTTTGGATTATGTGGCGCATGGTTTGAAGGATATTGCACGTGATCATGGTGGTGACGCGATTGCTGCCTTGGCCTCGCCCGCATCTACTCTGGAGGAGCTTTACCTTTTAGGTAAAGTCATGAAGGGTATCGATAGCGGCAATATTGATTTCCGCCCACGCCAAAAGAATTTTTGTACGGATACAAAGCGTGTTGGAAATCCCTGGCTGGGTCTACGCCTTTCCGAAATTGCCGATCTCGACGGGGCACTCATTGTTGGATCTTTTTTACGCAAAGATCATCCATTGATCGCTCAGCGCTTGCGCCAAGCAGCAAAAAAATATACCAAAGTAAGTCAGTTGTCGGTCACTGCTGACGATCAATTGATTGACTTTCACGCCATGTTGACGGTCAGCCCATCGCAATTGGCCGTTTCTCTGGCCTCCATTGTTAAGGCTGCGGCTTGTATCAAAGGTAGTCAGGCGCCATTCGATGTTGAAGACATCAATGTTTGCGATGCTGCGCAGAAAATTGCTCAAAGTCTGGTTGCCGGTGATAAGCGCGCTATTTTTCTTGGCAATGTGGCCACACAGTCTGACGATGCCGGCCTGATTCATTCGCTGGCGCTGGAACTTGGACGCTTGACTGAGGCCAGTGTCGGTTTTCTTGGCGAAGCCGGTAACGTAGTCGGTGGTTATGTTGCGGGTTGTGTGCCGAGTGGAGCCAATGCGCGGCAGATGTTCGAGCAACCGCGTAAGGCTTACCTGTTGATGGGGGTCGAACCGGAATTCGATTGCGCCAATCCACAGCTGGCCGGGGCAGCCTTGAGGCAGGCCGATTTGGTTGTATTCATGTCAGCCTTCAAACACGCACCAGCGCTGGAGTACGCCGACGTGATATTGCCGATTGCTCCTTACACCGAAACAGCAGGGACTTTCATCAATATCGAAGGTCGTGTTCAAGGATTCAATGGTGTTGTAAAGGCGAAGGGTGAGTCGCGACCAGCTTGGAAAGTGCTGCGAGTGATCGGCAACATTCTTAATCTTGAGGGCTTCGAGTTTGCATCGAGTGAAGCGGTACGTGATGAGTTGATAGCAAAAGGTAGCGAGTTTGTCGGCGGTTTGGATAATGGGTTGAAAAACTTCCAAATTCATCTGGTGACCTCGGTGCCCGAAAGTTTGCAGCGAATTGCTGATGTACCGATTCATTTTGCCGACCCGTTAGCTCGTCGCGCACCCGCATTGCAGCAAACTGCCGATTCACGGGCGCCGATGGCTCGCATGTGCGCAGAAACCCTTGCCAAGTTGGGTCTCGCTGGAGGAGATACGGTACGTGTTACTCAAGGTTCGGGTGAGGCGTGTCTCGTGGCGCAACTTGACAGCGCAGTGCCGACGGGATGTGTGCGTGTCGCCGCTGCGCATCCAACCACGGCGGCACTTGGAGACATGTTTGGGGCGATTTCCGTGGAGCGTGCATAAATGGACGCACTAATGAATTTTGGGCAAGGCATTTTCGGAGGTGTCTGGCCAGCCGTCTGGATATTGATAAAAATTGTCCTGATCGTTGCACCGTTGATGCTTGGCGTCGCCTACTTAACCTTGGTTGAACGCAAGGTCATTGGTTATATGCAAGTTCGAATCGGCCCCAACCGGGTTGGGCCATGGGGATTAATTCAACCAATTGCTGATGGCCTGAAGCTGCTGTTTAAAGAAATTATCATACCGGGTCGTTCGAGCAAGGGCATTTTCATCATCGCTCCGATGCTGGCGATTGCGCCAGCGCTGGCGGCGTGGGCTGTAGTGCCATTTAGCGACACACTGGTTCTCGCCAATATTGACGCCAGCCTGCTTTACATCATGGCAATTACCTCGATCGGTGTTTATGGAATTATTCTTTCCGGCTGGGCTTCCAACTCGAAATATGCCTTTCTCGGGGCGATGCGCTCGGCGGCGCAGATGGTTTCCTACGAGATCGCCATGGGCTTTTCGCTGATTTGTGTATTGATGATTTCGAACAGCCTGAATCTGGTCGAGATCGTCAATGTACAAAAACAGGGAAATTTTGCCTCCATGGGCTTGAATTTTCTCTCATGGAACTGGTTGCCATTGTTGCCGATGTTTATCGTTTACCTGATTTCAGGTACCGCAGAGTTGAACCGTGCGCCGTTTGACGTGGCGGAAGGGGAGTCCGAAATCGTTGCGGGTTTCCACATTGAATACTCCGGTATGGCCTTCGCACTGTTTTTCCTTGCTGAATACGCCAACATGATTCTGGTAGCGGCGTTGACCTCCATCATGTTCCTTGGCGGTTGGCTCTCCCCAGTTGGATTTTTGCCTGATGGAATCATTTGGCTGCTGGCCAAGATATCCTTCATTCTTCTGCTTTTTCTCTGGTTCCGTGCGACCTTCCCGCGTTATCGCTACGATCAGTTGATGCGTCTCGGCTGGAAGGTATTCATTCCAATTTGTCTGGTTTGGCTAGTTGTTGTGGGTGTGTGGATGATGTCTCCATTCACTCTCTGGAAGTGAGGGGAGCATCATGGGTTCGATGAAGGAAGTCTTCAACAGCCTCTTCCTCAAGGAATTGCTGAAGGGGATGTCGGTTACCGGTAAGTATTTTTTTGCCCGCAAAATTACCGTCCAGTATCCGGAAGAAAAAACGCCTCAGAGTTTTCGCTTTCGTGGCTTGCACGCATTACGCCGCTATCCCAATGGTGAAGAGCGTTGCATCGCCTGCAAGCTTTGTGAGGCAATTTGCCCAGCCATGGCGATTACTATCGAAGCCGAGCCGCGAGACGATGGCTCGCGTCGCACTACGCGCTATGACATCGACCTGACAAAATGTATTTTCTGCGGCTTTTGCGAGGAAGCATGCCCGGTTGATGCTGTTGTCGAGACGCGTATTTTTGAATATCACGGTGAAAAACGCGGTGACCTCTACTACACCAAGCAAATGTTGCTGGCCAATGGCGATCGTTATGAAAACCAGATTGCCCAGGATCGTCAAACCGACGCGTCTTACCGCTAACAGGATGTTGTGATGGATATTCAAACCTTCGTGTTTTTTTTCTTGTCGGCCATCTTGGTGTTTGCCAGTCTACGTGTGATTACTGCCCGCAATCCGGTTCATGCGGCACTGCACCTCATTCTTGCATTCTTCACCTGTGGCGGCATTTGGGCCTTGTTGCAGGCCGAATTTCTGGCCATTGCCATCATTCTTGTTTATGTCGGCGCGGTGATGGTTCTCTTCCTCTTTGTTGTCATGATGCTCGATATCAACATGGATCGTATCCGCGAAGGTTTCTGGAGCTATCTTCCCTTGGGGGCGATCCTTGGCTTGTTGATGGTTATGGAAATGGGGCTTGTCTTGGGTAGCAAGTACTTCCAGGTACCGGCTGCGGAAGCCATGGTTCCGGCTGGTGTTTCCAATACCAAAAGTATCGGCGCGCTGATGTTCACCGATTTTGTTTATCCCTTTGAGCTTGCGTCTCTGGTGTTGCTGGTCGGAATGATTGCAGCGATTGTGTTGACGCATCGCGGCTCCAAGAAATCCAAGTACACCAACCCAAATCAGCAGGTCTTCGTCAAGGCGAAGGATCGCATTCGCGTTCTGCAGATGCCGGTTGAAAAAGACTGAATCCGGGGCTTTCCATGCTGACACTGACGCTTTCCCATTTTCTGATACTCGGCGCACTGCTTTTTGCCATCAGTATCGTTGGCATTTTTCTCAATCGCAAAAACCTGCTGGTTTTGCTGATGGCCATCGAATTGATGCTGCTTGCGGTGAATATGAATTTTGTCGCCTTTTCTCATTTTCTGGGCGATCTCTCCGGACAAATCTTCGTTTTCTTCATCCTGACCGTGGCCGCCGCCGAGTCGGCAATCGGTTTGGCCATACTCATTGTCCTGTTCCGCAACCTCAAGAGCATCCATGTGGATGATCTGGGCAGTCTTAAGGGTTAATCATGGAAATGCAAAAACTCTACCTGCTCGTACCGCTGGCTCCTTTATGCGGAGCGATCATCGCCGGTCTCTTTTGTCGTGTCATTCCGCGCTGGCTTGCTCACACAGTGACCATCGCCGGCGTTGCCGCTTCTTTTGTCGCATCAGTCATCATTTTCAATGATGTGCAAGCTGGTAATGCCTACAACGGCAGTGTCTATACCTGGATGACCAGCGGTGACTACAAATTTGAAGTGGGTTTCCTGATCGACTCGCTAACGACAACGATGATGTTGGTCGTTACCTTCGTATCATTGATGGTTCACATTTACACCATCGGTTACATGCAGGAAGACCCCGGTTACAACCGTTTCTTCAGCTACATCTCATTGTTTACTTTCTCAATGCTGATGTTGGTCATGGCCAACAACTTCATGCAGTTGTTTTTCGGCTGGGAAGCGGTTGGTCTGGTTTCCTATCTCTTGATTGGCTTTTGGTACACCCGCCCGACCGCAATTTTTGCCAACATGAAGGCTTTCCTGGTTAATCGTGTGGGTGACTTCGGTTTCATCCTTGGTATCGGACTGGTGCTGGCGCATTTCGGCACACTGGATTACGCCACGGTTTTTCAAAAAGCACCGGAAATGGCCAGCACAAAAATCGATCTCTTCGGTGCCGGTAGCGCTGTATCGTTGATGACCGCAACTTGCATCTGTCTGTTTATTGGTGCCATGGGCAAGTCAGCTCAAGTTCCATTGCACGTTTGGCTACCTGATTCGATGGAAGGCCCAACGCCGATTTCTGCACTAATTCATGCAGCAACGATGGTGACAGCAGGTATTTTCATGGTCGCCCGCACATCGCCGCTGTTTGAATTATCGACAACAGCGCTCTCCTTCGTTATCGTAATAGGGGCGATCACGGCCTTGTTCATGGGTTTTCTTGGCATCATTCAGAACGATATCAAGCGCGTAGTTGCCTACTCAACCCTTTCCCAACTGGGATACATGACCGTTGCGCTCGGCGCATCAGCCTACTCGGTGGCGATTTTCCATCTGATGACCCATGCCTTCTTCAAGGCTCTATTATTCCTCGCTGCCGGTTCGGTCATTATCGGCATGCATCATGAGCAGGATATTCGCCAGATGGGGGGGCTGCGTAAATACATGCCGATTACTTGGATCACCTCGTTAATCGGTTCGCTGGCTTTGATCGGCACTCCGTTTTTGTCGGGTTTCTATTCCAAGGATTCGATTATTGAGGCGGTTGCGCTTTCCCACATCCCGGGCGCCGGATTTGCCTATTTTGCTGTGATAGCGGGAGTCTTTGTAACAGCTTTCTATTCTTTCCGCATGTATTTTCTGGTTTTTCATGGTGAAGAGCGGTTTGGTAAAGTCCATGCTGAACACCATGGTAGTCACGATGATGACAATAGTTCCGCGCATGATCACCATCATGGTCTTGCCCCCGGACAAAAGCCGCACGAAACTCCCTGGGTTGTCTGGTTACCGCTGGTTTTATTGGCGATTCCCTCGCTGGCACTCGGTTTTATCACCATTGGCCCAATGGTTTTCGGTGACTATTTCAAGGGTGCCATTTTTATTGACCACCAAGCGCATCCGGCGATGTCGCATTTCTCAGAACATTTCCACGGCGCCGTGGCCATGGGTATTCACTCGTTGACAACGCTACCATTTATTCTCGCCCTCTCCGGAGTGCTGACGGCCTGGTTCTTCTACATGAAACGTCCAGATATTCCAGCAGCAATCCAGCGCCGTTTCTCAGCAATCAATACGCTGTTCGAGAACAAGTATTACTTTGACAAGATCAACGAGTTTGTTTTTGCCGGCGGTGCGCGTTTGCTCGGCAAAGCGCTATGGCGCGGCGGTGACGTTGCCACTATCGATGGGGTGATGGTGAACGGATCAGCCAAACTCGTTGGCTTCGTTGCCTCGATTACCCGGGTCTTTCAAACCGGTTACGTCTATCACTACGCTTTCACGATGATCATTGGCCTCGTTGCAATGATTTCATGGTTTGTCCTGCGTGCGTTGCCCCTTAACGCTTACTAGCATGCAGAAAAGCAAGGAATAACATGTCGAACTACCCGCTGATTTCTCTCGCAATCTGGACGCCGATTCTGGTCGGACTCGCGGTGCTTGCTACCGGCTCTGATCGTAACGCTCCTTTGGCGCGGATGCTGGCATTGGCTGGCGCCATCGTCGGACTGTTGGTGACAATCCCGTTATGGACAGGTTTCGATGTTTCGAGCGCAGGCATGCAGTTTGTCGAACTGAGGGCGTGGATACCTGGCTTCAACATCAATTACCACCTCGGCGTCGATGGCATTTCCATGCTTTTTGTTTTGCTGAACAGCTTTATTACGATCATCGTTGTTCTGGCTGGCTGGGAAGTCATCCAGCAGAAGGTGGCGCAATACAACGCGGCCTTCCTGATCATGTCGGGTCTGATGAATGGCATCTTCACATCGCTGGACGGTATTTTGTTCTATGTCTTCTTCGAAGCTTCACTGATTCCGATGTACTTGATCATTGGTGTCTGGGGAGGGCCGAATCGTGTCTATGCAGCGCTGAAGTTCTTTCTTTACACATTGTTTGGTTCCCTGCTGTTTTTGTTGGCATTGATGTATCTGTTTATCCAGTCAGGTGGCAGTTTCTCGATTCTTGACTGGCACAAGTTACCGATCGCTCTCGGCTCACAAATATGGCTTTTCCTAGCCTTCTTGATTGCTTTTGCCGTCAAGGTTCCCATGTGGCCAGTGCATACCTGGTTGCCTGACGCGCACGTTGAGGCGCCAACGGGGGGGTCCATCGTTCTTGCGGCAATCGCCCTCAAGCTTGGCGCTTACGGATTTCTGCGTTTCTCGCTGCCAATCACCCCGGATGCCTCGCATGAGTTGTCTGGGCTGGTTATCGCGCTTTCACTGATTGCCGTTGTTTACATTGGTTTCGTCGCGCTGGTGCAATCCGACATGAAGAAGCTCGTTGCCTATTCTTCGATTGCCCATATGGGTTTCGTTACCCTTGGTTTTTTCATGTTCAGCGCCATGGGTATTGAAGGCGCGCTGGTGCAAATGGTTTCACACGGCTTTGTTTCCGGCGCCATGTTCTTTTGCATCGGGGTCATGTACGACCGCGTACACAGCCGTCAGATTGCCGATTACGGCGGGGTGGTAAACACCATGCCGAAATTTGCGGCGTTGTTCATGCTTTTTTCAATGGCCAATGCTGGATTGCCAGCAACCTCTGGCTTCGTCGGCGAGTTCATGGTTATTCTGGCAGCCGTTAAATTCAATTTCTGGGTGGCTTTTGCCGCGGCGACCTCCCTTATTGTTGGTGCTGCCTATACCTTGTGGATGTACAAGCGCGTGATTTTTGGCGATGTCGCCAACCACCATGTTGCTGAACTTAGCGATATCAACAATCGCGAGTTTCTGATTCTCGGTGTGCTGGCGATTTGCACACTATGGATGGGCTTGTATCCCGAGCCTTTCACGGAAGTTATGCACGCTTCGGTCAATGACCTGTTGCGCCATGTTGCCATCAGCAAAATCCAATAAACGGTAGCCGACATGTTTGACAATTTCGTTGTCCCCAATCTCTTGCCTGCCGCACCGGAACTATTCCTGGCTGCTATGGCTTTGTTTATCCTGCTGGTTGATCTCGTGGTTAAAGATGGCCGGCGTACTGTTATCTATGGATTAACCCAGCTGACCTTGCTGACACTGATCGTCTGGCGCGGCATTCCATATTTCAGAGCCATTTTTCTTGAGCAGCCCGATGCATTTGAGGCTTTGTCACAAATAACTTACACGTTTAGCAACATGTTCGTCATCGACATGATGGGTGACTTGTTGAAGCTGATTTTATATATGGCGATGTCTGTGGTTCTTGCATACTCGAGAGCCTATCTGATCGAGCGAGAGGTGATGAACAAGGGCGAATACTATGTGCTCGCGCTGTTTGCGACGCTCGGTATGATGGTGATGATTTCGGCCAATCACTTTGTCACCATCTATCTCGGCCTTGAATTGCTGTCGCTCGCGCTCTATGCGATGGTGGCGATGAACCGCGACTCAGTAGCCTCGACCGAAGCCGCCATGAAATACTTTGTACTTGGTGCGCTCGCCTCGGGTCTCTTGCTTTACGGAATGTCGATGATCTACGGCGCAACCGGCACGCTTGAAATTACTGCAGTTGCCGAGCGGCTTTTTGGCGGTGGCGCTAACCGGACGCTTCTCGTCTTCGGTTTGGTTTTCCTGGTATCCGGTCTGGCTTTCAAACTGGGTGTCGTTCCTTTTCATATGTGGATTCCCGACGTTTATCATGGTGCGCCGACATCGGTGACCCTGCTGATCGGATCGGCTCCAAAGCTCGCCGCTTTCGCCATTGTGATGCGATTACTGGTTAGTGGTTTGTTCGTCATGGTCGCTGACTGGCAAAACATGCTGATCATTCTTTCCGTGCTGTCAATGGCCGTTGGCAATCTGGCGGCAATTGCCCAGACCAACCTGAAGCGAATGCTGGCTTACTCGGCGATCTCGCATATGGGTTTCATGTTGCTTGGAATCACTACCGGGGTGGTCAGTGGTGATGCGGGTAATTTGCTTAATGCCTACAGCGCCTCGATGTTCTATGTGATTGCCTATGTTGTGATGACGACCGGGGCTTTCGGTATGATTCTGCTGATGTCACGAGCCGGATTCGAGGCCGATGCTATCGATGATTTCAAGGGGCTTAATAAGCGCAGTCCGTGGTTTGCTGCAATCATGCTGATGTTGATGTTTTCAATGGCTGGCGTCCCCTTTTTCATCGGTTTCTTCGCCAAATTCTCGGTCTTGCAGGCGGTGGTTGCCGCCGGTTACATGTGGTTGGCGCTGGTTGCCGTATTTTTTTCATTGATCGGTGCTTTCTATTATCTGCGCGTTGTGAAGGTCATGTACTTCGATGCGCCCGTTGATGAAACCCCTCTGGTTGCAGGCACTAACATGCGTCTACTAATTTCAGCCAACGGGCTGGCAGTCGCCTTGCTAGGCATGTTCCCGCAAGTCATCATGTCGGTTTGTGCCTACGCGCTCTTGCGTTCGCTTTGAGTAAGCAGAAACATTGCAATAGCGCCCCGCTGGTCGGGGCGTTTTCATTGGGAGAATCAATATGACGACAGAGGCTCATCTGATTGAGAGCATGGTCGCCACCGAGCGCGTTTTTGAAGGGGTGTTGCTCAAAGTCAATCGTGATGAAGTGCGATTGCCGAATGGTAAATCTTCAATTCGCGAGTACATATCTCATCCTGGCGCGGTGGTTGTCATGGCTTTTCTCGAAAATGGCAACCTGCTGTTCGAGCGCCAATTCCGTTATCCCTTGCGTCAGGTTTTTCTTGAGTTACCCGCTGGCAAGATAGATCCCGGTGAGGACACTCTGGCCACTGCCCAGCGTGAGCTGCTTGAAGAAACGGGCTATGTGGCGAGTGCGTGGCGCTACGTCGGGCTCATACACCCGTGTATCGGCTACTCGGACGAGCGGATCGAAATTTTCTCCGCTCATGGTCTACGCCATACAGGAAACCGCCAGCTCGACGAGAACGAATTCCTCGATGTTGTCGAACTCTCGCCCGTCGCTGCACGTGATGCGGTTTGGAGGGGCGATATTACCGATGGCAAAACGATTGCCGCCCTTTATTGGCTTGAGCGACCGACCGCATGAGAATCCGGTCTATTTTGGCGGATTGGCGCAGCAAGCAGATTCTTGTCGGCGCGTGAGTAGCAGCCCGCACTCCAGGTGGTGCGTATAAGGGAACTGGTCGAATACGGCCGCGGTACTGATCTGGTGGCTATCCTGCAATGCTGCGACATTCTCTCGCAGGCTCTGCGGATTGCAGGAAATATAAAGAACATGCTCAAAGCGGCTGGCTAAGGCAAGCGTTGTCGAATCCAGCCCACTGCGCGGCGGATCAACAAAAAGTGTTGAAAAACGGTAGCTATCGAGGTCGATTGCCTTCATCCGCTCAAATGGGCGGGTACCCGCGAATGCTTCGCTGATTTCTTCGCTCGACATGCGCACCAATACCACATTCCCGACTTGGTTGGCTGCGAGGTTATGCTGCGCCGCAGCGACCGATGATTTGCTGACTTCGGTTGCCAAAACCTGATCGAAAAATGGTGCCAAAGCGACGGTGAAGTTACCGTTGCCGCAATACAACTCAAGCAGATCGCCACCAAGTCCGGCGGCTTGCCGACTCGCCCAGGCAAGCATCTGGCGATTCACGCCGGCATTGGGCTGTGAAAAGCTGCCCTCGATTTGCTGGTAGCGAAGCTGACGGCCATTCAATTCAAAAGATTCTTCAACCCAGTCGCACCCAAGCACCCGTTTTTGCTTGCGGCTACGCCCGATCAGTTGAATGTCCAACCGGGTGGCGAGTGCTTCGGCGGCGATTTGCCAGTCTTCGTTGAGTTGGCGATGGTAGATCAGGGTGACCAGCATTTGCCCACTCAGCGTTGCCAGAAAGTTGACCTGAAACAGCCTCGATTTAAGACTGTCGCTGGCCTCAAGATGCTCGCGCAGACGTGGCATCAGGGCGCAGATCGAGGCGCAGGCGACGGGAAATGTTTCAAGAGTCACCGGTACTTTCGGGTCTGCGGGATCAAACATCGCGTAGCTCACCCGTTCCCCCTCATGCCACATGCGAAATTCGGCTCGCATCCGGTAATGCAACGGGGACGACGGATATGACTCGGGCTCTGGCAGACCGCAGTGCGCGAAATCAGCTTTGAATCGGCCTAATTTTTGCTCCAATTGGGAAGAATAGGTAAGCGGATCAATTTCAGGCGCAACCATGCTGGCGTTTTGCTCTGGGCTATATTTAGTCTGATTTACGGGTGCGCCGCAGAATGTTTCTTGTCGCGCTCAATCAGGGCGTAAGCCGAGTGATTGTGAATTGATTCGAAATTTTCCGATTCGACCACATAGGCATCAATCCGGTCATCTGCATTGAGACGTGCGGCAACGTCGCGCACCATGTCTTCGACGAACTTGGGATTATCGTAAGCACGTTCGGTGACATATTTTTCGTCTGGCCGCTTAAGCAGGCCAAACAACTCGCAAGAAGCTTCTTCTTCAACCAGTTGCGCAATTTCCTCAATCCAGACAAATTCATTGGTTCTGGCCGTCACCGTGACATGAGAGCGCTGATTGTGGGCACCGTACTCGGAGATTTTCTTTGAGCAGGGGCAAAGGCTGGTAACCGGAACAACCACCTTGGTCGAAGTGATGATCTCGCCGTTGCAGATGTCGCCAATGAAAGTGACATCGTAATCCATCAGGCTCTGAACCCCGGAAATCGGCGCCGTTTTGTTGATGAAGTAGGGGAAGTTCATCTCGATGTGACCCGTTTCAGCTTCAAGCTTGATCAACATGTCTCGCAGCATGACGGAAAAGTTCTCGACGGAGATTTCACGTTCGTGGCTGTTGAGAATCTCCACAAAGCGCGACATATGGGTACCCTTGAAATTGTGCGGCAACCCAACGTACATGTTGAACATGGCGATGGTGTGCTGGATGCCGGTCGATTTGTCCTTGACCTTGACCGGGTGACGGATCGCCTTGATGCCAACCTTGTTAATGGCGATATGGCGGGTGTCTGCAGAATTCTGGACGTCGGGAATAGTCGTGCTGGATTGGGTCATGAGCTATTTTCAATCAATCGTTGTGGTTGCTGTGGCTGCGAACGGCGCGAATAATGCCGGCTTGATCGAGCCCCAGTTCAGCCAGTAACTGGCCTTGTTCACCATGGTCAATGAAGCGATCGGGCAAGCCGAGACGGCGTAGCGGAATCGTTATGCCGCGTTCTGCCAGAACCCGCTCAATTTCCGAACCGGCTCCCCCGATCACGGAGTTTTCTTCGATACTCACCAGCAATGAATGGTTCCCGGCCAATTCGACGATCAACTCAATATCAAGCGGTTTGATGAATCGCATGTTGACCACCGTCGCATCCAGAACGTCGCCCGCCGCGTGCGCCGCAGCCACCAGGCTGCCGAAGGCAAGCAAGGCAACGCCGTGGCCGCTTCGACAGATGTTCGCCTTGCCCAGCGGCAGGCAGGCGAGATTTGTCGCCGGCACGGCGCCCGTACCGCTGCCGCGCGGGTAGCGCACCATGCTGGGGCAGTTGAGGGCGAAAGCGGAAGAGAGCATTTGGCGGCATTCGGCTTCGTCGGCAGGTGCCATGACCACCATGTTCGGAATGCAGGTGACAAAGGAAAGATCAAAAGTGCCGTGGTGCGTCGGACCATCGGCACCGACCAACCCACCCCGGTCAACCGCGAAAACAACCGGCAAATTTTGTAGCGCAACATCGTGAATCAATTGATCGTAAGCGCGCTGTAGAAAGGTCGAGTAGATCGCCACCACCGGCTTCAGTCCTTCGCAGGCGAGGCCGGCGGCGAAGGTGACGGCGTGTTGCTCGGCGATGCCGACATCAAAATAGCGGTCGGCATGTTCGGCCGAAAAGCGCACCATGCCCGAACCCTCGCGCATGGCTGGGGTGATGCCGATCAGCCGCGAGTCAGCTTTGGCCATGTCACACAGCCAGTCTCCGAAAACCTGTGTGTAAGTCAGTTTGCCCGGGCTCTTGGCCGACTGGATGCCGTCGCTGGCGGCGAATTTCCCGACACCGTGGTAGAGAATCGGGTCGTTCTCGGCCAGCTTGTAGCCTTGGCCTTTTTTGGTGATGACGTGAAGAAATTTCGGGCCTTTGAGCTTTTTAAGGTTTTCCAGCGTCGGGATCAGGGCATCGAGATCGTGACCGTCAATCGGCCCGTAGTAATGGAAGCCAAATTCCTCGAACAGTGTACCCGGAGCAATCATGCCTTTGACGTGCTCTTCAGCGCGGCGCGCCAGTTCGAGCAGCGGCGGGACGAAGCCGAGCATGTGGCGACCGGCTTCGCGGGCGGCGTTATAGGTTTTGCTTGAGGTCAGGCGAGTCAGGATATGGTTGAGCGCGCCCACCGGCGGCGAGATCGACATTTCGTTGTCGTTGAGGATCACCAGCATGTCGGCATCGGCAACACCGGCATTGTTCAGAGCCTCGAAAGCCATGCCGGCCGACATTGCGCCATCGCCGATGATGGCAATCGATTTGCGATCTTCGCCCTTGTGCTTGGCGGCGAGCGCCATGCCCAGTGCCGCCGAGATAGAGGTTGATGAGTGACCGACTCCGAAAGTGTCATAGGGACTTTCGGAGCGCTTGGGGAAGCCGGAAATGCCGCCGAACATGCGCAGACGGTTCATCCCCTGGCGGCGCCCGGTGAGTACCTTGTGGGCGTAGCACTGGTGGCCAACGTCCCAGACCAGGCGATCTTCGGGCGTATTGAAGACGGCATGGAGAGCGATCGTCAATTCGACGGTGCCAAGGTTGGAGGAGAGATGGCCGCCGGTTTGCGAGATCGATTCAATCAAGAAGGTACGTAGCTCGATCGCCAGCTGTGGCAGCTGCTTGTGCTCCAGGCGACGCAAATCGGCCGGACAACTGATAGTGTCAAGCAAGTTGAAGGTGCTCATTTCAGAATTGCCGGTGACAGATGAAATCGGCCAACTGAGTCAGGCGCGTCGCGCGCTCGCCGAAGATGGAAAGCGCTGCGAGCGCCTCGTGACGCAGTTCTTCGGCATAGTGGCGGGCGGTCTCGAGCCCCAGCAGGCTGACGTAAGTGGGTTTGGCAGCCGCCTCATCCTTGCCGGCGGTTTTGCCCAGCGTTGCGGTACTGGCGGTACAGTCGAGGATGTCATCAATGACCTGAAAAAGCAGGCCGGCCCGTTTGGCAAAGCGATCCAGATGATTGCGTTCTTCAGTTGCGAGCGGTTGCCCGGCAAGTGCACCGAGCAGAACTGCGGCACGGATCAGGGCACCGGTTTTCAGCGCATGCATCAATTCAAGCTCGGGCTGACTCAGCGGAGCACCGACGGCGGCGAGATCGAGTGCCTGGCCGCCAGCCATGCCGCGCGAGCCGCTGGCGTGGGCGAGGAGGGCGATCATTTCGAGTTGTTGAGCCGGATCAGCGAGTTTTGTCCCGGCGAGACACTCAAACGCCAGTGTTTGCAAGCTGTCACCAACGAGCAATGCGGTCGCCTCGTCGAATTCGATATGACAAGTCGGGCGGCCGCGACGCAACACGTCGTTATCCATGCACGGCAGGTCGTCATGAACCAGCGAATAAGCATGGATCATTTCGACAGCACAAGCCACCGTACCGAGGGTCGCCGGCGGCGCTCCGGACAATTCGCCGGCGGCAAAAACCAGCAGTGGCCGGACTCGCTTGCCACCACCTAGTGTCGCGTAGCGCATCGCTTCATGCAGGCGGCCGGGAATGCTGTCGGCAGCCGGCAAGTTGTGAGCAAGGGCAACTTCGACGCGGTTTTGAGTGTCCGCCATCCAGATCGTGAACGATATTTTGCTCATCGGGGGGCTGCCGGCGTGAAATCTTTCAATTCACCGTCCTCCAGAATACGCACTTGTTGCTCGGCATCGGCCAGTTGCTGCTGGCAGTGTTTCATCAGCGCCATGCCCCGCCGATAAGCAGCAATCGACGCCTCCAGTTCAAGCTTGCCACCTTCCATGGATTCGACGAGGCCTTCCAGTTCGGCGAGTGCCGTCTCAAATTTCATCGCGGCGATGGGTGATTGATCCATGTCTGGTGAGCCTTGGGAAACCGACGAAAATACTCCATCCAGGGGTTTCAGGTCAAATTCGTCAGGGGGTAAAATGCTGTTTTTTTACGCGCTGGAGGCCTGTAATGTCCGACGTGGCGAATTTGTCCCGTTTGGCCCCCGCAGTTTCTCAACTGCCGGTGGACTGGTATTTCGATGAAAAAGTTTTTGAGTTGGAGAAAAAACTGCTCTTCGATGCCGGTGCCAGCTATGTCGGCCACCGCTTGATGGTGCCGGCAGCGGGAGATTATCGTTCGCTGGAATGGAAAGATCACGCTCAACTACTGATCAATGGTGGCAACGAGGAATATTGGCAATTGTCCAATGTTTGCCGTCACCGTCAGGCAATCATGTTGCAAGGTGCGGGCAAATTGCCGGGGACGATTGTTTGCCCGATTCATCGCTGGACGTACGATATCGGCGGCAAACTGATCGGTGCGCCGCATTTTCCGCAAAACCCCTGCCTCAATCTGAACAAGACCCGGCTGGAAAACTGGAATGGACTGCTCTTTAAGGGGGCGCGCTCGGCCAATGCTGATCTGGCTGGGATGAAGGTCGCCCCTGAACTCGATTTCTCCGGCTACCGGCTGGATCATGTCGAGATGCACGAGTGCAATTACAACTGGAAGACCTTCATTGAGGTCTATCTTGAGGATTATCACGTTGCTCCGTACCACCCCGGCCTCGGCAATTTTGTGACTTGCGATGACCTGACCTGGCAATTCGGCGACTGGTATTCGGTTCAGCGCGTTGGCATCACCTCGCTCCGTAAATCCGGTTCAAAAACCTATGGGCGCTGGCAGAAGGCTGTTCTTGACATCTACGGTGCCGAGGGCGAAACGCCAAAGCATGGTGCCATCTGGCTGACCTACTTCCCCAACATCATGGTCGAGTGGTATCCGCATGTGCTGGTCGTTTCAACTCTGATCCCGCAGGCGGTGAATAAGACGCTGAATGTCGTCGAATTTTACTATCCGGAAGAAATCGTCGATTTCGAGCGCGATTTCATCGAAGCCGAACGCGCCGCCTATATGGAAACCGCGCTTGAGGATGATGATATCGGCGAGCGCATGGATCGTGGGCGTTA
The DNA here is from genome assembly GCA_903951825.1 of uncultured Pseudomonadota bacterium. Taxonomy (GTDB): domain Bacteria; phylum Pseudomonadota; class Gammaproteobacteria; order Burkholderiales; family Rhodocyclaceae; genus Azonexus. The sequence continues at coordinate 35,324 of CAJBDJ010000047.1, forward strand.
TGCGCTCATGAAGGAAGGGCGCAACGAGTTCGGCCCGTATCAAAGCCCGATGGAAGACGGTATGCAGCATTTTCACCAGTTTTATCGGCGGGTGATGCCGGGGCGGATTTGAGTCTTTCCTGATGCAATCCTTGTGGATGCTGGCCGCCAGCTTTCTGTTTGCCGCCATGGGGGTTTGCGTCAAGTTTGCCGCGACCACCCATTCCGCGGCTGAAATTACCTTTTACCGCAGCTTCATTTCGCTGATCCTGATGTTCGGCCTCGTGCGTCTGCGCGGCGTTTCGCTGCTGACGTCGTACTGGCGCTGGCATATGACGCGCGGGGTGGTCGGGTTTGCGGCGCTGTTTGCCTATTTTCATGCGATAACGCTGCTGCCCTGGCAACGGCAGTGACGCTCAACTACACCTCGGCAATATTTTTAGCCATCTATCTGGCTCTCGCCGGGATGAAATTGCGTACCGGTATTTTGGCGGCGCTGCTGCTCGGACTATTGGGCGTCGCCCTGTTGCTCAAGCCGACGCTCCATGCCGATCAGCTGATCGGCGGCCTTTTCGGCCTCGGCCCGGGCGCCCTCGCCGGCATGGCTTATTTCAGCGTGCGCGAATTGGGGGCGCGTGGGGAGCCGGAAATGCGTACCGTATTCCATTTTTCGCTGGTTGCCTCGGTATGTGCTGCCCTGATCCTCAGTTTTTCTGAGGTTCATGCGCTCAACCTCGACAGTGGCTTGGTTTTGGCGGGTGTCGCTGGATTTGCGACATTGGCACAATTAGCCATGACGCGCGCTTTTACCCGCGGCAAGACCATGCTGTCGGCAGCCCTGGCTTACAGCACGGTGATTTTCTCCAGCCTCTTCGGGGCATTTTTCTGGGGCGAAGTGCTCGACACCGTTGCCTGGATTGCCATCTCGCTAATCATTCTCTCGGGCATCGCTGCCACGCACTTTTCCAGAGCTAGTCCGGTAGAGCAGGATTAATCGGCGTTAAACTGAGGCAAACAACAGCGGAGCACATCATGATTGTCATCGATCATCAAGCCGGTCTGGTCAGCGTTTCCGTCTTTGGCGAATTCACGCTTGCCGATTACAAGGAATTCGAAGAAGTTGTCAATTACAAGATCAAATTTGAAGGCCCGGTTGACCTTTATTTTGACTTGACCCGGATGGCCGACCTGACGCTCGACGTGGCCTGGGAAGAAATCAAGTTTTCACGGGCGCACGCCAACGATTTCAAACGGGTAGCCGTGGTTACCGATAGCCAGTGGGTGACGTGGAGTGCCTGGTTGTCGCAAACTTTCGTCAATGCCGATGTTGAGGTATTTGCCGATGCCGGCGAGGCAAAATCCTGGTTGGCGTCCTGAGGTGAGTTTCACCACCCTCGTCGATGTGCCGACCGTCAGAGCGCACCTTGGCGATCCAGAGTGGCGCATCATTGATGTGCGCCACCGTCTGGCCGATGTTGCTTATGGTGAGCGCGCCTACGGCGAGAGTCATCTGCCGGGTGCCGTGTTTTTGCATTGTGACCGTGATTTGTCAGCGAAACAGAACGGACACAATGGTCGCCACCCGCTGCCATCCCGCGAGACATTTGCCAAACTGTTGGGCGAGATCGGTATCGGGCCGCAAACGCAGGTTGTGGTGTACGACGACACGCAAGGCATGATCGCCGGCCGGGTGTGGTGGATGCTGCGCTGGCTTGGACATGTCTGGGTTGCCTTGCTTGATGGCGGCTGGCCGGCATGGCTGGCTGCGGGAGGCGAAATCAGCTCACAAGCGGTGATTCCCCAGCGCCGGGAATTCCTTACTGTAGCCGGCGCCATGCCGGTCGATGCGACGTATGTTCTGGAAAACATCGAATCGGCAGCGATGTGCCTGATTGATGCACGGAGCCCGGATCGTTACCGCGGCGAAAATGAAATGATTGACCCGGTTGGAGGGCATATTCCGGGGGCGGTCAATCGATTTTTTGCCGATAATAACCAAGCCGCTGGCACCCTGAAGCCGGCAGCACTTTTGCGTGCTGAATGGTTGGCGATACTCGCCGGTACACCACCCGAACAGGTGGTTCATCAATGCGGTTCAGGTGTTTCAGCGTGTTTGAACGTGCTCTCCATGGAGGTGGCCGGCTTGTCCGGATCGCGCTTGTATGCAGGCTCCTGGAGTGAATGGTGCAGCGATCCTGCGCGGCCGATAGTGCTTCAGGATTTGCTGGTCGAAAAAAAATAAGACAGCCGCTGCCGCGGGTTAAGCCATTGCACGACATCGGCAGGGAGTGTTGATGGGCGAAGTGACTCTTCGATTTTGAGTTCCTCGACCTTCGTCAAATCAACCGTTGGCGCCTCGCGCTTGTCAACTTCAGGGGTGTAAATCAGGACGGTCGGGCGCAAACTGTCTTTGCCTGCCGACACGACTAATCCTAGCGATTCGTCATTCAGTTTGACCAATGTTCCCGGCGGATAAACACCGAGCAGTTTAATCAGCAAGCTGAGCAGGCGCGGGTCGAAACGTGCCGCTTCAAAGCGGAATAGCCGGGCGACTGCTTCCGCCGGCATCAATGCTTCACGCTCCGGCGATTCCGGACAACACAAGCGGTCATAGCGGTCAACCAGAGCAATGATGCGTGCCGCCGGTCCGGCATTGGTTTTGCCGGTCGGCCAACCGCTGCCATCAAGGTATTCGTGATGGTCGGCAATCACTGAAAGCGCCGTCGGGCTGAATACACCGGATATTTTTGCCAGTTCGACACCGTATTCGGAATGCTGGCGATAGAAATCTTCTTCGTGTTTGGCGCGGGTCTTCGCCTTCAGCAGATGCGCCGGCACCTTGGCCTTGCCGATGTCGTGTGCCAGCGAACCCAGAGCAAGCTCCGCAAGCTGCGCCTCGTGGAGTCCGGCAGCCTTGCCCAGAAGCATTGCCAGGGTCATGACATTGAGCGCGTGAAACTGCTGGCCTTCCCCCTCTTTGTCACCAAGCAGGTGGAGCAAAACTTCCTGCCCCTGAAAAATCAGTCCGGCGGTTTTGCGCGACAGATCGAGCAATTGCGCACCGGCCTGCTTGGGACTGCGGGTCATCCCGATCATCGCCTCGCGGGTTACTTTGGCGGCTTGCTCCCAGGCACGGTCGGCGCGTGTGGCAGTCTCAACTTGCTGGCGCAGGTGCTCATGCTTCTCCTTGTTGCGTCGCTGAAGTTCAGCGTCGATGTTGGCGATCTCAATTGATTCAGCGAGAGCCACGGCATTGACTTCCGGAGATTTGACCGCGGGGGTCGGCACACCCGTGCTCTTCTCGGGGTAGTAATACAGCTTTCCTTGTGACTTGATTGCGCGCAACGAGGCAATTTGCTTGGGATCAGTGATTTTGAAGCGGTTGTAGAGAAAAGGGTGGTCGTCCCATGGCATGTCCAACCAAATATAGAGCCCCATCGATACTTGCGATAGATCGATGGCGACGGGCTTTTCCGGACGTTTCCACATGGCTTTGAAATTATTTGAGATGCAATAGCATAACAGCCCGAATTGTTGTCCGGCAATTCTTCCGGGGGGTTGTGGCTCGCTTCCGAACGCCGCTCGCTCGCATGGATAGTGACCTGGAAATCATGAATGTATTTGCCAGGCCCCGTTTTTTTCTGACTTCTTTCGCCGCGGCTTTTTCTTGTATTTCGTTGATTCCGCGATATAATCTTGGGTCTTTTTCCCAGCTTACGAAAGAATTCCTATGGTTGTTATTCGTCTTGCCCGCAGCGGCGCCAAGAAGCGTCCTTTCTACAACATGGTGGTGAGTGATTCCCGTAATCGTCGTGATGGTCGCTTTGTCGAGCGTATCGGTTTCTACAATCCGGTTGCTGCTGCCAATGAAGAGGGTCTGCGTGTCGCTCTTGATCGCCTGACTTACTGGCAGGGTCAGGGTGCTCAGTTGTCGCCGACCGCTGCCCGTCTGGTCAAGCAGTACGCTGCCAAGCAAGCCGCCTGAGTTTTTCATGCTGCCTGGCGAAGTTGTCGTTCTGGGGCGGCTTGCCGATCCTTACGGCATTCTTGGCTGGATGCACCTGTCTCCATTGGGTGATGATCCGCAGGCTTGGGCTGCCGTGCCAACCTGGTGGGTTGCCAGAGAGGGAGAGCCTTGGCGTCAGTGCGCTCTGAAAGGCCTGAAAGTTCAGGGTAAGGGTTGGGTGCTGGCACTCGACTGTATTCCCGACCGTACAACGGCAGAAGCGATGAAAGGTGTTCTGGTGGGGGTGCTGCGTGATGCCCTGCCGGCAACCAAAGAAGATGAGTATTACTGGGACGATTTGATCGGTCTTGAGGTGCTCAATACCTCGGGTGAACGCCTCGGCAAAGTGGTCGGGTTGCTTGAAACTGGAGCCAACGCCGTTTTGCGGGTGGCCGCCGAGGGGGTGCCGGAGCGCCTGCTGCCTTTTGTGGGTAGCGTGATTGTGGCGGTCGACAAGAAAGCCGGCTTGATCAAGGTGGCGTGGGGCAGCGACTGGTGATTCGTTTTGACTGCATCACGTTGTTTCCCGAGATGTTTGTCGCCGTGACGCAAAGTGGTATTACCCGGCGGGCTCTCGAAGAGCGGCGCTGGGTGTGGCAAGGATGGAATCCGCGGGATTTTGCCGACAATCCGTGGCGACGCGTTGATGATCGCCCGTTTGGTGGTGGTCCCGGCATGTTGATGCAGCCGCAGCCTCTTGAGCAGGCGATAACGGCAGCCAGGTTGCAGCAGCGTCAGGCCGGGGTGGCGAGGAGTCGGGTAATTTACCTGTCGCCGCAGGGCGTTCCGTTGAGCCATGAACGGGTGAGGCAGTTGGCGGCTGGCGATGAAGGTCTGATCCTTCTTTGTGGTCGTTATGAAGGAATTGACGAGCGGTTGATCGAGCGCTGTGTCGATGAAGAAATTTCGATTGGGGATTTTGTGCTCTCCGGCGGCGAGTTGCCGGCGATGGCCTTGATTGACGCCGTTGTCCGTTTGTTGCCGGGGGTGCTGGGGGATGCCGCTTCGGCGGTGGAAGATTCGTTTGTTGATGGTTTGCTGGATTGTCCGCACTACACGCGACCGGAAGCGTACGAGGGCGCGAAAGTGCCGGATGTTTTAATCTCCGGCGACCACAAAAAAATTCGTCGCTGGCGACTCAAGCAGTCACTGGCGAGAACCCGGAAGCGCCGGCCGGATTTGTTGGCGCAACGCAGTTTGACTGCGGAAGAAACGCAACTCCTCACGGAAATCGTCGGAGAGGAGCAATGCGGTGAGTAAGCTGTTTTAATAAATTTAAGGATCTCACATGAACCTGATTCAACAGTTGGAACAAGAAGAAATTGCCCGTCTGGGCAAAACCATCCCTGAATTTGCGCCGGGCGACACCGTTGTCGTTCAAGTCAAGGTTAAGGAAGGGACGCGCGAACGTCTGCAGGCTTACGAAGGTGTTGTCATCGCCAAGCGCAATCGTGGGCTCAATTCGGCTTTTATCGTGCGCAAGATTTCGTCCGGCGAAGGCGTCGAACGTACTTTCCAGACTTACTCGCCACTGGTTGCCTCGATTGAGGTCAAGCGTCGCGGCGATGTTCGTCGCGCCAAGCTGTACTACTTGCGCGAGCGTTCAGGCAAGTCGGCTCGTATCAAGGAAAAGCTGGTACGCAAGGAAAAGCCGGTCGCTGTGGCATAAGCCGCGGTTGGTCATAAAAAAGGCGCTTTCGGGCGCCTTTTTTTGTTCAACGATTCTTGAACTCGGGTTTTCTCTTGTCGACAAAAGCCGCCATGCCCTCTTTCTGATCTGCCAGCGCAAAGGAAGCGTGAAAAACCCGGCGCTCGAAGAGCAAGCCTTCGTTCAGTGAGGATTCAAAGGCGCGGTTGATCGATTCCTTGATCATCATCACGACCGGTAGCGAGTAAGCGGCGATCGTCTGCGCCGCTTTCAGGGTTTCTTCCAGCAATTGATCGGCGGCAATGACGCGCGCCACCAAGCCCGATTTTTCGGCTTCGGCAGCATCCATGAATCGTCCGCTCAGGCACAGATCCATGGCTTTGGCTTTGCCGATGGCGCGCGGCAATCGTTGCGTGCCGCCGGCTCCGGGCAAGGTGCCGAGCTTGATTTCAGGTTGACCGAATTTGGCGCTGTCAGCGGCGAAGATCATGTCACACATCATCGCCAATTCGCATCCGCCACCCAATGCAAAACCCGCCACCGCAGCGATCACCGGCTTGCGCGCAGTTTTTACACGTTCCCAGTTGCGCGTGATGAAATCGCTCTGGTAGGCGTGCATGTAGTCGAAATCTTTCATGAAGCCGATATCGGCTCCCGCGGCGAAGGCTTTGTCGTTGCCGGTAATCACCATGCAGCCGATCTCGGCGTCGGCCTCGAAAGCATCAATGGCGCTGCCGATGCCGTCCACAACATCATTGTTGAGGGCGTTCATTGCTTCCGGGCGGTTGATGCGGATAAGACCGACTTTGCCGTGAGTTTCGCTGAGGACTACCTGGGTCATTTGTTTTCTCCGGAAATTTGTGCTTGCCGCCAGTTCAGTAATCAATCACATGCCGCCGATGTCTGGCGTGCTGCCCATTCAGCGATGTAGAGACAAACTTCCGCCGCCGGCAGCGGGCGGCTGAAGTAGTAACCCTGGATCGTCGCCACACTCTCTTGCTGCAGGAAGCGGAGTTGTTCAAGCGTTTCGACGCCCTCAGCCACTGTGCTGGTACCCAGACTATTACCCAGCGCAATAATTGCGCGGACGATGGCAACATCCTTACGGTCGTCGGGAATGCCGTCAATGAAGCTCTTGTCGATCTTGAAGCAGGAAACAGGCAGGTCGCGCAGGTGCGACAGCGATGAATAGCCGGTGCCGAAATCATCAACAGAGAGGCGAATTCCCGACTGCGAAAAGCGCTCCAGCATGTCGACAATATCGCTGCGGCGTTCGAGCGCACCCTCGGTGATTTCAAACTCCAGACGCGTTGTCGGCACCCCTGTCTCGGTGATGATTTGCAAGGCACGGTCGGCAAAATTGCCATTGAGCTGGGAGGGCGCGATATTCAGTGCGACGGTGATGCCGGGCGGCAAGTGATCGCCCCAGGCGATGATCTGGCGGCATACCGCATTGAGCACCCATTCGCCGATTTGTGCCATGAGACCGATTTCCTCGGCCGTTGGCAGGAAGTCGAGCGGCGGGATCAAGCCGCGTTCCGGGTGACGCCAGCGGATCAGTGCTTCCAGCCCGGTCGGTCGGCCGTCGCTTGACTGGCATTGCGGCTGGTAGTGGAGTTCAAACTGATTCTCGCGCAAGGCCTGGCGCAACTCCCAGTCGAGGTCGAAACGGCGGCGGGCGGCTTCAGTCAGTTCGCCGGTGTAGAAATCAAAGCGGTTGCGACCCTTTTCTTTGGCGCGATACATGGCGGCATCGGCCGCCTGCACCAATTTGCCGGCATCGGCCCCGTCATCCGGGAAAAAGGCGATGCCGATGCTGGCGGCCGGGACGACATCGTGACCTTCGAGGCACATCGGCGCCGCTAGATGCGCCTGCAGACGGTTAATCATCTCGCCAACGGCGTCGCGGCTGCCGACATTTTCGGCAATGATGATGAACTCGTCGCCTCCCCAGCGGGCGAGGGTATCGTCGTTGCGCAAGGTTTCGCCGAGGCGCTTGGATATTTCGCGCAAATAGTGGTCACCAACAAGATGCCCCAGGGTGTCATTGATGATCTTGAAGTGATCGAGGTCGACAAAGGCGACGGCCAGCGACTCGTTTCTGCGTCGCGCCCGCTGCAGTGCGCTCTCCAGTTTTTCGTTGAGCAAGAGGCGATTCGGTAGCCCGGTCAGCGGATCGTGCTTGGCCAGGAATTGCAGGCGCTCCTCCGATTTCTTTGCTTCGGAAATATCGGAGAAGACCGTGACGTAACTCCGCACATTGCCGGCGTCGTCATGCACGGCGGCGATACTTCCCCATTGCGGGAAAATGTCTCCGTTTTTCTTGCGATTCCAGAGTTCGCCGCGCCAGTAATGCGCATCGGCAATTTCACTCCACATGCGCCGGTAAAAACTGGCGTCGTGGCGCCCTGATTTGAGCAATGACGGACTTTTTCCGAGCACTTCCGCCTGGCTGTAGCCGGTAATCAGCTCGAAAGCCTGATTGACCGCAGTGATCATGCCGTTGTTATCCGTCACCATGATCGATTCGGCGGCATTTTCAAAGACGGTATTGGATTGGCGCAAGCGCTCGTCGATCAGGCGCCGTTCGCTGATATCACGGAAGACAATGACGACGCCGGACTCAGGCGAGTTTGCGTCGAGCGGGGTGACGATGTAATCAATCGGCAGGCTATCGCCGGTTTTGCGGGTGAAATGCCCCTCGCCAAAGTGGCGACCTTCGCCGGATTGAATGAAGGCCGCGACCATTCCGTTTTCTTCGGGAACCGGCGCGCCATTGCCATCAATCTCGCCGAGTACGGCAGCCAGTTTCATGCCGATCAATTCATCGGTGCCGTAGCCGAGCATGGTTGTCGTTGCCGCATTGGCGAAGGTGACTTCACCTTTGGCATTGGTGCCGATCACGCCCTCGCCAGCAGCATCGAGGATGGAGGCGTTGCGCCTTTGCAACTCGACGATCGCTTCCTGGTAATCGTGGCGCAAGGTGACATCACGCGAATTGGCGACAAACTCGGTGGCCGGGCTGTTGGCATTGCGGCCGATTGCCTTGATCGTCGATTCAACCCAGATCACTTTGCCATTGCGGCAGCAGCAGCGGAAGATGATCGTCCGCTGCTGGCGGTGGCTGAAAACATCCCCCAGCGCCTGTTCGATTTCAGGCACATCATCAGGATGAATCAGACTGAAGAACGACTGGCTGATCAATTCATCAGGACGATAGCCGATCAGTTCGGTGCTTGACTGAGAGATGAAATTGATCACCCCGTCGCGGCTGTGGCGGGAAATCATGTCAGTCGAATTTTCGGCAAGCAGTCGGTAGTTCTGTTCGGAAATGCCGAGCGCCTTTTGCGTCAATACCTCGATCAGTGCCAATGACAGGCTGTGCGCGGCATCGGTTTCAATGTGCGTCCATGGCAGGGAATGGCCGCGTTGCTGCTGAATCCACGAGGCGAAGGAGTGGCGGGGCTCGATGCGCGGCCCGTTGGCGCCCTGGATAAACCCTTTGGCAGGGTCGCCGGCCCATGGAATATCGCGAATCCGTTCTTCGCGAAACCACAGAATGTACTCGGAGTAGCAGGCATCGAGCCGCACCGCCAGCAAGCCGGCGGCACTATCGGCAATCAAGTGTCCCGGCGGATAGTGTTTTTGCAGGCAGTCGGTGAAATAAATCTCGCTGCTGTCCTGACCCTCAAGCCATTCAACCAAGCGGCTGACGTGATCGGGGGGCGGCACGTTGCCGAAACAATGGCGTTCGCCGTTGATTGCCAGAACACCGCCAGTCACCCGCACCAGATGAAGGATGTCGGTCTCCATCATGCGCAGGACATCCAGAATATCGCCGGATTTGCGGATGAAGCGGGTCAGGTTCATCAAGGTACCGCGTACCTGATCCATGTACTTGTTGCGATCGAGGGACTCCAGATTGGTCAGCTTCAGGGAAACCGTCTTGCCGACAAACTCGGCTACCTCGCGCAGATGGAAGGGGATGCGCCGTGGCTTCGAGTGATGACAGGCAATCAATCCCCAGAGTTTGCCGCCCTGCATCAGCGAAATGGTGATTGTGGCGCCGACTTCCATATTGCGCAGGTATTCAATGTGAATCGGCGACATGCTGCGCAAAACCGAATGCGACATATCCAGCGGACGCTGGCTCGACGGGTGCACCGCCGGAACGATGCTGACCGGCAAGGCGTCGATGTCGGAGAGTACGCGAATCAGGTTTTTGGCATAAAGCTGGCGCGCTTGGGTGGGAATGTCAGATGCCGGAAAATGGTTGCCGAGCAACGAACCCATCGTTTCATTGCGACTCTCGGCAATGACGTCTCCGTTCCAGTTGGCATCGAAGCGATAGAGCATGATGCGGTCAAAATTGGTCAGCGCGCGCACCTGTTCGGTGACGAAGCGGGCGTAACTGAGGAAGTCGGTTTCAATATCTGACTCCCAAAGAGCGTTGCGAATCGAAATGAACAGGCGTCCAAAATACTCTGCCTCGGATTCGTCGCTCTTTTCAATTTCAATGACCCAGTTGCCATCGACGCGATGTACCTGAACCGCCAAAGACAGCCAGAGATCCTCTCGCTCCAGTTGAAGGACGGCGGGAACCGAGGGGTGAAGATCGCCACGGATCGGCAAGCGCCAGATTTTTTCAGCGTTTTCACTACCGACCAGCTCAGCGAGCGTCTGCCCGAGCGCTTCGGCGGGTGGCAGTCCGAGATAGTCAACGAGGTTCGCGCTGCACTGCACGGCAAGTAACGAGTCGCCGTCAATAACCAGCAAGGCACCGCAGGGCTGAATCGCGCCTGGCGTGTGGATGGGCTCCTGTGCGCAGTGATTCAGCGCATCAAGAAATTCTTTACGTTCATCGATCATCATGGGAGCGTTCCAGATGCTGAATAATGCTTTCAAAAAGCAGGGTGGCCGACTGTTGGGCGGCGGGCAGTTCGCTGGCCGGACAAATGGCTGCGGCAAAATGCCAAAACTCATGCCATTTGTCCATCGTTTGTTCACCGTGGCCGGCAAAGAATTTGGCGCCGTTTTGTTCGTCGACCGCAAGGCTGATTTGCAACTGGCGAAAAATAACCCGGCCACCGAGTGACGAGCCAGCCAGCACATAGAAGCAGCCGATCAAGGCGCCGGGTGAGTTAATCAACGGGCCAGCCCAGGCCGCGGCCGGCGGTGTCAGATCGAGATAGGCCAGATCGATGGCCAGATCGCGCATTCGGCGATGTGACTCATAGTCGATCGGCAGTTCATTCGCCGCAATGTAGTCGGCGATACGCAATTCGATCGGTAGATTGATTGCGTAAAGCGTTTTGAGAATGTGGCTGTATTCAGCCAGGGTTAGTTGCGGGCGCAAAAGCGGCGCCAGGCGCGGCGAATGATCAAGCCGCCGGTGCAAGGCACGGGTTGCCTCGCGTAGTTGACTGGCCAGGGCTTTCGCCCAGTCAGCGTGGGTGTTCAGCCGATGGACATCTGCTACCACAACGCTTTCTCCCTCGGCACCAAGGCCTTGTGCGCTTTTTTTGCATCGAACTGGCGGCTTTTTTTGCTTGTTTAGTGAAGTAATAATAATCCCAAAGAACGGGGCGTAGCTAAAACGCCCCATTTTTTACGCTCATCGTCGCTTACCGGAACCCTCTTTTTTGCCGACTGCGCCGCCAATGATCGCGCTGCGGGGTTTTTCCGGAAGGCTATTCAAGTGCTTTGGGGCAGGGATCAGCCGCAGGTACCAACGGCGCCGCAGGCGGTGCAGAAGTCGCATCCGTCCTTGCGGATCATGGTGTGGTTACCGCATTCCGGGCAAAGTTTGCCCTGAGTCGGCAGCACCTTGTTGCTTGAATCTTCCGGCGCTTCAAGAATGCCCATTTGTTGTAGCGGGAACCCCTTTTCGTCGAGGATGCCGAGCATCGAGTAGCGATGGATGATCAGATTTGCAATGTAGGCGACGGTTGACGGATAGGTTTGCTGTTTGCGCGAACCGGGAACGAAGGCCATGAAATCGCCGAGCGGCTCGGAATAGTCGATCAATTTGCGCAGCTTCATGCCGATCCAGGCCGGATCGAGGACGCGCATGTCGAGCGAAAGCAGGTTGGAGAGGCCGTCGAGGGCGCGCGGGTAGTTGCCGGAGAGCCACATCGAATAGGGGCGGGTCACGCCATCGGGCAAGGTGATTTCCTTGAGGCCGAGGACGAAATCCTCGCCGGTTGACGGGTTGCTGATATCGACCGTCCATGACAGCGTACCGTCGGTGCCGGTTTTCGGCTCCTTGGCGCTGAACAAAGCGTCTTTAACCGGTGTCGGGCCGACGTTGCGGAAGGCGCCGAGCTGCTCGCAACGCCAGGCAATGACTTGCGCCATGGCCGAAACGACGGACGGTACGCGCTTGCGTTCGCCATGCGGTGGCATCGGCATTTCAAAAGAATCACCCGGTGTTTTGGCGAGGGCTTCGAGCTTCATTTCCAGCCAGCCGTGATCCTTGGCGCGCATGTCCATCGACAAGGTCTTGGCAACCGCTCCGAGGCCGCGTGGTTCGGCCGGGCCGTTGGCCCAGACCTCAAACGGCCAGGCTTTGCCTTCCGGTTCGACATGGCCGACGAAGAGGGCAAATTTGCCGATCGGCGAATCGATCATGTACGTCCAGCACAGGTTGCCTTCCGGCAGATTTGGGCGCCCCGGCCAGCGCAGGCTGGCGAGTACGGGCGCTGGCAGGTTCTTGATCGACAGGCGACGGTTGGCGTCGGAGACGAAATCCTGCGGCGATTTGGCATCGACCGTCACGCTCTCGGTCTTTGCCGGTTCGGTGCCAACCGACAGCACCGAGCCCAGCACGCTGTTCGGGCGATACGTGGCGAGACCCTTGAGGCCGGCTTTCCAGGCACCCATGTACAAATCCTGAAAATCCTCGTAGGGATAATCGGCGGGGACATTCACCGTTTTTGAAATCGAGGTGTCGATGTGCGGTGCCACGGCGGCGACCATGTCGGCGTGCGCCTGGGCGGAAATTTCGAGCGCCGTGACGAAATAATCGGGCAACTTGCCGACATCGCCGCCGGTGTGCTTGAACAGGCGCCAGGCGTAATCCTCAACCGCGTATTCCTTGAGCGTGCCGTCCGGCATCCGCTTCTTGCGCGTGTAGGTCCAGGAGAAGGGCGGTTCAATGCCGTTCGAGGCATTGTCGGCAAAGGCCAGCGAAATGGTGCCGGTGGGGGCGATCGAGAGCAGGTGCGAGTTGCGCAGGCCGTATTTGCGAATCTGCGCCTTGACGTCATTGGGCAGGCGCGAGGCAAAGTTGCCGCCGGAGAGGTACAACTCGGCATTGAATAGTGGAAAGGCGCCGCGCTCCCGCGCCAGTTCAACCGAGTAGAGATAGGCCGCATCGCGCATACTTTCGGTGATGCGGGTCGCCATCGCACGCGCTTCCGGTTTGTCGTAACGCAGGCGGAGCATGGTCAGGGCATCGCCGAGGCCAGTGAAGCCGAGGCCGACGCGACGCTTGTTGGCCGCTTCCTGCTGCTGGCGTTCGAGCGGCCAGTGGGTGGCGTCGAGGACGTTGTCGAGCATCCGTGTCGAAATGCGGCAAACTTCCTCGAAGGTTGCAAAATCGAAAGTCGCCTGCTCCGAGAAGGGGTGGCTGACATACAGCGTCAGGTTGATCGAACCCAGGCAGCAGCAGCCATACGGCGGCAGCGGTTGCTCGGCGCAGGGATTGGTCGCCTCAATCACCTCGCAGTAATTGAGGTTGTTGTCCTTGTTCATGCGGTCGAGGAAGAGAATCCCCGGCTCGGCGTGGTCGTAGGTGGATTTCATCACCTGATCCCACAAATCACGGGCGCGCACCTTGCGGTACACCCACATCCCGTCGTCACGCTGATAGGCGCCAGCGGAGCGCATGTCGGCATTGGGTTCGGCGCGGTGCAGCAGCTCGACGTCGCCATCGGCATCAACCGCTTCCATGAAGCCGTCGGTGACGCCAATCGAGATATTGAAATTGGTCAGGTCACCCTTGTCCTTGGCGTGGATGAAAACCTCGATATCCGGGTGATCGCAGCGCAAGACGCCCATTTGAGCGCCGCGCCGGGCGCCGGCGGATTCAACGGTTTCGCACGAGCGGTCAAAAACGCGCATGTAGGACACTGGTCCGGAGGCGCGTGATTGCGTCCCCTTGACGCGCGCACCTTGCGGACGAATGCTCGAAAAGTCGTAGCCGACGCCGCCGCCCCGCCGCATGGTTTCAGCCGCCTGCGCGAGTGCCGTGTAAATGCCCGGCTTACCATCGGTGTTCTCGACAATCGAGTCACCCACCGGCTGCACAAAGCAGTTGATCAGCGTCGCCTGAAGATCGGTGCCGGCGGCAGAGTTGATCCGGCCGGCCGGAATGAAGCCGTTTTCCTGTGCCCAGAGAAACCGCGCCTCCCAGTGTGCGCGATCGGCCTCCTGCTCCACCTGCGCCAAGGCATAAGCCACGCGCTTGCGCACGTCATGGACATTGGTTTCCTTGCCCTTGGCGTATTTTTCGATCAGAACTTCGCCAGAGATCTCTTGATCCTTAAGTGGCGCATAGCGCGGCGCGGCAGGGATGTCGGTCAAGGAAAGTTGTTCGGTTACTGGGCTCATCAGCGGCTCCTTTGAGAAAATCGGCTGGTCTGGTTGGATTGTCTTGGAATGTCGCCAATCTACTATAGGTAGTGGGTCGCTGCAATATATAAACTAGATACAGTGTTTTCCGCCTGCTTCAAGGAGACGCTTGTCCGTCCGGAAAAGCTCAAAAAAACAACGCCTCGCGTAGTGAAGAGTGTTTTTTCGGCAGCTTTTCTGGTTGAAGTATTTGAATTTTGCGGTCATTGGGACAACCAGATTTTGGCGAGTGCCGCCTCAAATAGCGAGGTGATTCAACCTCTCTCAGCATCGCCGGTAAAGCAACCAAAAACCCCGAAATTCAGGTGCCGCAGGGAAAGAGGGCGGGTCGCCGGGAGAGCGGAAAAAGGGGTGAAATTTATTTTTTGTGACGAGGGTTGACAAATTGTCAGTCCGGGTTTTTACTGCAAAAAATACGATTGTATGACTAAGGTTATATGCCCATTGTCATGCCATTCGAATCGCCCCACGCCAACCGTCGTCACCGCCTTTTTGAAGGAGACCCCCATGTCACTCCCGATTAACCCCACTTCTGCCCAAGTGGCGGCGCTGACGGCAGCTCAAGTCGCTGCATTGACGCTCGGTGAATTGCGCTACACCGTTGTTGGAACGAGCAAAACGGTTCTGGCAACGCTGACGGCAACCCAGGTTGGCGCTTTACTCCAGCCCCAGCTCACTGGGCTGACGCTGGCCGAATTGCAGGCACTCAAGGCTGCCGGGCTCAGCAGCACGCAACTGGGCTGGTCGTTCAGCACCGCGGGGGTGGCAGCGATCCCCCTCTTGCGGAAGCTGACGGTAGCCCAGGTAGGGCAGCTGACGAATCCGGTCGTCGCTGCCTTGAGCGTTGCTCAGCTGCAGTCCGTCCTGTCCGCCAAC
>CAJBDJ010000048.1 GCA_903951825.1 uncultured Pseudomonadota bacterium
CACCGAGCAGACACACATCTTGGCCGCCTTGAACCTCACAAAACCACGACTACCGGAGCAGCTAACCTTGCTGTAGTGGCAATTTTTAAAACAACTTCTAATAAATACAGATACTTGCGTCAGCAACTGTTGAACTCGGGAGCTCAGGCTACCCTTGATTTTTTGTTCGCCCGCAGCAAAACGATCAGCGCTCCTTCGCCGCCGTCGTGCGGCTTCGCCTGGCAGTAGGCTAATACTTCATCACGTTGCGCCAGCCAGCCGCGCACCAGTTGGCGCAGGATCGAGGTGCGTTGTGGTGAGCGCAGTCCTTTGCCATGAATCACACGCAGGCAGCGCTTGCCGTCGTGCAGGCAGTCGGCGAGGAAGGCGGCGAGCAGTTGACGCGCTTCTTCACGGTTGAGGCCATGCAGGTCGATTTCATCCTGAATCACCCAGCGTCCGCGCCGCAGGTCACGCAAGACCGTTTGCGCCAGGCCGGGACGCACGAAATGCGGCTCATCACCTCCTTCGAGGCGATCTTGCAGGCCGATCCGGCCGTGCAGGCTTTCATGCAAGGCGGCTCGCTCGTCAGCGAGATGTTGCAGCGGACGTGGCGGCGGCAATTTCCCGTGCAGATCAACGCGACCGGAGGCGGGCAATGGCCGGGTATCGGCCACTGCCGCGCGAAAGGCCGCGAGGTCATCGGGGTCGATCAACTTTCAGGCCAGTTGATCCAGGTAACGCTCGGCATCGAGCGCCGCCATGCAGCCGGTGCCGGCCGAGGTGCAGGCCTGGCGGTAGATGTGATCCTGCACGTCGCCGGCGGCAAAAACGCCTTTGATGCTGGTTTGCGTGGCGTTGCCGCTGCGCCCCATTTCGGTGATCAGGTAGCCGCCATCCATCGCCAGCTGGCCGGCAAAAATATCGGTGTTGGGTTTATGGCCGATGGCGATAAAGACGCCGAAAACATCGATATCGCGAGTCTCGCCGGTTTGCACATTTTTGACGCGCAGCCCGGTGACACCGGAGTCGTCGCCGAGCACTTCATCGAGCGCGGCGTGATAGAGGATGGTGATTTTGCCGGCTCGTTCTTTCTCAAACAGATGATCCTGCATGATTTTTTCGGCGCGAAATTTGTCGCGACGGTGAATCAGCGTGACATGGCTGGCAATATTGGCCAGATACAGCGCTTCTTCGACGGCCGTGTTGCCGCCACCAACGACGGCGACGGCCTTGTTGCGATAAAAAAATCCGTCGCAAGTGGCGCAGGCGGAAACGCCCTTGCCCATGAAAGCTTCTTCGGAGGGCAGACCCAAGTATTGGGCCGAGGCGCCGGTCGCAATAATCAGCGCGTCGCACGTGTAGGTTCCGCTGTCGCCGATCAGGGTGAAAGGCTTGCCGGTCAGCTGAGCGGTATGAATCTGGTCGAAAACGATTTCGGTTTCAAAGCGTCGGGCGTGCGCTTCAAAGCGCGCCATCAGGTCGGGGCCCTGGACGCCATCCGCGTCAGCCGGCCAGTTATCGACTTCCGTTGTCGTCATCAATTGGCCGCCTTGAGCCAGGCCGGTTATCAGCAGCGGCTTGAGGTTGGCGCGCGCCGCATAAACAGCAGCGGTATAGCCTGCCGGGCCGGAGCCGAGGATGATGAGGCGAGCGTGTTTGGGGGGCTGTGACATGCTGATCCTTGTTGAGTTTTGAGCAGAAAATTATAGCGCTGCCGATCTTCGCCATTTCCCCCTTTGCCGCTTGTATCTCGTGAATCTGCTTTATAATCGTCGCGTAACTATATGACTGGAAAACGATTTGTGTTCATGAATATTTTCGATGTGCAGCGGCTGCCTGGGGCTGGGGATGGCGCTATTGTCGGTGAATGGATCGTCGCCGTCGCGGGAGATTGAATTGGGTACAAAAACTTTTGAACGTAAAGCCAGTCCTTTGCCGGATAAAGTCGGCGGCCTGTTGCAGGAGTCACGCTGGTTGGGTTTGGGGGTTGTCGCCATTTTTCTTGCCATGGCGCTGTCCGGCTTCAGCAAGGACGATCCCGGCTGGTCGCACGCGGTCAGCCATAACCATCTGGTCAACCCGGCCGGGCGTGCCGGGGCGTGGCTGGCTGACCTGATGCTTTATCTGTTTGGCTTGTCCGCCTGGTGGTGGGTGGCCTTGTGCGGCATTTTTGTCTGGTGGGGATTCCGGCGTTTGAATGGCGATGACGGCGGCACCCGGCGCCCGCTGATTTTCGCGTTGTGCGGTTTCGCCATTCTGCTGTTGACCAGTTCGGCGCTTGAGGCCTTGCGTTTTCATAGCCTAGCGGCGGCCTTGCCGCTCAGTCCGGGCGGGATGCTGGGAGTCGAGTTGAGCCGGCTGCTTGAGGAGCAACTGGGGTATACCGGGGCGACGCTTTTACTGTTGGCGACGCTTGCCGCTGGGTGGAGTTTTTTCTCGGGAATGTCCTGGCTGTGGGCTTTCGAAAAGATGGGGCTGCTTCTCGAAACGTTTGTCGGCTTCTTTTATGGTCGCCTCGATGCTTGGCGAGACCGGCAAATTGGCAAGGAAATCGCCCAGCAGCGTGAGGTGGTGGTCGAGGAGGAGAAGCGGCGCGGCGAATTGCATGAGCCGATTATTTTCGAGGCGTCAGCGCCCGACGTGCCGGTCTCAAAAAAAGCGGAAGCCCGTCTTGAGCGTGAAAAGCAGGTTGCCCTGTTTCCTGAGGTGCTCTTCGGTGGCCAGTTGCCCCCTCTGCACTTGCTCGACCCGGCGCCGCCGGCCACCGAGTCGGTCAGTGCGGAAACGCTCGAATACATCTCCCGCCTGATCGAGCGCAAGCTGGCCGATTTTGGCGTACAGGTCAAAGTCCTGGCGGCGATGCCCGGGCCGGTGATTACGCGCTATGAAATTGAACCGGCGGTTGGTGTCAAAGGCTCGCAAATCGTTAATCTGGCGCGCGATCTGGCGCGGGCGCTGGCGATGGTTTCGATCCGCGTAGTCGAAACGGTGCCCGGCAAGTCGTGCATGGCGCTGGAATTGCCGAATCCGCGCCGGCAGGTGGTCAAGCTCTCCGAGATCATTTCCAGCAAACCCTACAACGACATGAGCAGCCCGCTGACGGTCTGCCTCGGCAAGGATATCGGCGGTTTGCCGGTGGTTGCCGACCTGGCCAAGACGCCGCATCTGCTGGTCGCCGGGACAACCGGTTCCGGCAAGTCGGTAGGCGTCAATGCGATGATTTTGTCGATGCTCTACAAGGCCGAGCCGGATCAGGTGCGCCTTATCATGGTCGACCCGAAAATGCTCGAGCTGTCGATTTACGAGGGGATTCCGCATTTGTTGGCGCCGGTGGTCACTGACATGAAGCAGGCGGCCAACGCGCTGCACTGGTGTGTCACTGAAATGGAGAAGCGCTATAAGCTGATGTCGGCGATGGGGGTGCGCAACATTGCCGGCCTCAACACCAAGATTCGCGAAGCCGAAAAGCGTGGCGAGCACATCGCGAATCCGCTGAGCCTGACCCCGGAAGCCCCGGAGCCGCTGAAAACCATGCCCTTCATCGTTGTCATCATCGATGAACTGGCCGATCTGATGATGGTCGTCGGCAAGAAGGTCGAGGAACAGATTGCCCGTCTGGCGCAAAAGGCGCGTGCTTCGGGGATTCACCTTGTTCTCGCTACCCAGCGGCCGAGCGTCGATGTGATTACCGGACTGATCAAGGCCAATATTCCGACCCGCCTCTCCTTTCAGGTGTCGAGCAAGATCGATTCGCGCACCATTCTCGACCAGATGGGCGCCGAAGCCTTGCTCGGGCAGGGGGACATGCTTTACCTGGCGCCGGGCACCGGCTATCCGACCCGCGTTCATGGCGCCTTTGTTTCCGATGATGAAGTGCATCGTGTGGTCGAGCATTTGAAATCGCTCGGTGCCCCCGAGTACATTGAAGACATCCTCACCGCCACGGGCGCTGACGACGACGAGAGCAGCGGGGGCGGCGACGGGGTGGCGGATACCGAGAGCGATCCGCTCTACGATCAGGCGGTTGATATTGTCCTCAAAAACCGGCGCGCCTCGATTTCTCTGGTTCAGCGTCATCTGCACATCGGCTATAACCGTTCGGCGCGGCTGATCGAGGCGATGGAAAAGGCTGGACTGGTCAGCGCCATGGACGGGCGTGGTGGTCGTGAAGTGATTGCACGCAAGGAAAGCGAATGAAATTCGACCTGAAAATGTTTTTGGCCACCGTCGGCTTTTTGTTGCCGCAATGGGTCAATGCCGGTGCTGTCGATCAGTTACACCGTTTTCTGGACAGTACGCGCACCCTCAAAGCGGAGTTTTCGCAGATTGTCATCGCCAAGAATGGCCGCAAGCCGCAGCAGTCGTCTGGGTTCGTGGCGATTTCCCGTCCCGGCAAGCTGCGCTGGGAAATTGTCAAACCTTACCCGCAACTGATTGTTGGCGATGGCGAAACAATCTGGGTCTACGATCAGGAGTTGCAGCAAGTGACGGTGCGCAAAGCAGGACAGGCGATCGGCAGTTCGCCGGCGGCTTTGCTGGCCGGCAATAATGACCTGGAAAAAAACTTCACCCTGAGTGATGCCGGCAGTAGCGAAGGCTTGTCCTGGCTTGAAGCCAGCCCCAAAAATGCCGACAGCGGCTTCGATAAAATCCGCATGGGCTTTTCCGGCGCCGATCTGAAAGCCATGGAATTAAGTGACAGCTTCGGGCAAACCACGCAGATTCGTTTTGGCCGACTGGAGCGTAATCCCGTTTTGCCGGCGGCGAATTTCAAATTCACCGCGCCGGCGGGTGTCGACGTTATAGGTGAGTAATTTTCAGGAGCATCGCTGACGCATCCGTGCGGCTCCGGTGGCTCACGGAAATGTCCGGTACAGCGCAGCGAGCGCCAGCAGCGTCAGCAGCGCCGTCAGCAAGCCAAGGCGCAGCACCCTTCCGCGAAATATCGCCAGGCTCTTGATCAGTTGCGTATTTTGCTCGGCGAGCGCCTGAATGACTTGTGAAGAAGCCAGCATGGCTTCGTTCAGGGACGAGACTTCGGCCTGCAATTCGATAATTCGCGTGTCCAGCGTGTCTATCGTTTGTACTTCGACTGAGCGGGCAGGCATTTCTCCGGACGCGGCGGCCGGCTTTGCGGCGCTGGTTTTGCGAGCCACCGACTTCCAGAGTTGTTTTGCCCCATCGGCAACTTTCGGTGCATTGCTGATCACGTCCTTCCACGGCACGCTGCTTAACAAGGTCAACCAGGGAATGGCCATCGATAAAACTCCTTTGAAATGCCTCAGGACAAGCTGCCGGAAGATTTTCCGGGCTTTCTTCCTGGACGTTGTCGATCAATCAATCCGTTGTACGGGGTCGCTCCGAATGCTGCCAAGATTCAGTTTGACGCCCTTTTTCAATTTGCCGATGACGTGCATTTCACAGGCTTTACAGTCGAATTTGAGGATCAGTTTTTCATTGCCGTTGAGCAGGGTCATCGGGTCAGGCTTGAGATGTTTGACCTCTTTGGGACAGAGGTTGAAGCTGTAGCGCAGGCAATGGCGGGTAATCATCAGCGAAACCATGCCTTTTTCCTGATTCGCTTCGTAAGCCTCGGCAATCAGCTTGACGCCGTGTTTTTCATAGAATTCTCGGGCTTTGGCGTTGAAGACGTTGCCCAGGTAGGTGAGTTCCTCTTGCGGGTAGGGCGCCGGATGACTTGCCGGAGTGGCACGGGACGGGCGCCGATGCGCTGCGCTGCGTGCCCCTTCAAGTTTCTCGGTCGCTGCCCGACGCAGGGCGTTGATCGTCGCGGTGGGCAGGAACCAGGTTTGCGTCAAATGCAACTCGACCGATTCTGCACTGAACATTGAATTGCCGAATTTGCCGAGTTGCTCTCTGAGCGCACTCGGCGCCCGATCAGCGTGTTTGGCGATTTCCTTGGTGCTTGGGCAGTCGACCGTCACCGCTATCCCGTCCTCATCGCTCAAGGTCAATGCAAAGCCATCGGCTGTTTCGCCAAAGCTGACGCTGATCGCCACCCGGCGTTCGGCCGATTCTCTTTCCAGCGCGCGCTCAAACGCCTGATCGTGGTTGCGGAATAGCGTGGTGCCTACGCTCAGCGCTTCGGGCATTTCGAGCGGAAAGAGCTTTTGGTCGTCGGCGCGATTGATGCGCAGACCGACGATATCGCCATGCGCATCGTAGAAACAGACGCCGTCACCGTTATTGAAGGCCATTTCGGCGTTGACCGTAAAGTAGTTGGCGCCAACCTCACTGACTTCACCCATCACCTCACCGACAAAGGCCGGCGAATCGAATGCGCCGATGTCATCCTGGCGGCCACCGGCAAAGTAGTCGGTAAAGCCGCGGTTATAGGTTTTTTCCGGCAGCGGGTCGAAAGTGAAACGACTGCGCCCGGAGGAGGCGCGGCAGAATTCCGGATGTTGGGCAATGACGTCGTCGAGCAGCTTGCGGTAATGCGCCGTGATGTTCTTGACGTAGCTGAGATCTTTCAGTCGCCCCTCGATCTTGAACGAACTGACGCCGGCACGCGCCAGTGCCAGCACGTTGTCGCTCTGGTTGTTGTCTTTCATCGACAGCAGATGTTGATCCTCGGCAATCACCTTGCCCTTCTCGTCAGTCAGCGTGTAGGGCAGGCGACAGGCTTGCGAACATTCGCCGCGATTGGCGCTGCGCCCGCTGTGAGCGTGGCTGATGAAGCACTGGCCGCTGAAGGCGACGCACAGCGCGCCATGCACGAAATACTCAAGCACGACATTCGATTGGTCAGCAATCCGGCGAATTTCATCCAGGCTCAATTCGCGCGCCAGAACGACTTGCGAGAAGCCGACATCCGCCAGAAACTTCACCTTGTCCGGGTGCCGGTTGTCAGTCTGCGTGCTGGCGTGCAACTGGATCGGCGGCAAGTCGAGTTCAAGCAGCCCCATGTCCTGAATGATCAGTGCGTCGGCACCTGCCTCGTAAAGCTGCCAGGCAAGCCGGCGGCTGTCTTCGAGTTCATCATCACGCAAAATGGTGTTGAGCGCGACAAACACCTTGGCGTGGAAGCGATGCGCGAAGTCGCACAGGCGTTTGATCTCGGCAACCTCGTTGCCCGCCCCATAACGCGCACCGAAAGCCGGGCCGCCGATATACACGGCATCGGCGCCGTGCTTGATCGCTTCAATGCCAAAATCGGCGTTCTTGGCTGGAGCGAGGAGTTCGAGTGCGATCATGGTTGGGGGTAAGCAAAGCGTGAAGCCAGTGCTTCAATGTTGAACTCGCGCAAAATTGCCAGCGCCCGCTCGCGGGCAATCTGTTGTGGTCGAGGGGTTTTTTCGTTCATTTTTTTAGCGATGATCAACTCGTTTTTCATTGAATGTTCCCAACCAACCAGTTCGGTGACGGTGACTTGATAGCCGTGCGATTCGAGCAGCAGGCAGCGCAAGACGTTGGTTAAATGGCTGCCGATTTCGCGGGTATGAAGCGGGTGGCGCCAGAGTTCTGAAAGGGGTGTTTTGGCCAGTGCAGCACTTTTGCCGGCGCGCATGGCCGCCGCGACTTCGGCCTGGCAGCAGGGCACCAGCACGATATGTCGGGCCTGCTTGGTCAGCGCAAAGCGGATCGCGTCATCGGTTGCCGTGTCGCAGGCGTGCAGTGCGGTAACCATGTCAATTTGCTCGGGCAGGGCGCTCGAATGGGTCGATTCTTCGACCGTGATGTTGAGAAAACTCATTCGCATGAAGCCGAGTCGAGCCGCCAGATCGCGTGATTTTTCGACCAGTTCCTGGCGTGTTTCGATACCGAAAATGTGGCCGCTTTCACGCTCCCTGAAAAACAGGTCGTAAAGAATGAAGCCCAGATAGGATTTGCCGGCACCGTGATCGGCGATGCTTTGCACGTCGGCGAGCAGCGGTTCGATGAGCTGGTAAAGGTGATAAACCTGTTTGAGCTTGCGCCGCGTATCCTGATTCAGCTTGCCGTCGCGCGTCAGGATGTGCAGTTCCTTGAGCAACTCGATCGATTGGCCGGGGCGGATTTCGGGGATGTCGGCAGGCATGTTTTGTCTTTTCATGGGGGCAAATTATCTCATTCAATGATCTATCAATTTCGTGTCAACCGAATTCCGAGAGTGTCGTTATTAGACCCATGGTGATCCAAACACCGACCTTATAAACGGAGAGACAAAATGGGCAGTTTGAGTACAGAATCCTACGAGCAGTTTCTGGAATCCCTGAAAAACGCCGGTATCACGATTTCCAACGAAGCTGATCTGCGCGAACGTTTGGCCGAAGCCCAGCGCTGGCGTTTTGCCTTCCAGACACTCGCCGCCAACGGCAAAGTGATCGGTATCTGTTTTGAAGATCATTCCGAAGGCCGCAATGGCGCCCAGATTGATCGCGCTTTTAACGACTTTCAGTTCTCAGAAAAAACCAAGGCTGTTTTTTCTGCCAACCTTAAGCACTGAGTTTTCAGCACCTCGCATTGGCGGGGAGCAAAAAAGAAACGGGCGCCGCAACGGCGCCCGTTTTGCTTGGGTAATGGCGAAATTCTCCGCAAAAATTACCGCGTAATCGGCTTGTAGCGTATCCGCTTCGGCTTGGCGCCTTCTTCGCCGAGGCGCTTTTTCTTGTCTTCTTCGTATTCCTGGAAGTTGCCGGTGAAGAAGCTCCACTGTGATTCACCTTCGGCGGCAAGAATGTGCGTACAGATGCGGTCGAGGAACCAGCGGTCGTGCGAGATGACCATCGCGCAGCCGGGGAATTCGAGTAGTGCATCTTCGAGCGCACGCAGGGTTTCGACGTCGAGGTCGTTCGATGGTTCGTCAAGCAGCAGGACGTTGCCGCCGGTCATCAGTGTTTTGGCCAGATGCAGGCGACCACGCTCTCCACCAGAGAGATTGCCGACCTGCTTTCCCTGATCGGCACCCTTGAAGTTGAAACGGCCGATGTAGGCGCGGCTGGGCATTTCAAACTTGCCGATTTGCAGGATGTCGCTGCCTTGGGCGAGTTCCTCGAAGACCGTTTTACTTCCATCAAGGCAATCACGGGATTGGTCGACGTAGGCCATTTTGACCGTCGGACCGATGTCGACGGTGCCGGAATCGGGTACTTGCTGGCCGGTAATCATCTTGAACAGCGTCGATTTACCGGCACCGTTGGGGCCGATGATGCCGACGATGGCGCCCGGCGGGATGGTGAAGCTGACGTTGTCCATCAGCAGCTTGTCACCGAAAGACTTGGTGACGCCGGCGAATTCGATGACTTTGCCGCCCAAACGCTCGCCAACCGGAATGAATATTTCCTGCGTTTCGTTACGCTTCTGGTATTCCTGGCTCGACAACTCCTCGAAGCGCGAGAGGCGCGATTTACTCTTGGCCTGACGGGCTTTCGGATTCGAACGCACCCATTCGAGTTCCTGCTTCATTGCCTTCATGTGAGCGTCGATTTGCTTGTTCTCGGTTTCCAAGCGGGCTTCCTTCTGTTCCAGCCAGCTCGAATAATTTCCCTTGTAGGGAATGCCGTGGCCACGGTCGAGTTCGAGAATCCACTCGGCGGCGTTATCGAGAAAGTAGCGGTCGTGGGTGACGGCGACGACGGTGCCGGGGAAGCGGACGAGGAACTGTTCCAGCCATTCGACCGATTCGGCGTCGAGGTGGTTGGTCGGCTCGTCGAGCAACAGCATGTCCGGCTTGGCGAGCAGTAGCTTGCAAAGGGCGACGCGGCGCTTTTCACCGCCCGAGAGAACGCCGATCACGGCATCCCAGGGCGGCAGGCGCAGGGCGTCGGCAGCCAGTTCCATTTGCGCTTCGGTGTCAGAGCCGGCGGTGGCAATGATTGCTTCGAGGCGCGCCTGTTCTTCAGCCAGTTTGTCGAAATCGGCATCTTCTTCGGCGTAGGCGGCATAGACTGCTTCGAGCTTGGCCTGCGCCTGCATCACTTCGCCGAGGGCGGATTCGACTTCTTCCTTGACCGTTTTTGTCGCGTCAAGCTGCGGTTCCTGCGGCAGATAGCCGATGGAGACACCGGCCAGATGCTGGACTTCACCGTCGTACTCCTTGTCCACGCCGGCCATGATCTTGAGCACGGTCGACTTGCCGGAGCCGTTCAGGCCGAGGAGGCCGATCTTGGCGCCGGGGAAAAATGATAGAGAGATATCCTTGATAATTTGCCGCTTGGGCGGGACGATCTTGCTGACGCGCAGCATCGACATTACATATTGAGCCATGGTTTTTTCGCGAGGTGTTGAGAGCCTTGCAGTTTAACCAAGAACCGCAAGTGCCGGAGATGGATCAGCGGACGAGAGCAGGTTTCCCGATTTTCCCTGCACTCCGGGGGTGTCGGCACGGTGATGCTCGAAGCGTATCGGGACATGATTGGCCAAGGGGGTGGAAAGAACTTGCATTCCGCTCCTCGCTCTGTATAATGCGGCGCTCTTGCAGTGCGCCCGTAGCTCAGTTGGATAGAGTATCTGGCTACGAACCAGAGGGTCGGGCGTTCGAATCGCTCCGGGCGCACCACAAGAACACACTCAGGTCAGTCTTCGGACTGGCCTTTTTGTTTTCTAAATCATTGATTTGAATTTTGGTTATTTGATTTTTATTCTTGATAAACAAAACAAATCAAATTAAATTACTCACTCCTTTCATTGTCAGGAGTTAATCATGGATTTATCCGTTCTTCCGATTTCCGAATTGCGAGATTTGCTGAAGCAGGTTCCCCTTGAACTAGAGCGTCGCGAGGTTCAGGAAAAGGTAAATATCCTTAATGATTTCCGAGCCATTGCCAAATCGCATGGTTATGTCCTTGAGGATATCGTTAGCCAGGAAGTCAAATCGAAAGTGGTTTCCGGGGGCAAGGTAAAAGTTAAATATCGGCATCCGGCTCATCCAGAGCTGCAATGGACGGGGCGTGGTCGCAAGCCCAAGTGGGTCGAAGCCTGGCTTGCCGGCGGTAATACACTGGATTCTCTTGGCGTGTGAGATGCGTATTTTATTGAGTAATGACGACGGTTATTTCTCTCCAGGTATTGAGGCGCTTGCCCAAGCGCTCGCCGACTTGGGGGAGGTCGTCGTTGTTGCCCCTGAACAAAATCGCAGCGGCGCCAGCAATTCTTTGACCCTTGACCGACCTCTGTCACTTAAAAGGTCGGCCAACGGGTTTTATTTTGTCAATGGAACACCGACTGATTGCGTTCATTTGGCAGTCACCGGGATGCTCGATTCCTTGCCGGATATTATTGTTTCCGGTATCAATCACGGTGCCAATATGGGCGACGACACGATTTATTCAGGAACGGTGGCGGCGGCGACCGAGGGGTATTTGCTGGGTATTCCCTCGATCGCCATTTCGCTGAACGGTTTCGAAGGCAAAAATTTTGCCACGGCGGGTCGCGTTGCCCGTGAATTGGTCGAGCGTTTTATTCGGCAGCCGATCAGTGAGCCCATTTTGTTGAATGTGAATGTTCCGGATATTCCCCATGCCGCTTTGAAGGGGCATGAAGTGACTCGTTTGGGGCGGCGTCACAAGGCTGAGCCGGTAGTCAAAACCATCTCTCCACGTAATGAAACCGTTTATTGGGTGGGTGCGGCCGGCGCGGCAGCCGATGCCGGACCGGGGACGGATTTCAACGCGATTGAGCGTGGTTTTGTCTCAATTACGCCGCTTCAGATTGATCTGACCCACGCAGCTCAGATTTCCAGCATTCAGCGCTGGATGGCATGAACGTTCATTCGATGCACGGTATTGGCATGACCTCGCAGCGCACGCGCACGCGCATGATCGAGCGCCTACGCGAAAAAGGTATCCGCCACGAGGCGGTGTTGGCCGCCATGGCCAAGGTGCCGCGCCATGTTTTTGTTGAAGAGGCACTCGCTTCGCGTGCTTACGAAGATACCGCACTACCTTTGGGTATGGGGCAAACCATCTCGCAGCCGTTCATTGTTGCGCGCATGATCGAGCTTCTGCTCAATGGTCGGCAAAGTATTGGGAAAACTCTCGAGGTGGGCGCCGGCTGTGGTTATCAGGCGGCTGTTCTCGCACAGTTGAGCAGCGAAGTTTTTGCCGTTGAGCGCCTCGGGCCGCTATTGGAAAAAGCCAAGGCGCACATGCGCACCTTACAGCAATTCAATGTCCGTCTGAAACACGCCGACGGGCAGTTGGGTCTGCCAGAAGCGGGGCCTTTTGACAGCATCATCGTCGCCGCTGCCGGCACGCAGGTTCCGCCGGCTTTACTGCAGCAGTTGGCGGCGGGCGGCCGGTTGATCTTGCCAGTGGGTACGACTGAGCAGTATCTTTGCTTCATCGAACAGACGCCGCAGGGTTTCATCGAGACTCGCCTGGACGCCGTGCGCTTTGTTCCTCTATTGGCTGGAATGCAATGATTCGTCTTTTTTTCACCGCTATTTTTTCCTTACTTCTCGCAGCCTGCATGTCGCAGGCACCGGCGCCTGCGGTCGACCGCAGTTCTGCGGCAAAGTCGGCTGCGCCCGCCTCTGGCCCAGGTTATTACACCGTCAAGCGCGGTGACAGTTTGTACCGGATCGCTGCGGCGCACGGAAAAGATCAAAAAGACATCGCCGCCTGGAATAATCTGGACAATGTCAATGTAATCAAGGAGGGGCAGGTTCTGCGGGTTGCTCCGCCCACAGGAGAGTCCTCTGCCGAGGTTGTGGCGACGCCCGTTTTGGGTTTGCCGGCGGTGGAATCGCGTTCTCTCGATGAGGCATCCGGGGGGGGAGGCTCGCCGCCGGTCAGCGCGGTGCCCGCCAGCCCCCTCAAGCGTGAGCCGCGCGGCGGCAAGGAGCCCTATTCTGACGAAGCGTATGCGCGATTGAACAACTTGCCGGAAGTTCCCAAGGCGGCTGAAGTCAAGCCGGAAGAGCCGACTGTGCCACCACCAACGCCTGCAGCGGCGCCGGATGGGGTGGTCTGGGGGTGGCCGGCGAGTGGCAAGATAATCGCCAGTTTCGGCCGCGCTGGAAACAAGGGGCTCGATATCGCCGGGCAGAGCGGGGATGCTGTTCTCGCAGCAGCGGATGGCAAGGTTGTCTATGTCGGTCCGGGTTTTCCGGGTTATGCCCAGTTAATCATTATCAAACATAACGCGATTTATCTCTCGGCCTACGCAAACAACCGCAAGATTCTGGTCAAAGAGAAAGATCAGGTAACGCGCGGCCAAAAAATCGCCGAGATGGGTAATCCGGGTGGCGGTGCGGTCAAGCTGCACTTTGAAATCCGCAAGCAGGCTACCCCGATTGATCCGCTTCCTTATTTGCCAGCGCGATGAATGAGCCGGGCGAGTCTCCGGCCACGCGGATGACGTTTGCCCGATTGCTCACCGGCAGATTCGGCAGTATTTGTCGAGAGCGCGACAGTGTTTCGTGAAGATCATCCGCTTGAAGCTATTACCCGGTTTTATTTGAATGAAATGCGCAAGGATCATCAGGCGCGGCGGCTTGTCGAAAGATTTCATTGCCATAGTTTCAGCATCCGTCCCGACTACTACCTGAAAACAATGATCAATCGCTGTATTCCATCGTTTTTGGCGCTGCTGTCATTGAGCATCGTCTTTAGTTCATCGCTGAGTTCGGCGGAGACAATGGTTCCGCCTCCGGTGCCGTCGGCTCGACCTGAGGCGAGCGTAATCAGCGGGGAAAACTTTACGGCAAGCGGCAAGCTGTCGCTCGATGGCAGCGGCGCAATGAATGGTGAAGCGAGCATTGTCTGGACAAATGGCGAACGCTACGAAGGCAGCCTGTTGTCCGGTAAAAAGCACGGCCATGGCGTCTTTATCTGGGCGAATGGACAGCGTTATGAGGGTGAGTGGTTGGATGACCGGATTCATGGCATGGGTCGCCTGAGTTATCCCAACGGTGATCGCTACATCGGGTCATTGGTCAATGGCGAGCCGCAGGGCAGAGGTACTTACTATCTGCAGAATGGCGATACTTATGTCGGTGCTTGGCTGGCCGGCAAAAAGCATGGCCAAGGCCGTCTGACCTGGGCTGATGGTGATTATTGGGAAGGTGAATTTCGCGACGATCAGCAGACGCTCAACGGAACCCTGGTCTACGGGCAAGCCGAGACCCAATCCGTCATTCAGGAGCCGGATGCGGCGAGCGTTGTTGCCGCAAAAGAAGGTGTGCGCAAGAAAGCCAAATAAGCGTCTGACGGCTAATCCCCGGGGGTGCGCTTGCGGATTTCTTCGGCCAGCTGAAATACAGACATCGCGTAGAAGCTTGAGCGGTTGTAGCGGGTAATGACGTAAAAATTCTCCAAGCCCAGCCAGTATTCTGTCGCTTGACTGGGGCTGACCAGGTCGATCAGTGTGACCGTAGCATTCGGGTCGAGATGGGCTTTGATACCGCGTTCGGCAAGTTCTGCCACCTTCAGGCTGGGGCGTATGCCGGCTTCAATCAGCGCCCGATCCGGTTCGCTGCTAACGATTGCTGGTACCGCCACCGCTTGCCCCGATTGCCAGCCGTGCTGCTCAAGAAAGCGGGCAACACTGCCGATGGCGTCATCGACGCTGGAGCTCAAGTCGACGCGCTGATCGCCGTCAAAATCCACCGCGTAACGTCGCTGACTGCCGGGCATGAACTGCGGAATGCCGATAGCGCCGGCAAAAGAGCCCTTGACCGTCAATGGATCGATCCGATTTTCGCGCGCCAGCAGCAGGAACTGCTCAAGCTCTTCACGGAAAAAATCGGCGCGCCGCGGGTAATTGAAAGCCAGCGTGGCGAGTGCTTCAAGAACGCCAAAACCCCCGGTATTGCGACCATAGACGGTTTCGACGCCGATAATCGCGACGATGATTTCTTCCGGGACGCCAAACATCACACGGGCGCGGGTCAGCGCAACACGGTTTTCCTGCCAGAAACGCACGCCGCCGTCGATGCGCTGTTGATTCAGAAAGCGCGGCCGGTAGCGTTCCCATGAGCGCTGCGTTGGTGAGCTGGGTGGCTTGATCAGCTGCAAGACTTTGGCGTTCGGCTGAATTTTGGCAAATTGCTCAAGCAAGTCAGCGCTCTGAAAGCCATGGCGTTGCGCCAGGCTGTTGGCGAAATCAATCGCTGCCGGGTCATGCGCGAAGCTGTTGGCCGGGGTGCTGGCAAAGGCCGGGGCGAGCCAGGCGACTAGCAGCAGGGAGCCGAAAATGGGTTTCAAATCATTCTCCGTCAGGGTAGTTTGGCGATGGCTTCGCGCAATTGGCGCAGATCGCCGGGGCGGGCACTGTAGCGGTTGGCGAGATAAGACTCAACTACGGCGGCAAAAAGGATGGCCAGTTGCGGATCGCTGGCGGTAATACGGCGCTGCAGGGCGAGCGGGGTTTCCCACGGCGCACAGTGTATCTGGCGACGGGCGAGTCGCCGCAGGGCTTGCTGCCATAGACGCTGGAGCGGATCAGTGCGTGGACGCTGGTAGAGCGTCCACGCACTGATGGCGAGCATCAGGGTAGCGATCACTGCCGCCAGTATCGCCGTCAGGCTTTGCCAGTCGGGGGCGGCGAGGCCGAGGCGCTGCAGAAACTCGCGCTGACGTTCAGGGTTGTAGCCGAGAACCTGCTGGTTCCAGGCATTGTTGATCGCCTCCCAGCGGTAGCGCAGACCGCGAATCCACTCCGAGCGCACTGTCAGCAGTGGCGGCAAGGGTTCTCCGAGCGGCAGGGCGGAGACGATGCCGCCTTCCACGCGGTTGGGTGATACGGCCGCCGTGGGATCGACCCTGATCCAGCCGCGGCCAGCCAGCCAAACCTCGGCCCAGGCGTGGGCGTCGGATTGCCGAACGATCAGAAAGCCGTCGATCGGGTTGCGCTCACCTCCCTGATAACCGGCGACGACGCGGGCGGGAATTCCGGCTGCGCGCATGAGAACGACAAAGGCGGCAGCGTAGTGTTCGCAAAAGCCACGGCGAGTTTGGAAGAGGAAATCGTCAATGGCGTTTTCGCCCAGTAGTGGCGGCTCCAGTGTGTAGATGAAAGCTTCCTCGGAAAAGAAATTCAACGCCTTGTTGACCGTCAGCAACGGATCCGCCGAAGCCTTGCGCCAGCTGCGAGCCAGCTCGCGGCTGCGCGGATTGAGTTGTTCTGGCAGCGCCAGATTTTGCTGCAATACCGCCGTCGCTTCGTCGACGTTGAAGCGGTAGTCGCTGACGGCGAGCAGGGAAAAGCGCGTGCGCTGATTGATGGATTGCGGCGCCGTGACGGTCAGCGTGCTTTTGATGGCAAATTCCTTCAGCTCCGGAGACGGTGCATCAAGTGCCAGCAGCCAGCGTTGCTGATTGGCTTCGATCGTACTCTCGTAACTGATAGCCGGAGAAAGCGCCTGGATTTCCGGCGCGCGGGTTGCTGAAACCCCCGGACGCCAGGTGCGTCCGTCAAAGTAATCCATCACCGGGCCGCGCCAATACAGCTTGTTTCGCGGCGGAATTTCGGTCTTGAAACGAACACGAAAGGCAATTTCACTGCTCAGGGCGAGGGAGGCGATGCTACCCGGCGACATCTGCTCGCTGAGTCCACTGCGCGCCTTGTGGGCATCTTGCGGCAAACCCCAGAGCGGGCCGGAAATGCGCGGAAAAAGCAGGTAAAGAATCAGCATGAGAGGGAGCGCCTGCAGCGTCAGCACGCCGGCATAGCGCAGGGTAGCGAGCGGCCGGCTTGCCGGGCCGCCGTTGAGGCGGATCAGGGTGGCCGTGACGAGAACCATCGTCGCCAGCAGCCACAGCCCGGTCGCGATGCTTTGCGAATAAAAATAATGGGTCAGCAACAAAAAATAGCCGAGCGTGATCAACACCATCGCATCGCGCTGGCTGCGCAGTTCAAGGAGTTTGAGTAGCATGAACAAAACCAGCAGGGAGACGCCGGCATCGCGCCCGAGCAGGGCGCGAAATTCGAGAGCGACACCGGCGCAGGCAAGTAGCGCCAGGGCGATCATCGGCCAGCGTCCCGGTAATCGCTGGTTGCGCGTCCACAGCCAGACGGCATAGGCGAAAATGGCGCCGGCGACGAGCGTCAGCCAGATTGGCTGATGCAGGACATGCGGCGCGGTGGTCGCCAGCGCCGTCGCAAACAGCCACGGCAGACAGCGATAATCGAGGCTGACCGACCGCGTGCTCATGGCTTGAAGAGCGCCAGCGCCTCAAGGCAGCGGGTGCGATGCGCGGCACCCCGGCCGCTGGGAATATCGCTTCCGGGAAGGCGCAGAGCATAGCCGGCAGCGGCCGACTCGGCGGCAAGAACCCAGCCGGTCATGATCGCTAGTCGCCGTTCGTTGTCGCCGGCATCGGCAGTCAACGCCCAGTCGAGCTGAAGTTCCCGGGCACTACCGCCGGCAAATTGCTTGATTAAAAGCGGGCGCTGACCACCATCGCGGGCGCTCGCCTTCCAGGCGACGTGACGCGGCGAATCGGCCGGCTGGCGGTCACGGAAACCGGCAAAATCGTCGTCGCCGCCCGCGCCGTCATGCTCGCCGGCCTGAGCAAGCGATTGCTCGGGAGGCAGGGGAAGGTGGATTGCGCGGGGGTAAACCAGGCAGCGCATTTCCGGCTGCAGGTAACTCCAGGCGTACAGCAGACCCAGCGGATAGACCGTAGACAGGCGCACGCGCGGCAGAGTCAGCCAACCCCGCCGAAGGGTTGCCAGCGGAATCGCCACCTGAGCGATGCCTTCAGCAGCAATTTGCGTTGACACGGCCGGGTTGTCGTCAATTTGCAGGGTCAGCCCGAGGCGCATGGTTTTTCGCTCGTTGCGCAAGGTCAGCGGGAAGTAGGCGATTTCTCCGGCAAAAACCGGCGTTGCCCGTCCGGGCGTTATCCACAAGGCAAACAGGTTGCGAAATGTGTGATTCATGCCGATCAGCGCCAATCCGCAGAGGAAAAAGACGAGGGCGTGGCCAAGCGCCAGCGAGTAATTGATGGCGCCGGTGTACATCGCCACGAGGGTGAGGGCGAAAAGCAGACCGGCGCGCGTCGGAACGATGAAAATGCGTCGCTGGGTCAGTTGAAAAGGCGCCGTGCCGTCGCTTTGCCAGCGAAACAGCCGTTGCTTGAGCGTTGCCAGCAAGGTCACGGATCAGGGAATCGGCACGCTGCGAATCAGCGCCGTGATGTCTTCTGACCGCGCCAGCATGTTGCCTTGCAGCGAGCGCAATCGGTGGCGGGCGACGGCGGGCAGAACCGCCTGCACGTCGTCGGGCAAGACCATTTGCCGACCATCAAGCCAGGCCCAGGCACGAGCGGCGGCCAGCAGGGCAAGCCCGGCGCGCGGCGACAGTCCGTGCTGAAAGGCGATATTTTCCCGGCTCGCCTCGATCAAGGCCTGAACATAGTCGATCAAGGGAGGGGCGGCATGGACGGCGGCAACCTGCGCCTGCAGAGCGGGAATCGCTGCTGCCTCGATAATCGCCGGCAGTTGATCGGCACGCTCGCGCTGCCCGCCGGCGGCGAGCAATGCGCGCTCAGCCGAACGCTCTGGGTAACCCAGTTCAATGCGCATCAAAAAGCGGTCGAGTTGCGACTCCGGGAGGGCAAACGTGCCAATCTGATGCGCCGGGTTCTGCGTCGCGATGACGAAAAATGGCTTGGGCAAGATCCGTGTTTCACCCTCGATTGTTACCTGCTGCTCCTCCATTGCCTCAAGCAGCGCACTTTGGGTCTTGGGCGTCGCACGATTGATTTCGTCGGCCAGAACGACCTGCGAAAAAACCGGGCCGGGCAGAAAGCGAAAGCTTCCCTTGTCGCGTTCGTAGATCGAGACGCCGATGATGTCGGCCGGCAACAAGTCGCTGGTAAATTGAATGCGCGAAAAAGCCAGCCCGAGGAGACGCGCCAGTGCATGCGCCAGCGTCGTTTTGCCGACCCCCGGCAGATCCTCGATCAGCAGGTGACCACCGGCGAGCAGGCAGGCCACCGCCTGGCGAATTTCCCTATCCTTGCCAAGAATGATTTTTCCGGCAGCGACGAGCAGGTGATCCAGCGGGCCGGGGCGCGAAGTAAGTGAAGCAATTGTCGTCAGCGGCATGGCCAAGCACCATCAAATAAGCATTCAACTCATTGTAATGCTTGAAGCGGCGTGCAGAATGGGTCGATAATGAGATTCCATCGGGCGCCGTTGTAGGCGCCACCCAGAAGAGAGATAACAGCGGATGACCACTGCCTTCATTACCCATCGCGACTGTCAGCTGCACGACATGGGTGCACATCACCCGGAGTGTCCGCAGCGCCTGACGGCCATCAGCGATCACCTGATCGCCCAGGGTCTCGACGCCTATTTTGTGTATTACGACGCTCCGCTCGCCACCTTTGAGCAATTGCTGCGCGTCCACCCGGCGTCGCACCTTGAACGCATCAAACGCGCTTCTCCCGAGCTCGGGGTCGTGCATCTGGATCCGGATACCGCCATGAATCCTCATACATGGCAAGCCGCTTTACGTGCCGCCGGCGCCGGATGCCATGCCGTCGACCTGGTCATGCGCCAGGAAATCGAGAATGCCTTCTGCGCCGTGCGCCCGCCCGGCCACCATTGCGAGAAGGCAACGCCCATGGGTTTCTGTTTTTTCAACAATATCGGCGTCGCCGCCCGCCATGCCTTGAAGGTGCACGGCCTTGAGCGAGTGGCGATCATCGACTTTGACGTTCATCACGGCAATGGCACCGAAGACTGCTTTGGCGGCGACCCGCAGGTGCTGATGTGCAGTATTTTTCAGCATCCGTTCTACCCATACAGCGGCGCCGACAAGCCGGCGGCCAATATGTGCAACGTGCCCCTGGCTGCCGGTTCCGGCGGCGAGGAATTCCGTGATGCCGTGACTCAGGTCTGGATGCCGCGTCTGCGTGAATTCAAGCCGCAAATGATTTTCATCTCGGCTGGCTTTGACGGACATTACGAAGACGACATGGGCGGCCTGAAATTGCTCGAAAAGGATTTCGCCTGGTGTACCGAGCAACTCAAAAATCTCGCGGCAGATCTCTGCAACAAGCGCATCGTTTCAATGCTTGAGGGCGGCTACGTGATGACTTCCCTAGCGCGCAGCGTGGGTGCCCATCTGCGTGTATTGGCCGACCTTTAAGGCAGCGATTTTTCAGAAAAAGGTGAGGGTGGGGTAAAATCCACCCTCTTTTTTATGTTTGCAACGTTTAAGCGGATAAATCAATGGCGTTGATTGTTCAAAAATACGGTGGTACCTCGGTTGGCAATCCTGAGCGCATCAAGAATGTCGCCCGACGGATTGCCCGCTTTCAGGCGCAAGGCCATCAGGTCGTCGTTGTCGTCTCGGCCATGAGTGGCGAAACCAACAAGCTGATTGCGCTGGCCAAGGAAGTCCAGGCCAACCCGGATCCGCGCGAGCTGGACATGATCATGTCCACCGGCGAGCAGGTCACCATCGGCCTGCTGGCGATGGCGCTCAAGGATATCGGTTGCGCGGCCAAGAGCTACACCGGCGGCCAGGTCAAGGTGCTGACCGACAACACGCACACCAAGGCACGCATTCTGTCGATTGATGAAGCCAATCTGCGACGCGATCTCGATGCCGGCCAGGTGATTGTCGTTGCCGGCTTTCAGGGGGTCGATGAAGAAGGCAACATCACCACCCTCGGTCGCGGTGGTTCCGACACCTCCGGCGTCGCTCTGGCGGCTGCCCTCAAGGCCGACGAATGCCAAATTTATACCGACGTCGATGGTGTTTATACGACCGACCCGCGTGTCGTGCCGGAAGCCCGAAAACTCGACACCATCACCTTTGAAGAAATGCTGGAAATGGCCAGCCTCGGCTCCAAGGTGCTGCAGATTCGTTCGGTCGAATTTGCCGGCAAGTACAAAGTCAAACTGCGCGTTCTTTCCAGCTTCCAGGACGAAGGGGAAGGCACGCTGATTACTGTTGAGGAAGACAAAAAAATGGAACAACCGATCATTTCCGGTATCGCCTTCAATCGCGACGAAGCCAAACTGACCGTTCTCGGCGTTCCCGATACGCCGGGTATTGCCTATCAGATACTCGGTGCCATTGCCGACGCCAACATTGACGTCGATATGATTATTCAGAACGTCGGGCATGACGGTACGACGGACTTCTCCTTCACCGTCAATCGGGGTGACTTCGCCAAGGCGCAGGCCATACTTGAGACAGTCAAAACGACCATGGGCGCCCGTGAAGTGACTGGCGACAGCAAGATATGCAAGGTGTCTGCCGTCGGCGTCGGTATGCGTTCGCATCCCGGCGTTGCCAGCAAGATGTTCAAGGCGCTGGCCGATGAGGGAATCAACATCAAGATGATTTCCACTTCCGAGATCAAGATTTCCGTGGTTCTCGACGAGAAATACCTTGAGTTGGCCGTGCGCGTTCTCCATCGCGCTTTTGAGCTGGATCAGTAGATAAATCGATTCAGGCCGGGGCAGGATTGCGCCTGGCCTGTCGACCGAACCGGCCGGCTGCCGTCGGTTCTGTGCTCGCTCCGGCTGGCAACGAGAGCGCCTTCACTTTGCATTCCACCGCACTTTCACACCTCGAACCAAGTCTGGCCCAATGAATCACATCCGAAACTTTTCCATCATTGCCCACATTGACCACGGTAAATCGACCCTGGCCGACCGCATCATTCATCTGTGTGGCGGCCTTTCTGACCGTGAGATGGAGGCGCAGGTTCTGGATTCGATGGATATCGAGCGCGAGCGCGGTATCACCATCAAGGCGCAAACGGCGGCGCTGCAATATAAGGCGCGTGACGGACAAATTTACAATCTGAACCTGATTGACACACCGGGGCATGTCGATTTCTCCTACGAGGTGTCGCGCTCGTTGTCGGCGTGCGAAGGCGCCTTGCTGGTGGTTGATGCTTCGCAGGGTGTCGAGGCGCAAACGGTGGCCAACTGCTACACCGCCCTTGAGTTGGATGTCGAAGTGGTGCCGGTTTTGAACAAGGTCGACCTGCCCTCGGCCGACCCGGAAAATGCCCGCCAGGAAATCGAAGATGTCATCGGTATTGATGCCAGCGAGGCGGTGCTCGCATCCGCCAAAACCGGTCTTGGAGTGACCGATATCCTGGAGGCCGTGATTGCCCGTATTCCTCATCCCCAGGGCAATCCCGATGCGCCGTTGAAGGCGCTGATCATTGATTCCTGGTTTGATAATTATGTCGGCGTCGTCATGCTGGTTCGTGTGGTCGACGGGGTGATCAAACCCAAGGACAAGTTGCTCTTCATGGCCACCGGCGCCCAGCAGTTGTGTGAGCAGGTGGGGGTTTTCGCTCCCAAGTCGGCTGCCCGCGAACTGTTGAAAGCCGGCGAGGTCGGGTTCGTCATTTCCGGTATCAAGGAGCTGAAAGCAGCTAAGGTCGGCGACACGATTACGACGATGGAGCGCAAGGCTGCCGAGCCCTTGCCCGGTTTCAAGGAAATCAAGCCGCAGGTGTTTGCCGGTCTGTATCCGGTCGAGTCCAATCAATATGACTCGCTGCGCGAATCACTCGAAAAGCTCAAGTTGAACGACGCCTCGCTGCAATATGAACCCGAGGTCTCACAGGCGCTCGGCTTCGGCTTCCGTTGCGGATTCCTCGGTCTTTTGCATATGGAAATCGTCCAGGAGCGACTTGAACGGGAGTTCGATCAGGACTTGATCACGACTGCTCCGACGGTGGTTTATCAGGTGGTCATGCGCGACGGTTCCGTGGTCGATGTCGAAAATCCGGCCAAATTGCCGGATGCCAGTAAAACCGAAGAGGTTCGCGAGCCGATCATTACGGCGACGATCTTTGTCCCGCAAGATTATCTCGGCAATGTCATCACCCTCTGCAATCAGAAGCGCGGGAATCAGGTCGACATGCATTACCACGGGCGTCAGGTCAAGCTGGTTTATGAAATGCCGATGGCCGAAGTAGTGATGGATTTCTTCGACAAGCTGAAATCCTGCTCAAAGGGTTATGCCTCGCTCGACTACGACTTCAAGGAATATCGCGCCGCCGATGTGGTCAAGCTGGATATTCTGATCAATAGCGAGAAAGTCGATGCCTTGTCGCTGATTGTGCACCGCGCCAACGCGCAATATCGCGGGCGCGAACTGGCCAGCAAGATGCGCGAATTGATCCCGCGCCAGATGTACGACGTGGCGATTCAGGCAGCGATCGGCTCGCACATCATTTCCCGCGAAAACGTCAAGGCCATGCGCAAGGATGTTCTTGCCAAGTGTTATGGTGGGGATATTTCCCGCAAGAAAAAACTGCTGGAAAAGCAAAAGGCCGGCAAAAAGCGAATGAAACAAGTCGGCAGTGTGGAAATTCCGCAGGAAGCCTTCCTGGCCGTATTACGTGTTGATAACTAAGAAATCTGACCATGAATTTTGCCCTGATCCTTTTTGTGTTGCTGGTTATAACTGGCGTCTTGTATGCAGTCGATATCTTCAAATTTCGCAAGTTGCGCGATAAAAATGCCAAAGAGCCGGTTTGGGTTGAATGGGGAGCCGGGTTTTTTCCG
The DNA here is from genome assembly GCA_903951825.1 of uncultured Pseudomonadota bacterium. Taxonomy (GTDB): domain Bacteria; phylum Pseudomonadota; class Gammaproteobacteria; order Burkholderiales; family Rhodocyclaceae; genus Azonexus. The sequence goes on from CAJBDJ010000048.1 coordinate 23,428, forward strand.
GTTATCTTGATCGTTTTCGTGCTCCGCTCGTTTCTCTTCGAGCCGTTCAAGATTCCCTCCGGCTCGATGATTCCGACCTTGTTGGTCGGTGATTTCATCCTCGTCAATAAATTTGCCTACGGTATCCGTTTGCCGGTGATCAACCAGAAAATCATTGATATAAACGACCCCAAGCGCGGCGATGTCATGGTCTTCCGTTATCCGGATGACCCCTCGCTGGATTACATCAAACGGGTGATTGGTTTGCCCGGCGATACCATCGCTTATCAAAACAAGCGACTATCGATCAACGGCAAGGCGGTTGATATGCAAAAAATTGCCGATTTCAATCATGTGGATCGCATGTATTACTCCGAGCAATACACCGTCAACATGGGCGAGGTCGAGCACAAGGTGCTCAATGATGCTGACGCGCCGGCTTTTATCAGGGACGTTTCAAATTTTCCGGGACGCGAAAACTGTAACTACAACGCCGTCGGCGTGATCTGTAAGGTGCCGGCTGGCCATTACTTCATGCTCGGGGATTACCGCGACAATAGTAAGGATAGCCGCAACTGGGGATTCGTTCCGGAACAAAATATCGTCGGCAAGGCGTTTTTTATCTGGATGAATTTTAGTGACTTGAGCCGTATCGGCTCCTTCAAATAAAGGAGGTGGAAATGAACTACCAACGTGGCGTTGCGCTTTCGGGACTGCTTCTCTGGGGCTTTGTCATTGTCGTGGTGGCCGTTTTCGGGATGAAAGTGGTGCCGACCATTGTCGAGTACTACAAGATTTCAAAAGACAGCAAAGCCGTCGCCGAGCAAATTTCGCAGAGCGCATCAGTGGCTGAAGTCCGCTCGGCATTCAGTCGTTATGCCGATGTTGATCAACTCGACTTCAAGGCCGATCAACTCGATATCACCAAGGAAAACGGCAAAATTGTCATTTCCTTTGAGTATGAACGGCGCATTCCGCTTTTCTACAACGTCAGCCTGGTGATTGATTACAAAGGGACAACCGGCAACCGTTGACCATGACACCGTTACATCTGGCATCGACGCTGGGACATACTTTCGCGCGACCCGATCTGCTGCTGACGGCGCTGACCCATCGCAGCCATTCGGTGAACCACAACGAGCGTCTGGAGTTTCTTGGCGACAGCGTGCTCAATTGTGCGATTGCCAACGCCCTTTACATCCGCGAACCCGATCTTCCCGAAGGCGACCTGTCGCGTCTACGGGCGAATCTGGTATGTCAGGAAACACTGCATCAATTGGCACTTTCACTCAGGATAGGCGAGGTCATATTGTTGGGTGAAGGAGAACTCCGAAGTGGCGGCCAGCAGCGCCCCTCGATTCTTGCCGATACGCTGGAGGCGCTGATCGGCGCCATTTTTCTCGACGCCGGTTTTGATCCGGCAGCGGCGGTTGTCGGTCGGCTGTATGCGCCCTTGTTTGAAAAAATCAAGCCGGGTGTCGTTACCAAAGACCCCAAAACCCGTTTGCAGGAATGGCTGCAGGGGCGCAAAAAGCCGCTTCCGCGTTACCACTTGCTCGAAGCGACGGGCGCTGCGCACGATCAACGATTTTCGGTGATCTGCGAGATTGATCATCCCCCGCTGCGCACGACTGGTGCGGGAACGAGCCGTCGTGCCGCCGAGCAGGCGGCGGCTGACAACGCACTCAAGGCACTCAAGGCATGAATCCGATTCGCTCAGGTTATATCGCCATCGTTGGTCGTCCCAACGTTGGCAAGTCGACGCTGCTCAACCGGCTGATCGGTGAAAAAATCAGTATCGTTTCGCGCAAGGCGCAGACCACCCGCCATCGCGTGACCGGCATTCTGACCGATGAAAGTTCGCAATTTGTTTTTGTCGATACGCCCGGTTTTCAGACCCAGTTTGTCAACGCACTCAATCGCGCGATGAATCGCGGGGTGACGCAGACCTTGGCGGATGTTGATGTGGTGCTCTTTGTTGTAGAGGCGGGGCGTTTTGATGACAAGGATAAAGCGGTGATCCGGCTCTTGCCCAAGGATCGTCCGGTCATTCTGGTGATCAACAAGACCGACCAGATCAAGGATAGAAAAACGCTCTTTCCCTTTGTGGCGATGGTTTCGCAGGCGCATGATTTTGCCGCCGTGGTTCCGGTCAGCGCCGCCAAGGGGCGGCAGACCGATGATCTGCTGGCGGCGGCGCGCAAATATCTGCCGCATGAAGGTTTGCTTTTTCCTGAAGATGAGCTGACCGACAAAAGCGAGCGTTTTCTGGCGGCGGAATACATTCGTGAAAAAGTTTTTCGCCTGCTCGGTGATGAGTTGCCGTATTCCACGACCGTCGAAATCGAGAAATTCGAGATTGAAGGCGAGATGCGCAAAATATTTGCTGCCGTCGTCGTTGATCGCGAGGGACACAAGGCAATTGTCATTGGCAAGGGGGGCGACTCGCTCAAGCGCATTGCCTCCGAGGCGCGGCGGGATATGGAGCGTCTCTTTGACGGCAAGGTCTATCTCGAAATCTGGGTCAAGGTCAAATCCGGCTGGAACGATGACGAGCGTTTGCTGAAAAGTCTCGGCTACGAATGAACTTGCGCAGTAAAGTCGATGGCCAGCCAGCTTTCGTGTTGCACACCATCCCGTTTCGGGAAACCAGCCTGATTGTTGAAGTTTTTTCCCGCGATTTCGGGCGCTTGGCTTTGCTGGCGCGGGGGGCGCGGCGCCCAAGATCGGCGATTCGTGGACTGCTGATGGCCTTTCAGCCGCTCGAACTGGCGTGGGCGGGCAAAGGCGAGGTGTTGACTCTGATCAAGGCGGAGTGGCAAGGGGGGCAGCCGTTGCTGACCGGCGAAGCACTTTTTTGCGGCTATTACCTGAACGAATTGCTGATGAATCTGTTGCCGCGCGAGGATGCCCATGAGCGACTCTTCGCCAGCTATGCCGAGATGCTGCTCTGCCTGGCGGCGGATCCGGCCGGCAAGGTCAGCGAGGCTGATCTGCGGCGTTTTGAAAAAGCCCTGCTCCAGGAACTCGGCTATGGCCTGACGCTTGATCGCGATAGCGAGGGCAGGGCGCTGCAGGCCGATGCCGACTACATCTACCGCATGGAGGAGGGGGCGGTGCTGCTTTCCGATGATCAAGACACGGCGCCGGCGGTGCGCGGAAAAACCTTGCTCGATCTGGCCAGCGATGACTTCTCGGATGCCCGCTCACGTGTCGAGTCCAAGCGCTTGATGCGCACTTTGATGGCTTATTATTTGTCCGGGGTCGAATTGGAAACACGCAAAATATTCAGGGGGTTGCAGGAATTATGATTGAACTGGGCGTCAATATTGATCACGTCGCTACCGTCCGTCAGGCGCGCTTGACCTATGAGCCGGATCCGGTCTGGGCGGCCGTTGAAGCGCATCTCGGCGGCGCCGACGGAATTACCGTGCATTTGCGCGAAGACCGCCGCCATATTCAGGATGCCGATGTGCGCCGCCTGCGCGATCTGACGCAGGTCAAGTTGAATCTCGAGATGGCGGCGACCGATGAAATGCTCGCTATTGCCTGCAGCCTCAAGCCGGAAATGGCGATGCTGGTACCGGAAGGCCGCCACGAGGTGACGACCGAGGGGGGGCTCGATATCCTCGCCCAGGAAGCGCGCCTCAAGCGCGTGATTACCCAACTTGCCGATGCCGGGATTGTCACCAGCGTCTTCATTGCCGCCGAGATTGCCCAGATTGAAGCGGCGGCGCGGATTGGCGCGCGCGTCTGCGAGATTCACAGCGGGCCTTATGCGCACGCTTTTCATGCCTGCGGCCGCGATGCCGAGGCGCCTGCCGTGCGTGCTGAACTCGATAAAATTCGCCGTTGCGGCAAGGCGGTGCGCGACCTCGGGATGCGCTTCAACGCTGGCCACGCCCTCAATTACTACAACGTCCAGCCACTGGCGCGCCTGGCTGGTGTGCGCGAGTTGCACATCGGCCATGCGATTGTTAGTCGTTCGCTCTTCGTCGGTTTGCGTGAAGCGGTGCGCGAGATGAAAGCCCTGATGCGCGAGGCAGCTCAAGCGGGCGAGTAATGATTTACGGCATCGGCACCGATATTGTCGCTGTTGCCCGCTTGCGCGGCATCTGGGAGCGGCACGGCGAAAAGCTGTCGGAGAAGCTGCTGGCGCCCGACGAGCAGGCGGCGTTCGCGTGTGTCCGAGACAAACAACGCTTTCTCGCCAAGCGCTTTGCCGCCAAGGAAGCCTTCGCCAAGGCGCTCGGCACCGGCCTGCGGCCGCCGGCAGTGCTGCCGGCGATGAGCGTCGGCCACGACGAATTGGGCAAGCCTTTCCTGGTTTTCCACGGCGAACTCGACAAATTGATCAAGAAACGCGCATTGACTGCGCATTTATCCATCAGCGACGAGCATGACTACGTTGTCGCTTTCGTCCTTCTGGAGAGCGCATGAAGACGCAGCCGCCTGGCCCCTTGATGATCGACATCGCTGGCCATGAATTGACTGAACTGGATCGCCAGCGCCTCGCGCACCCACTGGTCGGCGGCATCATCCTGTTTACGCGGAATTACCGTGATCGCCAACAACTCACCGCGCTGACCGCAGAAATCCACGCCTTGCGCCAGCCGCCCCTGCTGATTGCGGTGGATCATGAGGGGGGGCGGGTGCAGCGCTTTCGCGAGGGATTCACACGGTTGCCGGCGATGGCGACGCTCGGGCGTTTGTATGATGACAATCCGCCGGCGGCGTTGGCGGCGAGCCGGGCGACTGGTTTTGTCCTGGCCGCCGAATTGCGCGCTGTGGGCGTCGATTACTCCTTTACCCCGGTGCTTGATCTCGATTACGGGCCTTCGCGGGTGATCGGCGACCGTGCCTTTCATCGTCAGCCGGCGGCCGTGATCGCGCTTGCCGGCGCCTTGCAGGACGGCCTGCGCGCCGGCGGCATGGGCAGTTGCGGAAAACATTTCCCCGGCCACGGGTTTGTCGTTCCCGACTCGCATCTTGAGCTGCCAATTGACAATCGGCCGCTGGCGGCGATGCAGGACGACATCGAACCCTATCGCCAGCTGGCGCTCGATGGAGTGATGGCGGCGCATGTCATTTACGATTGTTTCGACTGCAATACCGCCGTGTTCTCGGCCAAATGGATCAATTACCTGAGAAATGAGCTCAAGTTTCGGGGGGTTGTTTTCAGCGATGATTTGTCGATGGCCGGTGCCGGCATCGTCGGCGCCATGATCCAGCGCGTTGATGTCGCCTACCGTGCCGGGTGCGACATGTTGATTGTTTGCAACTCGCCGGACGCCGTTGGCGATGTGCTGGCTGACTGGAAACCGCTCGTTGATAGCCAACGCACGCAGCGCATTGAAGCGCTTGTCGTGGCAAGCGCAGGCTGCGACTGGGAAACCTTGCAGCGCCAGCCAGCATATCAGGCGGCGCAGAAGACGATTGCCGCCCTGGACGCCTGAAAAGCAATCGGGCAGCCTGAGCTGCCCGATATCCAAACTTGAACGAAGCGCGGATTACTTGACGCGGTTTTTGTATTCGTCAGTCCGGGTGTCGATTTCGATTTTGTCACCGATGCTGACGAAGGCGGGAACCGGCAGCTCAAATCCCGTGGCCAGCCTGGCCGGCTTCATGACCTTGCCGGACGTGTCGCCCTTGACGGCAGGTTCGGTGTACACCACTTCACGCACGACGCTGTTCGGCAATTCAACCGAAATCGCCTTGCCGTCGTAGAAAACGACTTCGCAAGCGAGGCCGTCTTCGAGATATTTGAGCGCGTCGGTCATGTTCTCGGCTTCAACCTCAAACTGGTTGTAGTCGGCATCGATGAAGACATACATCGGATCGGCAAAATAGGAGTAGCTGACTTCCTTCTTGTCGAGCTGGACGACTTCAAATTTGTCATCAGCCTTGTACACCGCTTCAGAAGGATTGCCGGAGAGCAGATTCTTCAGTTTCATCTTGACGACCGCAGCATTCCGGCCAGATTTGTTGTACTCGGTCTTCTGGACGACGAGCGGGTCGGCACCCACCATAATGACGTTGCCGGAGCGGAGTTCCATTGCGGTCTTCATAGGTATTCCCAAAAAGCTGAAAAATAAAAGCTTCGGATTATATATCGCCAGCACAAAAATTGACCAGTTGGGAGGCGATATCTCCGTGGTCGAGCAGCTTTTTGCGCCATTTTTTATGGCTTTCGGTAATTTCTTCGCGCCAAGCCATGAAATTTGGCCAGGCGCTCTGCAGTCCCTGGCCGGTATTCCAGGCGGTGAAGATTGCTTTCAGCGCCGCCGCTGACGACGCCGACATGCCCTGCGTATAGGTGTCGAGAAACGCCGCCAGTTTGCCCAGATGCGCCTGGTCGTCCTGCTTGTAAATTTGCCAGATCATCGGTTTGCCGGCCCAGATGGCACGAACCAGCGAATCTTCGCCACGCACGAAGTTGATATCGCAACGCCACAGCAATTGGTCGAATTCATCCTGTGGCAAAAAGGGAATCGGACTGATTGTCAGCATACCTCGCTGCCACGGCCCGCTGCCGCCCAGGCAGGTGCTGACCGCCGCCAGCGGCTGACCCGGCGGAACATGGCAGCGGATGGGAATTTCGCTGGCTGCCAGCAAATCAATCAGTCCGCCCACAGGTGCGGAGTCATAGCAAAAAAGACTGATATTCAGCCAACCGTCGCGGGTTTGCTGTGCTTGCCACGATTCGCAACGTTCGATCAGAAGCGCTTCGCGCAACAAGCCGCCGGTGGACGGTGAAAACCCCGGGAAGAAAAAATGCTTGGTCAAGCCTAGCGACGGGTGGGGGGAGGCGAGGCCATGACACGATTCAGCCCAGGGTTCCGCCGTCAAATACTCAAGATTGATCCAGCGTCGCTGGCGTCCGGAGGTGGCCATCGCCTGCTGATAGCGTGCAGGCAATTCACAGGCGAAGGCCTCGATCACCACATCGGCAGGCGTGACTTCGGGAAACTCCGGCGTCCACCGGCGGATTTCCACCCCCGCGTAATGCGAGACTGGAAGCGATGGATCGATAACTGGGCAAAACGCGGCCAGAACTTCTGGCTGGTCGACCCAAAGTCGCACCACCAATCCGTGCTCGTTTGCCAATTGACGCGCCAGACGCCAGCACACGCCGATGTCGCCGTAGTTGTCGATGACTTGGCAGAAAATGTCCCAATTTCGCAGCATGGGGGTCATGCTAACATCGCCGCCATGTCTGCTTTTGATGATCCAATCGGCTGTATCGCTTGTCCGCGCTTGGCTGAACACCTGAGTTTTCTGCGTAAACGCGACCCGGATTGGCACAATCTACCGGTGCCGGCTTTCGGCAATCTCGATGCACGCTTGCTGGTGGTTGGCCTGGCACCGGGAGAAAAAGGCGCCAATCGCACCGGCCGCCCATTTACGGGTGACGTGGCCGGTGAGTTGCTTTATCCCGCCCTGCATAAATACGCTTTCGCCAGCCAGTCGGCCGCTCTCGCTGACGACCGTCGGGCGCATCCGGCAATGCGGCTCGACGATTGCCGCATCACCAATGCGGTGCGCTGTCTGCCGCCGGCCAACCAGCCGACGAGCGCTGAAATCCGTCAGTGCAACCGGCATCTCACGCGCGAACTGGCAGCAATGCCGAATTTGCGGGCAATTATTGCCCTCGGCGGGATTGCTCACCGGGCGGTGCTGTTCTCTTATGGGCTCAAGCTCAAAGACTTCAAGTTTGGCCACAATCTGCAATATCGCTTACCCGACGGCCGGATGTTGTTTGATAGTTACCATTGCAGCGGCTACAACTGGCGAACCGGACGTCTGACGCGCGAGCGCTTTGAAGCGGTGTTTGCCGGCGTCAGAAGTTACCTCGACGCATGAGTTTCGACGCCAAGGCCTTTCTGGCCAGTTTGACCGACTTGCCGGGCGTCTATCGTATGCTCGATGCGCACGACAACGTGCTCTACGTAGGCAAAGCTAAAAATCTCAAAAAGCGGGTTGCTTCCTACTTTCGCGAGAATCTCTCCAGCCCGCGAATCGCCCATATGGTCAGCCAGATCGCCAGTATCGCAACGACATCAACGCGCACCGAGGCCGAGGCGCTGCTGCTCGAAAACAACCTGATCAAATCGCTGGCGCCGCGCTACAACATTCTTTTTCGTGACGACAAGTCTTATCCGTACATCGTTTTAACCCATGATGCGTTCCCGCGTCTGGCGTTTTATCGCGGCAACCCGGATCGCAAGGCCGAATACTTCGGCCCCTATCCATCGTCCTGGGCGGTGCGCGACAGCATTCATTTACTGCAAAAAATGTTTCGCCTGCGCACCTGCGAGGAGACGGTGTTTGCCAACCGTTCGCGGCCATGTCTGCTGTTTCAGATCAAAAGATGCAGCGGGCCGTGCGTCGACCGCATCAGTCGTGAAGACTATGCTGGCGACGTTCAACTCGCGGCGATGTTCTTGCTTGGCAAGCAGCAGGAAGTCACGCGCCGGCTCACGGATTTGATGGATCAGGCAGCAAACAGCCTGGCCTTTGAGCAGGCCGCAATCTACCGTGACCAGATTCAATCCTTGCGTCAAGTTCAGGAAAAACAATATGTGTCGAGCAGCAAGGGCGAAGATGTCGATATCGTCGTTGCCCTTCGCGAAGCCGGGCAACTTTGCGTCAATCTGGCGATGGTGCGTGGCGGTCGCCATCTTGGAGACCGCCCGATGTTTCCGAGCAATGCCGGCGACAGCTCCCCGGCTGAAGCCGTCGCCGCCTTTATGCGTCAGCATTACGCCATGCATCCGGCACCCGCCCGCCTGATTGCGGCACCGGCTCCGGCGGCCGAGGAGGGCAGCAGCCTGAGCGACTTGCTCGCCGAACTCGCCGGGCGTCCGCTACCGGTGATTGAACCGCGTTCGCTCCTGCACAAAGCCTGGGTAAACATGGCGCTGCAGAATGCACAGCTGGCTGTGATCGCCCGCAATCAAGCCAGTGCGCAGCAGGAACAACGCTTGCACGCCCTGCAAGAAGCGCTGGGGCTGAGCGACAGCCTGCAACGGATCGAATGCTTCGATATCAGCCACACGCAAGGCGAGGCCACCGTCGCCTCGTGCGTGGTTTACGCCGGCAATGGCATGAAAAAATCGGATTACCGTCGCTATAACATCCGCGACATTCAGCCCGGCGATGACTACGCCGCCATGCGCCAGGCGGTTACCCGTCGCTATGAAAAAATTCCCGCCGGCGACGGGATTGCCCCCGATCTGCTCTTGATTGATGGCGGCAAAGGCCAGATCAGCTCGGCTCATGCCGCCTTGGCCGATCTCGGTCTGGCGCATTGGGCAATGATTGGCGTTGCCAAAGGGGAGGGACGCAAGCCGGGTCTGGAAACCCTGATTTTCCCGGATGGCCGCGAGCCGTTACAATTGGAAGCGCAACATCCCGCACTTCATCTGATTCAGGAAATTCGCGACGAGGCACACCGCTTTGCCATTACCGGGCATCGCGCCAAACGTGGTAAGGCGCGCAAGACATCGACACTGGAAAGTTTGCCGGGAATTGGCCCGGCGCGCCGGAAAGCGCTGGTTTCCCGATTTGGCGGATTGGCCGGTGTTTTGCAAGCCAGCATCGAACAACTCACTCAGGTACCCGGCATCAGCCGCGAACAAGCCGAAAAGATCCACGCCGCCCTTCACTGATTCCCATGCCTCTCAATTTCCCGATCCTGCTTACCTGGCTGCGTATTCTGGCCATACCGTTGCTGATTGCCGTCTATTACCTGCCAAGTGGCTGGGCGACCCCGCATGAGCGCGATACCGCCGCGACGCTGATATTTATCGTGGCGGCGATAACCGATTGGGCTGACGGTTATTTTGCTCGCAAACTCAATCAAACCTCCGCCTTCGGCGCTTTCCTCGATCCGGTTGCCGACAAACTGATGGTTGCCGCCGCCCTGATTCTGCTGGTGCAACTCGGGCGAGCCGATGCGATTGTCGCCGTCATCATCATCGGCCGTGAAATCACCATATCGGCATTGCGCGAATGGATGGCCAAAATTGGCGCCTCAAAGAGTGTTGCCGTCTCCATGCTCGGCAAAATAAAGACCGTTGCCCAAATGGTCGCTATTCCCTTACTTCTGTATTTTTATTCATTTGCCGGAATCGATACCCGGCAACTCGGCACAATCCTGATCTGGGTCGCCGCGCTGCTGACACTCTGGTCGATGGTCTATTACCTGCGCATGGCGCGCCCGGAAATCGTCAAGCAGAGCAGTAAAAGTTAGCGTCGAATGGTTGACTTCGAATTTTCAACGTTTATAATCTTGGCTCTGTTCGGTGCGGCAGTAGCTCAGTTGGTAGAGCGCAACCTTGCCAAGGTTGAGGTCGAGAGTTCGAGACTCTTCTGCCGCTCCAAAAAACCATCAAGGGAAAGCCAGCCTTTCCCTTTTTAGTTGGTGCCTCTGGTTTTTTCACGGCGCGATAGCAAAGCGGTTATGCACCGGATTGCAAATCCGTGTAGGTCGGTTCGACTCCGGCTCGCGCCTCCAGTTCTTTGCAGAACAAGACTCGGCGGCCATTGGGACATTTTATTAATCCGATACGGATTTCAGGATGCCCATGATGAAAACTGAATACAACCCCCCGTTTTAGTTAAATCCGTGCAATCCAGTTAAGCTGGCAACAGTGGGCATGATTGAGTCAGATCATGGCGAGTAGAGGCAACACTGGATACCAAACCGGCTTGGCTGATTGTTCATCCGGAAATCTGTTCGACATAGTGGATGGCCAGCCAGATGGTTATCTGATTGGCCGGCGTCCACTCCACACGATGTCTTGTCCGTGCCGGAATATCGAAAAAATCGCCCGCTTTGAGGTGGCGCACGGCGGCCTCGCCGGCGATGCGTAATTTGGCCTCGCCTTGCACCAGTAGTATCCATTCCCCGTCTGGCTGCTCGAACCAGAAGTCGTCGGGTGAGGCTTGTCCCGTCGAGGTGATGCGCTCGATCTTCAGGCCGGGGCGGGCGAACAATTGGCAAAATTGCTCGTCATCGGCACTTGTTGGGGGCAATTTGGCGAACAGGTTGTGCATCAGGCGTGCGACCTTGGCAGGTGTCGCTGAATCCATTGAATGGCGTCATCGACAAAGGTGAATATCACCGGAATCACCAGCAGGCTGAGAAAGGTCGAGGTAATCAGGCCGCCAATGACGACGATCGCCATCGGCGCACGGAAGCTGGGGTCGGTGCCGAGGCCGAGGGCAATCGGCAACATCCCGGCGCCCATGGCGATGGTGGTCATGATGATTGGTCGGGCGCGCTTGCGGCAGGCGTCGAGCAGGGCGTGCCAGCGGTCGAGTGGTGGCTGACCAGCGACGCCGCGGCGGGCGAGGATGACGTAATCGATGAGCAGGATGGAGTTCTTGGTGGCGATGCCCATCAGCATGATGAGGCCGATCATCGATGGCATCGAGAGCGCCGTCTGGCTGATGAAAAGCGCCAGAAACGCGCCCGGCACCGAGAGGATCAAGGCCGCCAGAATGGTCAGTGGCTGGACGAAATCCTTGAACAGCAGCACCAGTACGATGTAGATGCAGAGAACGCCGGTAGCCATGGCGAGGCTGAAACTGGCGAATAGTTCGCCCATTGCTTCGGCGTCGCCGACGGTGGTTTGTAGGATGCCGGGCGGCAGGTTTTTGATGCTCGGCAGGGCAAGCGCCTGTTTTTCGATGTCGCCAAGTGCTTGCTGGTTGAGTTCGATCTCGAAATTGATGTTGCGCAGGCGGTCGTAGCGGTCGATCTCGGCCGGGCCGCCGGTCATCTCCAGGCGGGCGACATGGGCGATCATCACCGGGCCGTTTTTGCCGGGGACGGTCAGGCGCTCCAGGAGGTTCAAATCCTGACGTGCCGGCGGCGGCAATTTGACGATGATCGGAATCTGCCGCTGGCTGAGGTTGAGTTTGGCAATGCCTTGATCGTAGTCGCCGGCGGTGGCGATGCGCAGGACCTCGGCAAGCGCCGCGGTGGTCACGCCGAGGTCGGCGGCGCGGGCGGAATCGGGGCGCACAACCAGCTCGGGGCGAACCAGACTGGCACTTGAGGTGACGGCGCCGATGCCGGGAAGCGAGCGCAACTCGCGTTCGACGATGCGGGCGTGCTCGGACAACAAGGCGCCGTTTTCGCTGGCCAGTACCAGAACGTATTTTTCGCTGGAACCGCCGAGCCCGACTTTGACCTGGACGCCGGGGAGTGCCGCCAGGGCTTCGCGTAACTGGCGCTCGACTTCCTGCTTCTTGACCCCGCCGCGTTCGCTACGCCCGGCCAGGTTGATCGTCAGCGTTGATTTGCGCACCTCGGCGGCACCGCGCGGGGCAAAGGGGTCACTGCCGGCAGCGCCGCCGCCAATCGCCGTGTAGACCATCCTGACATGTACATTTTGTTCGATGATGTGACGCGCCGCTTCGGCGATGGCCAGGCTCTCCTGAAACGTGCTGCCGGGTTGCAGGGAGAGGTAGACCTGGGTTTGCGAGAGGTCGTCGGGCGGCACAAAACCGGTCGGCAGAAGCGGGACAAGGGCAAATGAGCCGAAGAAAAAGACGACCGCCGCCAGGGTGGTTTTGATCCGGTGCCCAAGACACCAGGAGACCCAACCGATGTAAGTCGTCAGCCAGCGCGGCGGGTGATCGCTTGTTGTCGGTGGCTTGAGCAGGTAGGCGGCCATCATCGGCGTCAACATGCGGGCGACGACGAGCGAGAAAAAGACGGCAATTGCCGCGCTCCAGCCGAATTGAACGAAAAACTTGCCGGCCACACCGCTCATGAAGGCCGTCGGCAGGAAAACGGCAATCAGCGTAAAGGTGGTGGCGATGACCGCCAGGCCGATTTCATCAGCGGCTTCCATCGCCGCCTGCAAGGGTGTTTTGCCCATGCGCAGATGGCGCATGATGTTTTCAATTTCGACAATCGCGTCGTCGACCAGGATGCCGACAATCAGCGACATCGAGAGCAACGTCACGACATTGAGCGTGAACCCGAGAAAATACATCGCGCCAAAGGCGGGAATGATCGACAGCGGCAAGGCGGTCGCCGAAATCAGCGTGGCTCGCCAGTCGCGCAGAAACAGCCAGACGACGATGACGGCGAGAATCGCTCCTTCGATCAGCAGCATCATCGAGCCGTTGAAGTTTTCAACGACCGGATCAACGAAGTTGAAGGCCTCGGTGATCGTCACGTCGGGATGGTCGGCCTTGAGTTTTTCGAGGGCGGTACGCACCCCCTTGCTGACATCAACCTCGCCGGCGCCGCGTGAGCGAACAATCTCGAAGCCGACGACCGGCGCCCCGTTGAGCAGCGCCGCCGAACGTTGCTCGGCCACTGTATCGCTGACCGTGGCGAGTTCGCTGAGGCGCAGGCGGCGGCCATCGGCGAGAGCGATTTCCAGGGCGCCGAGTTCGGCGGCCGAGTGAACGGTGGCTATCGTCCGCACCGATTGTTCGATGCCGCCCACATCGGCACGTCCGCCGGCGGCTTCTTGCTGAATCTGCCGTAACTGGCGCGACACATCGGCGGCACTGGCGCGCAGGGCGAGCAGACGTAGCGGGTCGAGTTCGACGCGGATTTCGCGCGTCACGCCGCCGACGCGCGAGACGGCACCGACGCCGCGCACGCTGAGGATGGCTTTGCTGACCGTGTTGTCGACAAACCACGACAGCGCCTCGTCATCCATGCGGCGTGAGGCAACGGTGTAGGTGAGAATCGGTGCGCCGGCGAAGTCGACTTTGGCGATGACCGGATCCTTGAGGTCACCCGGCAGGTCGGAACGAATCCGCGAGACGGCGTCGCGCACGTCGTCGACGGCCTCCTGTGTCGGCTTTTCGAGGCGGAACTCGACAGTGACGATGGCGCTGCCGTCCTGCACCTTGGTGTAGATGTGCTTGATGCCTTGCAGCGTGGCGAGCGCGTTTTCCAGCTTGCGGGCAACCTCGGTTTCCATTTGCGCCGGTGCCGCACCGGGCAAACTGGCGGTAACCGTGACGGTCGGCAGGTCGATGTCGGGAAACTGCTGAATCTTCATGCCCTTGAAGGCGATCAGGCCGATCAGCGTGAGCATGATGAAGAGCAACACCGCCGGCGTCGGGTTGCGGATCGACCAGGCGGAGACGTTCATGGCGCAGGCTTGGCGGCGGCGACCACCTTGACCGTATCGCCATCGGCAAGAAAACCGGCGCCACTCGATACGACGACGGCGGTGGCGGGGAGTCCGTTGATTTCGATGCGCTGGCCATTGCGGCGGCCGGTAGTGATCTTGGTTTGCCTTACTTTGCCGTCCTCAACCTGGAAAACATAGGCAAATCCATCGCGCAGCAACAGCGCCGATTGCGGCAGGGTGAGCGCCGGACTCTGCCCGAGACGAAACTCGCCGCGCACGAACATGCCGGCGCTGATGGCGGCGCTGGCGGGCAAATCGACATAAACCAGTGCCGTGCGCGTTTGCAGGTCAACGGTCGGCGCCACGGCCCGTACCCTGCCTTCGAGCGGCGCGCCGCTCGGCGTTTCGAGAACGGCGAGCTGACCCGCCCGCAGGCGGCCGATTTCACCGGCAGTGACTTCGGCGCGCCATTCGAGACGGCCGCCGCGGATCAGCCGGAACAACTCCTGGCCGGGCTGGGTAAGCGTGCCGACGGTTGCCGAGCGCGCCGAAATCAGGCCGTCATCCGGCGCCAGCACCGCCGTTTTCGAGCGCTTCAATTCCGCGCTTTGGCGACGTGCCAGAGCAGCATTCAGGCGCGCCAACGCCGTTTCGGCCGCGGTGTCGCTCTGGGTGCCTTGCTGCGGGCTGTAAAACCCCTTGTCGCGCAGTTGCCGGGAGCGCTCCTGATTGGCTCGCGCTTCGCTCAGTGTCGCTTGCGCTTCAGCGACGCTGGCGTGCGCTTCGGCCAATTCGCTGTCAACGGCAGCGCTGGCGATGCGCGCCAGAACTTGCCCCTTGTTAACCCGTTCGCCGACATTGGCATTGACTTCAGTGATCCGGTAATTATTGATTTCCGGCCCGATCACCGCCTCCTGCCAGGCCGCGATATTGCCGCTGGCCTGGAGTGTCTGCGGCCAGTCCTGTGCTTGCGGCGTGGTCGTGGTGACGGTCAGGGCGGCTTTGGCTGGCGCCGGCTGGCCGGCATCGCCGGCCTTGTCGACGCAACCGGCAAGGCCGGCGGCAAGCAGCAGCATGCCCAGCAGGTGGCCGCTGGCCAACCCGGCGCGAGTGATTTTCATGACGGTAAACTCCAGCGACATCGGCACCGACAGCGCCTAAACACCCTGTTTCAGGCTGGCTTCAATAAACCCGTCGAGGTCGCCATCGAGGACGCCTTGCGTGTTGCCGGTTTCGTAGTTGGTGCGCAAATCCTTGATCCGGCTCTGGTCAAGTACATAGGAGCGGATCTGATGACCCCAGCCGATGTCGGATTTGGCATCTTCCAGTTTTTGCTGCTCGGCCTGCTGTTTGCGCAATTCAAATTCATATATGCGGGCGCGCAGCATTTGCCAGGCTTCATCGCGGTTGCGGTGTTGCGAGCGGTCGTTCTGGCATTGGACGACGATGCCGGTCGGCAGGTGAGTCAGGCGAACGGCCGAATCGGTCTTGTTGATGTGCTGGCCGCCGGCGCCGGAGGCGCGGTAGGTGTCGGTACGCACATCCGAGGGATTGATGTTGATTTCAATCGAGTCATCGACCTCGGGGAAAACGAATACGGAAGTAAACGAGGTGTGACGGCGGGCGTTCGAGTCGAAGGGCGATTTGCGAACCAGGCGATGAATGCCGGTTTCGGTACGCAGCGTGCCGTAGGCGTAATCGCCGGTGAACTTGACGGTAGCGCCCTTGAGGCCGGCAACTTCGCCTTCAGACTCTTCCATGACTTCAACGGCGAACCCTTTTTTCTCACCAAATTTGAGGTACATGCGCAAGAGCATTGCCGCCCAGTCCTGGGCTTCGGTGCCACCGGCGCCGGCCTGGATTTCCAGGAAGCAGGGGCTTGGATCCATCGGGTTGTTGAACATGCGGCGAAATTCAAGGGCGGCGATCCGGCTCTCCAGCGCCGCGTTGTCTGCTTCGACGGAGAGCAGGGTGCCGGCGTCGCCATCTTCCTTGCCCATATCAAACAGTTCGCGGCCGTCATCGAGGCCACCTTGAACTTCTTCAAGGACGAGAACGATGTTTTCCAGCGCTTTTTTCTCGCGCCCGAGATCCTGGGCGCGCTTGGCGTCGTCCCATATCTTCGGGTCTTCCATCTCGGCGTTGAGGAGGGTTAAACGTTCGCGCTTGTGATCGTAGTCAAAGATACCTCCGCAACTCGGCGGCGCGCTGCGCCAGATCGTCGAGTTTGTTGGAGATGCTGTTGATGTGTTCGGCTTCCATGGGGGGCTTTCAATGGCAGTAAAAACCGCATTATAGCGGGGCAACTTGGGCGCGACGGCCTG
Organism: uncultured Pseudomonadota bacterium; assembly: GCA_903951825.1. Taxonomy (GTDB): domain Bacteria; phylum Pseudomonadota; class Gammaproteobacteria; order Burkholderiales; family Rhodocyclaceae; genus Azonexus. The sequence continues at coordinate 39,848 of CAJBDJ010000048.1, forward strand.
CCGTCTGCCGCTCAACAATCGCTGATGAAGCCGGGTTTGGTTATTGCCGATGGCCGTCGGGTGTCCAGCGCGTCGCTGCCGAATCGTCGCTTTCGCGGGCGTCGACCCAGTGTGCGCCGTTTGGGGTGGTTTCGCGCTTCCAGAAAGGGGCGCGGGTTTTCAGGTAATCCATGATGAATTCACAGGCGGCGAAGGCGGCGCCGCGATGGGCGCTGGTGACGGCAACGAGAACAACCTGGTCGCCGGGCTGGAGGCGGCCGACACGATGAATGACCCGGACGCCGACAATCTCCCAGCGTGCTTTGGCGGCGCTGACGATTTCCGCCAAGGCTTTTTCGCACATTCCCGGATAGTGTTCGAGCATCATTTCCGAAACGCTGTTGCCGTCGTTGATGTCGCGCACGAAGCCGACAAAGGAGGTCAGAGCGCCGATACGCGGATCGCCGGCACGCAGTTCGGCGAGTTCGGCAGCCAGATCAAAGTCGGCCTCCTGAATGCGGATGCTCACCGTCAACCTCCGGTGACCGGCGGAAAGAAGGCCACTTCATCGCCATCGGCGACCGGCGTATCGGCCGCGGCCATTTCCTGATTGACAGCGCAGCGCAGGTTTTTGGCGCTTGCCAGGAGATCGCGCCCTTGCGCTACCAGCAAGGCACGCAGGGCGCCGACATTGCTCACGGCGGCGGGCAGGTCGAGGTTTTCGCCGGGGCAGCCGAAGGCCTCGCGCAAGCCGGCAAAATAAAGGATGCGCACGCTCATGACAGCAACTCGGCAAAAGTCAGGTAAGCCACGCTGTCGCCCTTGTTGATGGCGAGGGCGGGGCGGTTCATCACCAGGCCGTCGCCCCAGCACATGGAGGTGAGCACGCCGGCGCCCTGATGCGGGTAAATCTCCACCTTGCCGCCGGCGTTGACGCGGGCGCGCAAAAACTCGACCCGGGAATCGGGGCGCAACCAGTCGGAATCGCTGATCAGGGTGAATACCTGCGGCCTGACCTGATTGACCCCCTGCAAGCGCAAGACGAAGGGGCGAACGATGATCAGGAAGGTGACCAGCGCCGATACCGGGTTGCCGGGCAGGCCGATAAACCAGGCTTTGCCGCCGGCGCGGCGAATTTCGCCGAAGGCCAGTGGCTTGCCCGGCTTGATGGCGATCTTCCACATATCCAGCCGCCCCTCAGCCTCAAGCGCCGGCTTGACGTGGTCTTCTTCGCCGACCGAAACACCGCCGCTGGTGACGACCAGATCGTTATCGGCGGCCGCCCGGCGCAGGGCATCTCGCGTCGCCGCCAGATTATCCGGCACCGTGCCGAGGTCGCGCACCTCGCACCCCAGGCCTTCAAGCAAGGCACGCAGCGCGTAGCGGTTGGAGTTGTAGATGGCGCCCGGCGGCAGTGCTTCACCCGGCTGCACCAGTTCATCGCCGGTAAAGAAAATGCCGACCCGCAGGCGACGATAGACGGGCAATTCCGCCAGGCCGGCAGCGGCGGCCAAGGCAATATCCTGGGCGCGCAAGCGGATTCCGGCAGGCAGAATGCGGGCGCCGAGAGCCATGTCTTCGCCGGTACGGCGGATGTTTTCAAGCGGCTTCGGGAGGTGGTTGATGACGACGCCCTCGGCGTTTGTCAGGCAAAGCTCCTGCATGACGACGGCGTCGGCGCCCGCCGGCACCGGCGCACCGGTGAAAATACGCGCGGCGGTGCCCGGCTGCAGCGGCGTCCCTGGCTGACCGGCGGCAATCCGCTGACTGACCGGCAGACAAACGCCGGCGGCGGCGATATCGGCGCAGCATACCGCGTAGCCATCCATCGCCGAATTATCGAGCGGTGGCGAGTCGACGGTGGCGAACTGGTCGCCGGCCAGCACCCGGCCGGCGGCGGCGGTTAAGGGCAAACTGCGAATTTCTTCGACCGTTTGCGCGGCAGCCAGCAACCGTTCGATGGCTTCTTCAAGACTCAGCATGAGCGCTCCTGCAGTTGGAGGTGGTTGATCACAAAATCGGCAATCGCGACGACGTCATTGAGCGGCAAGCGGGGCAGGGTGGTAGCAATTTCTGCGTCGCTGGCCACGGCAACAATGTCATCGCGCTCGAAAAACAAGGGCGGTTTGCCGTTTTCCTGGCGATAGACTTCGAGCTTGGGTACCGGTTCCTGCTTGAAGCCCTCGATCAGCACCAGGTCGCAGGGGGCGAGTCGGGCGATCAGTTGATCAAGCACCACCTCGCCTTCGTCGCGGCGCTCGTGCATCAAGGCCCAACGCGCACCGCAGGAGAGCATCACTTCGCTGGCGCCGGCCGCCCGGTGACGAAAGGAGTCCTTGCCCGGACGGTCGATATCAAAGCCGTGATGGGCGTGCTTGATGACCGAAACCGTCAGGCCGCGGGCGATGAATTGTGGGATCAGTTTTTCCAGCAAGGTCGTTTTGCCGGCGCCGGAATAGCCGGCGATGCCAAATACTTTCATCGAAAACGGCTCCCTCTCAGGCAATGAAAACCGGCGCAAAACCGCCGCCGGGGGTACGGAAATTGGTCGTTTGCCCCTGATAAAGCCGCGCCGCGAGGAGCTGGACGCGCCCCTGATAAACGTAGGCACGAATGTCGGCCTTCATGCGCTGCGTTTCTCCGTTGACGATGACTTCGTGTTCGGAAGGCGGGACGATTTCCTGGGCGATGTAGCCGCCGCGCAGGATTTCTTCAAAAACCCGCTTGGTCAGCTTGTCGCCGCGATACGCCGCACGGCTGCCGAAACCGGCCGCCGGCTTGAAGAACCAGTGTTTGCGCTGAAGCCAGAAGTCGTCGCCGTCGGCGGGATGCACGGCCAGCGTGCGCGGGACGCCGCCGAGAACGGTCTGGCGAAGCGCTTCCGGCACCCCGAGTTCGCTCAAAGCCGCCGCGTCGGAAAGCAAAATCAGGTTGCGTTTATCGGCAAACAAGGCGTGGGCGCGCGGGTGCGGTGTCAGTACCACGCCGCCGGCCGCGAAAGCAGCGCGGATTTCGGCGTTGGCCGCGGCCTCGAGCGAAAAATCGGTGAGCCGGTTGTAGATCAGGTCGACCGGCTTGCCGTCATGCAACAAGTGCGCGCCGCGGCGCGTGAATTCGCCGGGGTCGGCAACGACGGCATCAATGCCGTTGGCCGTGAACAGCTGGCGAAACAGCGCGAATTCCGGCGCCAGAAACTGCACGGCAGGGGCGTCATCGACGATGGCGATGCGCCGTAGCGGCTGTTCGCCGCGCTCAAGTTGCCATTCGTGACGGAACATGGCGACAAATTCATCGAGCAGCCGGGCGCTGACGTCAGCCTCGCCGTGCGCCGCCAGCAAATAAGCATTGAGCAGGCCGCCGCCGGCGTTGGTGTTGATTTCGATGAGGCGCGGCCCGTCGGCGGAAAGATGGAAGTCGTAGCCGAAAAAGACGCCCAGCGCGGCGACCGGCTGCCGGGCAATCTCTGCCGCCGGCGCCAGAGCGCGGTTCTGGAAGGCTGGCAGAGCCATGACCGAGGCGATGGCCGCCACCAGCTGCGAGATCTGATCGGCCGTCGCTTGCGGGATGACGATATCGGCAGCGGAAAAAAACTGCGGCTGCGCGGCGCGCATCTGTTCAAAAATTGTCTTCATCGGCGGGCAAAAAAATCAATGACGTCGGCGAGCAGTTTGGTTCGCTTCATCGGCGGCAAACTTTGCCAGACCCGACGGCCGTAGGGTTTCGAGAGTAGCCGTGGATCGCAGATCATCAACACGCCGCGATCGGTTTCATCACGAATCAGGCGCCCGGCACCTTGTTTGACGTTGATCACGGCGCGTGGCAACTGGTATTCGATGAAGGCATTGCGACCCTGCTGCTTCATTTGCTCGATGCGCGCCGAAAGCACCGGATCGTCGGGCGGGGCGAAGGGAATCTTGTCAATGACGACCAGCGAGAGCGCCTCGCCGCGCACGTCCACACCCTCCCAAAAGCTCTGGCTGCCGACCAGTACGGCATTGCCGAGGTGACGGAAGCGTTCCAGCAACTCGTTCTTGCTCCCTTCGCCTTGCAGCAGCAAGGGCATCTCGTGGCCTTCGTCGGCAAAACGCGCCTTGAGCAATTCGTGCGTGCGGCGCATGGCGCGCAGGCTGGTGCACAGAAAAAACGCGCCGCCGCCGGCGGCGACAAGCGCCGGGAAGGCGGCATCGACGACGGCATCGGTATAGCCGAAGGAATTCGGTTCTGGCATTCCCAGCGGGGCATAGAGCATGGCTTGTTTGGCGTATTCGAAGGGGCTTTCCCAGCACGCCGATTCCGCTTCGCCCAAGCCCAGTTCAGCACAGTAATGGTCAAACTTGCCCTGCACGGCGAGCGTTGCCGAGGTAAAAATCCAGGCGCGCGGGTGGCCACCCATCTGTTTCTTGAAAATCTCCGCGACATCGAGCGGGGTTGAATTGAGCTGTAGCGAGTGGGTAAAAGCCTCCGCCCAGCGCACCGTGCCGTCGGCATCGGTTTTCTGCCAGGCGCCCAGCCGCTGGACGAGTTCAAGCGCCCGCTGCCAGCATTTTTCAAGCCCTTCGGCGCGTTCGGCCTGGGTTTCAAGCAGCGCCGCAAAGTTCGTCAGTTCATCCTCCAGCAATTTCAGGGCGGGCAAAAATTCAGGCTTGTCGGCCACTTGCGCGTAGGAGAAACGCCCGCCATCGACGCCGACCGCCAGTCGCAAATCCTTGGCTACTTTTTCCAGTTGCTTGCCGGCGCTTTGCAGGTCGAGACAGTCGCGGGCATTGGCCAAACCCTCGCTGCGCGCATCGCGGGCGAGATCGAGCACTTGCGCGGTCGAGGCGCTGTCGCCGAAAAACAGCGTGGCCACTTCCGGCAATTGATGCGCCTCGTCGAAGATGACGGTATTGCAGGCCGGCAGCAGTTCGGCCATGCCTTCGTCGCGTAGCATCACATCGGCAAAAAACAGGTGGTGATTGACGACGACGAGATCGGCGGCCATCGCCTCGCGCCGCGCCAGCATGACAAAGCACTCCTTGTGGTTCGGGCACTCCTGGCCGAGACAGTTCTCGCGTGTCGAGGTAGCGTGGTTCCAGACCGGCGATGTTTCGGAAACCTCGACGCATTCGGATTTGTCGCCGCTCTGCGTGACTTTGGCAAAAAGCGCGATGCGGCGCGCGTCGGCGGCATCTTCGCGGGTCGAAAAGCGACCTTCGGCGAGGGCATTTTGCAGGTGGTAAGGGCAAACATAGTTGGCGCGCCCCTTGAGCAAGGCAATCTTGACCGGCGCCTTGAGCGCATCGCGCACCATCGGCAAGTCTTTGTTGTAAAGCTGATCCTGCAGGGTTTTGGTGCCGGTGGAGACAATCACCTTGCCGCCGGATTGCAGGGCCGGCACCAGGTAGGCAAAGGTTTTCCCGGTGCCGGTGCCGGCTTCGGCGATGAATACCGACTGGCTGTCGATTGCCGCCGCGACGCGCACAGCCATGTCGACCTGCTGCTGGCGCACGCGATAGCCGCCAATAGCCCGGGCCAGCGGCCCGTCGGGGGAAAATGTTTCCGGAAGGGAAGACAAGGGAAAAGGCCTGAAAAATGAGGGCGAATCTTAGCAGATGCCCCCCGGCAAGATAATCCGACGAGGATTGGGGGTGCATGGCAATGTGACAGCCTGTCATGCCGCTGTAACAAAGCGCCGCTAATCTGCGAAGCGTTGTCAATCCAATCACTTGCCGGAGTCCACATGTTCAAGCAATCCACTCTCGTTTCATTCATGGCTGCCGCCGCTGTCGCTCTCCTGGGTACCCCGGCGGCGCACGCTCAGGTTATTAAAATTGACGGGTCGTCGACGGTTTATCCGATTACCGAGGCGGTCGCCGAAGATTTCCAGAAGGCCAAAAAGAACGCCATCAAGGTGACCGTCGGCATTTCCGGCACCGGCGGCGGCTTCAAGAAATTCTGCCGCGGCGAATCCGATCTGCAAAATGCGTCGCGGCCGATCCTCGCCAAGGAAATGGCGGATTGCAAGGCGGCGGGTGTCGAATACATCGAAATGCCGGTTGCCTATGATGCGCTGACCGTCGTCATCAATCCGAAAAACGCTTTCATCAAAGAGATGACCGTCAGCGAGCTGAAAACGCTGTGGGAGCCTGCTGCGCAAGGCAAGGTGACGAAGTGGAACCAGGTTAACCCAGCCTGGCCGGAGGCGCCGATCAAGCTGTTCGGCGCCGGTGCTGATTCCGGTACTTTCGATTATTTCACCGAGGCCATCGTCGAAAAAGCCAAATCGTCACGCGGCGATTACACCGCATCTGAAGACGACAATGTGCTGGTGCAGGGGGTTTCCCGCGATGTCAATGCGATTGGCTATTTTGGTTACGCCTATTACGCGGAGAACATGGCTCGCCTGAAGGGGGTGCCGATTGTCAATCCAAAGACTGGCAAAGCGGTTGAGCCATCTGGCGCCAACGTCGAGAACGGTACCTATGTGCCTTTGTCTCGTCCGATTTTTGTTTATGTCAATGCAAAATCGCTGGCCAAGCCGGAAGTCAATGAATTCATTGATTACTACATGAAGCACGCTGACAAGCTGATTCGTGAGGTTAAATACGTGCCGCTGCCGAAAGCTGCTTACGATGGCAATCTCAAGCACGTCAAGGAGATGAAAACCGGCACCGTGATGGGTGGCAAGAACGAAGTCGGTATCACCGTTGAAGAGTTGATGAAGCGCGAAGCGAAGATGTAAGGTTCGCCCGGGTGAGTTGATCGCCACAAGAAAGCCTGATCCCGGCGGGGTCGGGCTTTGTTTCAATCGAAGGTTTATGGTTAATTGACATTCATGCCTGCAAATAATCCTGGCGACCTGCATCAGGTCAGCGACCGCCTGGCGTACAACGCCATGCGCCACTGGAAGGAACGGCTGATCGAGGCAGTTCTGCTCGCTGCCGCAGCGGTTTCGGTGCTCACCACGCTGGGCATTGTTTATGTCCTGGTTTCCGAATCCATTTCTTTTTTTGCCAACGTCAGCATCGTCGATTTTTTGACCGATACGCAATGGACGCCGCTTTTCGACGATGCCCATTTCGGCATCATGGTGCTCGTTTCCGGTACGCTGGTTTCGTCGTTTGTCGCGCTGGCGGTGGCCATACCGATGGGCACGATCATCGCCATCTACCTTTCGGAATTTGCCGATTCGCGGGTTCGTGAGGTGGCCAAGCCGATTCTTGAATTGCTCGGCGGCATTCCGACGATAGTCTTCGGCTACTTCGCGCTGCTCGTCGTGACGCCGATCCTGCAATTCGTCTTGCCCGGCCTGCCCGGCTTCTCGCTGCTCTCGGCCGGTTTGGTCATGGGCATCATGATCGTTCCCTACATCGCCTCGTTGTCCGAGGATGCGATGCGGGCGGTGCCGATGAGCATGCGCGAAGGCTCCTACGCTATGGGCGCAACCAAGCTTTACACAGCGGTTCATGTGGTTGTGCCGGCGGCCATTTCCGGTCTCGCGGCTTCTTACATCCTGGGCATTTCGCGGGCCGTCGGTGAAACGATGATTCTCGCGGTTGCCGCCGGGATGCAGCCGAATCTGACGTGGAACCCGATGGAGCCGGCCGCCACCATCACTTCCTACATCGTTCAGGTTGCCCTCGGCGATTTGCCGCATGGTTCGATCGGCTACCAGACCATTTTTGCCGCCGGTCTGACGTTGTTGCTGATCACCTTGCTTTTCAACATTCTCGGCCAATGGTTACGCGCCAGATTTCGGGAGAATTACTAATGCAACCGCTGACCACGGACGAGATTCGCATCGTCATTGCCAAAGGCAAGTTTCGCGACAATCTCTTCAAGGCCGTCGGCATTTTTTGCCTGGCCTTTGCCTTGCTCGTCATTGTTGCCCTGATTGCCGACATGGTGATCAAGGGGGCGGAGCGTTTCACGCTCGACTTCTTCCTCAACTTCGCCTCGCGGCGGGCGGCGCAGGCCGGCATTCTCTCGGCCTGGGTCGGTTCGCTGCTGGTCATGCTGGTCACCGCGCTGGCCGCCGTGCCGCTCGGTGTGGCGGCGGGGCTCTATCTTGAGGAATACGCCAAGCGCAACTGGCTGACTAACCTGATCGAAATCAACATCACCAATCTGGCGGCGGTGCCGTCGATTGTTTATGGTTTGCTGGCGCTCGGCATCTTCGTTTATCAGTTCGGTTTCGGGCAAAGTATTTTGTCGGCTGGTCTGACCCTGGCGCTGCTGATTCTGCCGATCATCATCGTCTCGACCCGTGAAGCGATCCGCGCCATTCCGGCGATGATTCGCGAAGGCTCGATGGCGGTCGGCGCGACGCGCTGGCAAACCTGCCGCTACCACATCATTCCGTATGCCATGCCCGGCATCCTGACCGGCGTCATCATCGGTCTCGCACGGGCGATTGGCGAAACGGCACCGATCATCACGATTGGTGCCCTGACGTTCATCGCTTTTCTGCCGCCCTTGCCGTTTACCGCGGCCGAAGGGGGGGCGACGGCGGGTTTGTTCGATTGGGTGATGTCGCCGTTTACCGTCATGCCGATCCAGATTTTCAACTGGACATCGCGCCCGGATCCGGCTTTTGAAGTCAATGCCGCGGCCGCCGGTTTTGTCCTGATGGCGATGGTGCTGTCGATGAATGCGGTGGCGATTTACCTGCGCTACAAAATGCGCAAGCGCATCAAATGGTAAATCCGGCTCCCGACGGGCGCTGGCCGCACGGCGCGCCCAGCTCGGAATATCACTGAAAAATGAACATCACAATGGAGTCTCCCATGTCGAATCACGAAACCCCGGTGCTCAAGGCCGAAGCTCGTGGTCTGAACTTTTACTACGGTGAAGCTCAGGCGCTCAAGAACATCAACATGCCGATCTACGACAAGAAAGTCACCGCGCTGATTGGCCCTTCCGGCTGCGGCAAGTCGACCTACTTGCGTAGCTTCAACCGCATGCACGACCTCTACCCCGGCAATCGCTACGAGGGGGAGATTCGTTTCTTCCCGGACAACACCAATCTGCTGGGCAGCGATGTCGATCCGATTGAAGTGCGGATGCGAGTCGGCATGGTCTTTCAGAAGCCGAATCCGTTTCCCAAGACCATCTTCGAGAATGTCGCCTACGGACTGCGGGTGCGCGGCGAGAACAACAAGCGCGTGCTCGAAGACAAAGTCGAGCACGCCCTCAAAAGCGCGGCAATTTGGGAAGAAGTGAAAAACCGTCTGCAGGATCAGGCACCCAACCTATCCGGCGGCCAGCAGCAGCGCCTGTGTATTGCCCGCGCTTTGGCCACCGACCCGGAACTGCTCCTCTTTGACGAGCCGACCTCGGCACTCGACCCGATTGCCACCGGCGCCATTGAAGAACTGGTGCACGAACTCAAAAAGCGCGTCACCATTCTGATCGTCACCCACAACATGCAGCAGGCGGCGCGCGTTTCGGATTACACCGCCTACATGTTTCTCGGCGAAATGATCGAATTCGGCAAAACCGACCAGATTTTCATCAAACCCCAAGATAAACGCACTGAAGACTACATTACCGGCCGCATGGGCTGAGAAGGACGACAAAATGAACGAAAAAAGCCACCTTTCCAGCCAGTTCGACGACGAGCTTGGCCGTTTGCGCAGCCATGTCCTGCAAATGGGAGGGCTCGTCGAAACGCAGATTTCTGCCGCCATAGACGCCTATAGCAAGGGCGAGGTGGCAAGCGTCAAACACATCGTCGAAACCGATCGCAAGGTCAATGATCTTGAAATTGCGATTGACGACGATTGCGCCCACCTGATTGCCAAACGCCAGCCGGCGGCCTCCGATTTGCGTCTGGTTTTCGGCATCAGCAAGATCGTTACCGATCTTGAGCGCGCCGGCGACGAGGCCAAGAAAATTGCCAAAGGCGTGCGCCGCATCTACGAAGCCGGGCAAATGCCCTCGCAGTACGGTATCGGCATCCGGCATATCGCCGAAGCCGCACTCGTCATGCTGCGCCAGGCACTCGATGCCTTTGCCCGGCTCGACGCCGCGCTGGCCGTCAAGGTCATTCAGGCCGACGTCGATGTCGATACCGAATTCAAGTCGATCATGCGCCAGTTGATTACCCACATGATGGAAGACCCGCGGACGATCACGACTTCAATCGACATCATCTGGATCGCCCGCGCCGTCGAGCGCATCGGCGACCACGCCAAAAATGTTGCCGAACACGTGGTCTTCATCGTCGAAGGGCGCGATATTCGCCATCTCCCGAAGGAGAACAAGGAGAGCAAGGAGTGACACCGACCATCCTCGTGGTTGAGGACGAGCCGGCGATTCAGGAACTCATCGTCATCAACCTCAAACATGCCGGCTTTTTGGTCGTTCGCGCCGGCAGCGCCGAGGAGGCAGACGCGACGATCCGTGCCGCCTTGCCCGATCTGCTGGTGCTCGACTGGATGCTGCCCGGGCAATCCGGGGTTGCCCTGGCCAAAAAACTTCGCGCCGACGAACGCACCCGTGAGTTGCCGATCATCATGCTCACCGCCCGTGTTCATGAAGAAGACAAGATTCAGGGGCTCGAAGCCGGTGCTGACGATTACATCACCAAACCGTTTTCGCCCAAGGAACTGGTCGCCCGCGTGCGTGCGGTGCTGCGTCGGCGGGCGCCGCATCTTTCTGGTGAAGCGCTGGAGATCGGCGACCTGGTGCTCAATCCGGCGACCCATCGCGTCCTTGCCGGCAGCCAGCCGGTCGAGCTGGGGCCGACCGAGTTTCGTCTGCTCTTCTTTTTCATGACCCACCCCGAGCGCGTTTATACGCGCGCCCAGTTGCTCGACGAAGTCTGGGGCGACCACGTCTTCATTGAAGAGCGCACGGTCGATGTGCATATCCGCCGTTTGCGTGCCGCCCTTGAGTCTTCCGGGCATCACGAGCGGGTCGAAACGGTGCGCGGTACGGGCTACCGCTTCAAGGGAGCCTGATACCGGTGTCGTCCCCTCTGACAAGGGCGCTCCTTCTCGCACTGCTGGCGGCGCTGATCGCCTGGCCGGTCGGACATTTCTTCGGCGCCTGGGTAGGCTGGATGCTTTTCTCGCTCAGCCTGGCTGGGCAGATGCTGCTGCACTTTCGCTATTTTGCCTTGCTCGATCGCTGGTCAAAGGCGCCGGTGCTGGACGCGACGTTGGAGGGGGAGGGCGCCTGGGATGGAGTTTTCGGACGTCTTTACCGCCACGAGAAAGAGTTGCAGAGGCTGATCGCCCAGCGCGAGCAGGAGGTTGCGATGCTGATCGCCGCCGGGCAGGCGCTCACCGACGGGGTGATCTTGCTCGATGAGCACAACCATATCCTGTTTTGCAACACCACCGCCGAGCAGCAGTTGGGTCTCGTCGCCCGCACCGATCGTGGGCAACCGATCATCAATCTCGTCCGGCAGCCGGAATTTGTCGCCTACCTTGAAGGGCACGATTTCGCGCGACCCTTGACCTTGCGCACCGAGCGCCATGAAGGCACGGTGCTGTCGATCCATGTCATTCCCTACAGCGGCTCGCGCCGCCTGATGCAAGTCAAGGACATGACGCAGAGCGACCGCCTCGATCGTATGCGCCGCGATTTCGTCGCCAACGTCTCGCACGAATTGCGGACGCCGCTAACGGTTCTCGCTGGCTTTCTGGAAACCCTGCAGGAAATCGATCCGGCGGCCGACGAACGACACCGCTATCTCGATCTGATGGCCGAACAATCGAAGCGGATGCAATTGATCGTTCAGGATTTGCTGACCCTCTCGTCGATTGAATCGGCGCCGCCGCCGGAAAACCAGCCGGTTGATATGGTCAACCTGCTCGATAAATTGCGCCGCGATGCGCAAGCCCTGTCGGCCGGACGTCATACCATCATCGTCGAAAGCGACGGGCAGGGCGACTTGTGCGGCTCGGCCAGCGATCTGGCCAGTGCTTTCGGCAATCTGGTTGCCAACGCCGTGCGCTACACCCCGGCCGGTGGCAGCATTCGTATCGTCTGGCAGGCTACCCCGGAGGGCGCCGAGTTTGCCGTGCACGACAGCGGTATCGGTATTGATGCCAAGCATATTCCGCGCTTGACCGAACGTTTTTATCGCGTTGACCGCGGCCGCTCGCGCGACGTCGGCGGCACCGGACTCGGGCTGGCGATTGTCAAACACTCGCTGAACCGCCATCAGGCGCAGCTTGAAATCACCAGCAAACCGGGCGCCGGCAGCTGTTTCGTGGCCAGGTTTCCGGCCAGCCGGGTCGTCGGACTTTAAGATCAACCTCAGCTTTGCCGCGAATGCGTGCTTGAGCACCGCGCCGGGCGAGCGCGTAGGCGAGCCTTTTGCCGGCTCGGTTAAAATGGCGCATGAACCAAACTTCACATCCTGAACGTCCGCTCTTCGGACATCGCAAATTCTGGGCTCACCGCTTCGGTCCGGCGCCTTTTCTCCCCATGTCGCGCCAGGAAATGGAGGCGCTCGGCTGGGATTCCTGTGACATCATCCTGGTCACCGGCGACGCCTACATCGATCATCCGAGTTTCGGCATGGCGCTGGTTGGCCGCTTGCTTGAGGCGCAGGGGTTTCGCGTCGGCATCATTTGCCAGCCGGAATGGAATAGCGCGCTCGATTTCAAAAAACTCGGCGCCCCCAATCTGTTTTTCGGTGTCACCGCCGGCAATATGGATTCCATGGTCAACCGCTACACCGCCGACCACAAGATTCGTTCCGATGACGCCTACACCCCCCATGGCGAGCCCAACAAGCGGCCGGATCGCGCCGTGACGGTTTACGCGCAGCGCTGCCGCGAGGCGTTTCCCGGTTGTACCGTGGTGATCGGCTCGATTGAGGCCAGTTTGCGCCGTATCGCCCATTACGATTATTGGTCGGACAAGGTGCGCCGCTCGGTGCTGCCCGATTCGAAAGCCGACATCCTGATTTTCGGCAATGCCGAACGCGCCATTGTCGAACTCGCGCATCGCCTCGCCAAAGGCGAAAAAATCGCCAGCATCCGCGATTTGCGCGGCACCGCCTTTATGACGCCGGCCGGCTGGCTTCCAGGGACGGACTGGGAAGTGATCGATTCGACGCAAGTCGATACGCCCGGCCCGCTGATCCGCCACGCCGATCCCTACGCCATGCAAGCGGTGGCCGACAGCACCCCGCCGGCGCCCGACGGGGCGCTGCCGATACGTATCGTGCCGCGCAGCGAACGCCTTGCCGCCTTGCGTGAAAAGCGCGCCCATACGGTGGTGCGCCTGCCCGCTTACGAGTGCGTCAAGGATGACCCGGTTTTGTACGCGCACGCTTCGCGCACCTTTCACCTCGAATCCAACCCCGGCAATGCCCGCGCGCTGGTGCAGGCGCATGGTGAACGCGATGTCTGGCTGAATCCGCCACCGCTGCCTCTGAGCACCGAAGAGCTCGACGCCGTTTATGAGTTGCCTTACGCCCGGCGCCCGCATCCGGCCTACGGCGAGGCAAAGATTCCGGCCTGGGAAATGATCCGTTTCTCGGTCAATATCATGCGCGGCTGCTTCGGCGGCTGCACTTTTTGTTCGATCACCGAGCACGAAGGACGCATCATCCAGAGTCGTTCGGAAGATTCGGTGATTCGCGAAATCGAGGAAATGCGCGACAAGACGCCGGGTTTCACCGGGATCGTCTCCGATCTCGGCGGGCCGACCGCCAACATGTATCACCTCAAATGCAAGGACGAAAAAATTGAATCGGCCTGCCGCCGCCTGTCCTGCGTTTATCCGGATATTTGCGAGAACCTTGGTACCGACCACGCGCCGCTGATCTCGCTGTATCGCCGCGCCCGCACGCTGAAAGGGGTCAAAAAGGTCTTGATCGGCTCCGGCCTGCGCTACGACCTGGCCGTGCGTTCGCCCGAATACATCAAGGAACTGGTCACCCATCATGTCGGCGGCTACCTGAAAATTGCTCCCGAACACACCGAAACCGGGCCCTTGTCGAAAATGATGAAGCCCGGCATGGGCGCTTACGACCGTTTCAAGCAACTGTTCGACCGTTTTTCGCGCGAAGCCGGCAAAGAGCAATACCTGATTCCCTACTTCATCGCCGCCCATCCGGGTACCACCGACGAAGATATGATGAATCTGGCGCTGTGGCTGAAGAAAAACAATTTCCGCCTGGATCAGGTGCAAACCTTTTTGCCGACGCCGATGGCGCTGGCAACAACGATGTATCACAGCGAACGCAACCCGCTGCGCAAGCTGTCGCGCGATAGCGAAAAAGTTGGCACGGTGCGCAACGGCCGGCAGCGTAAATTGCAAAAAGCCTTCCTGCGTTATCACGATCCCGCCAACTGGCCGCAGTTGCGCGAAGCCCTCAAGGCGATGGGTCGTGCCGACTTGATCGGCAATGGCAAAAAACATCTGATTCCCGCCTGGCAGCCGGCCGCCGCTGCGGCAGCGCCTGGAGGAACCCCCGGCACGCGCACTCAAGCCGCAAAGAGCACTAAAAATTCACCCCCGGCCAAACCTTTTGCCGCCCGCCGTCGCCCGCCACTGCGCCAACCTTGACTTTTTCTTCACCCGCCCCATGGAAACGACAACAACCTACGAACAAATTGGTGGCGACGCCACCATCGCCCGACTCGCCGCCCGATTTTACGAATTGATGGATGGTATCCCGCAGTTTGAGGGCTTGCGCGCCATGCACCCGGAAAGCCTTGAGGGGTCGCGTGAAAAACTCTATATGTTCCTCTCCGGCTGGACGGGCGGCCCAGATCTCTTCGTCGAAAAATACGGCCACCCGCGCCTGCGCCAGCGTCACGCCCCCTTCGCCATCGGCGAAGCAGAGCGCGATCAATGGGTGGCGTGCATGGTGCTAGCCATGGAAGACATCGGGATCGACAAGGAAATCCGCGCCCGGCTGCTGCAAAATTTCTTCAAGACAGCCGACTTCATGCGCAACACGCCGGGTTAGCGAAAGCCAATGAAAGCCTCTGCCGACGCGCCGCCTCCGAAAGCGAAAAGAGCCGATAGCCAAGTCACGGGTCTAGCCGGCGAACTATTCGTTGCCGCAGAGCTTCTCAAGCGCTGTCTGCAAACCTCAGTTACCTTCGGCAACGCCAAGTCAGGATGTGCTGCGTTGATCTGGTTGCCAGCCTGGGCGGCGGTCATGATTTCAAGAATGGTCGCCAACTCGCCGCCTAGGCCGGACTCGTCCCCGGCCAATACAGCAGCGGCGGCAAAGCCAGACTGGGCAGGATCACCAAAGCCGGTGATGCCTACTTGCGCAGTCTGCTCGTCATGGGCGCCCGATCCGTCCTTGCCGGACTGGGTGACCGGCAGTGCAACTTTTTTTCTGTAAAAATTTTCAGGCGAGTTCATCAGGATGGAGATCTCAGTCTTTCAAGTTGAGATAGATTTTCCCGGTCATCCAGTCCTCGTCGCATTCGGCCAGTAGGGCTGACACCAATCGCAGAC
>CAJBDJ010000049.1 GCA_903951825.1 uncultured Pseudomonadota bacterium
AAAAGCCGCGAGGCTACCTTTAACTATTCATGCAACATCTTCCGCATCGGTCACGTTCAGCGCGAAATCGCGGTCACGCTTTCGTGAAACGACGGTCACGCTTCGGCGAAATCACCGGTCACGATGACGCGAAATACGCACTCGTCGACGTAGTAGGTGTGCGAAATCTCCAATCAGTTGACCACTGAATCTCACGGCACTTGACCAAGCGCTATCATCTCGTTGACCAGTAATTTGGCATTAGGCGGCAGTCGGCCATCAACGGCCGGTCGCTCCTCCCCCGGAGCAGCCATTCAGATGGCCGCTTCGCTTTGAAACCTTCCCGATAACCGGTTCAGAGAACTCGGCCAAACCAGCCATTGATGAGTCGGCACATCAACGGCTGCTGCGCTGCTGTAAGCTGCCGCCGGTGATATCAAAGTTTTGAACGCTCGCAAGTGCCATCCTTTCGAGCGCAAACTTGAATCAATGATCCGAGTTTGCCGTCATTGCGCGCCCTGACAAGGATAGCCTGTTCCGGTACTGGTTCTTCAGCCGATAAAGTTGTGCTGGTCGGTTGGCGCGTCCGGCTTCTAGCGCCCCCTCTACTGGCTCCAGCATATCTAGTTCATCCATCTTGCGGCGAAAACTCACCTTGTTGATCGGCTCCCCAAGGATTGCTTCGTAGACCGCTTGCAGCCGAGGCAGCGTGAACTGTTCTCCACACAGATAGACGGGAAGCGATGAGTAGCTACTCTTGCTCCGCACTCGCTCGACTGCGGCAAGCACGATTTCCTTGTGGTCAAAAGGTAATGTCCTCAGCTGATCAACAGGCTGCAGTTGAAGTCCTGGAGCCCGATCAGGTTTGATTAACTCTGCAGGCACCAGTGCGTAATAGACAATCGAGATAGACCAGCCGCGTGGGTCTCGTGCAGCACCAGAGAACGTACACAGTTGTTCCAGATAAGGACTGGCGATGCCGGTTTTTTCATTCAGCATCCGCGCTGCTGCGTCCAGCGTATCGGCATCTTCTTCCGGGTGGATAAAGCCTCCAGGCAGGGCATAGCCACCTTCAAATGGAGGCTTGTCGCGCTTGAGTAGCGCTACGTGCAGCGCTGAACCCTGCAAACAAAGCAGCACAACGTCGATGGTGCAGATGATGGGCTTCTGAGGCATGGAGGGCGCTTCTCTTAGTTTCTATACGACACTAACAGTATATGTACTCGTTACCTTATTTACGAGACTTTAAATTACTTAGTTGCACTATGCTCCTAAGTGTTCTAGAGTTCGCACATACCCGCTCCGACATGGCGGGAGTCAAGGAGAAGAGTCATGGCAACACGAACACTGCATCTGCTCATCATTGATCCACAAAACGACTTCTGCGACCTGCCCGTCAATTACTGCCCCGCCGATCCGCATGGTGGAAGCTTCGTTCCGAGCTTGCCGGTCACAGGCGCACATGCCGATATGCAACGTCTGGCGGCCATGATTGACGCGGGCCAAGATGGTCTCAGTGCAATCACTGTTACGCTCGATTCGCACCAGCATCTGGATATTGCACATCCGACCTTCTGGCAGTATGCCTCAGGCGCACCAATTGCTCCCTTTACCGAGATTCAAGCGGCGGACGTGCGCACCGGACGTTTTCTGCCTCGCAACACGAAGGGGCGCGAGCGGGCGCAAGCGTATCTGGATGCACTGGAGTCAGCCGGCCGATATACCCACATGGTCTGGCCGGTTCATTGCGAAATTGGCACCTGGGGTCACAACATTCACCATGACCTGCGTCTGGCATGCAACCGCTGGGAAGAGGCGAACAGCAGCATCGTTGCCAAGGTCAGCAAGGGTGAGAACTCTTGGACCGAGCACTACAGCGCAATTATGGCCGAAGTGCCCGATCAGGATGATGCGCACACCCAGCTCAACGCTGAGCTGCTACAGAACCTGCTCGCGGCTGATCGGGTATACATCGCTGGTGAGGCAGGTAGCCACTGTGTAAAGGCCACCACGGAACACATTGTCGGAAATTGGCCTGCAGCAGAGTTAGGCCGGCTGGTTTTGATTGAGGATTGCATCAGTGCGGTCGGCGGCTTTGAGCCTCAGTACGCAGATTTTCTGGCGGATATGCGCAGGTGTGGCGTGCAGGTGATGAGCGCAGCCGATGTTTGCACCGAACTGCAGGGCAATGTTGGCTGAATGACAAACAAGAATATCGAGGGAGAACAAAGCATGCTTGCCAATCAGGCACCGGTCGTACGCAGCCTTCTGGAAAACGACCTCTATAAATTCACCATGTGGCAGGCGCTGCTACACAGCCACCCCGGCGCACAAGCCGAGTACCGCTTTGTCTGTCGCAATGCAACGGCTTTTCCGCTGGCCGAATTGAAGAGGGCGGTCGAAGCCGAACTGGATCACCTGTGCAGTTTGTATTTTGCGCAGGACGAGTTGGAATACTTGTCCAGTCTTCGCTTCATCAAGAGCGATTTCGTTGATTTTCTGTCTGTCTTCCGGTTTCAGCGTCGCTTCATCGAGGTGAAGGCAGAAGGTGAGCATCTGTCGGTGGTAGCGCGCGGGCCGCTGGTGCACGTGATGGGCTTCGAAATTTTCGTGCTCTACATCGTGAACGAACTGTATTTCCGCCGGTTGCCACAGGAAGGCGTACTCGACGTGGCTCGCCAGCGTCTGGCAACCAAGCTGGAGGCTTTGAAGGCCGCCTCGGGTGAACTGGCGAGCGAAGGTGATTTCCCCTTCGTCTTCTTCGACTTTGGCCTGCGCCGCCGTTATTCGGGCGCTTGGCAGGAGGAGGTAGTGCAGACCTTTGCCCATGAGGTGCCACTGTATTTCCGGGGCACGTCGAACGTGTATCTGGCCAAGCAATACGGCCTCACTCCGATTGGCACCATGGCCCACGAATACCTGCAGGCCTATCAGGCCTTCGGTTTCCGCCTGCGCGATTTCCAGAAAGCCGCGTTGGAAGGCTGGGTACAGGAATACCGTGGCGACCTCGGCGTGGCACTGACTGATGTCGTCGGCATGGATGCCTTTCTCGCCGATTTCGACCTTTATTTCGCGAAGCTATTCGATGGTCTGCGTCACGATTCCGGGGATCCCGTTGTCTGGGGCGAGAAGGCTATCTCGCATTACAACACCCTGCGTATTGACCCGGTAACGAAGCGCCTGGTCTTCTCGGACGGGCTGAACATTCCGCGTGCCATCGAGCTGTACAGTCATTTCAAGGGACGTATCCAGACCAGTTTTGGTATCGGCACTGATCTTTCGAATGACACGCCGCATAAGGCGCTCAACATCGTCATGAAGATCACCGCCTGCAATGGCCAGCCAGTTGCCAAGCTTTCCGACGCGCCGGGCAAGACGCTGTGCGAGGACGAAACCTTCCTAGCCTATCTGCGCCAAGTGTTCAATCATCACATCTGAGACGCTCTCATGAGTACTTATTTTCGCATTACGCTCGCCCAGATCAATCCGACCGTGGGTGACATACAGGGCAACATCGCCTTGATGCAAGTTGCCGCTCAAGCGGCGCAGGCTGAAGGCGCGAGTCTGGTCGTTTTCCCCGAACTGTCGTTGACCGGCTACTACCCTGGCGACTTGTTCAACGAACCGGAATTCTTGCTCCAGGCCGAGCAAGGAATTGTCCAGTTGCTGGAATATACGCGTGCAACGCCCAGCCTGCATTGGGTTGTGGGTGCGCCGCTGCGTCGCGAAGGGCCCGGTAAGTCCTTGCAGAACAGCCTGCTAGTGCTGGCTGATGGCGCGATCCGATTACGCTATGCCAAGCAGCTATTACCTACTTACAATATTTTTGATGAGCGCCGCCATTTTGAACCGGGCCCGGATGTGGCCAAGGTGCTACGCATTGGCCAAATGCAGATCGGCTTCCTGATCTGCGAGGATGGTTGGAACGACGAAGGCAGCGAGTACGACGTCAATCCTTTCGAGCGGCTTGCCGATTCTTCACCGGATCTTGTCGTGTCGATCAACGCCAGCCCGTCCAGCATAGGCAAGCGCGAGCTGCGGCACACCCTTTTTGCCGCTGCAAGCCAGCGTCACGGACTTCCGCTGGTCTACGTGAATCAGGTTGGCGGGCACGACCAGATCGTTTTTGATGGGACTTCCTTTGCTGTGGAGCCGGAAGCCGGCGTGGTTTTCGAAGCTAAGCGCTTCGAAGATGACGTGTGCACGCTGGAATTTGCTCAGGGGCGTTTTGGTGCAAACAATGCACTGCCAGAAGTCTCTGCTGCTGGCCTGCCCGTGATGGAGTTCTACCGCCGCCAGATCGTTCTGGGGCTACGTGACTACGCACGGCGCTGTGGTTTCAAGCAGGCGGTGGTGGGCTCGTCCGGCGGCATAGACAGCGCGCTGACCCTCGCGCTGGCTGCCGAGGCGCTGGGTCCAGAAAACGTGGTTGGCATCACAATGCCGTCAAAATTCTCCAGCGAAGGCAGCGTCAGTGATTCCGAGGCTCTGTGCCGCAACTTGGGAATCCAACTGATCGAGCACCCGATCCGCGATCTTGTGGAGCAATACGCAAAGGGTTTCAGTGCCGCATTCGAATCTCCGCTGCAAGGGCTGCCCCTAGAGAACCTGCAAGCTCGCGTTCGCGGAACCCTCCTGATGGAATACTCGAACGCCTTCGGGCATTTGCTGCTGACTACGGGGAATAAGAGCGAGATCTCAGTCGGCTATTGCACGCTCTACGGTGATACCAATGGCGGCTTGGGCCTTATTGGGGATCTCTACAAGACCGAGGTTTTCGCCTTGTGCCGTCATATTAATGAAACGGCGGGGCGCGAACTGATCCCGGTTGCCATCATTGAGAAAGAGCCCTCTGCCGAGTTGGCTCTGGATCAGAAGGATACCGACAGCCTGCCGCCATATCCGGTGCTCGATGGCATTCTCAAACACCTGATTGAGGGGGTGCGTCTTGGGCGCGATGAGCGAGAGGAAGTCGAGCGCGCGTACGCAGATCAGATCGCCAGCGAAGCCGGCCGAACCTTGATCACCCGGATCAAGAAGATGATTGCCCGCAACGAATACAAGCGCCGTCAAGCACCGCCCATCTTGCGTCTGCGCGGACGCGCTTTTGGCAGCGGCCGGCAGATGCCAATCGCTGCGAAGTACGATTTTTGAGGAATCCTAAATGAGCCAACAGATGAACTTCGAAGCCGCCGTATTGATCGGCCGTTTCCAACCATTCCACAACGGTCACGCCGCCTTGCTGACAAAGGCGCTGGAATCCGCACCGCGCGTGTTTGTGATTCTTGGCTCGGCCTACGCGGCACGTAATGCCAAGAATCCCTTCAGTTGGGAAGAGCGTGCCGCCATGATTGGCTGCACGCTCGACGACGGTCAGCGCGAACGCGTCAGTTTCCTGCCGATGCGTGACTACTATGACGATTCACGCTGGGCGGCCGGGGCCGCTGAATTGGTTGAGAATTCGCTCGGCCGCAAGGCGCGGGTGGCCCTGATTGGTTATGTGAAGGATGCCTCAAGCCAATACCTGAATCGATTCCCCAACTGGGAGTTCATAGGCATGCCGGCACAGGGCGAGATCGACGCGACTAGTCTGCGCCGTATCTGGTTCGAGGGCGAAGATGCAAATGTCACCCGCGCGCTGCTCGCTCCGCTGTTGCCGCCTGCCGTATTGCACTACCTGCAAGGCTGGGCCGTGCTGCCGCATTTCGCTTCGCTGCGTACCGAACATCTGGCGATTGAGGAAGGCAAAAAAATCTGGGGTCTTGGCCCCTTCATCACCGTGGACGCGGTGGTCAAAGCCTCGGACCAGATCCTGCTGGTCAAGCGCGGACGCGCGCCGGGCAAGGGCCTGTGGGCGCTGCCCGGCGGTTTTCTGGATGGACGCGAAAGGGTGTTGCAAGGCGCAATTCGCGAACTGCGTGAAGAGACCGGCTTCGGTCTGCTAGACGCCACGCTGGAAGAGGCGCTGGCCGGCACAGCGGTATTTGATCATCCCGACCGTAGCTCGCGTGGCCGCACCATCACCCACGCCCACTTCTTCGATCTGAAAATCGCCCGCCCGCCGCAGGTGGCCGGCGCCGATGATGCGGCCGAGGCGCGCTGGGTGCCGATCACGGAGCTGGCAGCGATGGAAGGCGAGCTGTTCGAGGACCATTTCAATATTCTCGATCACTTTTTGGCATTGTCTCAACAGGACGCCCACGTATCGACATCGAGGGCATGATGAATCAGGGGCGTCGCGTAATTGTCTGGAGAGTGACGCAGGACTGCAATCTGGATTGCCAGTTCTGTTCATACAGTCAGTCACTCAATCGCATTCGCCATAATGCTGACCCGGCAAAGGTCGAGCGTTTCGGCGCGCTGTTGGGCGAGTATTCAAAACAGACTGGCCGGAACACTCTGGTCAGCTGGATTGGCGGAGAGCCTTTGCTCTGGCCTGCGTTATGGGATGTCTCCCGCCGATTTGTGCACGAGTTCGGATTAGATGTCAGTACGACCACGAACGGAGTTCCTCTGCGATCCAGAAGGGTCGCAGAACGCATCGTCGATGACTTTACGGAGATCGTGATCAGTATTGATGGTTTCGGAGATGAGAACGACCGAGTGCGGCAAAAACCAGGCTTGTTTGAGGAGTTGAAGCGGAATATCTCTACACTCGTCGAGCTAAAGGCGAGCCGAGGATCTGCGCTGACCGTGAAGGTAAATACGATCCTGATGCGAAAGAACATCGAGCACTTCGAAGCCTTTTGCGAAGTTTTGCTGAGCTGGGGCGTGGAGGAACTGACGTTCAATCAGCTCGGCGGCTACGACCGGCCAGAGTTCTTTCCGGCTAACAGGCTTCTATCGTCGCAGGTGAGCAACTTCATCAATGCCTTGTCCGGGTGGAAGACGCAATTTGCGGAGAAGGGGCTGCTCATTCATGGCAGTGACGCCTATTTGCACCGGCTCCAGTGCTCCAGCCGTGACGAGAAAATTCCGGTCGAAGATTGTGCGCCTGGATCGTGGTTCTGGTTTGTGAATGAAAACGGTTTGATCAGTCCCTGTAGTTACACCAGTTATGAATATGCCGTAGATATAGATTCGATTCGATCTCGGGATGAGATCGATGCTGTGGAAGCCACCTTCCGGCAGATGCAGTCTGAAAATAAATCCCGTTTTTGTGGCGACTGCCATTGCACCCAATTGTTCGATAAATTTAGCTGAGGAGTTTGGATATGGCCAAAACTCTTGACACCACTGATATCAGCCAAGCTCTAGTTTGATTCTGGTCGACTGTTGTTGAAGATTTTGAAAGTCTCATTGGCGACACAATGCTGTCGCAAGGTGGATGATGGGCAAATGACGGCTTAGGCTGATGACTTGCCGGTGAGCCGTTCCTCAGAATAACGGCTTCACTCAGATAGCGGTCGTTGGGGCATTGAGACGGCGAATGACCGCAGTGGGCACGCTGCTGCCGTTCGGCATTGGCTGGTCAAGTTGATGATTACGTCTGGTCACAGCGGATGCGATTCAGTGGTCAAAGCAGCGCGATTCCGCAACTGTCTTTCCGGCTGACTCAGAGCATCCCGCGCTCGCGGATGAAGGCGATGACGGCTGCCAACCCCGCGCCGGTTTTCAGATTGGTAAAGACGAAAGGCCGCTCGCCGCGCTGCGCTTGGGCGTCGTGCGCCATGACGTCGAGCGAGGCGCCAACGAGCGGCGCGAGGTCGATTTTATTGATGATCAGGAGGTCGGATTTGGTGATGCCGGGGCCTCCTTTGCGCGGTATTTTCTCGCCGGCGGCGACGTCGATGACGTAGAGCGTCAGATCGGATAATTCCGGGGAGAAGGTGGCGGCGAGATTGTCACCGCCAGATTCGACAAGAATCAGCGCGACATCGGGAAACGCCCGTTGCAGGCGGTCGATGGCCTCCAGATTGATCGAGGCATCCTCGCGAATGGCGGTATGTGGGCAGCCGCCGGTTTCGACACCGATGATGCGCTCCGGCGCCAGCGCTGAATGATTGACGAGAAAGCGGGCGTCCTCGGCGGTGTAAATGTCGTTGGTGACAACCGCCATATCGATCTGCTCGCGCAGCGCCAGGCACAGGGCCAGGGTGAGGGCGGTTTTGCCGGAACCGACGGGGCCGCCGATGCCTACTCTAAGGGCTTGTTTGTTGATGGTTTCATGACCTGAAAAGACGTGAATATTGGGTTTCGTGGCGGGCGCAGGCAATGGCGAAGGCCGGCGTGAAGTTTGACCATTGGTTTTTTGGCCGCTTTTCGGCGCTCGCCGCAAGCTCGGGAATCTGTCGTCCGAGTTCGGCCAGCAAGCGCTGTCCGGCCGCCTGGCCGAGGGGAACGGCCTTGAGTGCGGCGAGCACCTGATTTTCTGCCCACGACCACAGATAGGCGATCAATGCGGCGTTCGGGGCGATTTTCCAGGCCGTCGCAAGGCCGGCCCAGACGGTGGGAAAGGCGATTTCAGGAAAGTTCTCCAGGGGGGTCGCCAGTAGCGCGAGGTCGTCGTCACGCAGGTCGCGCAACAGGCGGCGCAGCGAGAAACCCATCTGGATGGTTTCGGCACGTAGCTCGGCTGCTTCGCGGCTGGCCAGAAATTCGGCGTTGAGGGCGGTGATCTCGGCGTCATCGGCGGCCGCCCAGGCGGCCATCAAGGCAATCACCAGCGGCGCCTCATAAGTGCCGATGCCGTGATGCAGGAGGTCGCCAATCCAGCGTGCGGCGTCGGCCTCATTGCCGATGAGGCCGGATTCGACCGCCCATTCGAGCCCTTGCGAATACGTGTAAGCGCCAACCGGCAGCGTCGGGCTGGCCAGTTGCAGGAGGCGAACGAGTTGCAGGTTGTTGACGCTCATCAACCGGTCGCGGCAGGCAAGCGGATGAAGCCGTTTTCGTCGAGCGGGAAAAAAGGATTGAAACAGACCTCCCACAAGAACCCGTCAGGGTCGGCGAAATAGCCGCGAAATCCGCCCCAGCTCGCTTTCTCGCCAGGCCGCACGAGGCGGCCACCGGCCGCCACAGCTTCTAGCAGCGTGGCCTCGACCGCCGCTGCCGAGTCGACGTTGTGAGCCAGTGAAAATCCGGGAAAGCTGCCGGCGGCAGCAGGGACTCCCGCGTCGTCGGCGAGCGCTGCGCGCCCGAACAAGGCAAAGGCAACACAGCCAACCTGAAAAAAAGCGACGTCCGCCTGGCTGCCCGAGGACTCCCGCCAGCCGAGCGCACGATAGAAGCTGCGGCTGCGCTCAAGGTTTTCGACGCCAAGCATGATGAAGCTGATGGTCTGTCTCATTGCGGCTTGAACTGATGAATTTTCGGCGTTGAACGATGCGCGCCGTGACCGGGGTGATGGGGGTCGGCTGGCGCATCGCCGGCATGGGAGTGGCCGCCGGCTGCGCCATAGGCGCCGGCTTCCGGTTGAAACGGGGCTTGCGTCTCGGTTACTGTGCAACCGAGGCGGCGCAGCATGTCGGCCAGTACGTGGTCACTCTGGAAACGCAGCCGGCCACCGTTGTCGTTGGGCAGAATGTGCACCGGCACATGGCGGTTGCCGAGGTGGTAGGCGGCGCGGGCAAAGAGCAGCGGGCTGTCGGCGACGGCCTCGATCAGGGTTTCCGGCGCGGCGACGATGGCGACCACGGCGGCGCCGTTTTCGGCCGCTAGCTTGTCGCCGCTTTGCAACTGCTCGCCGCGCTGGAGAAAGATGCCGGCTTCTGCTCCGGAGGCGAGCGTTACCTTGAGGCGGCTGCGTTTGCGCTCGTCATAGGCGAGAGCCACCGAGTCGGTGGCGGGGGCGGCGCTGCGTTGATTGAGGATCAGCATGTCAAAACAGGAAATAGCGCTGCGCCAGCGGCAATTCTGTTGCCGGCTCGCAGACCAGGTGGACGCCGTCGGCTTTGACCACGTAGGTTTCGGGATCGACCGTGATTTCCGGCATGGCGCCGTTGTGCACCATGTCGGATTTTTTGAGGCTGCGGGTGCCGGAAACGGCGACCAGCGGTTTTTGCAGATGCAGGGCGCTAACTGCCGGATTGTTCAGCGCTGCCTTGGACACGAAGGTGACCGAAGTTTGTAGCGCCTTGCCGAAGCTGCCGAACATCGGTCGGTAATGCACCGGTTGCGGCGTCGGAATCGATGCGTTGGGGTCGCCCATGGCAGCGGCGGCGATCATCCCGCCTTTCAAAATCAGCGATGGCTTGACGCCAAAAAAGGCCGGTTTCCAGAGTACCAGGTCGGCCAGTTTGCCGACTTCGACGGAACCGACGGTGTCCGCGATGCCGTGCGTCAGCGCCGGGTTGATGGTGTATTTGGCGATGTAGCGTTTGACGCGGAAGTTGTCGTTTCTTGCGCTGTCTTCCGGCAGGGCGCCGCGCTGCCGCTTCATCTTGTGCGCCGTCTGCCAGGTGCGGATGATGACCTCGCCGACGCGACCCATCGCCTGCGAATCCGAACTCATCATCGAAAAGGCGCCGAGGTCGTGCAGGATGTCTTCGGCGGCAATCGTTTCGCGGCGGATGCGGCTTTCGGCAAAGGCGATGTCTTCGGCAATCGCCGGGTCGAGGTGATGGCAAACCATCAGCATGTCGAGATGCTCGTCGATGGTGTTGACCGTGTACGGCATCGTCGGGTTGGTCGAACTCGGCAGCACGTTGGGCAGGCCGGCGGCCTTGATGATGTCCGGGGCGTGGCCGCCGCCGGCGCCTTCGGTGTGGAAGGTGTGAATGGTGCGGCCCTTGAAGGCGGCCAGCGTCGTCTCGACGAAGCCCGATTCGTTGAGCGTGTCGGAGTGAATGGCGACCTGGACATCCATCTCGTCGGCGACGCTCAGGCAGCAGTCGATGGCGGCCGGCGTTGTTCCCCAGTCTTCGTGCAGCTTCAAGCCCATGGCGCCGGCGGCGACCTGCTCGCGCAGGGCTGCCGGCAGGCTGGCGTTGCCCTTGCCGAGAAAGCCGAGATTCATCGGGAAGGCCTCGGCCGCTTCGAGCATCCGGTGGATATGCCACGGTCCCGGCGTGCAGGTGGTGGCAAACGTGCCAGTGGCCGGCCCGGTGCCGCCGCCGATCATCGTCGTGATGCCGGAATAGAGCGCTTCGTCGATCTGCTGCGGGCAAATGAAATGAATGTGGCTGTCGATGCCGCCGGCGGTGACGATCATGCCTTCACCGGCGATGACTTCGCTGCCGGGGCCGATGACCATCGTCACACCCGGCTGGATGTCCGGGTTGCCGGCCTTGCCGATGGCGGCGATGCGCCCGTCCTTCAAGCCGATGTCGGCTTTGACGATGCCGGTCACGGCGTCGACGATCAGCGCATTGGTGATCACCGTATCGACGGCTTCGGCGGCGACGCGCTGGCTTTGACCCATGCCGTCGCGGATCACCTTGCCGCCGCCGAATTTCACTTCCTCGCCGTGGATCGTGTAGTCCTTTTCAACCTCGATGATCAGCTCGGTGTCGGCGAGACGCAGGCGGTCGCCGGCATTTTCGTAGACTGTCGGGCCGTACATTTCGGCATACGCCTGACGGGATATCCGGGTGCTCATAGTGCCCCCTGAATCAGGCCACGGAAGCCGTAGACGGTGCGTGCGCCAGCCAGCGCGACGAGTTGCACGGTACGTGTCTGACCCGGCTCGAAGCGCACGGCGGTGCCGGCGGCAATATTGAGGCGAAAACCGCGGGCGGCGTCACGCTCGAAGCTGAGGGCGGCGTTGGTTTCAAAAAAATGATAGTGCGAACCGACCTGAATCGGCCGATCGCCAGCGTTGGCGACGCTCAGCGTAATGCTTGGCCGGCCGGCGTTGAGTTCAAGTTCGCCGGGTTCGGCGAGGAGTTCTCCGGGGATCATCTTCAGTCTCCTCAGATAATCGGGTGATGGACGGTGACCAGCTTGGTGCCGTCGGGGAAGGTCGCTTCGACCTGGATTTCCGGGATCAGCTCGGCGATGCCGTCCATCACCTCGGCACGACTCAGTACCTGCGTGCCGGCGTGCATGAGATCTGCTACCGTCCTGCCATCGCGGGCGCCTTCGAGGATCGCGCAGGTGATCAGCGCCACCGCTTCCGGGTAATTCAGTTTCAGGCCGCGTGCCCGCCGCCGCTCGGCGAGCAGGCCGGCGGTAAAAATCAGCAACTTGTCCTTTTCGCGTGGGGTCAGTTCCATGAAGGCTCCTCAGGTTGTCCAGATGCGCGGCAAAATTGCCGCTCGTGCGCAACATGCCGGACGAATGGTCGCCCACAGTGCGGTAAACCACAGGCGCGCTGCTTCGCTGCTGTCGCCAAGATAGCGGGCGACAAGCACCCCCGGCAGGGCGCTGATTCCGTGCTTGGCGCCGTCGGCCGGTGCCATGGCGCGGCAGCGGGCGAGCAGGTCGGCGGCGAGCGGAAAGGCGGCGAGCAAGGTGCCGCAAACGCTGGCGCCCGCCCAGCCGGCGGGGCTCTGCAAAATCGGGTCAGCACCGGCGAAGCCGCCGCGTTCGATCCAGATCGGCTGATCGTCGTGGTCGATCCGCAAAAACAGATCAAATCGCCCGTGCTCAAAACGCTCGCCGGCGGCGGCTCGGCCAAGGCAGAGAATTTCCCAGCCGAGATAGCGACTGTTGGCGGCCAGCGTGACGCGCGTTTCCATGCGTGCGCGGGCGCCGTCGAAAATGATCGATTCCTGCGGCAGCCACTCCAGCGTGGCATTTTCGGCAACGCTGAAATTGATCAACTGCACCGCCTCCGCGGCGTCCGAACGGTACCATTTACCGGCGCCCGGCGTTGTCAATTGGGCGTGGGCATCGGTTTCGACAGCGACCTTGAGCGCCAGTTGGTCGCCGCCGGCAATGCCGGAGGGCGGATGCAAAACGATCGCCTGACATACCGCCGCGCCTTCCGGGTAGAGCGCTTTTTGCACGCGCAAGGGGCCGCGATGACGGTTTTCGCGCAGGACGGTGCGTTCGCCGGCGCGCGAAAAGCACAAATTCAGTTCTGCCTGCCAGTTGGGCGAGGAGAGCGGAGGGCGCGAATTCATGTACCGATTATGGCCACAAGGCAGCGCCTTGGGAATACGCAAGACTGCGCAGTAATCAACGCAACAATCAACGCAACAATCAGCAATCAGTCTCCGGCGTAGCGGCAAACCAGTCGCTCAGCGGCCGTTTTTCGCCCAGGTCAGTCAGACGCCGGTCAATGCTGTCGTGATTGCCCCACACCACGTCGGGGAGTTCGCCCCTGTCCACCGCTGCCGCAATGTCGTGGCAGTAAAGCCCCTGGTCGCGCTGGACATAAAAGCCGTAAGTGCGGCAGGCAATCGGCCGCTCTGCGTAAACCATACAGGCGCCACTCGCTGTGTCGAGCAGTGGGCAGACCCACGGGGGCGTTGTCTGATCGGCCATAGCCGCCATTTTCTGGCTGATTGTCCGGCGCTGCGTCGCGCTCAAAGCGGCCAGCGCCGGTGCCAGGCAATCCCATTCGGCGGCGGTTAGTTGGGGAATGTCGGCCAGATGCCGACAACAATGATCGCAACCCTTGGCGCACAGCCAGTCTGCCTGATCTTCCCGAATCTGCCTGACGCGCCCGGCAATCTCCTCATGCAGGCGAAAAAGCGCGGACATCGGGATGACCGCCAATTTACTGGCGCACTTCGCGCACGTTGTCGGCTGCCGCAAACTCGCCGCTGCTGCGGAAGGGGTTGATGTCGAGTCCGCCGCGCCGCGTATAGCGGGCATACACCGAAAGTGCTTGCGGTGCGCAGCGGCGCTGGATGTCGCAATAAATCCGCTCGACGCACTGCTCGTGAAATTCGTTGTGATTGCGGAAGGAAACGATGTAGCGCAGCAGGCCGGCATGGTCGATGGGCAAGCCACGGTAACGAATGACCACCAGCGCCCAGTCCGGCTGGCCGGTGACCAGGCAGTTGGATTTGAGCAGGTGCGAATAAAGCGTTTCTTCCACCGTTTCTTCCGCCTTTTCACCCTTGAGCGTACTCAGGAGGTGCGGCGCCGGCTGGTAGATGTTGCAGGCAATCTCCAGATCGTCGAGCAAAATGCCGGACGGGTAAGCGATGGCCGGCTGCGGGCGGGCGCTCAGCAGCTCGATTTTGGTACTGACCGCCGCCCCGGCCGCCGCCGACAAATCGTCGACCAGCCTTGCCTCGACCGTCGCTGGATCGGCGAAAGCCGTCTGGTTGAACGAATTCAGGTAGAGCTTGAAGGATTTGGATTCGATCAGGTGGGGGCTCGTTGCCGGCACGCGAAAACTGGCCAGCGCAACGATCGGCTTACCCCGGTGGTCGAGCCAGGAAACTTCGTAAGCATTCCAGATATCTTCACCAACAAACGGCAGCGCATCGGCAGTGATGCCCAACTCATCGCGCTTCAACTGGCGCGGGATGGGATAAAGCAATTCGGGGGCGTAATCGCTGCGGTACTCGGTCGGCTGGCCGAGCGGGGAGCGGGTGCCGGAGGCGGTGGGTGGCGTCATGGCGAGGAATTTTACCGGATTGGCCGAGAACGCTGTAGGCCGCCGGCGAAGAGCCGATACGGAGCCCAAAAACTGGCTGAAATCCGGTTTCAAGGCGCCACAAGGGGTTTCAAATGTTCGATTCATGTTTGTCAGAATTCGATTACCGGAGGCGTCAGGGGAAAATTCAACAACCTGTTAAAGGAGTAGATTGACACGACCACCCAAATGCTAAATGCAAAAAACCCGCAAGACCTTGAGCCATGCGGGTTTTCAGAATTCTTGGCGGAGCAGGCGGGATTCGAACCCGCGGTAGGGGATTACCCTACACACGCTTTCCAGGCGTGCGACTTAAACCACTCATCCACCGCTCCAAGAGCCGCGAATTGTAGCAGAGGGGGTGAGGTTGCTCAAAGCGACTTTCGTAGCCAGGCGAGGGCGATCCAGCTGGCGAAGAGGAGCAGCAACAAGATTGCGCTGCTCAGCGCTGGCGGGGTGTTGCGCGGCAGAAATCGGGCGGTGAGTTGTTGCGGACGATGGGTAATCAGGGCAAAAAATTGATAGATGGCGTTCTTGTCGCGATGCCGGCCGGCGATCAGGTAGAGCACGCCTTGCCCAAGCAGGCAGAGGCCGAGTAGTTCAATGAGGGCGCGTAATACGCTGATGAGAAAGACCAGCATGGTCGGGCTTATTCGTCGTTGATGCCAAATTCGTCGTCGAGCTGGCGCATCCGCCGGTTGTAGATCCAGATCATCAACAGGTAGAGAAAGAGTGAGCCTTGCGCTGCCATATAGAAGCCGAGCGGGAAGCCGAGAAATTGCCACTGATTTAGCCAGGGAGCAAACCAGCTGAGAACGAAGGTGACGATCAGCCAGATGATGAGCAAGACGATCGTCAGCTGCCGTGTTTTTTTCCAGTAGCCTTCAGTCAATGGCGTTCGCTCCCGGCTTTGAGGTGTGGCGGAGACGATTGAGGAAATCCTCGCTGTTCCTGCCGGGCGGCGCTGTCAGGAGGCTGACGACGATGATGGTGAGGAAGCCGCTGGCGACGCCAAAGACGCCGGCTGATGTTGATTGGACGTGAAACCACGGTTCAAGGGCAAGGTTGTTGAGGCCAAGCCAGGGGATGTTGTCGGCTTCAAGGCGCAGGATGTAGTAAATGGCGACGGAGATGCCCATCAACATGCCAGCCAGGGCACCCTGTTGATTGGCGCGGCGCCAGAAAATGCCCAGCACGAGAGCCGGGAAAAATGCCGAGGCGGCGATTGAGAAGGCCCAGGCGACCATCGAGAGAATGGTGCCGGGTTTTTGTGCGGCCACGCTGGCAGCAAGAACGGCCACGACCAGCAGCAGTGATTTCGAGATGACGAGACGAAGCTGGGTTGAGGACTGTGGGCGGAATATCCGGAAATAGACATCATGGGAGAGGGCGCCGGTAATCGTCAGCAACAAGCCGTCGGCGGTGGACAAGGCGGCGGCAAGGGCGCCGGCAGCGACGAGGCCGGAAACGACATAAGGCATACCGGCAATTTCGGGGGTGGCCAGCACGATGACGTCGGGGTTGAGCGAGAGTTCGGCGAATTGCATGATGCCGTCGCGATTGATGTCTTCAATATTGACCATGCCGACCTTGCTCCAGGCGGCGACCCAGCCGGGCAGGTCAGTAATCGGAATTTCGACGAGATGGGAGAGAACCTCGTGTTTGGCAAACACAGCATAGGCCGGCGCGGTGATGTAAAGCAAAAGGATGAAGAGCAGCGCCCAGAAGACCGACTCGCGGGCTTCCCTGACGGTGGGCGTGGTGTAGTAGCGCATCAGCAGGTGAGGGAGCGAGGCGGTGCCGACGGTCAGACAGAAAATCAGCGCGAGGAAATTGATTTGCTGGGCGCGGCGCTCATCCGGATCTGTCGCCGGGAAGGCTTCGCTGTGATGGGTTGGCGGCTTTGCGCGTTCGCCGGCGACGGCCATCGCTTTTTCCCAGCGTACTCGAGCCTGCTCGGGGTCTTGCGGCAGATCGCGGCGTTGGCGTTCGAGGGCGACGATGTCCTTCATTTGCGAATCACTGGCCTTGAGGCGGTTGATTTCCCGCGATAATTGCTCGCGCTCAAGGCTGAGCGACTGCGGCAACTGCATGATTTTTTCAGCGTAGAGGTTGGCGCGTTCGCGGTAGAGGTTTCTGACTTGCTCCTCGGCTGGTTGCGCGAAGATTTTTTCTTCGAGCTGCTTGACGTTGCCGAGAACCTGGCCATAAACCAGTTGGGGTACCGGGTTGCCGGTGACATTCCAGGAGAGGATGGCAACCGGTGTCGCGTAGGCGACGATCAGTACCAGATATTGCGCTACCTGCGTCCAGGTGACGGCGCGCATTCCGCCAAGAAACGAGCAGACGAGAATGCCGGCAAGACCGACAAAAACGCCGATTTCGAATTGCAGGCTGACGAAGCGACTGGTAATCACGCCGACACCATAAATCTGCGCGACGACATAGACGAAGGAGGCAAGAATGGCGGCGGCGACGGCGACCAGACGAATCGCGTTGCCACCATAACGGGCGCCCAGAAAATCGGGAATCGTATATTCGCCAAAACGTCGCAAGTAGGGGGCGAGGAGCAGGGCGACCAGGACGAAACCGCCGGTCCAGCCGATCACGTAGGCAAGCCCCTGAAAGCCGGAGAGGTAAAGGGTTCCGGCGAGGCCGATGAACGAGGCGGCGCTCATCCAGTCGGCGCCGGTGGCCATGCCGTTGAAGAATGCCGGAATACGCCGGCCGGCGACGTAGTACTCGGAGACATCCGAGGTGCGGCTCATGACGCCGATGGCGGCGTACATGAAAATGGTGAAAAAAAGAAAGGAATAGCCGATCCAGCGCGGCGGCATGCCGTGGTTTTCGAGTACCGCGAGGGCACCGATGAAAGCTAGGAAAGCCCCGGTGTAATACAGGTAGTACTTCTTGATCCGGCTGCTGGTGGCCAAAGTGGTTGGGACTCAGTAGGTGCGGCGCAAGTGGCTGGTGGCGGTCGTTTCTTCGATCAGCCGGGCGGCGCTGGTGAGCCCTTTGTCACTTGCCCGCGCCAGTAGGCGTTGCATCAGGCGGGCGAGGGCGAGGGTATTGTCCATGGCGTCGCGGCGACCGTTCGCAGCCATGCCGAAACGCTCCAGCCAGGTGTCCAGCGGTTGTACGGATGGCTCCATGTCGTCGAACACGGCCGGCAGTAGCCAGGCCAGATCAATGACTGGCGGTTGCAGATCAATGCCCAGCTGCGCCTTGTATGCGCGTTCCAGAAAAGCCCTGATAAAAGCCCAGTGGTAGCAGACCAGCGGCGCCTTGGCGGTGAAGTGCAAAAATGCCGTCAGTTGGCGGTCGATGCTCGGCAAGCTCTCGTCGCGGCCGCTGAAATCGAGGGCGATGGCATCGCCGGGGATGATGCAACCGCCCTCGCGCAGGGCAATCGCTGACATGCCGAGCAGTTGATCCTGCGCTGGGTCGAAGCCGGAGGTTTTGAGGTCAAGCACCACGTAGCGCGTGCGATAGTGCGCAGCCGTCAGGTTGGGGGCGGCGCTCTCCTGCCAGTCGCTGATTGCCTGCTGGATATCCTGCGGCAAGCCGGTTTTGGCCGTTTTGCCACGGCGCAGCATTTTCTTGAGGCCGAGCACCTTAATTCACCTGGTAATCGAGTTTGAGGCGAGTCTGGATTTTGCGCGCCTGACGGAAGGATTCTTTCAAAATTCGGCGATCCAGTTCGTTGAGTTTGTCGGGGTCGATCAGATTGTCCCCCTGGCGCCCCGGCTCGCCTTCAAGGTATTGATGCTGGAGACGCAGTAGCTGGATGAAGTCGAGCCCTTCGAGTACGGCGTTGATTTCATCTTCGCGAATCGACAGGCGCTTGGCGGCGATGCGCAGACGTTGTACCGAGTTGGTGTTGTGCACGCCGCTGGCAAGGGCGTAAATCCGCGCGACATCGACAAAAATGCGCGAGCCATATTTTTTGAGGTCGATCTTGCCTGGTTGCCCAGGCTCCAGATCGGTCAAAAAATCACGAATCTTGCCTAGTGGTGGCTCGACATCAAGGGCGTTTTTTGCCATGGCGCGGAGAAACATCGGATTGTCGGCGGTTTGTGCGAGCAAGTGGCGGCGCATGAGGTCGGCGAGATCGGTATGGCCGAAGAGCGGGCGGAAATCGAAGAAAATGGTGGCGTTGAGCAGCGCGTCCGGGTGTGGGATACGGATCCAGTTGCTGAACTGGTTTTTCCATTCCTTGAGCGACAGGCACCATTGCGGATTGCTGGCCATGATGTTGCCTTTGCAGAGCGGAAAACCACAGCGGTCGAGATCGCGATTGACGGCACCGGCAAAGGCGAGAAAGCGTTGGCGCAGCGTATCAAGCGCGGCGTCGTCGTCGCAGGTGAAAACGATGCCGTTATCCTGGTCGGTACTGAAGGTTTGCTCGTCGCGCCCCTCCGAGCCAAAGGCCAGCCAGGCCCATTCGATGCCGTCGAAGCGATGGTGGTCGAGATTGAGCTGAATGACGCGGCGGGTGATTGCGTCGTTGAGCGCTGAAATGAACTGGGTCATCTGCTCGGCGCCAATGCCCTGCGCCAGCATGTTGAAGGAGAGCTGGCGAACATCGCTGACCGATTGCTGCAAGGCTTCGACCGTCAGCGCCTCTTCGATGGTCTGCCGAATCTGCCGCAAACCGACGCGCTGCAGGGCGAAGAGGTCGCGCTCGGAGACGACGCCGGTGAGGTGTCCTTCCGCATCGGTGACGAGAACGTGGCGGATGCCGTGCGTTGCCATGGCCAGCATGGCATCGTAGGCAGTCGCCTGTTCTTCGAGCATGAACGGGTTGGCCGACATGGCCTGACTGATCGGCGCACTATGCGGCAGATCGGCGAGGACGACGCGATCAAGGAGGTCGGAACGGGTGAAAATGCCGACCGGCTTTTTGTCTGCCGCAGCGATTACCAGTGAGCCAACCTTCGCTTTCGACATGGTTTCCAGCGCCACCCGCACCGGCGTCTCCGGCGTGATGCTCAGCGGTGCCCGCGCACCGACGCCGGAAAGCGGCGAATTGAGTGTTTGCTGCTCGCTGGCGCGCTGGGCAAATTGCTGCTGCAACTGCTGGCGCGACTGATTCAGCAGGCTGGCGATGTATTGCGTGCAAAACAGCGAAAACTCCGGGCTGGCAGTCATCAGCCGCATGAAATCAGGCGCCGGCAGCTGGTAGCAATAGGTGTCTTCAACGGCCAGGTAGTTGTTGGTCGACGGGCGACCGGCGGTAACGGCACCAATCGGGAAGCTCTCGCCGGGGCTGAGGCTTAGGATGGAGTATTCGGTGACGGTGACTTCGCCGGCCTGGCGAGCTTGTACCTTGCCCGTTTCGATCAGGTAAAAATAACGGACGTTGCCTGATTCCGGTCCGACGATGGTCGACCCGGCAGGGTAAAAGGCCAGTTCTGCCTTTTGCGCGAAATCTTGCAGCGCCTCGCCGCTCATTTTGTTGAATGGCGCATGTTTTTTCAAAAAGGCGATGCTGGCGCCGGCCAGACGCTGGCGGCCGGCGCTGCGCAGCGCTTCTTCGGTTTGCGCGATGCTTTGATCTATGGGTGTCACAACAACCTCGGTCTGTTTTAAGGGCTTAAAGTGCGTAGTTTAATTTGAGTCGCTGTTGAAGGCGTCGGGCTTGCTTGAGTGATTCACGCAAAATGGCTTTGTCCATGTCGTGCAGCGAAGCCATTCTGATGCCGTGACCGCTGTCTTTTCCCGCAGCCTTCGCGGCCAGTTGATGATCGAGGCGCAAGCGCAAAACATGACCAAAAGCAGCCTTGCCCGCCGCCAGTTCGTCGGTCGTCAAGCCGCAGTTGGCACCAGCCTGATGCAAGCGTTCGCCGGTGTTGACCGCGCGAACGCCGGTGGCGAGGGCAAAAATGCGCGCCGCATCGACAAAAATCCGGCTGCCGTATTTTTTCAGGTCGATGCCGTCGCCGCTCCTGCCGCCGTCGCTGACCTCACCGAGAAAACTCAGGGGAACCATCGCCTGAATCGCGTTGGCGGCCATCAAGTGAAGAAAGGCCGGGGTGTCGCTGGTCATCGAGAGAAGCAGGGTGCGCAGATTTTCAGCGAGGGTGTGATCGCCATAGAGCGGGCGCAAGTCGAAGAAAATGCTGGCGTTGAGCAGGGCGCCGGGCTCCGGGCGGCGTACCCAATCCATGAAGCGGTTTTTCCACTCGTCCTGCGACAGGCACCAGGCCGGGTTGCCGGCCATGATCTGGCCGCTGCACAGCGTGAATCCGCAGTCGGCGAGATGGTGATTGACTTCGTTGGCAAAGGGCAAAAATAGCGCCCGCAGTGCTTCGGCCTCTTGCGCATCGGCGGCACTGAAAATCAGGCCGTTATCCTGGTCGGTGACCAGGGTTTGTTCGTGTCGACCCTCGGAACCGAGTGCCAGCCAGCACCAGGATACGGGGGGCAGGCGGTGTTTGCGGGCGGTCAGTTCGATGACTCTTGCGCTCAAGCGGTCATTCAGGCCGGCAATGATGCGCGTCGCTGCCTCGCCGTCGAGTCCGCAGTGCACCAGTTGGCGGGTGAAGCCGGCTAATGCGTCGGCGCACGCCGGGGCGCTCGGCAAGTCGTTCAGCGCATTGAGCGCCTGTTCGGTGGCGGCGAGTTGTTGACAGGGAAAGACGCGTTCGGTCGAGAAGGGCAAGTTAGTACTTGATGCGGGCAAAGTAGGTTTTTTCGCAGGCTTCGAGCGCCTGGCGGACGGTGACGATCCCCATTTCTTCAAGCAGCGGGATCATCTTGAGAAAAACGGCGGCGGTTGCCAGCGCATCTTCCAGCGCATTGTGGCGACTGCCGATCTCGACCCCCAGACGTTCGAGAATAACGTCGAGCTTGTGCGATTCCTGATTCGGGTGAACGACCGCCGAAAGCAGCAGGGTGTCGAGTACCGGCTGGCTGAAACGGATGCCGGTGCGTTCTTCCTTGAGTTGCAGGAAACGCATGTCGAAAGCGGCATTGTGGGCAATCAGCACGGTGTCTTCGCAAAATTCGTGGAAGGCGGGGAGAACCGCGTCAATTGTCGGCTGGCCGCGCACCATGTCTTCGGTGATGCCGTGAATCGGGATCGATTCGGGCTTGAGCGGGCACTCCGGGTCGATCAGCTGGTTGAAAACCTCTTGCCGCAGCAGTCGGTTGTTGATGACGCGAACGGCGCCGATCTGGATGATTTCGTCGCCCTTCGAGGGTTCGAGCCCGGTCGTTTCGGTATCGAAAACGGTGTAGGCAAGATCGCTCAGCTTGCGCTCGAGGTCGATCGATTTGTCGGCAAAATTGAAGAGGTCGAAGTCGTAATACTCGGGGCGACCGGTGCTGCGCGCCTTGTCATCCAAATCACTGGCGATCTCGGGCAGGGCGACCGGCAGAACGAAGCGGAAAAAGGCACGCTGTGCGGCTTTTTCGCGCTGAAACCAGATTTCGCCGCCATGGCGGTCGATGACATCACGCAGCGTGAGGGGCGATGTTTCTTCGCCAACCTGCATGGTTTCCATTTCCCAGGTATAAAAAGTTTCCGCAGACATCACCGCACCGGCCCAGATCAGGTCGAGGTAGGCGAGTTTTCCTTCCGCGCTGAGGCGAAAGCGCAGTTCGCGCGGGGCGTAGTGATCCTGAAGTTTTGCTGCCAGAAAGACCAAGGCAAACAGCAGCGAGAAGCTGTCCGCCTTGATCCACAAGGTGTCATCGAGCGCTTCGGTCTTGATCGGCAGTTGCAGCTTGTCTTCGATGCGGCGCTGGGTGGCGGCAATCAGGTCGATGGCGAGAATATCCTCAAGCGGCCAGCGCGTTTTCATCGAGTCGGAGAATTCGGCCATCGTTTGGTCGAGGCGCTGGCTCATGCGTGCCGCTTCGTCGTCGACGACACGAATGAAGCGCTCGCGCAGCTCGGCTTCCATCTCCGGGTAGTCGATCAGATTGGTGATTGCCGCGCGGATGCTGCCCAGCGACGAGCGGCTGCCTTCGGTTAACGAATGCAGCGCCTGATCGCGTCGCGCTTCCTGCTCAAGGCTGCGGGTGATGTTTTCGACGGTGAGCACATAGCCGGATAGCGTTTTCTTTTCTTCGCCGCTGCCGGCGAGCACCGGCACCATCTGCGCACGCAACAACTGGCCGCTGCGTGTTGTGGTGATGAAATTGGAGAGCGCTGTCTTGCCGCTATTCAGGCGCTGGGTGATCACCTCCTGGGCGTGCTGCACCTGGTTTTTTTCGAGAATCGAGAAAATCGAGCGGCCAAGACCGATCAGGGTGCCGCCGGAAACTGAGGTCGGCCCTTGCGCCAGCGCTTTGAACTGAAGCCGGGCGCGATTGTTGTAGAGCAGGATGCGGCCATCGAGATTGCAGACAACAACGGCTTGCGCGAGCTCCGACATCAAGGCCGCGAGGCGGTTTTTTTCTTCTTCGACGGAGGCTTTGGCGCGGGCAATCTGGGCGTCGACATCGTCCATCAGTACATCGCGCTGTTGCGCCAGATCATTGGCGGCGCGCGCCAGCTGCTGAACTTCCAGCGGGCCTTCCGGCGTGACGCGGAAATTGCGGTTGGCGCTGAGCATCAAACGTAGGGTTTCGGCCATCCGCAACAAACCTTCAACGTATTGCTTGAACAGTTTGTGCAGGACGAGAACCCCGAGAACGAAGCCAAAAAGCGTCATCATCGTGCCGACCGGTAGGCGCGAGAGCAATAAATCGGTCAGCATCGCACGCTCGGCGTCCTTCATGTCGAGCCAGACGAGCAGGGAGGTGACGACAAACGGCCCGGTCATCAATAGACCGAGAACAATAACGGCCAGCGCGAAACGGTGTTTTGCCTTCATGGCTTGATCCCGGGCAAATGTTGGAATCGGCATTTGGCCTGTGTTGGCCGCTGACCGTGTTCAGGAAAATCAGGCGACGCCAAGCATCGATTTGATTTTGGCGACCAGTTCCTTGGTCGAAAAAGGTTTGGTCATGTAGGCGTCGGCGCCGATCGCCAAGCCCTTGGCAACCTCGGTATCGCGCCCCTTGGCGGTCAGCATGACGATTTGCAGATTGGCGTTGGCGGGGTCGGCGCGCAGGGCTTCGCAGACTTCAAAGCCGGATTTTTTCGGCATCATCACATCGAGCAGCATGAGGTCAGGGAAAAAACTGGCGACTTTGGCGAGGGCTTCCTCGCCGTCGTTGGCAACGGCGACCTCGAAGCCTTCCTTTTTCATCAAAAACTCAAGCGAAATGACGATGTTGGGTTCGTCGTCGACAATCAATATTTTATGAGCCATGCTTTTTGTCTCCCTGTGGTTCTTCCGGGGCGGTCAAGGGCACCGTGAAAATGAAATTTGCTCCTTCGCCGGGCACACTTTCAACCCAGAGATTACCACCAAAATATTCGACAATTTGCCGGCTGATCGGCAGTCCGAGTCCGGTACCCTGGGGTTTGTCGGTCATTGTGTTGCCCCCCTGGCGGAATTTTTCGAAGATGACTGAGCACTCTTCGCCGGTCAGCCCGGGGCCATTGTCGGCAACTTCGACCTGCAGCCGCTGTGCGTTGGCGTGGATGCTGACGTGAACCTTCCCGCTGCCGCCGGGAACGAATTTGACGGCGTTCGAGAGCAAATTGATCATGACTTGCGTCAAGCGGTCGCGGTCGGCGAGCACAGGCGGGCAGCGATCCGGCAATGCGGCCGTCAGCGCGACATTTTTGTCGCGGAAAAGCTGGCCGAGCGCGGCCATGCTCTCGCGCACGACGTCGCCCAGATCGACTTCCGTCGAGGTCCATTCGGCACGCCCGGATTCGAGTTTGGCCATATCGAGAATCTGGTTGATCAAGCGCGTCAGGCGCTCGGTCTCGCCGACGATGATGCCGAGAAAACGTCGGCGGTCGGTGAGTTCGAGCTTGGGGTCTTCGTGCAGCATTTCCGACAG
Organism: uncultured Pseudomonadota bacterium; assembly: GCA_903951825.1. Lineage (GTDB taxonomy): Bacteria > Pseudomonadota > Gammaproteobacteria > Burkholderiales > Rhodocyclaceae > Azonexus. The sequence continues at coordinate 24,365 of CAJBDJ010000049.1, forward strand.
GGCGCGAATCGATGTCAACGGCGTCCGCAACTCATGGGTTACGGTTGAGATGAAATCGTCCTTCATTTTGTCGAGTTCACGCAGCCGCTCGTTGACCGCCCGCAGCTCAGCCGTCGCCTGCTCCAGTTCGTTCGATTTCGCTTCCAGTTCCCGGCTGTAGGCGCGCACCTGGGTCGCTTCATCGAGGATGTCGAGCACTTCCTCAAGGCCGATTTCTTCTTCCTGAGCGACTGAGGAAACCATCACCCGCGCACTGGCCGAGCCAATCGCACCGGTCAGCTGAGCCTCGGCAAAATGGACAAAATCGGCGTCGGCCGGCAGTTTTTGCCAACTTACCGCACCGCGGCCACGTGCATAAAGCATCAACTGCTGCCGCGCCCGCGCCACCCCGAGGAAGCGTTCGAGCAGACTGACCAGTTCATCAATCGAGGCGCGACCTCGCCAGGTGCGGTGATCGGTCTCCTGGGCCGAGTGGCGAAAGACATCGACAAAACGCTCGGCCTGCCCGGCTTCCACCGCATCCGGCCGCGAATTGAGCGACACCAGGATGTACAGGCCGAGATTGGTCAGCAGGCTCCACCACAGACAATGCGAGATTTCATCGAGTCCGCTCAAGCCCAGCAGCGCCTGCGCCTTGAGCGCGCTGACGCCAAACAGGCCGTCTTCGACGAAGCCGTTACCGATCCACCCGGATTTGGCAAAAGAGGGCAGCAGCAGGGTGTAGATCCACACCACAAAGCCGCCGCTCAGTCCGGCGACGGCGCCGGCGCGCGTGCCTTGCTTCCAGTACATGCCGCCGAACATGGCGGGGGCGAACTGAGCCACCGCGGCAAAGGAAATCAGGCCGATGCCGACCAGCGCATAAGCTTCGCCGGCGGCACGAAAATAGATGTAGCCGAGCAGCAAAATGACGGCAATCGCCGCCCGCCGGATGCTGATCAGCAGGCGTGAGACATCCTTGCTGGCGCCGAGTCCCGAGCTGCGAAGCAGCCAGGGCATGACCAGGTCGTTGCAGACCATCGTTGATAGCGCAATGGTTTCGACAATAACCATGCCGGTCGCCGCCGAGAGGCCGCCGATAAAGACGAGCAGGGCGAGCGCTTCGGCGCCGCGGGCGAGCGGCAGGGTGAGAACGAAGGTGTCGGCATTGAAGGCTTGCCCGTGAAAATGCAGCAGCCCACCGAGCGCCAGCGGCAGGACGAAAATATTGATCAGCAGCAGATAGAGCGGAAACAGCCAGACGGCGCGCTTTAGGTGAGATTCGTCCACATTCTCGACAACGATGATCTGAAACTGGCGTGGCAGAAAAATGATTGCCAGACCGGAGAGCAGAATCATTGCCGTCCAGGTTCCGGCTCGGCTGGCATCGAGATGCAGCAGGCGCTCCAGTTCAGGACTCGCCGCGGCGCGCTGAAAGACGTCGGCGAGGCCGCCAAACATGCCATAGGTCACAAACAGGCCAACCGCCAGAAAAGCCAGCAGCTTGATCACCGATTCAAAGGCAACCGCGGCGACCATACCCTCGTGACGCTCGGTGGCGTCGAGATGGCGCGTGCCGAAAAGTATCGTGAAAACGGCGAGCAGGGCAGCAATCAGAAAGGTCGAATCGAGCCACCAGGGTAAAAAATCGGCTTCTCCTTCAAGTAGCAGGACATCGAGGCTGGCGGCGATGGCCTTGAGTTGCAATGCAATGTAGGGAATGACGCCGACAACGGCGATAACGGTGACGAGGCCGGCGAGCAACTGGCTCTTGCCGTAGCGCGAAGCGATGAAATCGGCAATCGAGGTAATCCGGTGAACTTTGCTGATACGGATCATTTTCAGGATGATGCCGGTCATCATCAACATCAGGGTCGGCCCGATGTAAATGGTCAGAAAAGACAGCCCCCCAGAGGAAGCGCGCCCGACGCTGCCGTAAAACGTCCACGACGTGCAATAAACCGCCAGCGAAAGAGCGTAGACATTGGCTGAAATGATCGATTTTCCGGCATCGGCGCGGGCATCGCCAAAGCGTGCGACGGCAAAGAGAACTGCCAGGTAAGCCGTCGACAAGAGCAGGATGAACCAGCCGGAAAGCATCAATTACGCCTTTTTTTCGGCAACGCGGGCAGCCAGCACGATAAGACCCGCCCAGACGCCGAAAAGATAAATGTAGTCGGCCGGCATCCCCGCCCACATGCCCACGGGCAGGCTGAGTATCGGGTAAGTCAGCAAGGGCAAGCCGAGGAGGGCGAGGGAGGTCAGCCGCTGGCGGGCCGGGCTGGATTGTTTCATCGGGTGAACACGGAAAATAAAACGGCCGGCACGTTTAGCGTGCCGGCCGTTGCCATGCAGTCTGAAAGACTTGCATTCGAGGTCACCGGTAAGGTAACCATGGTCTCCTCCTTGCCATTATTAATGATGGGGTGGCGTGGCAAGACCGCTACCCCTGATTCGGCTGGCGCCTCGATCAGCCCTTGAGCTGTTCGAGAATGGCCGGGTTTTCTAGCGTGGACGTGTCTTGCGTCAGTTCCTCGCCCTTGGCCAGACCACGCAGCAAGCGACGCATGATCTTGCCTGAACGGGTTTTCGGCAGATTGTCGCCAAACCGGATGTCCTTCGGCTTGGCAATCGGCCCGATTTCCTTGCCGACCCAGTCAGACAGTTCCTTGATGAGGCGCTTGGCGTCGTCACCCGTCGGGCGTGAACCCTTGAGCACGACGAAGGCGACAATGGCTTCACCGGTCAGATCATCCGGGCGGCCAACCACGGCTGCCTCGGCAACCAGCGGATTGGCAACCAGCGCCGATTCGATTTCCATCGTCCCCATGCGGTGACCGGAAACGTTCAGCACATCGTCGATACGGCCGGTGATGGTGAAGTAGCCGGTGTCTTTGTCACGGATGGCACCGTCGCCGGCCAGGTAGTATTTGCCCTGGAAGTCAGCTGGATAGTAGGACTTGACGTAACGCTCATCGTCATTCCAGATCGTGCGGATCATCGACGGCCACGGCTTCTTGCAGACCAAAATGCCGCCCTGACCCCACGGCAGATCAGCCCCGGTTTCATCGACGACGGCAAACTGGATACCCGGGAAGGGCAGCGTGCAGGAACCCGGAACCAGCGGGGTAGCGCCCGGCAGCGGGGTGATCATGTGACCACCGGTTTCGGTTTGCCAGAAGGTATCGACGATCGGGCAACGGCCGCCGCCAACATTCTCGTAGTACCACGTCCAGGCCGCCGGGTTGATCGGCTCGCCCACAGAGCCAAGGATGCGCAGCGAAGACAGGTTGTAGCTCTTCGGATGGACGGCCGGGGTGGTGTCAGAAGACTTGATCAGCGAACGGATAGCGGTCGGTGCGGTGTAGAAGATCGAAACCTTGTGATCCTGGATCATCTTCCAGAAACGGCCGGCATCCGGGTAGGTCGGAACGCCTTCGAAAACCACTTCGGTGGCGCCGCAGGCCAGCGGGCCGTAGGTGATATAGGTGTGACCGGTAACCCAGCCAATGTCAGCCGTACACCAGAAGACGTCCGTCGGCTTGATGTCGAAGGTCCACTTCATGGTCATGATGGCGTGCAGTAGGTAACCGCCGGTCGAGTGCTGAACCCCCTTCGGCTTGCCGGTGGAACCCGACGTGTAGAGCAGGAACAGCGGGTGTTCGGCTTCGACCCATTCCGGTTCGCAAACGTCGGACTGATTGGCGACGGCATCATGCAGCCAGGTATCGCGACCGGCAACCATATTGACTTCAGCGCCGGTGCGCTTGAAGACGATGACGTTCTTGACCGACTCGCAACCGCCCATGGCGAAAGCTTCGTCAGCGATCGGCTTGAGCGGAATGGCCTTGCCGCCACGGAACTGGCCGTCGGAGGTGATCAGGGCTACGGCGCCGGCGTCGTTGATACGATCGCGCAGGGACTGGGCAGAGAAGCCGCCGAAAACGATGGAGTGGATGGCGCCGAGGCGGGCACAAGCCTGCATGGCGCAGATGCCTTCAACGGTCATCGGCATGTAGATGACGACGCGATCACCTTTCTTGACACCCATGCCGCGCAGGGCATTGGCGAACTTGGCAACCTTGGAGAGCAGTTCCTTGTAGGTTACCTTGGTCACTTCGCCGTTGTCGGCTTCGAAGATGATGGCCACCTTGTCGCCGAGGCCGGCTTCTACCTGACGATCTAGGCAGTTGTAGGAAACATTGAGCTTGCCGTCGGCAAACCATTTGAAGAATGGGGCGTTGGAGTCGTCAAGCGACTGAGTGAACGGTTGCTTCCAGGTGATCATTTCACGGGCGCGCTTGGCCCAGAACTCCGGGTAGTCGGCTTCGGCTTCCGCGCACAGCGCCCGGTAAGCATCCATCCCCGAAACCGCTGCGTTCTTGACCATTTCGTCAGACGGATAAATTAGCTGCACGGACTCATTCGACATATTCTTCTCCTCTGCGGTACTTCGCAATTATGTTGAAACAACCGATCAGATTCCGGGGATTGACCCGGAACAATGTAAAGCCGCACAAGCTGGTGGCCATCCCACTTCCCTCGCCAGCGTTGAGGCGGCATTAGACGTTGATAATCTTACAAACGCCTTACTAAATCACGTTGCGGCGCAACATATCGAGTGGCTGCTAAAGAGCTGACGGGGGGGCGTGATAAACTTTGACGCTTCAAATCTGACTGTTTAGCAATGAACTCACCCATAAAATCACTTGAAACTTTCATTTTCGCCAGTCGCTGGATACAGGCACCACTCTATCTGGGTCTGATTGTCGCGCAGGTTATTTACTGCTGGTTGTTCATGGTCGAACTAAGTCACCTCGTTCATGGCGCAATTACCGGCAACAATTTCACTGAAGTCGAAGTCATGCTGGTGGTACTCGGCCTGATCGACGTCGTGATGATTGCCAATCTGTTGATCATGGTGATTGTTGGCGGCTATGAAACCTTCGTTTCCCGACTCGATCTGGAAAACCATCCTGATCAGCCTGAATGGCTTTCGCACGTCAATGCCGGTGTATTAAAAATCAAGCTTTCGACGGCCATTATCGGGATCTCTTCAATTCACCTGCTGAAGAGCTTCATCAATGCCCCCAATCTTTCAGAGCACACCTTGCTTTGGCAAGTGGTCATTCATGTCGTATTTCTTTTTTCCGCGCTCATCATGGCGCTTGTTGACAAGACCATGACTCAGACGCTTGCATTGCAACACCAAAAAAAGCCATCAAAAACCACGGAGCCCGCCCATGACCGCCATTAAACAGGAAGATCTGATCCAGTCCGTCGCCGATGCCTTCCAGTACATCAGCTATTACCATCCGCTCGATTACATCAAGGCGCTTGGCGAAGCTTACGAGCGCGAAGAAAGCCCGGCCGCCAAGGATGCCATTGCGCAAATTCTGACCAATTCGCGGATGTCAGCCGAAGGTCAGCGCCCGATCTGCCAGGACACCGGGATTGGCATGGTCTTCATCAAGGTTGGTATGCAGGTGACCTGGCCGGATGCGACCATGAGCATCCAGCAGATGATCGACGAAGGCGTCCGCCGCGCCTACGGCAATCCCGATAACCCCCTGCGTGCCTCGGTACTCGCCGACCCGGCCGGCGCGCGCAAAAACACCAAAGACAACACCCCGGCCGTCGTCCATTTTGAAATCGTCCCCGGTGCTCAGGTCGACGTGATCTGCGCCGCCAAGGGTGGCGGCTCCGAAGCCAAGTCCAAATTCGCCATGCTCAATCCTTCCGACGACCTCGTCGATTGGGTACTCAAAAAAATCCCGGAAATGGGTGCCGGTTGGTGTCCGCCGGGCATCATCGGCATCGGCATCGGCGGCACGCCGGAAAAGGCCATGTTGCTGGCCAAGGAGTCGATCATGGCGCCGGTCGATATTCACGAATTGAAGGCCAAGGCGGCAGCCTGCGCAAAAACGGGAGCCAAGCTGACCCGCCCGGAAGAGCTGCGCCTTGAGTTGATGGAAAAGATCAACGCCCTGGGGGTCGGCGCACAAGGCCTCGGCGGCCTGACGACGGTGCTTGACGTCAAGGTGCTTGATTATCCCTGTCATGCGGCGAATTTGCCGGTTGCTCTGGTGCCGAATTGCGCGGCGACCCGCCACTGCCATTTCCATCTCGATGGCTCCGGCCCGGCCAAGCTTGAAGTGCCGAAGCTGGAAGACTGGCCGGCGGTGACCTGGACGCCCGACTTCAAGGCAGCAACCCGCGTTGACCTCAATACGTTGACCAAGGAAGAAGTTGCCTCCTGGAAAATCGGCCAGAAACTGTTGCTCAACGGCAAGATGTTGACAGGCCGCGATGCCGCCCACAAGCGCATTGCCGACATGCTGGCGAAGGGTGAAAAGCTGCCGGTCGATTTCACCAACCGCGTCATTTACTACGTTGGCCCGGTCGACCCGGTGCGCGACGAGGTGGTCGGCCCGGCCGGCCCGACGACCGCCACCCGGATGGACAAATTCACCCGCATGATGCTCGAAGAGACCGGCCTGATTTCGATGGTCGGCAAGTCTGAGCGTGGCGAAACCGCAATCGAGGCGATCAAGGACAACCAGTCGGCCTATCTGATGGCCGTCGGCGGCGCTGCCTATCTGGTCGCCAAGGCAATCAAGTCGGCCAAAGTGGTCGGTTTTGCCGATCTCGGCATGGAAGCTATTTACGAATTCGATGTCGAAAACATGCCGGTGACGGTGGCGGTCGATTCTTCCGGAACCAGTGTTCACCACACCGGCCCGCAGGAATGGAAGATTAAAATCAGCCAGATGCCGCACAAGTCTTAGGTTTCGTTGAAGGAAGATCCTTACCTCACGCTCGGTGTTGAGCGGGACATCAGTCATGCCGAGCTGAAGCGCGTTTTCCGTCGTCTGGCCATGACCTGGCACCCGGATCGCAACGACGACCCGCAGGCGACGGCGCGTTTTACCGAAATCCGTGCGGCCTACGAGGCTTTGCTGGAGCCGGAAGACGATGTCGCCGTCGACGATTGGGAGCCGGATGATGAAGCGCCGCCCGATGAACCGCAGCGGGCAGCGGATATTCGTCTGAACCTGGAAATTTCGCTGGCCGAGGCTTGGGCTGGCTGCGACAAGACTCTGAATTACGTGCGCGGCAAGGATTGCCCGACGTGCAAGGGAAGCGGCGAGCATGGCCTGACGCGCACCCGGTTTTGTGAAGCCTGTCACGGTAGTGGGCGGGTTCGCGATAAAAAACAGGGCTTGGTCAGTTGTTCTGACTGCGTCGGGCGCGGTTTTTTCAGTGAGCGCATCTGCCCGGATTGCGCTGGCAGCGGCCGCCAGCAGCAGGCTGTCAGCCTGAAGGTCAAGGTTCCTGCCGGCATCTTGCCAGGCGATGATTTACGCCTTATCGGGCAGGGGGTGCCGGGAGAGGGTGGGTTGCACCCCGGCGACCTGTTTTTGACCATCGTCATCAAGACGCACGCTATTTTTGAACTGCGCGGACGAGACATTTACCTTGACATGCCGGTCAATGCCCTGGCCATGATCGCCGGGGCAGAGATCGAAATCCCCTTGCCGGTCGGGACAAAAGTCGTTCAGCTGGAAGCGGGGGCAGCCAGCAAGCGCGTGTTGCGCTTCTCCAAAAACGGCTTTCCAGGGCGTGGCAAGGCGGTTGCGGGTGATTTGATTGTAGGCTTGCAGCCGGTTTTTCCCGCTCGGCTGACTGCCCGGCAACGCAAACTGTTGCTGCAAATTCAGGCGGATTTGTCAGGCGACCTCGATCAGGCATTGCCAGAGGTAGCCGCCTGGTGGCAGAAAATCAGGGCTGCGGGTGCGGCTGAAAACTGAAGCGGTGAGCCACGTCGTCGCGCCTGATTGAGTGTATTGGCAGGTCGCGCCAGGTGATCGCCGCCGGGCTTTCACCCGCCATCATTGTTAGCCAGTTTTCTTCCTTGACAGCAAGTTGACCGTTTTGCCGGCTTTTTTCCCGGCATTCGTCGAGGAAGGCCGACAAATCGCGGTCATCGAGCAGCGCGATGGCACCCGCCGTGGCGAGCAGGATGTTGCCTTCTTCGTCGAGATAAATGGCCGTGATATCGCCGGCCGCTTCGCCGGTATGGCTGACGAAGCCGTTGCCGTCGCGGCGGAAAACCCACGGCGTATAGGCCAGGGTGACAAATACCCGCTGCGGGCCGTTCTGTACAAACCAGCGGCCTGACTCATCGCCTGCGTATTGCCGGTTGATGAACCCGATCAGGCCGCGGTGTCTGAGCGGCTCTCCCTGCAATCGCCAGCCGCCCCGCCGATCCAGCGATAACCAGCCGAAGCAGGCGGGGACGTTGGGCAATCCGGCGATCCCGGAGGGGGCGGCGGTCATCAATCAGCGTAGGCCGACAGTGGTGGGCAGGCGCAGTTGAGGTTGCGGTCGCCATAAACATCGTCGATGCGATTGACGCTCGGCCAGAACTTGTTGGCGGCCACCCAGGGCAGCGGGAAGACCGCTTGCTGGCGGCTGTAGGGGCGCTGCCAGTCGGCGTCGACAATATCTGCCGACGAGTGCGGGGCATGCTTCAGCGGATTGTCGTCAGCCGGCAAGCTGCCGTTTTCGATCTGGCGGATTTCGTCACGGATCGAAATCATCGCTTCAATGAAACGGTCGAGTTCAGCCTTCGATTCCGATTCGGTCGGTTCGACCATCATCGTGCCGGCCACCGGGAAGCTGACGGTCGGCGCGTGGAAACCGTAATCCATCAGACGCTTGGCGATATCCGTTTCGCTGATGCCGGTGGCGGCCTTGAGCGGGCGGATGTCGAGAATGCACTCATGGGCGACGCGACCCAGGCTGCCGAAGTAGAGCACTGGATAATGCGCATTGAGCCTTGTGGCGACATAGTTGGCGTTGAGGATGGCGACCTGCGTGGCTTTCTTGACGCCGGCGCCGCCGAGCATGGCGAGATACATCCAGGAAATGGTGAGGATCGAGGCCGAACCGAAGGGAGCGGCCGAAACGGCGCCCTGGCCGGCATGGGGGCGATTGTCGGCGCCGGTGGCGACGACGGCATGGTCGGCGATGAACGGTGCCAGATGCGCCTTGAGGCCGATTGGCCCCATTCCCGGCCCGCCGCCGCCGTGCGGGATGGCGAAGGTTTTGTGCAGGTTCATGTGGCTGACATCGGCGCCGATGAAGCCGGGCGAAGTCAGGCCGACCTGCGCGTTGAGGTTGGCGCCGTCCATGTAAACCTGGCCGCCGTGGGCATGGACGATGGTGCAGATGTCGCGCACCGCTTCCTCGAAAACGCCGTGTGTGGATGGATAGGTGATCATCAGGCAGGCGAGCTTGTCTTGATGCGCTTCGGCCTTGGCCTTGAGGTCGGCGACATCGACGTTGCCGTTCTCGTCGCAATCGACGACGACGACCTTCATGTTGGCCATTTGCGCCGTCGCCGGGTTGGTGCCGTGCGCCGATTTCGGGATCAGACAAATATTGCGATGTGCCTCGCCGCGGCTGGCGTGGTAGCGGGCAATCGTCACCAGGCCGGCATATTCGCCCTGCGCGCCGGAGTTCGGCTGCATGCAAATGGCGTCAAAGCCGGTGATGATCTGCAGCCATTGGCTCAGGTCGGCGATCATTTCCAGATAGCCGACTGCCTGCTCGCGTGGCGCGAAGGGGTGCATCGCGCCGAATTCAGGCCAGGTGACCGGGATCATTTCGCTGGTCGCATTGAGCTTCATGGTGCACGAGCCGAGCGAGATCATCGAGTGATCGAGCGCCAGATCCTTGTTTTGCAGCGACTTGAGGTAGCGCAGCATTTCGTGTTCGGTATGGTGGGTATTGAATACCGAATGCGTCAGGATGGCGTCGCTGCGTAACAAGGCGCCGAGCGGGCAGTTCGCTGCCGCCGCGGCGTCGAGCGCGGCGAGATCCGGCGCGGCGCCGGTAAGCGCCTGCAGCAGTGTGGCGAGATCAGCGGCCGTCGTCGTTTCGTCGAACGAAATTCCTTGCCAGCCATGGGCGAGCGGGCGGAAGTTGTAGCCGCTGACGGTCTGCTCGGTCTGGATCTGCACGGTGTCGAAGAAGCTTGCGGGCGACACGGAAATTCCGGCATTTTTCAAGCCTTCAACCAACATGCCGGTCAGCCGGTGAATGCGGCTGGCGATGGTTTTCAAGCCTTGCGGGCCGTGCAAGACGGCGTACATGCCGGCCATGTTGGCGAGCAATACCTGCGAGGTGCAGATGTTCGAGTTGGCCTTCTCGCGGCGGATATGCTGCTCGCGCGTTTGCAGCGCCATGCGGTAGGCTGGCTTGCCGCGGGCATCACGGGAGAGGCCGATGATGCGCCCGGGCATCGAACGGACAAAGGCTTCGCGGGTGGCAAAAAAAGCCGCGTGCGGGCCGCCGAAACCCATCGGTATACCGAAGCGCTGGCTTGAGCCGAGGGCGATGTCGGCACCCATGGCGCCCGGTGATTTGAGGAGAACCAGCGCCATCAGATCGCAGGCAACGGCGACAGTCGCACCCTTGGCCTTGAGAGCGGCGATGGTCGCGCTCAAGTCGCGCACTTCGCCGTTGTCGCCGGGATACTGGAGCAGGGCGCCGAAGAATTCTTCGTCCTGTTGGCTATCGGCGGTGGCAATCACCAGTTCGAAGCCGAAATAGCCGGCGCGCGTCTTGATCACGTCGATGGTTTGCGGGAAGCAGTTGGCATCGACCAGAAAGCGGTTGGAGCTCGACTTCGACACGCGGCGCGCCATGGCCATGGCTTCAGCGGCAGCCGTGGCTTCATCGAGCAACGAGGCGTTGGCGATGTCGAGGCCGCTCAGGTCGACGACCATTTGCTGGAAGTTCATCAAGGCTTCGAGACGACCCTGGGCGATTTCCGCCTGGTAAGGCGTGTAGGCGGTGTACCAGCCGGGATTTTCCATGACGTTGCGCAGGATGACCTTGGGCGTCAGCGTGTCGTAATAGCCCATGCCGATGCATGACTTGTTGACGACATTCTTGCCGGCAATCGCCTTGAGGTCGGCCAGCGCCTGGTGTTCGCGGCGCGGCGCCGGCAGCGGCAGATCGGCCGGCAGACGGATGGCGGCGGGAACGGTTTCGGCAATCAGTTGTTCGACGCTGGCGGCGCCGATGGCGTCGAGCATGGCGGCGATTTCGCTGGCACAGGGGCCGATGTGGCGGTCGATGAACTCGTCCTGCTGCTCCAGTGCGGAGAGCGGTTGATTAAGCGGCATGGGCAGTCCTTGCTTAGGCGGCGTCAGCGACGGCCTGGTAGGCGGCAGCGTCGAGCATGTTGTCGAGGTCGGCGACGTTGTCCGGGGTCAACTTGAACAACCAGGCGGCGTAGGCATCCTGATTGACCGATTCCGGCGCATCGGCCGCCGCCTGATTGACTTCAGTGACGGTGCCGGCGATGGGCGCATAAACATCAGCCGCGGCCTTGACCGATTCGACGACGGCAATTTCCTTTTCGGCAGCAAAATGTGCGCCGATTTCCGGCAGCTCGACATAGACGAGGTCGCCGAGGGCTTCCTGGGCGTGGTCGGTAATGCCGACGGTGACGCTGCCGTCGGCGTTGAGCTGCATCCATTCGTGTGAGGCGGCGTATTTGAGGTGGGCGGGGACAGTGGACATGGCGGACTCCTTGATCAAGGTTAATGGGCAGAAATTGCTGAATCGTCGTGCGTCAGCGAGCCGGCTTCGATGGCCTTGAGATCGGCGACGATCTGCTCGCAGGTGATGAAACGTCCGTGTGCCTTGATGTCTTGCTCGCGGACGATGGGGAAGGTGGACAAAATGTAGCTGGCGTCTGCCGACGACAGCCCGTAGAGGTAAAAAAACAAGGCATCGAGACGCGCCTTGCGCCGCGCACGTTGCTCGCCGTTCCAGACAAACGGCGGTTTGGCCGCACCCAGGTCATCAACGTAACCGAGTGCCCGGGCAAAGGGCGCCAGATCATGGGCGGTATAGCTCAGCGCCAGCACTTCCCGGCGGATGAAATCGGCAATATTGACGCCGCCAATCTCGGCATTGAAGGCGGCGGGGGCGATGACCGGGAGTTGTTCTAGGATGTACCAGTTCAGATTTTGTCCTTGCACTTTTTGACGAAGTAAAAAATCAAAAACCAAAGCATTCAAATTTGAGAGTAACAGCGGTGCCCAGTTTGAATATGCTGACACATCATCCTGCGGCAGGAGTAGAGCCATGCTGTTACCAACGCCGCTGATTGGCAAAATGGCCGAAATCATGGTGCGAACATTCGTGGGGGCGGTTATTGACTTGAACCCCAGCGCCCATTCCCCGGCGTACACCTTTTCCACTTCGCTTTTGGCCACCCAGTATTGCGGCACCGGGTAACGATCTGGCTGCTCCTTTAGCGCATCCTGAATGCTTTCCTGCTGCGCGGCGCGGTGCAGATTGTCTTTATGGATGACGATATCAGCCGCGCGATGGTCGTACATCTGCACCATTTTTCCCTCGTACAGCGGCAAGACGTCGCCCTCGGGTTTTTTCTGGAACAGGTGCGAGTCACTGGTCATGTGAAACATAGTGAGGTAACGCACCGGCCAGGCGCGCTCTTCGCCGCGCGGCGTGTGTTTGACTAAAACCGGGTGGTGGCGGTAGAGGCGCAGGGTCAATTCGGCATCACGGGCGGTGCGGAAGATGGGCGCGGCGCCGGTATTCGGGTTGACCAATGCAAAGTCGGCGGCGGCAAGCTGCAAAACGCGCCCGGGGTCAGCCAATTCGGCAACGTCATGCAAATAGAAAGCCGAACGACTGGCCTTGAAGCGATTTTTTTCGCCGCCGAAAATCAGGGCGCAGAACTTGAAGCTGGCATGAACATCCGGGAAAAACACCTTGCGGTTCTCGAAATCGTAGAGTGCCGCCAAACGGCAGTCTTCGCCTTCCGGTGCGGTGGACAGCGTGCGGAAAAAGGCGGCAGCGCCTTTGTCGGCGGCGATCCCAGAGGGGGTGAGCAGGCCGACGATACCGTCGGCGGCGACCAGGGCATGGGCGCGTTCGACGAAAAGGCTGTAGAGATTCATGTCGCCACCGGACAGCAGCGGGTAATCGCCGCTTTCGCGAATGACCCGGCTGCCAGCTTCGGCGGCTTCCTGGGCGACTTGATAATCGCGCCAGAGGCGAGTCTTGCGCTGTTGCTCCTTGAGGATCAGCGCCTTGCGATCAGCGGCGCGAGCCTGCCGGGCGATGGCTGGTTTGCGCTCGGCAAACCATTCGATTTCCTGCAGTTTGATGCGATCCCACGGCGGGTTGCCGATGATGGCGTCAAACCCGCCCTTGCCGTTGTTCCAGACGGTAGGAAAAGCGGTTTGCCAGTGGAAAAAATGCTCGCGCCGGGCAAGAGAAAAAATGCGCTTCAACAGGGCGTTGGCCGCAGTAATGGTTTCGTTCGCGTCCTCTTGCACGTCCAGTTCTTCGTCAATCGTCCCGATCCGACCGGCGGCGGCAACCAGCACCAGGTTGTAGCGGTCAGAAAACAGTTCGCCGAGTGCCAACTTGATGGTTTCGTCCTTGAGTTTGCCGAGCTTGCTGGCTGGCCAGCCCGGAACCAGCCAGCGCAGCCCGCGCCAGAGATCGAGCAGGGCGTGAATCGGTGCCATGTGGTGTTGCGCTTCGGTGGCCAGGCGCTTCGATTCATGGGCTTCGGCAATGCTGGTGTCGGTGAGGTCGGCGACCGATTCCAGGCTTTGCGCGGCGACCGAGAGGCGGGTCATCTCGCCTTCCTGAAACAGGGTGCCGAGCTCGGCCAGCCCGCGGCGTACTTCGGCCAGCGATTCGCCATGCAGGGAATCGCCGCACTGCAGGTGATGGTCGAGGAAGGAGAGCGGCGCGCCGACGGTGAAGGTGTGCAGCCAAAGCCCCACCTTGGCCAGTTCAACTGCCATCGAGTTTTTGTCGACACCGAAGACGACGCGCTTGAGAATCATCCGCCGGATGATGTGGCGGTCATCGAGCTGACGCCGGTCAATCGCCCAGCCGTGCTCGTCGGCCGCTTTCAGAATGCGCCGGCGAATGTCAGCGAGGCGGCTGGCAATCGGCGAAACCCAGGGGCGGCCGGTTTCTTCGAGATGGGCGGCGAAGGGGCTGGCATTGACGGCCGCGGCGCTGACTTGTGCTGCTTCAAGGGCGTGATCGGCCAGCCAGTCGACGAGGGCAACGAGAAAATGCCCGCTGCCCATCGCCGGGTCGCAGATTTTCAGCGACAAAAACTGGCTGGCCGGGTCGGCGGTATCGAGCTGATCCCATTCGTAGGGTTTGAGCGCCGGCTTTTTGCGGAATTTTTCGAGCAACTGGTCAAAGCGTGCTTGCCGTTCACGCAGTAAACGCCCGACCGCTTCATCGAGAATGAGGCGAACCAGCGCGTCGTGCGTGTAGTAACTGCCGCTGCCCTTGCGGGCAAAACTGGCTTTGTTGACCTTGAGCTGGCCGTCTTCCTGTTCCAGCCGGTATTCGAGCAGGCGCTCGTAGACGCCGCCGAGGTGGGTCACCGACAGGTCGCGGTAATTGATGCGTGCCTTGAGCAAATCGTCGGTGCGCCGCGAGAGGGCATCGATGATCGGCGCCAGCAGGGCATCGGAAATCCGCGTGCGGTCGAGAATGGCGGCGCGTCCTTGTTCAAACAGGCCGCCGTTGTAGGCGGGCATACCCAGCGTGTCTTCGCCTTCGGCAACCAAGGTGAAGAGATTGCCGAGACTGCTCCAGAACGGGTGCAGGCGCTGCGACAGCACTTTGCCCTGGTCGATGGCTTCGGCCACCTGCTCGCGCAGCTTGGTCAGCGAATAATCGCCGTAACGGCGATCCATGACCGGCAGGAGACGGCGGTCTTCGGCGTAAAACAGGAAGAGGAGGCGGTAAAGCAGGACTAGCGCCGCCTCGCGTAATTCGTCGAGATAGGCCTGCGTGTAGTCGCCGCGCCGGTTTTTGACGGCCAGCCGGTCATTGCCGGCCAAGGCAGCGCAAAGGGCAGGAAAAACGTCGTTGAATACGCGCTGGCCGAGCAGTTCCGACACGGTTTCTTCGTAAAATCTGGCTTCCGCCAGGGCGATGGCATGAAAACTGCGCCGTTCGCTGTCCCAGGCTTGCGCGGCAAAGGCGCTACGGGAAAAAAGCAGCAGGAAAAGCTTGAGGCCGTGACGGGTCTCGAATTCGTCGAGTTCCGGCTGAATGCCGCTGACGCCAAGCAAGGCAGCGAGATTGATCTCGAAAAAATCCTCGGCACGCGAACGGGCGTCTTGCCAATAAAGCCGCCAGGTGGCGCCATTGGTGAGAATGCCCCATTTGACGGCGCGGTCGCTCATGACGTCGGCACGCGACAGATAGCGCAACATTTGTGATGACGGGGTGCCGAAATCGAGGCGCTTGCGCGCATTTTTACCGCCACCGTCTTCGCGCCGGTCGAGCGGGCGCAGCCAGCGCTTGGCTTCGAGCAAGGCGATACCGTGCCGCGGGCGCTGATCGTCGGTGACGGCGAGGGCGCGCGTCTTGGCCTCGGGGCTGGGCAAGAGCAGAAAATCGGGAACGTCTTCGCGACCGCTGGGTGACAGATTGACTTGTGAAATCCAGGCATCCTGCCAGCCAAGCAGGTCGATGATCGGCTCGACCAATTCGTCCTCGGTTTGTGCTTCGTTGAGCGTACTGTCGGCGGTAAAGCGCACAAAATGGGCGTTCAGCGCGGCCTGGAAGGCATCGAGTTCAGATGCTGGAAGCGCCTGCCAGGCGGCGGTTTCAGCGATGCCGCGGAGCAGGAAATCAGACGAGAAAAGCTGGCCTTGCATGGCTTATTCCGAACAAGAGATCAACGGGATCATCCCGCAATCCCGACATCGTGGGGGTGTAGGCGACCAGAAGTCGGGCGCACTCGCCGGCAAGAGCGCATCTGCACCTCGCGTAGGGGGTTCAACGGCAAAAGCTTGGGGTAGTGACAAGCTTAGCTGACCGCTTTGCCGTGGCGGGCGAATACGGGTTGGGTGACCTTGGCTTTGAGCCGTTTACCACGGATATCGACGTCAACTTCGTCACCGATCTGCACCCCGAGTGGCAGGCGGGCGAGGGCGATGGATTGTTGCAATGTGGGTGAGAAACTACCTGATGTAATTTCTCCATTCCCTTGTTTTGTAATTACGATTTGATGACCACGCAAGACACCCTTGTCGATCAGGATCAGGCCGAGGAACTGCTTTTTCTGGCCGTTTTCGGCCAACGCCGCTTTCCCGACAAAATCGCGTTCGTCCTTCATGGCGACCGTCCAGCTCAGGCCGGCATCGAGCGGTGAAACGCTCTCATCCATATCCTGGCCGTAGAGATTCATGCCGGCCTCCAGGCGCAGCGTGTCGCGTGCGCCGAGCCCGCAGGGGGCAACGCCGACCTGGTTCAAGGCGTTCCAGAGCGCTTCGGCTTCGCCGGCGGGCAGCATGATTTCGTAGCCGTCTTCACCGGTGTAACCGGTGCTGGCGATGAAATACTGATCGACTTCGGCGGCAAAAAATGGCTTCAATTCGGCAATTACGGCCTTGGCCTGCGGCAGCACTTCCCATACTTTGGCGCGGGCGTGCGGGCCCTGAACGGCAATGATCGCGAGTTTGTCGGCACCGTCGCGGCGCTCGGTGATCGTTACGTCGAGCTGCCATTCGGCAAGTCTTGCCTGCATCCAGGCCAGATCCTTGTCGGCCGTGCCGGCATTGACGACAATGCGAAAACGCGTTTCGCCAAGGAAATAGATGATCAGGTCGTCAATGACGCCCCCTGCGTCGTTGAGCATGGCGGCATAAAGCGCCTTGCCGGAAACCTGCAATTTGGCGACGTCGTTGGCCACCAGGCGTGAGAGGAAGGCACGGCAGTCGCTGCCGATCAGGTCGAGCGGACACATGTGCGAGACATCGAACATGCCGCAGTGCCGGCGAACCGCGTGGTGTTCCTCGATCTGCGAACCATAATTGACCGGCATGTCCCAACCGCCAAAATCGACCATTCGGGCATTCATCGCACGGTGAGCGGAATTTAAAACGGTTTTCTTCAGCATATCAATCCTTTACGGGCATTTATTAATGCCGATTTTAGAAACGACAAAGGGGGGAAAATCAAGGGGCGGGAACGGCCTTTTGCTTGCAAAGGTGAGACTGAGTCAAAATTTGGACAGCAAGGATTTTAATCGCTGATCAGCTTGAGGGATTGAAATTATTCGCTGCTGCGCTCGCCGAACAAATGCCCCGATTCACTGGAAAATAAGCCGTCGGCGTTGATTGTCAGGCCGGATAGAGCGGCCATCGCGGCCATCGTCTCCAAGCGGTTTAGGCTGCGCCAAATCCATCCGGGCAAGTGGCGAGATGAATAGCGTTTAGCGGGGGCGGGCGGTTTGTCTCAATAGTGCGGTGGGAGTTCATCGAGCAGGCTGGCCGCCGGTGGTGCAGCGGCTGATTGAACCTGCTGGCGCAAAGTATTGAGTTCGCGGGCGAGAAAATCGATTTGCTGCTGCTGGCGAAAAATGCTGCGATTGAGTTCGTCAACCATGTCTTCGGTGTAGCTGATCTTGATTTCAAGCTCGATAATGCGGGATTCCATCAATCATCCTTGCTGTTCATTGCGCCAGTCGCGCAAGGTTTCTTTGGCGGGTGGCGGAGGCGCCGCGTCGCGCTTGCCGATCAGCGGCAGTGCCGCCCCGATGATAAAAATCATGCAGATGCCAAAAATTATCCAGCCTTCACCCATGTTTTGTCTCCCGCGTCCAGCCCGGAGTGTACTTCGCTTCCGTCAATTTGGCGCGCCAGCGTTGACAACTTCGACCCGCTCCGTATAATGCGCGGCTCTTCAGGCGGTTAGCTCAGTTGGTTAGAGCGCCACGTTGACATCGTGGAGGTCGTTGGTTCGATTCCAATACCGCCTACCAAATTCCTGACCTAGCTGATTTCATGACTTCCCGAACTTGCGCTGCAATTTTGAAAAAATAGTCGAGTCAGCTTTTGTTTGACCAAAGAAGTGCGGCTCACCCCGCACTTTTTTTTTGCCCATGAGGCCTGCCATGCCCGATATCAAACTTCCTGACGGTTCGGTTCGCTCTTTTGAGCGCTCGCTGACGATTGCCGAAGTTGCCGCTAGCATTGGTGCCGGCCTGGCACGCGCGGCACTGGCCGGCAAAGTTGACGGCAGACTGGTCGATACTTCCTTTCTTCTGGAAAAAGACGCCGATCTGGCGATCATTACCGACAAGGATGCCGAAGGCCTCGAACTGATCCGCCACTCCACGGCGCACTTGCTGGCTTACGCGGTGAAGGAATTGTTCCCGGACGCCCAGGTCACGATCGGTCCGGTCATTGAAAACGGTTTCTACTACGACTTCGCCTACAAGCGTCCGTTCACGCCGGACGATCTGATTGCCATCGAAAAGCGCATGGCTGAACTGGCCAGGAAGGATATTCCGGTTTTGCGCGAAGTCTGGTCGCGCGACGACGCCGTTGAATTTTTTCTTGGTCAAGGTGAAAAATACAAAGCTGAACTGATTGCCGCGATTCCCGCCGATCAACCAGTATCGCTCTATCGTGAGGGCGATTTCATCGACCTCTGCCGCGGTCCGCACGTGCCGACGACGGCCAAGCTGAAGATTTTCAAGCTGATGAAAGTGGCCGGTGCCTATTGGCGCGGCGATCATCGCAACGAGCAATTGCAACGCATTTACGGTACGGCCTGGGCAAAAAAAGAGGATCTTGATGCCTACTTGCACATGCTGGAAGAGGCTGAAAAACGCGATCACCGCCGTCTCGGCAAACAGTATGACCTCTTCCACATGCAGGACGAAGCCCCGGGGTTGGTCTTCTGGCATCCCAAAGGCTGGGCGATTTGGCAGGAAGTCGAACAGTACATGCGTGCCGTTTATCGTAATAACGGCTACCAGGAAGTTCGTTGCCCCCAAATACTTGACAAGACGCTCTGGGAAAAGTCCGGACACTGGGAGCATTACAAAGACAACATGTTCACGACCTCCTCGGAGAACCGCGATTACGCGGTCAAGCCGATGAACTGTCCAGGTCATGTTCAGGTTTTCAATGCCGATCTGCGCTCTTACCGCGAGCTGCCGCTGCGCTACGGCGAGTTTGGTTCTTGCCATCGCAACGAACCGGCGGGTGCATTGCATGGCTTGATGCGCGTTCGTGGCTTCGTCCAGGATGACGGTCATATCTTCTGCACCGAAGACCAGATTGAATCCGAAGTAACGGCCTTCAATGCGCTGGTCAAGAAGGTTTATGCCGACTTTGGTTTTGATGATGTCGCGGTCAAGCTGGCCTTGCGCCCCGTTAGCCGTGTCGGATCCGACGCTGTTTGGGACAAGGCTGAAGAGGCATTGCGCCGTGGGTTGCGAGCCTCTGGTCTTGAATGGACGGAATTGCCGGGCGAGGGGGCTTTTTACGGGCCGAAAATTGAATTTCATATCAAGGATGCGATCGGCCGTTCCTGGCAGTGTGGCACCATGCAAGTCGATTTTTCCATGCCCGGTCGCCTCGGTGCCGAATATGTCGGTGCCGACGACACCCGCAAGGTGCCGGTCATGTTGCATCGTGCCATTCTTGGTTCGCTTGAGCGCTTCATTGGAATCCTGATCGAGAACTTCTCCGGGGCGCTGCCGCTGTGGTTGGCGCCGACGCAGGCCGTCGTTCTCAATATCTCCGAAAAACAGGCTGATTACGCGGCCGAAGTGGCGCAAAAGCTCCATTCAGCAGGCTTCCGGGCAGCGTCTGATTTGCGCAACGAAAAAATTACCTATAAAATACGCGAACATAGCTTGAACCGACTGCCTTATCAGCTCGTTGTGGGCGATAAAGAAAAAGCAGAAGGACTGGTGGCCGTGCGTACACGCGGTGGTCAGGATCTTGGACAGATGACTGTCGAAACCCTGGTCAAGCGACTTCAAAGCGAAGTTGCTGCGCGTAGTGGCACGGCTTAATTATTGATGTTTTCGGGGGTTTCACCATAGCTCAGAACAAGGCGCATCGCCTCAACGAAGAAATTACAGTGCCGGAGATTCGTCTCCAGGGTGTCGAGGGTGAGCAGCTAGGTATCATGAATGTTCGCGCCGCCTTGCAGTTGGCTGATGAGGCTGGTGTTGATCTGGTCGAGATTGCACCTACAGCCACCCCGCCGGTTTGCCGAATCATGGATTACGGCAAGTTCAAATATCAGGAACAAAAGCGGGCACACGAGGCGAAGCTGAAGCAGAAGCAGGTGCAGGTCAAGGAAATCAAGCTGCGTCCGGGTACGGACGAAAACGATTACCAGATCAAGCTCAGGAATATGACACGCTTCCTGGAGGAAGAGGACAAGGTCAAGGTGACCTTACGCTTCCGGGGTCGTGAAATGTCGCATCAGGAATTCGGGATGCGTCAGCTGGAGAGAATCAAGGCGGATCTCGATGCGGTGGGTCAAGTCGAGCAGATGCCGAAGATGGAAGGCCGCCAGATGATCATGATCATCGCACCGGCCAAAAAGAAGTAGCCAATAGGTAGTTATAAGTGCTTTCGGGTAGTAGAAGCGTTCCCGCCGGGAACCACCTGACGGCATGTCATTAGGGAGCATTTAAATGCCCAAAATGAAGACCAAGAGCAGCGCCAAAAAGCGTTTCTCGATCCGCGCCGGTGGCAGCATCAAGCGCGGTCAAGCCTTCAAGCGTCACATCCTGACCAAGAAGACGACCAAAGTGAAGCGCCATCTGCGCGGTTCAGTCGAAGTTAACGCGCGCGATTCAGCATCTGTTCGCGCCATGATGCCCTACGCATAAGGAGATAGAAGATGCCTAGAGTTAAACGTGGTGTAACAGCGCGCGCACGGCACAAGAAGATTCTTGTTCAGGCCAAGGGTTATCGCGGTCGTCGCAAGAATGTGTATCGCATCGCCAAACAGGCGGTGATGAAGGCTGGTCAATATCAGTACCGCGACCGTCGTCAGCGCAAGCGTCAGTTCCGCTCGTTGTGGATTGCGCGTATCAATGCCGCCGCTCGTGAGTTGGGGATGAAGTACAGCACTTTCATGAATGGTTTGAAGAAGGCCAATATTGAAGTGGATCGCAAGGTTCTGGCCGATCTGGCTGTTTTTGATCAAGCAGCTTTTGCTGCACTGGCCGCCCAGGCCAAGGCACAGCTCGGCGCCTGAGCGAAAACGTAATTAAAAAAAGGAGGCGCAAGCCTCCTTTTTTGTTGGTGGTTTAGCGGGTGGATGTTTATGAACAATCTCGATTACATCGTCAGCGAAGCTCGGTCAGCTTTCGCTGCAATTTCTGACCCGGACGCACTGGAGCAGGCAAAAGCCCGCTTCCTGGGCAAAAACGGACAGATCACCGAACTTCTCAAGCAACTGGGCAAACTGCCGCCGGAAGAGAAAAAGACGGCTGGCGCCGCCATTAATGTTGCCAAGGCATCTATTGAAATGGCGCTCAACGAGCGGCGTGAGGCGATTCGCCAGGTTGCGCTCGCTGCGCGCCTGGCTGAGGAGGCGCTGGACGTCACTTTGCCCGGTCGCGGCGAAGTATGCGGTGGCCTGCATCCGGTAACGCGAACGCTGGAGCGTATCGAGGCCTTGTTTCGTTCGATCGGTTTCGAAGTGGCCGATGGCCCGGAAATCGAGGAGGACTTCTTCAATTTCACGGCCATGAATACACCCGAGGATCACCCGGCGCGTTCGATGCACGATACTTTTTATCTGCAAAATCAGGACGGCACGGTGGCCGATACGGTGTTGCTACGAACCCACACCAGCCCGATTCAGGCGCGCTACATGAAGGCACACGTCGAACGCTACGCCCAACTGGAAAAAATGCCTGAAATCAGAATCATCGCGCCGGGTCGTGTCTATCGTGTCGATTCCGATGCGACCCACTCGCCGATGTTCAATCAGGTTGAGGGATTGTGGGTGGGAGAGGGCGTTTCGTTTGCCGACCTCAAGGGCGTGATTGCCGATTTTCTGCGGAGTTTTTTCGAGACCGACGATTTGGTGGTGCGTTTTCGTCCTTCCTTTTTCCCCTTCACCGAGCCGTCGGCGGAAATCGACGTTGCATTCATGAGTGGTGCACTGAAAGGCCGTTGGTTGGAAATAGCCGGTTGCGGGATGGTTCACCCGGACGTTCTGCGAATTGCCGGCATTGATCCCGAAAAATACACCGGCTTTGCCTTCGGTTTTGGTCAGGATCGCCTGACCATGCTGCGTTACGGCGTCAATGATTTGCGCCTTTTCTTTGAAGGCGACCTCCGTTTTCTGAGGCAATTCGCATGAAATTCTCCGAATCCTGGTTGCGCACCCTCGTCGACACTGATTTGTCGACTGAGCAACTCTCCCATTTGTTGACTATGGCCGGCCTCGAAGTTGAGGGTCTGGAACCGGTCGCTCCACCATTCAACGATGTACTCGTCGCCGAGGTGCTGGAAGTCGTCAAGCATCCGGATGCCGACCGCCTGAATGTTTGCAAGGTTGATATCGGTCATGGCCAGCCGGTAACCATCGTTTGCGGCGCTCCGAATGCTGCCGTCGGCCTGCGTGTCCCCTGCGCCTTGCCGGGCGCCCGGTTACCCGGCGATTTTGTCATTAAAGTTGCCAAGGTACGCGGCATCGAGTCCTCAGGTATGCTCTGCTCGGCCAAGGAACTCGGTCTTGCCGAAGAGGCTTCGGGTCTCTTGATCCTGCCCCACGACGCACCGGTTGGCCAGTCGATCCGCGACTATCTTGATCTCGACGACAAACAATTTGAGCTCAAGCTGACCCCCAATCGTGCTGACTGCCTTTCTTTGTCGGGTGTGGCGCGCGAAGTCGCTGCCATTGCCGGTGCCCGGGTCAAGCCGGTCGAGGTGCCAGAAGTCGTCGCCAGCATCGCCGACCAGCGCCCCGTGTTACTCGATGCGCCGGCTGCCTGCCCGCTCTATTTGGGGCGCGTACTCAAGGGCGTTGATGCTAAGGCGCCAACACCGGAATGGATGAAACGGCGTCTCGAACGCAGCGGCATTCGTTCGATTTCCGCGCTGGTCGATATCACCAATTACGTCATGCTTGAACTGGGGCAGCCGTTGCACGCTTTCGATAACACCAAGCTTGCGGGCACTGTTCATGTCCGCATGGCCAAGGCCGACGAAAAGCTGCTGCTCTTGAACGAACAAACGGTCACTATCACCGACGATGTTCTGGTAATCGCCGACGATCTCAAAGTACTGGCCATGGCCGGCATCATGGGTGGAGAAGAAAGTGGCATTACGCTGGCAACCAGTGAACTGTTCCTTGAGGCTGCTTTTTTTAGTCCCCAGGCGATTGCCGGTCGCGCCCGGCGCTATGGATTTGGCTCCGATGCCTCGCATCGTTTCGAGCGTGGCGTCGATTTCGGTGGCACACGCCGTGCTATCGAGCGTGCTACACAATTGATCATCGATATCTGTGGTGGCGCAGCCGGCTCGGTTGTCGAAGCCAGAGCCGAGTTACCGTCGCGAAAACTGGTTCGCCTGCGTCCGGCACGCGCTTCTGCGGTGATCGGGATGACCTTTTCCGCCGAACAGATTGCCAGCCTCTTTGGCGGCCTCGGTTTGCCTTTCGTGCGCGACGGGGATGATTTTCTGGTGACGCCGCCAACCTGGCGCTTCGACCTCAAAATCGAGGAAGACCTGATCGAGGAAATCGCTCGCTTGTATGGCTACGACAACATCCCGGCGCCACTGCCGCGCGGCCAGTTGAAAATGACCGTACAGCCCGAAGCGCAACGCCCGGCAGCGCGTGTGCGTCAGTTAATGGTTGATCGCGGCTATCAGGAAGTCATCAATTTTGCTTTTGTTGAAGCGGCGTGGGAACTTGATTTTGCCGCCAATGCCGATTTGATCCGTCTGGCCAACCCGATCGCCAGCCAAATGGCCGTTATGCGCTCGACGCTGTTGGGAGGCTTGGTGTCCAATCTGCTCACCAACCTCAAGCGCAAGCAAAATCGCGTCCGCCTGTTTGAAACGGGTCGTACCTTCCAGCGCGAGGCTATGGCAACACCCGTTCCCGGCTTTGAGCAAGCCTTGAAATTATCCGCTCTGGCTTACGGCAGCGCTTTGCCGGAAGGCTGGGGTAGCGGCTCGCGTCAAGTTGATTTTTTTGATCTCAAAGGTGACCTCGAAGCGCTATTGGCTCCGTTGCCCTTGCGTTTCGAGAAGTTCGTCCATCCAGCCCTGCATCCAGGGCGTTCGGCACGAATTTATCTGCGGCAAAGCGAAATAGGCTACATCGGTGAGCTTCACCCGGAGTGGGTGCAAAAATATGATTTGCCGAGTGCCCCCGTGCTATTTGAGGTCGATTTCGATAGTGTCATGGCGTCCCGCATTCCGATCCATGCTGAAGTTTCAAAATTTCCGGCAGTGATTCGAGATTTGGCCGTTGTGGTAGATCAAAATCTCGAATTGCAGGTGCTTCTGGACGGTCTTCGAAGGCAGTTGCCGACGCTGGTTCAAGGCCTTCAATTATTCGATATTTACGTCGGAAAAGGGGTGCCGGAAAACAAGAAAAGTCTTGCGTTTCGTATAGTTATGCAAGATACTCAACGCACTTTGCAAGATTCTGAAGTTGATGCTGCGATGCAGCATTTGATGGCCTGTCTGGGGCAGGCATTTGGAGCTGAACTTCGTGCCTGACGAAAAAAAAACCGTGGTAACGCTAACCAAAGCCGAACTCGCCGATCTGTTGTTTGAACGAGTCGGGCTTAACAAAAGGGAAGCGAAAGACATGGTCGAAGCCTTCTTTGAAGAGATTCGTAACTCACTGGAAACCGGCGATGGCGTCAAGCTGTCAGGCTTTGGAAATTTCCAGTTGCGTGACAAACCGCAGCGCCCCGGGCGTAATCCAAAAACAGGTCAAGAAATCCCGATCACTGCGCGGCGTGTGGTAACTTTTCATGCCAGCCAGAAGCTGAAATCTGACGTTGAACTGGCTTGCGATGGAACCACTGCTTAAATCTGTTGGCGACGGGGATTTGCCACCTATTCCGGCAAAGCGCTACTTCACAATTGGTGAAGTAAGTGAGCTTTGTGGTGTCAAGCCGCATGTCCTGCGTTACTGGGAGCAAGAATTCAACCAGCTCAAGCCCGTCAAGCGTCGAGGCAACCGTCGTTATTACCAGCATCACGAGGTGCTTCTGGTGCGGAGAATTCGAGAGTTGCTCTACAGTCAGGGGTTCACTATCAGTGGTGCGCGTAATCGTCTCGATGAAGGTAAGGCTTTTGAGGAAATGCCACAAGATAAAGCCTCTGTGCCCGCCTCAGCAGGCAACTTGAAGAGCGGCTTGCTATCAGTTATCGAGATGCTTCGTCTGTAATATCAGCTGAATCGCAGGAATGTGATTGTTGTTGGCCGCAAAAAATAGTGCATTCAGGTCAATCAGCATCCGATAGTTTCCAAGCATCAGCCTCCCAATCTTTCTAATTTCTCGAGCTGGTTTGATTGAATTTGCGTCGCTGCTCAACGTTGTACTGGTGAGGATCGCGCATTCTGGTGGCTCGACATGCCCACTACTACAGTGCGCCAGCTAAGCTAGGCACGCCTTGATGGCAAAGCGCTTAACGAGTCGTCGGTCGGCTGCTGTTTCTCGGGCGCAGCAATCAATGGAGTGGACGCCAACTTTCTTATCGGTATAAGAATTGCCGTCAAAATAGGCGAATGGCGACGTACCTCAATGAATCTCTTAGAACAACCAGAAAAATAAAAAGCCCCGTGGATAGGGGCTTTGCGAACTTTATTGAACCTCTTTGAATGTCTTAATGGTGCCCAGGAAGGGACTCGAACCCCCACACCTTGCGGCGGCAGGACCTAAACCTGCTGCGTCTACCAATTTCGCCACCTGGGCACTACGGGTTGCCATAGTACCAAAAAATGCAACTTATGCCCGCAATCGGCTTTGTCCAACAGGGTGTACGGCTGGATTGTCGAGGTGATCTATCCAAAATTACCTCGGCATTTCTGCATTTGCTGGCGCAGAGTTATTGAACGGAGGAGCGTCAGTTTGGTTTTGTTGCGCCGCACAACGGTGGCCGGGCGTCAGCTTGCTTCGTGATAAACTCTTATTTTCTCAAGCGTTTTATTGATGTGACTCCCGCTAATTTCGATTTTCACTGCCACTCGACTGTTTCTGACGGCTTGTTGCCACCGCACGCAGTGGCGGAGCGGGCGGCTGCTAATGGTGTTGATTTGTGGTCGCTGACGGATCACGATGATCTCGGCGGGCAGGGAGCCGCCAGAGAGGCTGCGGAAGCGCTGGGTATGCGATTTGTCAGTGGTGTCGAGATTTCGATCGAATGGAAAGATAGGCCGATACATATCGTCGGGCTGGGTGTGGAGGTGGTGCATCCGGCTTTGTGCGGCGGCCTCGATGCTTTGCGCTCGGGACGCCTCGAACGCGCCCGGCGGATGGGCGAGGCGCTGGCAGCGATTGGCATCCCCGGAGTTTTTGACGGTGCGATGCGCTACGTTACCAACCCAAGCCTGATTTCGCGCGCACATTTCGGTCGTTACATGGTTTCCATCGGCATTGCCCGCGATTTGCCGAGTCTTTTTTTGCATTATCTGACGCCGGGAAAACCAGGCTATGTTGATCATCGTTGGGCGACGCTTGAGGAGGCGGTAGGCTGGATTTCTGCCGCCGGGGGGGTAGCGGTAGTCGCCCACCCCGGGCGCTACAAAATGTCAGGTGCCGGGATGCGGCGGTTTCTTGATGATTTCAGGGATGTCGGGGGGCAGGGCATTGAAGTGACCTGCGGCAGTCATTCGCCGGATCATGTCATGCATTTCGCCCGCTTGGCGCGGCATTACGCTTTTCATGCTTCGCGCGGATCGGATTTTCACGGGCCGCAGGAGAGTTACGTCGATCTGGGTCGGTTGCCGGCGCTGCCCGAAGACCTCAAGCCGGTGTGGCGTTTGGTCATTTGAGCTGATGGCCCGCGTCGTTAACATCCACCCCGAAACCCCTCAGCCGCGACTGCTGGTTCAGGCTGCCGAGTTTATTCGTCATGGCGCCATCGTTGCGCTGCCAACT
The DNA here is from genome assembly GCA_903951825.1 of uncultured Pseudomonadota bacterium. Lineage (GTDB taxonomy): Bacteria > Pseudomonadota > Gammaproteobacteria > Burkholderiales > Rhodocyclaceae > Azonexus. The sequence continues at coordinate 51,345 of CAJBDJ010000049.1, forward strand.
GATTCCTGTTATGCCCTGGGGTGTCATTTGGGCGATAAGGAGGCGCTGGATCGAATCCGGCTGATTCGTCAAATGGATGATCGTCATCATCTGACGCTGATGGTGCGCGACCTCTCGGAAATTGCCCATTTTGCTCGTGTCGACAACGCCCAGTACCGCTTGCTCAAGGCAACAACGCCGGGCAGCTACACTTTTATTCTTGAAGGAACCAAGGAATTGCCGCGCCGTGTGCTGCATCCCAAACGCAAAACCATTGGCTTGCGCGTTCCCGATCATCCGGTGGCGCTGGCCTTGCTCGAAGCTTTGAACGAGCCTTTGTTGACGACCACGCTGCAATTGCCCGGTGACGATGAGCCGCTGACTGAGGGCTGGGAAATTCAGGATCGCCTTGAAGATCAGCTCGAATTGATTCTCGATGCGGGTCATTGCGGCACCGAGCCAACGACCGTCATTGATCTGACCGGCGCCATGCCGGAACTGGTGCGTGCCGGGCGCGGGCTGCTGGCGCCCTTCGGGCTGGGGTGAGTGACGATGTTTGAGAGCCTGATCCAGACGATTGCCGTGGCCGCTCTGCCGGTGATTTTCGCGATTACCTTGCACGAGGCGGCACACGGCTATGCCGCCTTGCACTTTGGCGACCCAACCGCCTGGCAGCAAGGGCGAATCAGTCTTAACCCGCTGCGCCACATTGATTTTTTGGGCACCATCGTGATTCCGGCGGCGATTCTCATTTTCTCTGCCGGCACCTTTCTGTTTGGTTATGCCAAGCCGGTGCCGGTTGATTTCAGTCGTCTGCGTCACCCGAAAAGCGACATGCTCTGGGTCGCGGCCGCCGGGCCTGCTGCCAACCTGCTGATGGCATTTTTCTGGGCGTTGATGCTCAAGCTGGCGTGGCTGATGCCCAGTCATGTCTTCACTTTGCCGCTTTCTGAAATGAGCAAAATCGGTATCGTCATCAATTGTGTCTTGATGGTGCTCAACCTTCTGCCGCTGCCACCGCTCGACGGCGGTCGGATTGCCGTCAGCCTCCTGCCGCATCGCCTGTCGTGGAGGTTTGCCCAGCTGGAGCGCTGGGGCTTTCCGATTTTGCTCGTGCTTTTATTCACCGGGATTCTCGGCGAGATCATGAATCCGCTGGTGAAATTTGCGGCGCGTGCCATTGAATCCATTTTTGGACTGTATTGATCGACTATGTACGCTGAACGTGTTCTTTCCGGTATGCGCCCCACCGGCGCCCTTCACCTCGGTCATTACCACGGAGTGCTCAAAAACTGGGTCAAACTCCAGCATGAATACCCGTGCCTGTTCTTTGTCGCCGACTGGCATGCGCTGACTACCCATTACGACAGCCCGCAGGGTATCGAGCAGGCAACCTGGGACATGGTGATCGACTGGCTGGCGGCTGGTGTCGATCCTAATCAGGCAACTTTGTTCATTCAGTCACGGGTGCCCGAACATGCCGAACTGCATTTGCTGATGTCGATGATGACGCCGCTTGGCTGGCTGGAACGCGTGCCGACCTACAAGGATCAGCAGGAAAAGCTCGCCGGCAAGGATCTGACGACTTACGGCTTTCTGGGTTACCCCTTGTTGATGAGCGCCGATATCCTGATCTACCGCGCCGACAAGGTGCCGGTTGGTGAAGACCAGATTCCGCATGTCGAATTCACCCGCGAGCTGGCACGCCGTTTCAACCATATGTACGGCCGCGAGCCGGGTTTCGAGGACAAGGCACGCGAGGCGGTCAAGCGTCTTGGCAGCAAGAAGGCGCGTTTGTACGACGAGTTGCGGGTTCGCTTTCAGCAGGAAGGCGACAAGGAAGCCATCGAGCAGGCACATGCCATGCTCAACGAAATTCAACATCTTTCGGCGGTTGACCGTGAGCGACTGTTTGGTTTTCTCGAAGGCACCGGCAAGATGATTCTCGTTGAACCTGGCTATTTGCTGACTGAAGAATCGAAAATGCCCGGTCTGGACGGACACAAGATGTCCAAGTCCTACAACAACACAATTACCCTGCGCGAAGCAGAAGCGACGGTGGCCAAGAAAATCAGGAGCATGCCGACCGATCCGGCGCGTGCGCGTCGTCACGATCCGGGCGAGCCAAACAAATGCCCGGTTTGGCAGTTGCATCAGGTTTACTCCGGCGATGCCTGCAAGGAATGGGTACAGCAGGGTTGCCGCAGCGCCGGCATTGGCTGTATCGACTGCAAGCAGCCGGTAATCGACGGTATCCTGCGCGAGCAGGCGCCGATGCGTGAACGGGCGCAGGTTTATCTCGACGATCCCGCTCTGGTCAAGAACATCATCGCCGATGGTTGTGAAAAAGCTCGCGAATATGCTCGCGAAACCATGCGCGATGTGCGCGAAGCGATGGGTCTGGGCTACCGCTGATGTTCGGCATGGACTGGGAATCCCTGATCTGGATCGGCATCGGTTTTGGCGGTCAGGCGTTGTTCATGATGCGTTTTGTCGTCCAGTGGTGGTCGAGCGAGAAGGCCAAACAGGTGGTCGTACCGGTTGCCTTCTGGTACTTCAGCATCCTCGGCGGTGTCGTGTTGACGATTTATGCCATTCATCGCAACGATCCGGTATTCATTTTCGGGCAGGGACTCGGGCTGATCATTTATTTTCGCAACCTGCATTTGCACTACAAGAGCAAAGGCCGCGCGGCGGCGTTGTGATGGATCAGACTCTTGTGCTGCCAGAGGCAGAATGTTTTATCCCGGTGGCGCGGATTTACGGGGCGGCAATGGAGCATCTGCCGCAGGATCTTTATATTCCACCCGACGCCCTCGAGATCATGCTTGACGCTTTCGAAGGCCCGCTTGACCTGCTGCTTTACCTGATCCGCAAGGCCAACGTCGATATTCTCGATATCCCGATGGCGCCGCTGACCCGCCAGTATCTCGATTACATCGACAGTATGCAGGCAAGCAATCTCGAATTGGCAGCCGAGTATCTGGTGATGGCGGCGATGTTGATTGAAATCAAGTCGCGCATGTTGCTGCCGCGCAGCAAGGTCGGAACCGGCGACGAGGCTGAAGATCCACGCGCCGAGCTGGTGCGGCGCCTGATGGAATACGAGCAGATGAAAGTTGCCGCTCAAAAGTTGAACGAGTTGCCGCAAGCCGAGCGCGAGTTTTACTGGGTTGAGACACTGCTTGAGAAATCGCTCCAGGTGCGCCACCCCGAGGTTTCGATCGCTGATTTGAAAGACGCCTGGGATGCCATTTTTCGCCAGGCGAGGTTGAACGAGCATCACAAAATCGGTCGCGAGGAGTTGTCGGTGCGCGAACATATGGGCATCATCCTGCGCCTCCTGCGGGAGCGCGGCGGTTTTGTCCAGTTTGAAACAATTTTCGATCCGCACATGGGGGCGCCCAGCCTCGTTGTACATTTTCTGGCGATGCTCGAGCTGGCTCGTGAAAAGCTGGTCGAATTTACCCAAACCGAGGCTTTTCAGCCGATCTATGTGAGAGTCCATCAAAGTGGAAGCGAGCCGAGCCAAGAAAGTGCTTGAAGCGGCCTTGCTCGCAGCCCGCGAGCCAATGACACCGCTGGCCCTGAGCAAAATGTTCGACCCGGTCTTGTCGACCGATATCCTGCGCAAACTGCTCGATGAGTTGCGCCAGGAGTCGAGCGAGCGGCCGGTGGAGTTATTACAACTGGCCTCCGGCTGGCGCTTTCGGACACGCGCGGAGTATTTGCCCTATCTTGAGCGACTCAACCCGGAAAAGCCGCCGAAATATTCGCGGGCGACGCTTGAAACGCTTGCCATCATTGCCTACCGCCAACCGGTCACGCGCGGCGATATCGAGCAAATTCGCGGCGTTGCCGTCAATACCAATGTGGTCAAAACACTTGAAGAGCGAGGCTGGATAGATGTTGTCGGGCATCGCGAAACCCCCGGTCGGCCAGCACTTTTTGCCACGACCAAACAATTTCTTGATGATCTGGGCATGCGTAGCGTCAGCGAACTGCCGCCTCTCGAACAAATCACTCAGACACTGGAGCTGAACCATGAAAACTAAACGTACCCCGCTTCGTCAGTCACCGCGATCGCTCGCCCCCGGGCTTGCGAAAAATCGTCCGCAAGACGCTGCCGAGCGCAGCACTGTGCCAGTCCGTGGCCGCGTTGCCCGACAAGAAGGTGCCGACGTCGCCAGCGATGCGCCTTCCGCCGCCGTAACCGCCACAAGGTCGCGCCGCGTGCCCAAGCCGCAAACGGGGCGTGCCAATCGCGGCAGCATCGGGCGCAATGGCAAGCCGATTCTTGAGGCTAAACCGGAGCGCCTGCAAAAAGTGCTGGCTCAGGCTGGCGTCGGATCGCGCCGCGAAATGGAAGAATGGATTGCCGCCGGCCGCATTACGATCAATGGCATTGTCGCCACCCTCGGTCAGTCGGTGGTTCCCAGCGACAAGGTCAAGATTGGTGGCCGCCTGATCAATACCCGCTTTGTCAGCACCCGGACGCCGCGCGTCCTGATGTATCACAAACCGGAAGGAGAGATCGTTTCGCGCGACGACCCCGATGGCCGACCTTCTGTGTTTTCCGCCTTGCCCCGCGTGCGCGGCGGGCGCTGGATCAATGTCGGGCGCCTCGACTTCAATACCTCGGGTTTGTTGTTATTTACGACCTCCGGGGAATTGGCCAACAAGTTGATGCATCCCAGTTCCGAACTGGTGCGCGAATACGCCGTTCGGGTACTCGGTGAGGTGACGCTGGAGGCTCAGCAACAACTGACCAAAGGCATCGAGCTTGAGGACGGCATTGCCAGTTTCTCGCGCTTTGAAGATGGTGGTGGCGAGGGTGCCAACCACTGGTATCGCGTCGCGCTGTTCGAAGGCCGAAATCGCGAGGTGCGGCGCATGTTCGAGGCAGTGGGCTGCACCGTCAGCCGTCTGATTCGGGTTCGCTACGGCCCGCTTGGCTTGCCGCCGCAACTCAAGCGTGGCATGACAAAAGAGCTGGCAGAAGAAGAAGTCAAGCTGTTTGTCCGTGAGCTGGAAAAGTCGATCAAAGCCGCCAAGGCAACTGACGAGAGCTTATAAAGACGGCCAGATTCATTTACGGGAGGCAATAAATCCGTTATGATTCACGGGTTTGTTCCTCTCGTCGATTTTGGCGGGGCATTTTTTATCGAGGTGGGCGTTTCGCCCATTTTTTATTTGTGGCTATGGATTTAAACACGCTGCTTGAAACGACCGTTGTCGGTCTTGGTTATGAACTCGTCGATGTCGAGATGTCTCCGCGTGGCCGCACGATTCGTGTCTTTATTGACGATCGCAACAAAGCGAGCGGTGTCGATGTTGAGGACTGCGCCAGGGTTTCCAATCAATTGACGCGACTTTTCGAGGTCGAAAATATCGACTTTGATCGGCTCGAAATTTCCTCTCCGGGGCTCGATCGCGTGCTTAAGAAAGCGGCCGATTTTGAGCGCTTTGCCGGTCAGGATATTCAGATCAAGCTACGCATTCCGCACGCTGGTCGCCGCAACTTTCAGGGCAAGCTGCTCGGCATCAAGGATGGCAAGGTTGGTTTGCATCTCGACAAGGATGATGCGGAACTCGAATTTAATAATATCGAAAAGGCACGTCTGGTGCCGCGATTCGACTGAAGGACTAGGAGGTTTTAGCTCATGAGCCGTGAAATTTTGCTGCTGGTCGATGCCTTGGCACGCGAAAAGAATGTCAGCAAGGACATTGTTTTCAGCGCCCTCGAACTGGCGCTCGCGTCGGCGACCAAAAAACGTATTCATGAAGAGGCCGATGTTCGCGTCTCGATTGATCGTGCCACCGGAAGTTACGAGTCTTTTCGTCGTTGGCAGGTGGTGCCCGATAGTGAATACGTTAACGAGTACATGGAAAAGCCCCTCTCTGAAGCGCAGAAGGACGATCCGGAAATCGAGTGTGGTGATACCCTCGAAGAGCCGCAGGAGGCTATCGATTTTGGTCGCATCGGTGCGCAGGCCGCCAAACAGGTTATTTTGCAAAAAATCCGCGACGCCGAGCGCGAGCAGATACTGACCGATTTCCTGGATCGCCGGGAAAGCGTGGTGTTTGGCACGATCAAGCGCATGGAGCGCGGTAATGCCATTGTCGAAGCCGGCAAGATTGAGGCACTGCTGCCGCGAGACCAGATGATTCCGAAAGAAAATCTGCGGGTGGGCGATCGCGTGCGTGCCTTCCTGTTACGTATCGATCGTAATGCGCGTGGTCCGCAGATCATTCTCTCGCGCACGGCGCCTGAGTTCATCATTCGCTTGTTCGATATTGAAGTCCCGGAAATCTCCGATGGTCTGATGGAATTGAAGGCCTGCGCCCGTGACCCCGGGTTGCGTGCGAAGATTGCTGTCAAGTCGAATGACCAGCGGATTGATCCGATTGGTACCTGCGTTGGTTTGCGCGGCTCTCGCGTTACTGCGGTGCGCAACGAAGTCGGCGGTGAAAACATCGATATTGTCTTGTGGTCGTCGGATCCGGCGCAGTTTGTGATTGGGGCGCTGTCGCCGGCCGAAGTTTCGTCGATCATCGTCGACGAAGAGAAACACGCCATGGAAGTTGTTGTCGATGAAGATAATCTGGCGATTGCGATTGGTCGTAACGGACAGAACGTCCGCCTGGCTTCTGAATTAACCGGCTGGACAATTAACCTGATGACCCAAGAGGAGTCGGCCAAAAAGTCCGACGCCGAGCATGGTCTGACCCGTCAAATTTTTGTTGAAAAACTCGATATCGACGAAGAGCTGGCTGACTTGCTGATCGAAGAAGGCTTTTCGACATTGGAAGAAGTTGCCTATGTACCGCTCGCTGAAATGCTTGAAATTGATGGCCTCGACGAGGAGACCGTCAATGAATTGCGTAATCGCGCCCGCAATGTATTGTTGACAGAAGCGATTGTCACCGAGGAGCAACTCGAATCGGTGGCTGACGATCTAATCAGCCTTGAGGGGATGAGCAAGGAACTGGCGGCCAGTTTGGCCGGAAAAGGTGTCAGGAACCGTGAAGATCTCGCTGAATTGGCGGTAGATGAACTCATGGAAATGACCGGCATTGATGACGCGCGTGCCAAGGAACTCATTCTCAAGGCACGTGCTCACTGGTTCGAGTGAGCGGGAGGTAGTAAAAATGTCCGCAACAACTGTTTCGCAATTCGCTGTTGAACTAAAAATGCCCGTCGCCGCCCTGCTTGAGCAATTGGCCAAAGCCGGTGTGGGTAAACAAGGCAGCAATGACCCGCTGACCGATCAGGATAAGTCCCGGTTGCTTGATTATCTGCGCCGTGCGCATGGTGACGAGTCGAAGACCAAGATCACCCTGACGCGCAAGCAAACCTCCGAAATCAAGGCAACCGATTCACACGGGCGAGCTCGCACGGTGCAGGTTGAAGTGCGGAAAAAGCGCGTCCTGATGAAACGCGATCCGGGCGTTGAGCATTCTGCCGAAGTGCTGGCAGAAGCCGTGCCGGAAGAGGTTAGGGACGACGCGCCGGGGGCTGCGCTGGCGGTCGTATCCGTTGTTGCGCTCGAAGCGCCGGTCGCTGCTCTGCCGGTTGTTGAGCCGGATCCCGTTGTGGTTGTCGAAATGCCGGCTGAGGTAGTGGCTGAACGGCCGCCGGAAGCGCCGACGGTTGCGCCTTCCAAGCTGAGCCGCCCGGGAGAGCGTCAGTTCCGTGATGAGGGTGATCGCCGCCATCACGAGCTGCTGGAGCGCCAGGCTCGCGAAATGCGCGAGAAGCAGGAACGTGAAGCAATGCAGGCACGGCGCCGGGAAGCGGATGCCGCATTGGCTTCCGCACAGTCCGCCGAGCCTAATCGCACGGCACCTGTAGCGGTGGTCAAGCCCGCGGTGGTGGCCGAGAAAGGGACGCTTCACAAAAAGGCAGACGCACCCGGCAAGGAGGCAAAAAAGGGCGGCGGCGGAAACGTGCGTGCCGACGAAGGAAAAAAGAAGCCCGGCATCAAGACGCGCTCGGCAGATACCGGGAACTCTTGGAAAACCGGTCGCCAGGGACATAAAAAACACGGTAGCAAGGCAGACGACGGTCAGGGCAGTTTCCAAGCGCCGACCGAACCGATGGTGCGGGAAGTTCATGTGCCGGAGACCATTTCCGTCACCGATCTGGCTCACAAGATGGCCGTCAAGGCGATTGAAGTCATCAAGGCGATGATGAAAATGGGTTCGATGGTCACCATCAACCAGGTGCTGGATCAGGAAACGGCGATGATCGTCGTCGAAGAAATGGGGCACCTGCCGGTTGCTGCCAAACTCGATGATCCGGACGCCTTTCTGGAGATCACCGAAGGCGGCGAGCAAAAAGATGTTCCGCTTGAATCGCGGGCGCCGGTGGTTACGGTCATGGGACACGTCGACCACGGCAAGACCTCGCTGCTCGACTACATTCGTCGCGCCAAGGTGGCCTCCGGTGAGGCCGGTGGGATCACCCAGCATATTGGTGCCTATCACGTCGAAACCGATCGCGGCATGGTCACTTTCCTCGATACGCCGGGTCACGAAGCCTTCACGGCGATGCGCGCACGCGGGGCGAAAGCGACCGACATCGTCATTCTGGTTGTCGCTGCCGATGATGGCGTGATGCCGCAAACCAAGGAGGCGATTCACCATGCCCGCGCCGCTGGCGTACCGCTCGTTGTCGCGGTCAACAAAATTGACAAACCTGATGCCAACATGGATCGCGTCAAGCAGGAACTGGTAGCTGAGGGCGTAATTCCCGAAGAGTATGGTGGCGATTCGCCGTTCATCGCGGTATCAGCCAAAAAAGGCACGGGTATCGACGAACTGCTCGAGCAATTGTTGTTGCAGGCTGAAATTCTCGAGTTGAAAGCGCAGCGCGATGCGCCGGCCAAAGGATTGATCGTCGAAGCGCGCCTCGACCGCGGGCGGGGAGCAGTAGCGACGATGCTGGTTCAGTCCGGTACCTTGCGGCGCGGCGACATCGTGCTGGCCGGCCAGGTTTCCGGCCGTGTTCGCGCCATGCTCGATGAAAATGGCAAGCCGATCAACGAGGCCGGGCCGTCGATCCCGGTCGAAATCCTTGGTCTCTCCGATGTTCCGGCCGCTGGCGAGGAAGCGATTGTGCTTGCAGATGAGAAAAAGGCACGTGAAATCGCCCTTTTCCGTCAGGGCAAGTTCCGCGACGTCAAATTGGCCAAGCAGCAAGCCGCCAAGCTCGAAAACATGTTCCAGCAAATGGAAGAAGGCGAGATCAAGACACTTGCATTGATTGTCAAGGCCGACGTCCAGGGGTCTCAGGAAGCGTTGGTGCAGACACTTTCCAAGCTGGCCAACGAGGAGGTTCGTGTCAATGTGATTCACGGCGCGGTGGGGGCGATCAGCGAATCCGACGTCAACCTGGCGCAAGCCTCGGGTGCCGTCATTATCGGCTTCAATATCCGTGCCGATGCCGGTGCGCGTAAACTGGCCGAAACCTTTGGTGTTGATATCCGTTACTACAACGTGATTTACGACGCGGTCGACGAAGTCAAGGCCGCGTTGTCCGGTATGTTGTCGCCGGAAAAGCGCGAGCAGATTACCGGTCTGGTCGAAATTCGGCAGGTCTTCCACAACTCAAAGGTCGGAGCGATTGCCGGCTGCTACATGCTCGAAGGTGTTATCAAGCGCAGCTCGCGTGTTCGCTTGTTGCGCAACCATGTCGTGCAGTGGGACGGCGAGCTCGATTCGCTCAAGCGCTTCAAGGATGATGTCAAGGAAGTTCGCAGTAACTTCGAGTTCGGGATGTCGCTCAAAGGGAATAACGACATTCAGGAAGGCGATCAACTCGAAGTCTATGAAATCCAGGAAGTTGCACGCACGCTTTGATGAAGAAAAAGGGATTTCAGCGCAGTGATCGGGTCGCGGAGCAAATGCGCCGCGATCTTGCCGATCTGATTCGCAGTGAACTCAAGGATCCGCGGGTCGGCATGATCAGCCTGACCGACGTTGTTCTGACGCCGGATTACGCCCATGCCAAAGTTTTCTTCACGACACTTCAATCCGAGCATCTGGAAGAAATCCAGCTTGGCCTGAGGCGCGCTGCCGGCTTTCTGCGCCGGCAACTGGGGCGCCGTATCCATATCCATACGCTGCCAGAACTGCACTTCATTTACGATGACTCCATCGAACGCGGTGCCAGTATGTCGCAACTCATCGAGCGAGCCAGCGCGCTTAGCGATCAAACGCCGGAAGACTGATTTTTCATGCAAGTCAAAAAGACCTGGAAACAGGTCGACGGGGTACTCTTGCTCGACAAGCCAAAGGGCTTGACTTCCAACGACGCATTACAGAAGGTGCGTCGTCTGTTTTCTGCCGCCAAGGGGGGGCATACCGGTACGCTTGATCCGCTGGCGACTGGTTTGCTGCCGCTTTGTTTTGGCGAGGCAACCAAGTTTTCGGCCGATTTGCTGCATGCTGACAAGACCTATGAAGCCATCGTCAAACTCGGAATTACCACCGATTCCGGCGATGCCGATGGCGAAGTGATCGCCACGGCTGCGGTCAACGTTGGAAAAAACGATATTTTTCACACCTTGCCACGTTTTGCTGGCGATATTTGGCAAACCCCGCCGATGCACTCGGCGCTCAAACGAGACGGTCGCCCCCTTTATGAGTTGGCGCGTCAAGGGATTGAGGTGGAGCGCGAAGCGCGGGCGGTGACCATACACGCCATCGATTTGCTGGATTTCTCCGAAGGCACAGACACCCTGAGCATCCGCGTTTCGTGCAGCAAAGGCACTTACATTCGCGTTCTGGCTGCCGATATCGGCAACGTGCTCGGTTGTGGAGCCCATTTGGCCGGCTTGCGGCGGACGCGGGTTGCTGACCTCGGGCTGGAAAATTCGTTCACCCTGGCGGAGTTGCAGGAAATGGATGAAAGTCAGCGAATGTTGTGTTTGCAGCCTGTCGACGGCTTGCTGCGTAGCTTGCCAGTCGTCATGGTCGATGGCGTTGCTGCCGAACGTTTTCGGCATGGCAATCCGGTCGATCTGCCCGACGGCGTCAGCGGGAAAATTCGGGTTTATGCGGATCAGCAGTTGATTGGAGTGGGTGAGCCTGGTGCGGATGGTCGTCTGTGGCCGAAACGGCTGGTGCAATTAGCGCCTTAAGTCGTTATAATCGGTATCTTCCGTTGCCGACGGAAAAATTATTTTAATCTGGCGCCGGCTCTATCAAACTGGGGCTGCGCTTCTACAACGAAAGAGAGTTTGAAATGGCATTTACAGCCGAAGTCAAAGCCGGCGTCGTCGCCGATTATCAGCGCGCCAAAGGCGACACCGGATCTCCGGAAGTCCAGGTCGCTTTGCTGACCGCCCGCATCAATGATCTGACCCCGCATTTCAAAGAGCACAAAAAAGATCACCACTCACGTCGTGGCCTGCTGCGCATGGTTAACCAGCGTCGTAAATTGCTTGATTACCTCAAAGGCAAGAATGTCGATGCCTACCGTACCCTGATTACCCGCCTTGGTCTGCGGAAGTAATTTAGACCAAAGCCCCGAAAGAGCGGCCCGGAGGTTTCCCGGCCGCTTTTTTCATTTTGTTGTTGTGTTGTGTGTTGAAGCTAAATTGTTGAGTGTGAAAGGGAATTATGTTTAATGTTGTCAAAAAATCATTTGCCTACGGTGCCCATACGGTCACCATTGAAACGGGTGAAGTGGCTCGTCAAGCAGGGGGCGCTGTGTTGGTCTCGATGGAGGAGACCGTTGTATTGGTGACTGTGGTTGCCGCCAAGAGCGCCAAGCCAGGTCAGGATTTCTTTCCGCTAACCGTTGATTATCAGGAAAAAACTTATGCCGCCGGGCGTATACCCGGTGGCTTCTTCAAGCGCGAAGGTCGCCCGTCTGAAAAAGAAACGCTGACTTGCCGCTTGATCGATCGGCCGATCCGTCCGTTGTTCCCGGATGGTTTCTATAACGAAGTGCAGGTCATTGCTACGGTGATGTCGCTGAACCCGGAAATCGATTCCGATATTCCGGCACTGATCGGTGCTTCTGCTGCCCTGGCGATTTCCGGCGTGCCGTTCAATGGTCCGATTGGCGCCGCCCGCGTTGGTTACATCGACGGCCAATACGTTCTGTGTCCGACGCTCAGTCAACTCAAATCCAGTCAGCTTGACTTGGTCGTTGCCGGTACCGATACGGCGGTTTTGATGGTTGAGTCCGAAGCTCAGCAACTGTCCGAGGAAATCATGCTTGGTGCGGTTGTTTTCGGTCACGGCGAATCATTGAAGGCAATCAACGCTATCAACGAACTGGTTGAAGAAGCCGGCAAGCCGGAGTGGGATTGGCAAGCGGCACCGAAGGACGAGGCACTGGTTGCCCGCATCGGCGAACTGGCCAATGTCAGGCTCGAAGAAGCCTACAACATCACCGTCAAGCAGACACGCAGCCAGGCGGTCAAGCTTATTCGCGGTGATGTGATTGCCGCTATTTGTGCCGGCGATGGTGCGCCGGACGAAAACACCGTCGGCAATCTCTTTCACGAACTCGAAGCCAGTATTGTTCGTGGTCGCATCCTCTCAGGCGCACCGCGTATCGATGGTCGTGACACCCGCACCGTGCGCCCGATTACCATGCGTTCCGGCGTCCTGCCGCGTACTCACGGCTCAGCGTTGTTCACCCGTGGTGAAACCCAGGCGCTGGCGGTTGCCACGCTCGGTACCAACCGCGACGAGCAGATCATCGACGCACTGGCCGGTGAATACCGTGACCGCTTCATGCTGCACTACAACATGCCTCCATACGCCACCGGCGAATGTGGTCGTGTCGGGACGCCCAAGCGTCGTGAAATCGGTCACGGCCGTTTGGCCAAACGCGCACTGCTCGCAGTTTTGCCGAAACCGGAAGATTTTTCCTACTCGATGCGACTGGTCTCGGAAATCACCGAATCCAACGGTTCATCTTCAATGGCCTCCGTGTGTGGTGGCTGCCTGGCTCTGCTTGATGCCGGCGTGCCGCTCACCGCGCACGTTGCCGGTATCGCCATGGGCTTGATCAAGGACGGCAACCGCTTCGCCGTCCTGACGGACATTCTGGGTGATGAAGATCACCTCGGCGACATGGACTTCAAGGTGGCCGGTTCGACCGCTGGCATTACCGCGTTGCAAATGGATATCAAGATACAGGGCATCACCAAGGAAATCATGCAGGTTGCCCTGGCACAGGCCAAGGATGCCCGTATTCACATTCTCAACCTGATGCAGGAAGCCGCTGCCGGACCGCGTCAAGAAATGTCGGCCTACGCACCGCGTCTGTACACGTTCAAGATCAATCCGGAAAAGATTCGTGATGTCATCGGCAAGGGTGGGGCGGTTATCCGCGCCCTGACCGAGGAAACGGGTACGACGATCGATATCCAGGATGATGGCACCATCACTATTGCTTCGAGTAGCGGCGAAGCGGCTGCCGCTGCACGTGCGCGCATTGACGCAATCACGGCGGAAGTCGAGATCGGCAAGATATACGAAGGTACCGTGCTCAAGATTCTTGATTTCGGTGCAATCGTTTCCGTGCTGCCGGGCAAAGATGGTTTGCTACATATTTCCCAGATCGCCCAGGAACGCGTGGCCAAGGTTGAGGATTATCTCAAGGAAGGCCAACTTGTTCGCGTCAAAGTGCTTGAGACCGATGATCGCGGCCGTGTCAAGTTGTCGATGAAGGCGGTAGCGGCGGAAGAGGGTGCGGCTACACCGGCACCGGAGAACCTTGCTTGACTGGGACACTGTTCTGGTGAGGTATAAACGAAAAAAGGCACCGCAAGGTGCCTTTTTTCTGATTGCAGAAAATGTGTATCTGGCGATTACTTCGCCATTTGCCGCTCCTTCATTTCATCCAGGGTTTTGCAGTCTATGCATAGTGTAGCTGTCGGACGAGCCTCCAGGCGCTTGATTCCTATTTCAACACCGCACTTGACACAAAAACCGTAATCGCCGTTTTCTATATTGGCCAGTGTTTCGTCAATTTTTTTTATGAGCTTGCGCTCACGATCCCGGTTACGCAATTCGATCGCCATATCGGTTTCCTGGCTAGCACGATCATTCGGGTCAGCAAAGACAGTTGCCTCGTCCTGCATGGTGTGCACCGTACGATCAATATCTTCACCTAATTCCTTCTTCAGCGTCTCAAGAATTTTGCGGAAATGCGCGAGTTGCTTCGCGCTCATGTAATCCTCCCCCTTCTTGGGAACATACGGAGGAAAGTGCTTATGAAGCAGGTCGTCTACCATTTTAATTATTCGCCCAAATACCAAAAGGGCGATTAAATATCACGTAAACCACTTTTGACGCAAGAAAAGTTTATTGTGCAATGATAGGTTCTTGATCTAGTGCAGTTTTCCGATAGGTGGTAGAATATAAATCTTGTGTCGGGGCGTAGCGCAGTCTGGTAGCGCATCTGCTTTGGGAGCAGAGGGTCGTGAGTTCGAATCCCACCGCCCCGACCAGTTTTATCCCTCTTGCCCCGATAATCACGTAGCTGAACCGGATAGAGCGATTGCCTTCCAGGCAGTTAGTTGAGCTCAACAGAAATGCGAGATTATTCCCCGGCTTGGCGACGATGCGTATTTGTGTCGCGGTAGCTCAACTGGATAGAGCACCGGCCTTCTAAGCCGGGGGTTACGGGTTCGATTCCTGTCCGCGACACCATCAAGCTATTCAAAGAAATTCAATAAAGTTCGCAAAGCCCCTATCCAAGGGGCTTTTGCTTTTTCTGGTTGTTCAAAGAGATTCATTGAGGTACGTCGACATTCGCCTGTTTTGACGGTAGCTCTTCTACCGCAAAGGAATCTGCCTACCGACGCGGCGATCTGATCGAAAAGCGCGTGCAGTTGATGAAAGCCTGGGGCGACTACTGCGCCAAACTGGCGGCCGAAACATCGGTAGCGGAGGAAAGCCCGTGCCCCTGCTTAATCTCGCTCAAGCGGACTGCAATCTCACGGGTTTTGTCCAGCGGACACCAGATCGCCCCCAGCACCATTTACCCGGGAGCGGCCTTTGTGGAGCAGAGCGCAACTGACGGCGCAGACGGCGGGCAGCACGCGCCGAGGATGGGCAACGCCAAAAGTCGGCGCTGGCGTGACGGCGATAGCAGGAGCGACAAACCCAGTGGCGCAGCGGCCAGAAGTCCGCCGGTGCCCCAAATTCAGTCAGGGCAAACCAGCGTTTCGACTGAAAATTCCGGCGGGGTAGAAACCTGGGTAAGAAAGCAAAAACGCGCCAGATGGCGCGTCGTTGCTTGATTATTGGCGGAGTGGACGGGACTCGAACCCGCGACCCCCGGCGTGACAGGCCGGTATTCTAACCAACTGAACTACCACTCCAAAATCTTGGCGTCCCCACGGGGATTCGAACCCCGGTTACCGCCGTGAAAGGGCGGTGTCCTAGGCCTCTAGACGATGGGGACCCGGAACAAAATTATACTACATCTTTCACGTTGCTTGGTGGAGGTACGCGGGATCGAACCGCGGACCTCTTGCATGCCATGCAAGCGCTCTCCCAGCTGAGCTATACCCCCGACACCGTGAAAGAGGGCGCATTATAGGTGCCGGGCAAATTCTTGTAAACCATTTATTTGGGTTTTCAGGGGGTGCGTCAACTTATTTGAATTAACAATTTATCGAGAACTTTCTCTCGCCCAATAAGTGTCATGATGGCATCGACCGATGGTGTCTGGACTTGGCCTGTGAGAATCACGCGCAGCGGCATGGCTAGTTTGGGCATCTTTAGCCCGTGGCGGGTTACCGTTTCTTTGAGCAGCGCATTGATGGCACTGGTTTCCCAGGCAACGCTCTTTATTCCCTGCGCGAAATCGGCAAGTGCTGGGGGAATCTCGTCAGTAAGATATGGCGCGAGTAGCTGCGGGTTGGCGGCGAGCGGCACGTAAAAGACTTCGATGGCATCAGCGAGGAGGTTGAGCGTGTTGCAACGTTCGACGTAGAGCGCGACGGCTTTTTCCAAGTCAGGGCCCGTATCCGTATTGATGCCGCGCATGGCGAGACGGGGTTTTACCTTGGCGGCGAGTACGGCGGACGGTAGTTGTTTCATATAGTGCTGGTTGAGCCACAGCAGTTTTTCCGTATTGAACTGGGCAGCCGATGCGGTAATGTGGTCGAGGTCGAACCATTCGACGAATTGTTCTCGCGAAAATACTTCATCATCGCCATGCGACCAGCCGAGTCGGGCTAAGTAGTTGATTACCGCTGCGGGGAGGAAGCCGTCATCGTTGTACTGCATTACCGAGACAGCGCCGTGGCGTTTTGACAGCTTGGTGCCATCGTCGCCGAGGATCATCGAGAGATGCGCGTACTGCGGCACCTCGGCACCCAGAGCATTGAGAATGTTGATTTGTCGTGGCGTATTGTTGATGTGGTCGTCACCACGAATGACGTGGGTGATTCCCATATCCCAATCGTCCACGCAGACGCAAAAATTGTAGGTGGGGGTGCCATCGGCCCGAGCAATGATCAAATCATCGAGCTCGTTATTGGAAATTTCTATACGACCCTTAACCTGGTCATCCCAGGCGACTACACCATGCTGCGGGTTTTTGAAGCGGATTACCGGCGGCACATTAGCCGGAGCAAGCGGTAATACCTTGCCCGTTTCCGGGCGCCAGCGCCCATCGTAACGTGGCTTTTCTTTTTTGATTTCCTGCTCGGCTCGCATTGCGTCGAGTTCCTCGCGCGTTGTGTAGCAATAATAGGCGCTGCCATCGCCGAGCATTTGCTGAATTACTTCCTGGTAACGCTCGAGGCGCTGCATCTGGTAGAAGGGGCCTTCGTCGTGAGTCAAGCCGAGCCACTGCATGCCATCGATGATCGCCTGAACAGCTTCAGGCGTTGATCTAGCCAGGTCGGTATCTTCAATGCGCAGAATAAAAGTGCCGCCATGGCGGCGAGCATAGGCCCACGCAAAAAGCGCGGTGCGTGCGCCGCCGATGTGCAGGTAACCAGTCGGGCTGGGGGCGAAACGGGTGCGTACAGGCTTCATGGCTGGTTGAGTTTCTGGAAAATTGAAGGCCATATTCTATCCGAGGCCGGTTTGACCAGTCCGATGGCCTATGGTTAAATACTGGCCTTGTTGATTTCGGTCATTCAAGATGAATCAGGAGGCCACCCACTTGATTCAACGAATTCAGTTCAAAACCACCCAGTTGTCGGCTTTTGCGAGCGTAGCTCAGGGGTAGAGCATCGCCTTCACACGGCGGGGGTCGGGGGTTCGAAGCCCTCCGCTCGCACCACTTGCGCGGCCTGTGGCGTAACATTTTCGTTTGTAACCGAGTCGTCGAGTCTTCCCATGCCGCATCGCAAACTTAATGTTTCTGCCCTGGGGATGATGGAAGCCTATCTAGGGCTTCTATCCACCCGGGGCTATACCGCCGATACCGCTCAACTGCAGGCGGCCAAGGCGCTACAAAAACTCTACAGCCAACTTTTGGCATTCAAGGTTGATCGCAAGAGTCGTCTCAAGCGTTTGCTTAAAGTGCCGCGCTTGCCCAAGGGGGTTTATTTTTGGGGTGGGGTGGGGCGCGGCAAGAGTTTTCTCATGGATTGTTTCTACGAATCCATTCCTTACCGGCGCAAGCGGCGCATTCACTTTCATGCCTTCATGCAGGAAATTCATCGTGACCTGGATAAATGCCGGGGGGCGGATGATCCCTTGCAGCAGGTTGCCGAGCAGATTTCCCGTCAGACTCGCTTGCTGTGCTTTGATGAATTTCACGTTTCGGATATCGCCGATGCAATGATTTTGGGTCGTTTGATGGAGGCCTTGTTTGCCCGCGGGGTAATTCTGGTGATGACTTCCAATTACCCGCCCGACCGTCTTTATCCCGATGGTCTCCATCGCGAGAGTTTTCTGCCGACGATCGCGATGCTCAACAAGCAACTCGATGTTTTCGAAGTCGAAGCCGGTGTCGATTATCGGCTTTGTGCCATGGAGCAGATGGAGGTGTATCACGCGCCATCCGATGCGCAGGCTGAGCAGAAAATGCGCGATTACTTCGCAATGGTGGCTGGTAGCGAGGGTGAGGCGGGTGGTGAGATTGAAGTGCTAGGTCGCAAGATATCGACGCATCGCCGGGGTGGCGGCGTGATTTGGTTCGATTTTTCGGTACTTTGTGGTCCGCCGCGTTCGCAGAACGATTATTTGGTGATCGCCCGCGATTACCAGACGGTGCTGCTTTCAAAAATTCCGAAAATGTCGCCGCATCAGGCCTCCGAGGCGCGGCGCTTTACCTGGTTGATCGATGTTTTTTACGATCACAAAGTCAAGCTGATTTTCGCTGCCGATTGCGCGCCGGAAATGCTTTACACCGAGGGCACGCACGCCAGCGAGTTCGCCCGGACGGTGAGCCGGATTACCGAGATGCGCTCGAAGGAGTATCTCTCCTCGGCACATCTGATTTTCGGTTAAAGCCCATGAAAGTTGCCCTCAAGATACTGTTGGCCGTGAGTTTCGCTCTCTGGGCGGGTTTGCTTGCTGCGCAGGAACTGGAGGTGATCGAACTGAAAAGCCGGACGGTCGAGCAGGTAATGCCGGCGCTGCGTCCGTTGCTGGAACCGGGGGCGACGCTTTCGGGGATGAATAACCAGCTTTTTTTGCGTGCCTCGGTGGGCAATCGTGCGCAGATCAGGCAGGCTCTGGCGGCAATCGACAAGCCGGCGCGTCAGTTGATCATTCGCGTCAGCCAAAATCGCCAAGTTGATAACAGTCAGCGTGGCGCTACTGCCAGCGGTCAGGTGGTGCTTGGCAGTAACCGGCGGGCCAACGTTGACGCGACGGTCTGGGACAGTCGCAGCGCCAGTCGTGACAGCGTCGGACAAATGGTACGCACGATTGAAGGCGGGCAGGCTTACATTGAGGTGGGTCGGACGTTGCCGGTGCCGATGCGCCAAGTCATCATCGGCCCGGGGGGCGCTGTCATCAATGAAACGACTGCTTATCGGGATATTGGCCAAGGTTTTTACGCCGTACCGCGACTCAACGGTAATCGGGTAACGCTCGATATCAGTCAGAAGGCCGACCGTGCCGATAGCTATGGCCATGGAGGCAGCACCACGCAGCGGCTGTCGACGACGGTTTCCGGGTCATTGGGCGAGTGGATTGAACTCGGCGGTACTGGTCAGCAATTAGAGGATAGTCGAAGCGGTAGTCTGAATCTGTCGACGCGTGATCTACGTGGTCAACGCTCCATCTGGCTCAAGGTCGAAGAAGTCGATTGACTGCTTCTTGAGCATGGTTTGCGCTGGCAAACTTCAGACGGATCAGGCTGCAAAGGCAGGCGAAGCCGGTAATTATTCTCCTCAATCAAGTGTCCCGAGTTCGTTGAAATAAGCGTTGACCGCTTTGTGCGTTTGTCTACAATTCATACGTTCGTTTTAATTCGGCGGAGTGGTAGAGAAACCAAAGGAGAGTCGCTTGGACAAACTAATCGTCAGAAAAGCTGCTGTGCTGGGAGCCGGTGTGATGGGGGCGCAGATTGCTGCGCACCTTGCCAATGCCAATGTGCCGGTCGTGTTGTTCGACCTGGCGGCGCCAGAGGGGGACAAGAATGGCATTGTCAGGAAGGCGCTTGACGGCTTGCGGAAGTTGGATCCGCCGCCGCTGGCCAACTCGGGCAAGCTGAAATTCATTGATGCCGCCAACTATGACGAGCATTTGCCTTTGCTGGCTGGGTGCGATCTGGTCATCGAAGCGATTGCCGAGCGCATCGACTGGAAGAACGATCTCTACGCAAAAATTGCCCCGTTTTTGTCACCGACTGCAATCGTTGCCTCGAACACCTCGGGTTTGTCGATGAATGCCTTGGCGCAGGGTTTGCCCGAGGCGGTGCGGGCGCGTTTTTGCGGCATCCATTTTTTCAACCCGCCGCGTTACATGCATCTGGTTGAAATTATCGGCACCCAAAACACCGCCTCCACGACGCTCGATGCGCTGGAGACTTGGCTCACGTCGCGCCTCGGCAAAGGGGTTATTCGTGCGTTGGATACACCGAATTTTGTTGCCAACCGGATTGGCGTTTTTTCCATTTTGGCGGTCATGCACCATACCGCCGCCTTTGGCCTCGGCTTCGATGAGGTTGATGCGCTGACCGGCCCAAAAATCGGTCGCCCGAAGAGCGCGACTTATCGCACTGCCGATGTCGTCGGCCTCGATACCTTGGCGCATGTCGTGAAAACCATGCAGGACACGCTGCCTGACGATCCGTGGCATGGTTATTTCAAAACTCCGGCATGGCTGGCCGCGCTGATTGCGCAAGGGGCGCTCGGGCAAAAAACCCGTTGCGGCATTTTCAGAAAGCAGGGGAAGGAAATCCAGGTACTCGATCTGGCCCGGCAGGATTACCGCACGGCGGCTGGCGAAGTCGCCGAGGAGGTCGGAGCTATTTTGAAGATCAAGAATCCTGCTGAAAAATTTGCTGCCCTGCGCGCCTCGTCTCATCCGCAGGCGCAATTTCTGTGGGCTATTTTCCGCGATATTTTCCATTACGCCGCCGTGCAACTGGAGAATATTGCCGACAATGCCCGCGATCTTGACCTTGCCATGCGTTGGGGTTTTGGCTGGACACAAGGCCCGTTTGAAACCTGGCAGGCCGCCGGCTGGATCGCTACGGCGCAGGCAGTGGTTGCCGACATTGCCGCCGGCAAGGCAATGAGCGCGACGCCACTGCCCGTCTGGGCGCTGGAAGGTGGGCGAACCGGCGTACATGGTCCGCAAGGCTCTTACTCGGCGAGCAAAAAAGCCGACATGGCGCGCTCGGCCTTGCCCGTTTATCGGCGTCAGCTTTTTCCCGAACGCGTGCTTGGCGAAATGGTTTCCTTGCCGGCGCAAAGCGGTGAAACGCTTTATGAAAACGAGGGTGTTCGTCTTTGGCGATTGACGGCGGTCGACGCCGGAATTGGCATTATTTCTTTCAAATCGAAAATGCACACCATCGGCAATGAAGTGCTCGACGGCGTCATTGCTGCCATTCGTCAGGCCGAGCAGACGCTCGACGGCGTTGTCATCTGGCACGAAGCGCCGTTTGCCGTCGGCGCCAATCTCCAGCAAGTCGGCGAAGCCTGCGCCGCCGGGCAATTTGATTTGCTGGAACAAACAGTCGAGAAGTTCCAGCGTGCGTCACAGACACTGAAATATGCGCAGGTACCCACCGTCGCTGCGGTGCAGGGCATGGCGCTGGGGGGCGGCTGTGAGTTTGTAATGCACGCCAGCAAGCGTGTTCTGGCGCTGGAGAGTTATGTCGGCCTGGTCGAAGCCGGGGTCGGTTTGATTCCTGCCGGTGGTGGCTGCAAGGAGTTTGCCGTGCGCGCAGCCGAGTGGGCGGCGCAATCGGCGACACCGGGGGAGGTGTTCAATTATCTGCAGCCGGTGTTCATGACCATTGCCATGGCCAAGGTGGCCAAAAGTGCTGCCGAGGCGGTGGATTTGGGTTTTGCCAGAACCTCCGACAGCCTTCTCTTCAACGCCAACGAGCTGCTTTTTGTTGCGATCCAGGAGGCGCGCGCCCTGGCGGCTGCCGGTTACGCGCCGCCACCGATGGCGCGCGACGTTCCGGTGGCGGGCAAAAATGGCATCGCCACCTTCGAGATGATGCTGATCAATATGAAAGAGGGAGGCATGATTTCCGCTCACGATTACAGGGTGGCCAAATCGGCCGCCATCGCCCTCTGCGGGGGTGAAATCGAAAGCGGTAGCCGGGTTGACGAGGAATGGCTATTGACCGTTGAGCGGCGGCTTTTCATCGATCTCCTGAAAACCCCAGAAACGCAGGCCCGGATCAAGCACATGCTCGATACCGGCAAGCCACTCCGCAACTGATCGGGTCGAGGAAATCACACCATGAGCAAACAAATTCAGGATGCCTACATCGTCGCTGCGACCCGTCTGCCGGTATCCAGGCGCAATGGCATGTTCAAGAACGTGCGGCCGGACGACATGCTGGCGGCGGTCATCAAATCGCTGGTTGAACGAGTGCCGGGTATGGATCCGGCGCTGATCGGCGACGTGATTGTCGGTTGCGCCATGCCGGAAGCCGAGCAGGGCATGAATGTCGCCCGTATTGGCCTGCTGCTCGCCGGGTTGCCGAATACCGTGCCGGGGATGACGATCAACCGCTTTTGTTCCTCCGGCGTGCAGGCGGTGGCCGATGCCGCCAACCAGATCCGCCTCGGCCTGGCTGATGTCATGATCGCCGGCGGTACCGAGTCGATGTCGGTCATGCCGCAGATAATGGGCAACAAGCTATCGATGAACCCGGCTATTTTCGCCAGGGATGAAAATCTCGGCATTGCCTACGGCATGGGACTGACCGCTGAAAAAGTCGCCAATCAATGGAAAATCAGCCGTGAAGCGCAGGACACCTTTGCGCTTGCCTCTCATCAAAAAGCCTGCGCCGCCATTGCCGCCGGGCATTTCAAGGCGGAAACGACGGCCTACGCCCTGCGCGAAAGCCTGCCCGACCTCGGGACTGGCGAGATCAGAATTCGCGAGCGCCTGGCCGAGATTGATGAAGGTCCGCGTGCCGATTCGAGCCTCGCCAATCTCGCCAAACTAAAGCCGGTGTTTCACGCCCGCGGCTCGGTGACGGCCGGTAATTCCTCACAGATGTCCGACGGGGCGGCGGCGGTGATGCTGGTTTCCGAAAAAATCCTGCGCCAGCACAATCTGCAGCCCTTGGCGCGTTTTGCCGCTTACGCGGTCGCCGGAGTGGCGCCGGAAATCATGGGTATCGGGCCGATTGCGGCGATTCCCAAAGTGCTCAAAGCGGCCGGCATTGCGCAGGATCAACTGGACTGGATTGAACTCAACGAAGCCTTTGCCGCGCAATCGATCGCCGTCATTCAGGAACTCGGCCTTGATCCCGACAAGGTCAATCCGCTCGGTGGCGCGATTGCCCTCGGCCATCCGCTCGGCGCCACCGGCGCCATCCGCATGGCGACATTGGTTCACGGCCTGCAACGCAGCGGCGGACGTTATGGCATGGTCAGCATGTGCATCGGCACGGGCATGGGAGCGGCCGGGATTATCGAGCGGCTCTGACGGTCTCGTGCCAAAAATGCCTGAATTTTCAGCATGAAGCCTGCCTGGCTCGCCCAGCTTTCTCCCGCCTGGCGGGCGCGCGCCGTCAAATTGGGGTTCAACCTGCATCCTGCCTTTCGCGGTACCGGCGGGCGGGTTGTGCATGTTGCCAGTGATTTGCGGCAGATACGGATCCGCCTGCCGCTGAGCTGGAAGACGAAAAACATTGTTGGCTCTTTGTACGGCGGCTCGCTGTTTGCGATTACCGATGGTGCACATCCGATGATGTTGATGGCGGCACTCGGTGACAGTTATATCGTTTGGGACAAGGCGGCTGCCATTCGTTACCGCAAACCCGGCTGGTCGACGCTTTACGCGGATTTTGTCTTGAGCGATGACGAGCTTCTCGAAATCCGCTTCGAATTGGCCAAATGCCCCGAGCTTGAGCGAACCTATCTGGTCGAATTAAAAGATAAACACGGTATCGTCCATGCCGAAGTTGAGCGCACGGTTTATATTGCTGAAAAAACCTATTACCGACAAAAGAACGGTGGAGGAGACAAATGATTTTATCAAGACCATGGCGGTGTGCCGCCCTTGTCGCAGCCTTGCTTACCCTGTCGGCTGTCCATGCTGCCGAAGTCGCCGGTATTAAAGTGGACGACAAACTGCGTGTCGGCAATAGCGAATTGCTGCTTAACGGTGCCGGCCTGCGCAGCAAACTGTTCATCAAGGTCTATGTGGGCGCCTTGTATGCCGGACAAAAAGTCAGCTCAGCGGCGGCGATCATTGACAGTCCGCAAATGCGCCGGATGTCGCTGCGCCTGATGCGCGATATTGATTCGGATTCGTTGTATGCCGCGCTCGATGACGGCCTCAAAAACAACCACACGCCGACTGAACTGGCGGCGATGAAGGCGTCGACTGACAAGCTGGGCGAGATCATGAAAGCCATCGGCAAAGGCCGTGAAGGTGACACCATTACTCTCGATTTTGTCGCCGATGAGGTGATTGTCGGGGTGAACGGCGAAGCGCGCGGCAAGGTCGTCGGCGCAGGCTTCCCGAAAGCCCTGCTCAAGGTCTGGATCGGCGAGCAACCGGTGGACGCCTCGCTGAAGAAGGCGCTGCTGGGTGGCTAGTGAAGTCAATTGGAGGAGACATCAATGGAAAAAATCTGGCTGAAAAGTTATCCCGAAGGCGTCCCGGCGGAAATCGACAGCACACACCTGTCGTCGCTGGTCGCTCTCCTCGAAAATGCCTGTGTGACCTATGCCGAGCAGATCGCCTACATCAGCATGGGCAAGGAGATGAGCTATTCCCAGCTTGATGAGGAGAGCCGGGCTTTTGCCGGCTGGCTGCAGTCGCGGGGCTATGCGAAAGGGGATCGCGTCGCCCTGATGATGCCCAACCTGCTGCAATATCCGGTGGCGCTGTTCGGCACCTTGCGCGCCGGGTGCGTGGTGGTCAATTGCAACCCGCTTTACACGCCGCGCGAACTCGAACACCAACTCAAGGATTCGGGAGCGAAAGCAATCGTCATCCTCGAAAACTTTGCCCACACGCTGGAACCAATCATCGCTAATACAGCGATTGAGGACGTCATCGTCACGCCGATGGGCGAGATGCTGGGTCTCAAGGGGATTCTGGTCAATGTGGTTGTGCGCCACGTCAAAAAACTCGTTCCCGCCTGGCATTTGCCCGGCTCGATCAACTTCCAGAGTGCGCTGGCAAGCGGCCGCAGTCACGGTAACCAGCCGGTGACGCTGGTCCCAGGCGATATTGCCTTTCTCCAGTACACCGGCGGGACGACCGGCGTTTCCAAAGGCGCCGTGCTCACCCATGCCAACATCAGCGCCAACGTGATGCAGGCTTACGCCTGGATCAAGCCGGCGGTACACGAAGGGCAGGAATTTATCCTCACCGCCTTGCCGCTTTATCACATCTTTGCGCTGACAGCGAACTGCCTGACTTTCCTGATGATCGGTGCACGCAACCTGCTGATTGCCAATCCGCGCGATATTCCCGGCTTGATCAAGGAGTGGTCGCAGCATCCGATTACCGTGGTGACCGGCGTCAATACCCTTTTCAATGCCTTGCTCAATCACCCGGCTTTCGCCAAACTCGATTTTTCGACCTTGAGCGTAACGCTGGGCGGCGGTATGGCGGTTCAGGCGGCGGTTGCCGAGCGCTGGGTAAAAGTCACCGGCAATCCGCTCCTGCAAGCTTATGGATTGACTGAGACTTCGCCGGCGGCAACGATCAATCCGCTTGATTTGAAGGCGTTTAACGGCTCTGTCGGCTTGCCAATTTCCTCGACTGAAATAGTGATCCGCGACGATCACGGCCGCGACGTTTCGCAAGGGCAGGTCGGCGAAATCTGCATTCGCGGCCCGCAGGTGATGGCCGGTTACTGGCAACGCCCGGAAGAAACCGAGCACGTGATGTTCGCGGATGGTTTTTTGCATACCGGCGACGTGGGTTACATTGATGAAAAGGGTTATGTTTTCCTGGTTGACCGCAAAAAGGACATGATTCTTGTCTCCGGCTTCAACGTTTATCCGAACGAGGTCGAAGAAGCCGTCGCCATGCACGATGGCGTCGCCGAAGTGGCGGCGATTGGCGTCGCCGACGAGCATTCCGGCGAGGCAGTGAAGATTTTTGTCGTGCGCAAGAATCCGCGGGTGACCGAGCAAGTGCTGATCGACCACTGCCGCACCCTGCTCACCGGTTACAAGATTCCCAAGCATGTTGAATTTCGTGATGACCTGCCGCGTACCAACGTCGGCAAAATTTTGCGCCGCGCTTTGAAAGAGGGCGTCTGATGCCGATTCCCCACGCCCTCGGCAAAAACCTCGTTTTACCCGTAATTTGTGCGCCGATGTTCATCGTCTCTAATCCAGAGATGGTCATCGCGCAGTGTAAAAGCGGGGTGATTGGCTCTTTCCCGGCACTCAATGCGCGTCCGGCAGAAATGCTCGACGCCTGGCTGACACGCATCAAGACGGCTCTGGCTGACGACCCCGGAGCGGCGCCATTCGCCGTCAATCAGATCGTCCATCCCTCCACCGGGCGGCTTGAGCACGACATGGCGCTCTGCGTCAAACATCAAGTGCC
Organism: uncultured Pseudomonadota bacterium; assembly: GCA_903951825.1. Lineage (GTDB taxonomy): Bacteria > Pseudomonadota > Gammaproteobacteria > Burkholderiales > Rhodocyclaceae > Azonexus. The sequence continues at coordinate 77,493 of CAJBDJ010000049.1, forward strand.
GCTGATCATTACCAGTCTGGCCGCGCCGACGGCGATTGTTCCGCAGATTCATGCCTACGGCGGTCTGGTTTTTCACGATGTCATCAGCGTCCGCCATGCCGAAAAGGCGCTTGAGGCGGGCGTCGATGGTTTGATTCTGGTGTGCAGCGGCGCGGGTGGACACGCCGGCACTTTGAGTCCGTTTGCCCTGGTGGCCGAAATCCGCAAGTTCTTCGACGGCCCGCTTGTCCTCTCCGGCGCCATCTCCAATGGCCGGGCAATTCTTGCCGCGCAAGCGATGGGCGCCGATTTTGCCTACATGGGTACACGCTTCATTGCGACGCACGAAGCCAACGCGGTCGACGCCTACAAGCAGGCGATTATCGATTCTGCTGCGGCAGACGTTGTATACACGCCGTATTTCACCGGCGTCCATGGCAATTATCTGAAGCAGAGCATTGTCGCCGCCGGTCTTGATCCGGCCAATCTGCCGGAGCGCGACAAGAGTGCGATGGATTTTGGCGGGGCAACGGCGGCCAAGGCATGGAAGGATATCTGGGGTGCCGGGCAGGGGGTTGGCGCAATCGATGACGTGTTGCCGGTGGCGCAACTGGTCGACCGGCTGACGCAAGAATATCTCCATGCCAAGGCGGCACTGTGCAGCAATGGCTTTTGAAGTTAGTCACAAATAGCGAGGAGAAACATCAATGAGCGACTACATCGCCCCAATCAAGGACATGCGTTTTGTCATGGATGAACTGGCTGGATTCAAAGAACTAAGCCAGTTCGCGGCATTCGAGGAGGCCACACCGGATGTCGCCGATGCCGTGCTGGAAGAGGCCGCCAAGTTTGCGACCGGTGTTCTTTCGCCGCTTAACCGTATCGGTGATGTCGAAGGCGCCAGGCTGACCCCCGTCGGGGTGGCCACCGCACCGGGCTGGAAGCAAGCCTATCAGGCGTTCTGCGCCGCCGGCTGGAACGGGCTGTCTGCTCCTGTCGAATTTGGCGGGCAGGGATTGCCGGACACCCTGGGTATCGCTACGCGCGAAATGGTCTGTTCGGCGAATCTCTCGTTCAGCCTCGGCCCGTTGCTCACCACCGGCGCCGTTTCGGCCTTGCTGACCTGTGCCAGCGACGAACTCAAGGCGATTTATCTCGAAAAGATGATTTCCGGCGCCTGGACGGGAACGATGAACCTGACCGAACCGCAAGCCGGTTCGGATCTGGCACTCATCCGCGCCCGCGCCGAACCCGATGTTGATGGCGCGTACCGGGTTTTCGGGCAAAAGATTTTCATCACCTACGGCGATCACGACATGACCGACAACATCGTTCATCTCGTCCTCGCCCGTTTGCCGGATGCGCCGGCCGGGGTCAAGGGCATTTCGATGTTCCTCGTGCCGAAATTTCTCGTCAATGCCGACGGTTCGCTTGGCGCACGCAACGACGCCTATTGCGTATCGCTCGAACACAAGCTCGGGATTCACGCCAGTCCCACCTGCGTCATGGCTTTTGGCGATGCCGGGACATTCGGCGGCGGGGCGATTGGCTATCTGCTCGGCCAGCCGAATCGTGGCCTTGAGTACATGTTCATCATGATGAACGAAGCCCGCCTCGGTGTGGGATTGCAAGGCATCGCCATTGCCGAGCGCTCGTATCAGCAAGCACTTGGCTACGCCCGCGAACGCAAGCAGGGTCGTGATGCCGTGACTGGCGAAGCACTGGTCACCCTCGACAAGCACCCAGACATCCGGCGCATGTTGATGCTGATGAAATGCCGCATCGAAGCCTGTCGTGCCATGGCCTACTTCACCTCCGGGCAGCTCGACCGCGCCCACGCAGTGACTGATCCGGAAGAAAAAAAACGTCACCTTTTCCTGGCTGAATTCATGATTCCCATCGTCAAGGGGGGCGGCACTGAAATGGGAATTGAGGTCACCTCGCTCGGTATCCAGATCTGGGGCGGTATGGGTTTCATTGAAGAAACCGGCGCAGCCCAGCATTGGCGCGATTCACGCATCACCACTATTTACGAAGGGACGACCGGCATTCAGGCTAACGATCTGCTGTTCCGTAAACTGATGCGCGATCAGGGAGCGACGGCCAAAGTGGTGTTTGGCGAAGTTTTCGCGATCGTCAAAGCCCTGGGGGCGTCCGGCAAGCCCGAACTCCAAGGCATCGGCCAGCGTCTCGGTCTCGCCCTTGAGGCCTGGACGCAAGCCTCCGAATGGCTGGCTGCCAACGCCAAAAACAGCCTTTCTGGTGTTTTGAGTGCCGCCGTGCCTTATCTGCATCTCGCCGTTACCGTTTGCGGCGGCTGGTTCATGGGCAAAGCGGCACTCGCAGCGTCAGGTCATATCGACGCCGGGGAGGGCGATACCGCCTTCTACCGGGCAAAAATCGCCAGCGCCTGTTTCTACGCCGACCAGATGCTGCCGCAGGCCACCGCCTATGGCGAAACGGTACGCGCTGGCGATCGCGCCTTGCTTGGAATGGGTGACGAGTTGTTCATGAACTGAGCGACGACTTCGCTTTGCTCAAGGGCACCGGTGCGGTGCCTTTTTTTGATCCTGTCGCCAGCAAGTCTGGCGGCCGTCTTCTCGCATCCGGCCTGATACAATCGGCGGCTTCTCAACACCGAAGCCGTGTGCCTACAAGCAATGGACGGCTTCTTGTATGGATTTAGTCCTCCTCGTCGTTCTGATTCTCATTAATGGCATTTTTGCCATGTCTGAAATTGCTGTCGTCACCGCCCGCAAGGCGCGACTGCAAAACCTGGCTGATGATGGTAGTGCCGGCGCCAAGGCAGCCCTCGCTCTGCATCAGGAGCCATCAAGCTTTTTGTCCACTATCCAGGTCGGCATTACCTCGGTAGGAATTCTCAGCGGTGCCATTGGTGAAGCTGCGCTGGCTGACCCCCTGGCGCAATGGTTGGGCGGTTTGCCGAGTCTTGAACCTTACGCCAGGGGAATTGCCCTGACCATCACGGTCATCGCCCTGACTTATTTCTCGGTCGTCGTCGGAGAACTGGTTCCCAAGCGTTTGGCGCTGCTGGCTCCTGAGACCATCGCTTCGCTTATTGCTCGTCCAATGCAGGCGCTGGCTCGCTTCACGCATCCATTGGTCGTTTTGTTATCAGGTTCATGCACGGCCATTCTTGGTATTTTGGGAGCGCACCGCAAAGAAGAGCCGCCGGTGACCGATGATGAAATCAAGGTCATGATGGAGCAGGGAGCAGAAGCCGGGGTTTTTCATGAAGGTGAGCAGGCGCTTGTTTCCAACGTCTTGCGGCTTGATGATTTGCGTATTCCGGCAATCATGACGCCTCGCCGCGACATGTTCGTCATCGATCTTGAAGAAGGGGCTGAAGTCGTTCGGCAACGTATTGTTGAAACCGAATTCACCCGGATGATTGTCTGCCGCGATGGGCTGGATCATATTCTCGGCGTACTGCAAACCGGCGATTTGTTGCGCCGGGTCATGCCGGGGCACGCGGTGACGATGCTGGACATTGAAGCCGTTCTCTCGCCGCCCCTGTACATTCCCGAGTCCGTGACTACCGCTCAACTGCTCGAACATTTCCGCAACGCCCGCTTGCAGTTCGCCCTCATTGTCGATGAATACGGCGAGGTGGAGGGTATGGTGACAATGACTGACGTGCTGGCGGCGATCGTCGGAGACATGTCATCGCCGGTAGCGGGCGAGGATCGTGACATGATTCAGCGTGACGATGGTTCATGGCTGGTCGATGGCGACGTTACCCTTGAACGCGTCAAGATGCTTCTCGATATTGACGAGGAATTGCCTGGCGAAACCTCGCAGACCTTCCATACCCTGGGCGGTTTGGTCATGCATATCCTGGGACGCATCCCTTCTCCCGCCGACCATACCGAAGTGGCTGGCTGGCGGATAGAAGTCGTCGATATGGACAGAAACCGCGTCGATAAAGTCTTGCTGGCCAGGCAACCGTTATCAGATGAGCCAGAAATTGCCTGACCATCCGGGCTGAAAGAAAAAGCGCTGACGCTCTGCCTGAACAGCAGGCCGTCGAGCAGATGTTCGTTTCGCTTATTTCATCAACTCCACCCGCTCACCCTTGGCACGTCTTGCCGTCGCCCTGGCCTCGATAAAGCGCTGGAACTCCGGCTGGCGCAAATATTCGCCGCTCGCAACATAGTCGAGTGATGAACTGAGATGGAAGGGACGCAGGTAGCCTTCGACGCGGAAAATTTCTTTTCCGGTTTGATCGAAGTAGAGCAAGCTGGGGGTGTAGATGATGTTGAGTTTGCGCGTCCAGTCGCGCATCGACAGCGTGCTTCCCGTTGGCGTTTTCAGGGCTTCACCCGAGGCAATGTCGACGCGGGCAATCTGGAATTTCCTGAGCAGGTCGGCGACTTCGGGACGGGTGAAAGCGTCGCGGTGCATTTCGTCGCAGGCGGCACAGACTTTTTGCTCAAAGAGTACCAGTAGCGGCTTTTTGTCGCCGGTGGCTCTCGCCGCCAGGTTGAGTGGCGAGGACATCAGCCAGGGCTCGGGATGAAGCTGTCCGGTCGCCGGTTCGCTGGCGTGGGCGCGCAGGTAATCGATGTATTTTTGTTTCTTCTCCAGCCGCTGGCTGACATAGTCAAGCGCCGCGCTGAACTGGTGGGGAGGGGTGTAACCATTCAGTCGCAGGGCGGTATCGCCTTTTTCGTCAAGCATCAGCAGCGATGGCGTGAACTGGACACCCAATGCCTTGGCAAATGCCTTCTCAGAGATTGTTCGGCCATTGAAATCAGTCACCTCCCGATCACCCCAAATGTTGATAGCGATAACGTCAAAGTGCTGTCGAGTCTTGTCGGCAATGGTTTTTTGCCCGAAGTTTTCATTCAGCAGTTTGCTGCAATAGGGGCAGCCATCCTGATAGAAGTAAAACATGAGGCGCCGTTTTGATTTGCTCGCTTCGCCAATATCTTCGCGGATGTCGAGAAAAGAGTCTTTGAACCAGGCAGGTAGCTGATGAACTTGTGGTGGCGTTGCCCCATGGGCAGGCGCGTCGGCCGCGTGCACGGCGCCGGTCACAAAAGCATGAAACAGCAAGAGCAAAAAAATCAGGGCTCGCATCGACTGGGTCTCCCGAAATGGTAGGCTGAATGGAATGGTCAATTTTATGCGATGGATTGCTGTCAATCCGCCCCGGCTGCTTATGATCGCTCGCTGTAAAAAACTATCGGGCATTTCCCGAATCAGCGACAGCGAGTCTTTCCTTGTTCAATATCGCTGACCGCGCAAGGCTTTGCAGGTGATGATCTTGCCATGCATGAATGAATTTATTTGTCCTGCGGATAGCCATTAAAAATCACCGCTGGGGCGAATTTTTGTCTATCATTAATCTGTCTTTTACCTACATGAAGGAGAACCGCAATGCTTGCCCGATTCGTCGCTGCTGTCAGTTTGGTTATTGGTTTGTCGTTCGTGCCCGCAGTCAACGCTGCTGATGAAAAGCCGGATACACCCACCTCACTCAAGGGGGGTAAAGTCGTTACCGTCGATGAGGCAAAGGGTATGGTTGACAAAAAAGCGGCCGCTTTCTTCGATACGCGTGCCGCCATCAACTTCGGCAAAGGTCACATTCCCGGTGCTAGCATCGTTGCCTACAAGGAAAAAAGTGAATTCAAGGCTGATTTTGACGCATCCCAGGATTCTTTCGATCTCAGTAAACTACCTGCCGACAAGAACGCCAAGATCGTTTTTTACAGTGACAGCCCACAAGGCTGGAAATCCTACAAGGCCGCTGTGACTGCTGTTAACGCCGGTTACAAAAATGTTGGATGGATGCGTGACGGATTCGCTGCCTGGACGGCCAAAGCACTACCGGTAGAGTGATCTATCGTCGTCGTGTGAAAAACAATCCGAGATGTCGGGTTGCGCATGTTGAAAAGAGGGGCGGCGGGATGCTTCTGTCGCTCATCTCCCAACAATTTTCTCGCAGCCCGGGTGGGGGCGACGTAGAAGTTTTTTGGTTAAATGAAGATTCCAGCTTGTTTTCATCTGACTTGATTGAATTGAATGCGGTGTAAAGGGTTTCTTCCCTCTAGGCTGCCGAACTGTCTGCCAAGCTACGGCAGGTGGGAAGGTGACCGGTCAAACTCCGCTCTGTGGATGTTGGAAGGTGCTTCAAATATCCGACTCTCGTTGGTTTTAGTCAATTTTCCAATGCCTCAGGGGAAGATTCGACGACCTGTTAACCTGAAGGAAAGCATTCTCCATGATTAGCTTAAGCATACGATCCCGCCTCATTCTGGCTGGCATTCTTTCTCTTTCGATTGTCTCGTCACTGGTGCTGGGTGGGACTTATGGCTACCGGGAGCTCAGGGGAAACACCTCTTTTCTGAATTCTGTTGCCAATTTGCGTTTCAATTTGCAAACAGTACTGCGAGGGGTAAACGAAGTTCTCGTGACGCAAAGTTCTTCGAGCGCCTCGAAAATTCTGACCATCGACAGCATCAAGGCATTTGACGATGCATGGCCTTCAATGATCGTCGCGGTCAGCGATAAAGACTTGCGAGCCAAACTCGAATCCGATGTGCATCCGAAATGGAAACAATTCAGCGAAGGCGTTACCCTGCTGATTGCCAAACGAGTGATCAGTCCTGACGACGACGAGGTCATGCTCAAGTACGGCAAATTGATCAGCATTGCTGAAACCCTTGTGATTGATCTTGCCAGCCTGCATGAAACGGCCGAAAAAAGTGCAAACGAGAAATTGCAACGTCTGATCGGGGTGGTCGTTACTTCCGGGCTGGTCATGCTCTTGGCGCTGCTGCTGGTTTTTTTCTGGACTTACCGCAGCATCATGACGCCGGTTGCCAACTTGCAATCAGCGATTGTTTCGATCAGTCGTGACCGCGACCTGACCAAGCGGGTTGAAATCTGTGGCGAGGACGAACTGGGGCAAGTCACTGAGTCCTTCAACACGTTGATCAGCGGTCTGCATGAGGCTATTTGCGCTGTCAGCAAAAGTATTACCCATTTGGCCGTCTCTGCGCACAACATGGCCGAATCTTCCGGTCGCGTGCGCACCGGTTCAGCTCAGCAGCAAAGTACGGCCAACGAGACAACGACGATTACGGAGTCGCTTTACAAAAACATTACTGCTCTCACTGAGCAGGCAGTCAATGCGGCCAAACTTGCCCGCTCTTCGGCAAGCCTTGCGGCTGATAGCGGTGATGTCGTTGTCAAGGCTTCGCACGAAATGCAGCAGACTGCTGTTGCGGTCAACTCGGTCTCCAGCGATCTGGATGCGCTCGTCGGGCGCTCGCGTGAAGTCAGCGCGATTGTCCAGGTGATCAAGGATATTGCTGACCAGACGAATTTGTTGGCGCTCAATGCTGCCATCGAGGCGGCACGGGCTGGCGAGCAGGGGCGGGGATTTGCCGTGGTTGCTGACGAGGTTCGCAAGTTGGCCGAGCGTACCTCACATTCGACCCTGGAGATTTCGGGAATCGTCAATTCAATCCTCTCCGAAATCAGCAATTCGGTCGTCAATATTGGCAGTTGTGTTGAGCGAGCCAATTCTGTTGCTGAACTTTCACGTGCGGCCGGGGACTCGATGAATAATGTTCGAAATACCGGTATGCAAGTCAGTGCGGCAGTTGAAGACATGTCATGCAAGAGTAAAGCTGAAGCAGAAGGGGGCATCGCAATTGTCGAGCACTCCAAGGCGATTGTTGAACTTGCTCACAGCAATTTTGAGGCCGCAACCGAAACGGCCAACGTGGCCGAAGAACTTCGTTGCATGTCAGACGATCTGCGAGGAAGAATCAGCATTTTCAAGATATAAGCTGCCGATTCACACTGCCGCTCTATGGGCGAAAATCCATATTCATGCCGCCCCCCGATGTTTTGGGGGGCGGTTTGATTTTCAAGTGCTGGCAGGGAACGGAAAAAATATCCTGATCACCATGCCGTTTTGTGGTTCGGATGCTTCGAGGGAAATTCTGGCGCCGTGCTGATCGGCAACCTCCCTGACGATGGCGAGACCCAATCCGTTACCTTCGCTTCCCTGCCCGGCAAGGCGGGTGTAGGGCTCAAAAACTTTATCGCGCATATCCTCCGGAATCAGCGGGCCTTCATTGGCAAGCGAGAAAATCACCTCGTTGCCGCAATGTTCGAGCCCCATGCGGATGGTGCTGTCCGGGTTGCCGTAGCGGGAGGCATTGTCAAACAGGTTGCGGAACAACTGGTGTAATTTGAGTTCGTCGCCTTCCACCAACGCATCTGAAAGGCCAAGTCCATGCGCAACGATGCGTTGTCCGCGTACCGCGAATACCGATTCCTGCTGGGCGACGATTTCACGAAGGATGTCGGTCAAGTCAATGCGGGTGAATGGCTGGCTATCGACCTTGCTCTGTGTGCGGCTGAGAATCAACATCTGGTTGGCAAGGCGCAGACTGCGGTCAAGACCTTTGATCAGATTACCGGTTGAGCGTTGGCGCTGCTCTTCGGTCTCGGCACGCACCAGATTGTCGGCATGAATTTTCAGGGCGGCCAGTGGCGTCCGTAATTCATGGGCGGCCGCGTCGGTAAATCGGCGCTCGCGGGCAAGCGCGTCCTTAATTCGCACCAGCAGGGCATTGAGCGCCTTGATTACGGGGGTCATTTCCTCGGGTACATCGTCCATCCGGAAGTCATACAGCGACTCCGGGTTGCGCTTGCCTATGCCCTCGGCGAGTTCAGTCAGCGGATTGAGGCCGAAACGAACGACGAGATTGGCAACCAGCAAGAGGGCAAGCGAGCCGAGGATGAGCGGCGTCATGACGGCAATGGCCATATCGTTCGTCAGTTCTTCGCGAATCCCGTCATGTTCGGCTACCTTGACCCAGGTGTTCTCGGCGCGCAGGGTGAATACCTGCCATTTTTCTCCGGCAACATGGTGCACCGAGAATCCCGGACGCCATTCGCCCAGCGGTGTCTCGGGCGCTGAGTAGGAACGTGCCAAAAGCAGGCCGTCGTCGTGCCAGATCTGGAAAGCGATTTTCGCTTCGTAGGTATGCCCGAATTTGCTTTGTTCGGCGACGGGCAAGTCTTCGAGTTCCTGCGGCAATTTGACAATAATCGGTGAATTCAGCGTTGACCGTGATGTCTGGTTGGCAATCAGCGATTCAAGAATTCGCGCCGAGGTTGCCAGACGGGCGCCGAATGCCTCATCGGCTTCGTGGCGGCTGACCCGGTAACTGGAATACGTGGTGTAGCCAAGGATGACCAGCAGGGTCATCAAGAGGCTGAAGATCAGCCGACTACGAATGGAACTACGTTTGTTTAACTTCATTGGGTTGATTATCTTTCAACGCCGGATCGAGCTGATATCCGACCCCGCGAATGGTCTTGATGACTTCCGGATAAAGTTTTTTGCGCAAATGAAAGACATGTACATCGATCGAATTGCTTTCAATGTCGCCCTCGAATCCATAAACTGCGGCTTCAAGCTGCCCTCGGCTGAGAATCTGGCTGGGAAGTTCGAGCAATTTGCGCAACAACATGAACTCTCGGCGCAGCATGGTGACTTCCTGGCCGTCGAGCGAGACGGTGTGAGTCGATAGATCAAGCGACAGGCGCCCGAGACTGATCCGGTTGCTGGCCACGCCCATGCGGCGTCGTTCGAGCGCGTTGAGGCGAGCCAAAAGCTCATCGAGTTCAAAAGGCTTGATCAGGTAATCGTCGGCGCCCAGATTGAGTCCGGCAACCCGGTCACGCGCACCGTCACGGGCGCTGAGGATGAGCACCGCGGTTTGGCTCCCGCCCTCCCGCAAACGGCGCAACACCTCAAACCCGTCCATCCCCGGCAAACCGAGGTCAAGAATGATCAGGTCGAAATCGCCGTCTTGCGCCAGTGCCAAGGCCAGCTTGCCATCGCGTACCCATTCGTGGGCGTGGCGGGCAAATTCCAGCGCATCGCTGACACCGCTACCGAGCAATTCGTCGTCTTCGACCAGCAGGATTCTCATTTTTTCTTTTGCGCAACCTTCGCCAGCAATTCGTTGATTTCCTTGCGTCGTCCCTCGTCAGCAATCGTGCGACCCTCGCGAGGCGGGGCTGCCAGCGCTTTTTTCAGCGCCTTTTCGGCTCCCTCGAGATCACCATTGCGATAGAGAAAATCACCATAAAAATAATTTGGATCAATTCCCTTGGGGTTAAGGGAGAGGCCTTTGGTCAGGTATTCAAGCGCCAACTTTTCATCACCAAAGCCGAGCGGCCAGCCGGGCACTTGATAATACAGCGAACCGAGGCTGGTGTAGGCGGAGCCATCAAGCGCCTTGGGGTCAATCGCCAGCGCATCCTCGAAGGATTTTTTGGCGTTTTTGGCGAGCGTCAGTGCGCCCAGGCCGCCTTTGGCGCCGGCATAGCTGCTCTCGATGATGCCGTGCCAAATGGCGGCCGGCGCATCTTTCGGATTCTTTTCCTTGAGGCTCGCCGATTCCTTGGCCAGTTGCTCGAAAGCTGCCTCTCGCTCCTTTTCAGGCGTTTGGTACTTGATTTTTTCCCAGCTTGCACGCACTCGCACGACATCATCGGTGACATCGGCCAGTGCCATATTGCCAAGAGCGGCAAGCAAAATTGCGATCAAAAATTTATTCATATTTACCTCGGTAGAAAACAAAAAATTAGTGGGGCAGGTAGCGCTTGATGGTCGCCAGTTGCTGACCGATGGCCTTGTCGGTTATCTGGTGGCGCAAGCGGTTGATGATCACGTAAAGCCGCTCCGGCCAGCCGAGAATGCGCTCGTTCTGGCGGCTCCCGAGAAAACTCATGAATGCCATCGCAACCACTTCAGGGCTGTCACTTGGGGTTTTCAAGGCGTCATTCATTGCGTTGACGGCCGCATCGTTGATGCTGGTTCGGGTGGCGCGGGGGGCGAAATAGCGAACCCGTACCGGGCTATCCGACAACTCGCGGCGCAGAGCCTGCGTGAACCCACGCAAGCCGGATTTGCTGGCGCAATAGGCGGCGAATCCTGGGTAGCCAATGTCGCCAAAAACTGATCCGATATTGATGATCTGAGCCTGTTCTTGCGCCTGAAGCATCGGCAGAAACTTCTGGCAAAGCAGCATCGGCGAGAGCAGGTTGGTGGAGATCAAGGCCTCGATCCGCTTGGCTGGCTGGCCGCCAAATCCATGAAAATCGCTGAGTCCGGCATTGTTGATCAATAAGTTGATGCCACCTTTCAAGTTCTGGGATTCCTGCAGCACAGCCGCGCGCCCGGCGTCGCTGGCGAGATCGGCGACAACCAGCGCCACGGTCATTTGCGGATGTCGTAACCGCAAGACCTGACTCAAGGCATTGAGCTTTCCGATCTCGCGCCCGACGAGCAGCATGGCGCTGCACTGCGGGGCGAGCGCGAAGGCCAGGCTTTGTCCGATACCGCCCGCCGCCCCGGTCAGGACGGCACGGTAGGGTCTTCCTTGAAGTTGGCTCATGAGGGAACTTCCCCCCTTGGCAATGAACGAAAGATGTCGCCGTAAAGGCGGTACATGACATTGGCTGAATGAACGATGGCTTGCTGGTCGCTGGGATCTTCGACCTGATTCATCAGTTTTTCAAAGAATGCCACGTGCTCCAGATCCAGGCTGCCGTGCGAAACCAGGTAACTGAAGGCATTCGGCGGCAGACCGAGTTTGTCGCGAATGATGGACGCGGCGTTGGTGGCAAGTGCCGTGCTGGTTCCTTCGAGGACATGCACCATGCCGAAAAAGCCCATGGGATTGCCGCGGTCGATCTGATGGTAGGCATAGGCCACCATGACTTCCGTGGCGAGCGCCGGCTGCCCGTGACGAACGGCTTCGCGATCGCCACCGCAAGCGGCGATATCGTTGAGAATCCACTCTTCGTGACCGATTTCTTCTTCGATGTAGTGGGCGACCGCCTTGCGCAGGCCGGCATAGCGATCCGGCAGGCGACTGCCGAAGGCCATCAGCAGCGGCGTCGTGTGCTTGACGTGATGATAGGCCTGAGTCAGGAAAGCGACATACTGCGCCAGCGTGATGCGCCCTTGCAGCGCGTCAATGATGACCGGAATGGCAAACAGCGATTGACGGGAAATTTCGGTGGATTCCTGCAGTTTTTTGAAGAACATCATGACTCCTTTATCGGTTGCGGTTTGACATCGTTGATCAAGAATTTTTGGGCGATTGCATCGCGCCGGGGACGTCCGTTTTCGGTGGACAAGCCGTTTTTGCTGGTAAAGCCTTCGCTGAATAGCGTCCATTGGGCAATTTGTGCGTAATCCGGCAAGTGTTCATTGAGCTTTTTCACCCTCTCTGCCACATCTTTCTCAAGCACCGTCTTGTCTCTTGGCACGAGAACGGCACTCAGGTGAGCCTGGCCGTCGCCAATGACAACTGCTTGCGCCAGCATACCGCTCTCCATCAATAAACGCTCAGGCCATTCCGGAGAAATATTGCGTCCAAAGGAGGTGATCAAGACATTTTTCTTGCGCCCGGTAATCCGCAGAAATCCGTTGTCGTCGAGCGTCCCGAGATCACCCGTCGCAATCCACGACGCTTCAGGGCGTACCGGATCGCCAAGAAAACCGGCATAACCGCGTCCCTGCACCTCAATTTCACCGTCGGCGGCGATGCGTGCGGTGACACCGGGCAAGGTTCTGCCGACGCTGCCGACGGCATTCCCGGACGGCGTGTTGAGGCTGACGACCGAGGCGCACTCGGAGAGTCCGTACCCTTCATAGACTGGCATACCGATTTCGGCAGCGCGCGCCAGCACCGCCAGCGGCGTCACCCCGCCGCCGACCGCGACAAACTTCAGGGTGGCCAGCCGCGGGTCGGCGACTTGGGCAGTCCAGACGATTGCTTGCAGCATTTGCGGCAAAAGAATGATGCTCTCGGCCTGATATTGAGCAATCGCGTTCAGGCAGCGCTCGGCGTCAAACTGGCTGGATCCACTCAAGCCGGTTTCGGCCAGGGGAGGCACAAAGCACTGGGCGCCGAGCATCAGGGGAACGTAAATTCCGGCGATGTTTTCCAGCAGCACCGCTAGCGGCAGCAAGCTCAGGTGCCTTTTGATTCCCAGTCCGCCGAGCACCGCGGCCAAGCCCTCAACCGTTGCCATTTGCTGCCCGGCCGTCAGACAGACGCCTTTCGGGGTACCGGTGGTGCCTGAGGTAAAGGTGATTTTCTGCGTCAGCGGCGGCAGCACAACGCTGCGCGGCGTCGATGCCGGCAGGTAGGGGAAGACGGCGCCGACTGGCAGCAGTGCGCCATTATGAAAAACCGTGGTCATCCCGGTAGCGGCAACCAGGTGGGTGACTTGCTCCGGCGTAAAAAAAGCCGGGATCGGCACCGCGCAACGTCCGGCCTCCAGCATGGCCAGATCGGCAAGAATCCATTCCGGCGAATTATCGCCAATCAGGCCGATGGGCACTTCAGGCGCCAGCCCGTCGAGCATCTGCGTCAATTCGGCGATGCGTTGTGCAATCGCCTGTGCGCCGTAGTTGCTCGTCTTGCCATCGCTCAGCAGCAGTTCTGCCTGAGCGGAAAGTTGGAATCGGTAGCTCATCAGGCGGCCACCGGCAATTCTTGCAATTGGCGCCGGGCGCCCATGCTGAGATGGCCGAGAAGAATGCTGCCAGCCATGATCTGCGGATGCGTGTCGTAGTAACTTCCCCAGCTGCGACCGTGATCCGGGAGGCGCGCCGGGTCGGCGGTGGCCAGCAGAATGGGGCGCAAATCGAGGCGTGAAAAAGAGTTCAGCAGCGAGCGCGTGGCCGTGAAAATGACCCAGGCAAATCCGGCTTCATAAAGATAGGGAATTGCCTGGGCGATCAACATGCGTGCCGCGCCGACATTGGTCGCTGCCAGATTGCCGACTTCAACCACTTGATTGCGAATGACCGGCGTATTCAGCTTGCAGGAAATCTGATGCTCGACGCTGCCATTGCCGTAGTTTTCAACGAACAAATGATTTTTCCCGGCGGCTGTGTAGCCAAAGGCGGCAAGCCAGGCGCCGTTCTCACCGCGAATGCCCAACAGCACTTTGGCGAAATGCTTGACCTGCGCGCCGTAGGTTTTTTCAAACACCTCGGCAATAAAGCGCTCAACGGCAGCGCGCTCAGGGTGGTCGGGGTTGAGAACCACAAATTTGCTGGTGGACGTTGTCATCATTTAATCTCTCTCGGGCTGCAATGAGACGAAGATTACGATTCGAAAATTATCCGAACATTAAGCGAAGAAATCGTTTTTTCGCCAAGCCACAATTAATTTCTGCCAGAATTCCGGCTTCAATTCACAGCAAAATCAGGATTCAACATGAGTTACAAAGTCTTTGTCGATGGTCAGGAGGGAACGACCGGTTTGCGAATCAACGACTATCTGGCGCGGCGCAGCGATGTGACGATGCTCAAGATAGACGCCGACAAGCGCAAGGATGTCGCCGAGCGCAAACGGTTGATCAATCAATCGGATGTCACCTTTTTGTGCCTGCCGGACGAGGCCGCCAAAGAGGCGGTGGCGCTGGTCGACAATCCGCACACCTGCATCATCGACGCATCGACCGCGCACCGCATCGATCCGGCCTGGACTTTTGGCTTGCCGGAGTTGAGTCCGCATCAACGTGCGAAGATCGTCGCTTCGAAGCGCATCGCCAACCCCGGTTGTCATGCCTCAGCCTTCATTCTGGCGCTCCGCCCTTTGGTTGCCTGCGGCATCTTGCCGGCAGCGACGCAGGTGGCGGCCAATTCGTTGACCGGCTACTCCGGCGGCGGCAAAAAAATGATCGCCGATTACGAAAGCCCGCAACGCATCAATGCGCCGCGCCCTTATGCCCTCAGCCTGATGCACAAGCACCTGCCGGAAATGAAGGCCTACACCGGATTGAGCGTGGAACCCATTTTTCAACCCATCGTCGGGCCTTTTTTGAAAGGTCTGGCGCTCAGCGTGTACCTTCATCCGCAGCAATTGAGCCGGGCGACAACGCCGGCTGAAATACGCCAGATTCTCGCCGATTACTACGCCGGCGAGCCGTTCATCCGTGTCATGCCGCTGGCGCTGGAAGCCAATACTGATGCCGGTTTTTACGACGTTGAAGCGTGTAACGAAAGCAATCGCGTTGATCTCAGCATTTTTGGCAGTGCCGAACGGATGCTGTTGATCGCGCGTCTCGACAACCTTGGCAAAGGTGCCTCCGGTGCTGCCGTGCAGGCGATGAACGTTCATCTTGGCGTCGAAGAAAGTCTCGGTCTCGGCTGAACATCGGTACGCCGCAATGGCCTAGTCCCAGTCTTGGTCAATGTCGCCATGAGCGCTCTGGGGCTGGCGCCACGCGGCAAATTAGCGCTTATTTTTTAAGTAAAATTTCGGCAACCGCCGCGAGGTCGGCGGCCTTGATCTGACCGGTTTTTTTTCCGACGATCTGTCCCTGGCGGTCAATGAACACGGTGTACGGGAGGCCGCCGCGTGTGTTGCCGAGCTCTTTCATCAACGGAATACCCTGTTCCCCGGCGACAAACAACGGGTAATTGATGGCGTAAACCTTGGCGAATTCTTTGACCGCCCGGGCATCGTCCTCGATGCCGATGCCGAGAACCTCGATCTGCCCACGGTGAGCGGCGCGAAAATCGATCAATTCGGGAATTTCAGCGCGACAAGGCGGACACCAGCGTGCCCAGAAATTGACGATCAGCGGCTTGCCCCGATAGCCGGCGAGGGCAACCGCCCGGTTGTCGGCATTAGGCAATGTGGCGGCGAACAGAGCCGCCGGAGAAGGTGCTTCGTCGGCTACGGTCAACGCCGAAAAAAGGCCAAAAAAGAGGCCGACCAACAGGTCGACAAACAGGAAATTCAATCGTCTTTTCATGCGTTCTTGCCTTCGCCAAGAGGTTGCGACCGATAGTAGCATCGCCCCGGCTGGCCAATGCCGAACCATTGACTGCGACAATATGCCGCAGTTCATTTGCTGCGGCGCTGGAGGAAAATTCGGGTTTTACTCTTCCCCTGTCGCCAAGTTGATGGAAAATGCTCTCCCGCGTTTGCACAATATTCAGGCTGACCCCGTGAACAAAAAAATCTGGATCGACGTCGTTGGCTTTTTGCTGATTGCCCTGGTCGTCGTCGTCGGCTACAAACTCTCGCCCATCCTGCTGCCGGCGAGTGATCTTGCGCTTCTCCCCGATGCCGCTTGCGATCTCCACCAACAAGCCTGTGCCGTGGCGTTGCCCGATGGCGGGCGCCTCGAATTGTCTTTTGGAACGCGGCCGATTCCCCTGCTCAAACCTTTTCGTGTCGAAGTTAGGTTGACAGGAGCTGCCGCCCGTTCGCTGGCCATCGACTTTGATGGAGTGGACATGAAAATGGGGCTGAATCGGCCGCCATTGCGCGACGAAGGGGGGGGGCTGTTTGCCGGCGAAGCAACGCTGCCGGTGTGTGTCACCGGCGCCATGACATGGCAGGCGACCGTGTTGCTAGACAGCGCCGGGCAACGTATTGCCATTCCATTTCGATTTACCTCGCGCGTGCACGAATGAGCGAGCGGATTTGGCTGGCGCTGGTGATTTTTTTGACGACCCTGCTGGTTGGCCTGGCTTTGTTTTGGTCGCCCGCTTTGCCCGAGGCAGCCTTGCCCAAGCCCGCGCTGGCGCCCGGCGGCGATTTCACGCTGCAATCGGCCGATGGCACCCTGTCGCTCAAGGATTATCGCGGCAAGCTGGTGCTGGTTTATTTCGGCTACACCTATTGCCCCGACATCTGCCCAACCTCGCTGGCTGCGACGGCGGCGGCGCTGAATCTGCTGACGCCGGAGGAGGCGGCGCAGGTGGCGGTAATTTTCATTTCGGTTGACCCGCAGCGTGATACTCCCGCCCGACTCAAGGAATATGCCGCGTTTTTCCATCCGGTGATGATCGGTGTCACCGGCACGCCAGACAATCTGGCCGAAATCGCCGGCCGTTACGGAGCCTTCTACGCGCACCAGAAGGTCGACAGCGCCGGGGGTTACGTCGTTGACCATACCGCCGATACCTATGTTGTTGGCCGCAGCGGGCGTTTATTGACGAAAATTCCGCATGGCGCGGCAGCGGACTGGGTGGCGAGAGAAATTCGTCAGGGGTTGCAATGATTTTTTACAGGAGAGTGAAATGAACAAATTATCGATCTTGCTTGCCGGTTTAATGGTCTCAAGCGGGCTTTTGGCCGCCTCTGCCGATGGGGTCAGCGTGGCCTCCCCCTATGTTCGTCTGGCACCGCCGAATGCCCCGGCGACCGGGGCGTTCATGGTGATTAAAAATGCCGGTGAGAAGGATGTCAAAGTCGTCAAGGCCGACAATCCGGCGTCACGGGTAACTGAGCTGCATACCCACATCAACGAAGGCGGCGTCATGAAAATGCGTCCGGTGCCGGCGATTGACGTCAAGTCCAAGGGCGAGGCGGTGCTCCAGCCGGGCGGTCTGCATGTCATGTTGATTGATTTGAAGGCGCCGATGAAAGAAGGGGACTCGGTGCCGATTACCCTGACTTTCGACGATGGCAGCAGCAAAACCGTTGACGCCAAGGTGATCAAGCCGACACCGGCAGCGATGCCGGGAATGCCGCACGCGCACTGAAAATCGGCGGTTATCGGCAGTTGATCTCAGCGTTTAACTGCCGACTCAGGTTCTGACCGGACGTTTCGAGAGTTTTCTTTGCAAGGTTCGGCGGTGCATTTTCAGCGCCCGGGCAGTCGCCGAAATGTTGCCCGCGTTTTCGTTGAGTACCCGTTGAATGTGTTCCCACTCAAGGCGGTCGACCGAGAGTGGCGCGTCCGAGGCAGGTTGTCCGAAGTCCGGGCCATGGTCATCCGCGAAGGCGCTCAGAATGGCTTCAATTTCAACCGGCTTGGCGAGATATTGCACGGCGCCGAGTTTGACCGCATCGACGGCGGTGGCGATGCTGGCATAGCCGGTCAAAACGACGATGCGGCAATCCGGATTGATCGCCAGCAGTGCCGGGATCAGGGTCAGACCGGAACTGCCCTGAAGATTGAGATCGAGAACGACCCGCGCCGGTCGCAAGGCGTCGGCAGCCAGCAGGGCGCTGGAGACATCGCTGGCACCCTGAGCCGGAATCCCCCGCCGGTTGAGGGTTCTGACCAGAATCGCGTTAAAGGCGGGATCATCGTCGATGACCAGGGTCAGTGCGTTCATCGGCAAGCCAGTGGCAGGTCAATACGGGCGCTGGCGCCACCCTCATCGGGATTGCTCAAGGTCAGCCGGCCGCCGAGTTGAAGCAGCGCCGAGCGGGTGAGGACGAGGCCGATGCCGGTGCCTTGCGCATGGGGTGGAAAACTCACTTCGCCGCCGCGTTCAAGGACGGCGGCTGGAAAACCGGGGCCGCGATCACGCACTTCAATGATGATTCCTGCCGGATTCCAGTCGAGACTGATCGTGATTGGTTGCGGACTGGCGTCGGCGGCATTGTTGAGGAGATTGAGCACGGCTTGCTGAAGGCGAGGATCGCTGCTGATCAGCGGTGCCGGTAAGGCTCCCCGCAAATCCAGTTGACTGGCCGCATCGGGGCGGCTGGAATGCCACTGTTGTCGCAGTGTGTCGAGCCAGTGGTCTAGCGGCTGCAGCAGGGGATTTTCAAGTCGATCGGCGCCAGCGCGGTGCGCGAGCCGGGTAATGATGCCTTTGCAGACCTGGATTTGCTGGCGCATCAGCGCCAGATCGTCCTGAATGGCAGCCGAGAGGCCGGGTTCCTTGCTCAATTCACCGGCCAGCAAGGCCATGGTGCCAAGCGGTGTGCCGAGTTCATGGGCAGCGCCGGCCGCCAGCGTACCGATGGCCAGGATACGCTCGTCGCGCAAGGCTTGCTCGCGGGCGGCGGCCAGTTGGGCATCGCGTTCACGAATCTGGCCTGTCATGCGGACGACCAGCCAGGCAATCATCAGCGCCGAAACGACAAAAGTCAGCCACATGCCGATCAGGTGCAACTGCGTGGCACGGCTGGCATCATTGATTGGCAGCGGAATGAAGTAAAGCATCAGCAGCGAGTAGACGATTGTCGCCGTCAAGCCGATGGCGGCGACACAACGTGTCGGCAGTGTCAGGGCGGCAATGGCCACGGGCAGCAAGAGCAGCGAAATCAGGGGATTGGTGGCGCCGCCACTAAAAAAACAAAGGGCGCCGAGGGCGCTGACGTCAATCAGTAAATGGCCGAACAAATCGCCGGGCGTCGCGCTGCGGGCGCGCCGTGTGCGCCAGTCGGTCAGGGCGTTGAGCAGACCGGCAAGCGCGAGAATCACCCACATCGGGGACTGCGGCAGGGGAATGGCGAGAACGCCGGGGCTGATCAGAATGAGTACGCCAAGCCCGGCAAGGGCAAGCCAGCGAAGCGAAATCAGCCGGCGCAGATTGCCCAGGTGTTCGCCGGTGCGCACGTCGTAGTTGATCAATGACATGCCGCCGATTATCCGCGATTTGGGCAGGGTTTCAGAGACTGATCACCTGCGACAAGTTGTCGCGCCGGCGAGTTTGCGAGACTTATCCCCGATGACCGCTGGAAGTCAGCGCCTTGATGTTCAAATCAATTAGTGCACAATGGAAATCCGGTCGAACTCCTTGGCAGTGGAAACCTATGCAGATAAAAACCGCGTGTTTTGTGGCTGGCTTAATTTTTTGCCTCGGCAGTCCTGCCGGCGCAAGCGAGAAAGAAGACGAGCCGGATTATGTCAGTGACACCTTGAGCGGTGCCTGGGGTGGGCTCAGGTCTGAATGGAGCGAGAGGGGCATCGATGTGGACATCGGATTTAAGTCGGACATGCTGTGGAACGTTCGCGGCGGCCTGCGACAGGGGGGGCGTCCGATCAATCAGTTTGATGTGAAGCTGGCTGTCGATTTTGAAAAATATGCGGGTCTGCACGGGCTCTCTGGTTACGTAAACTTTATCTATGACAGCGGGGGAAAGATCAATCGCGATTATGTCGGTAGCCTGATGGGCGTGTGTAATGCCGAAGTTACGGTGTCGACCCAGCGTTTTTTTCATGCCTGGATCGAGCAGGCATTCCTGAATAAACAATGGGCGATCCTGGTGGGACTTTATCCGATTGATTCCGAGTTTCAGGTTCTTGAAAGTGCCGGATTGTTTCTTCAGCCCACCTATGGCGCAACGGCCGACCTGGCATTAACCCGCGGCCCGTCGATATTCAATCAATCGGCCTTTGGCGTGCGTGCCAAATGGGTGTCCGACAAGCAGCCTATTTACGCCATGGCCGCCATCCTCGATGGCATTCCCGGCGATCCGGATCAAGCGCAGGGAACCCACATCAAATTCAACAAGGGCGATGGAACAATGCACATTGCCGAGATTGGATTGACTCCGCGTCCCGAGCACGATTCAAATTCCTCCCAAAAATCTGCCGAGTCCGCAAAGCGTCCCTGGAGTGAAAAATATTCATTTGGCTATTGGGGATACACATCCCGCGTCGATGATCTGATTGATGTCGACGTCAATGGCCAGGCATTGCGACGCAACAGCAGCGGCTGGTATGCCCAGGCAGAACGAACCGCCATCACTTGGGCCGATGGCGAACTGGTGGCTTTCGCCCGCCACAGCAAAACCGACGGCGATTCAACGGCGATTCGTGATGTTTCGAGTATCGGAGCGCGAATGCGCGGCGTGATTCCCGGACGCGGCGATGATTTTCTTGGGATTGCCTACACTCGTGGTTCGATCAGCAACAAATGGCGGGAAAGCCAGGCGCTTGCAGCCGTATCGACGGTGGGCGCCGAGTCGGCAATCGAAATCGCCTACCGCATTCAGGCGACCCCATGGTTAGTTGTCCAGCCCATGTACCAATACATTCAATCCCCCGGCGCCATCAGCACTGTGCCCGATGCGACGCTGCTCGGCGTCAAAGTGGAGTTGGCGCTTTGAGCGGCGCTAATGCGCCGGGTGCGTCCCGAATCTCTGCCGGTAACGGCCGGGAATGGTCTTGAGCGACCTGTTTTCTAACGTCGGCGCTGATGCACACGCGCCACTCGCCGAGCAGCTGCGCCCGCAGACGCCCGATGAAGTCATCGGTCAGCAGCATTTGCTGGGTGCCGGCAAGCCGTTGCGCCTGGCGTTTGAATCGGGTCAGCCGCATTCGATGATTCTGTGGGGGCCGCCGGGGGTCGGTAAAACGACGCTGGCGCGGATGATGGCGACGCAGTTTCAATGCCAATTCATTGCCTTGTCAGCGGTTTTTTCCGGCATCAAGGAGGTGCGCGAGGCCGTCGCCCAAGCCGAGATGTGGCGTGCGCAGGGGCGGCGAACGATACTCTTTGTTGATGAAATTCACCGCTTCAACAAGGCGCAACAGGATGGGTTTTTGCCATTTGTCGAGTCGGGTTTGCTGACGTTTATTGGCGCGACCACTGAAAATCCTTCATTTGAATTGAATTCGGCTCTGCTTTCACGGGCTGCCGTGTATGTCCTGAAGTCGCTCGATGCAGCCGAATTGGGACAGCTCTTCGAGCGTGCCAGTGGGCGGGCTTTAGTGGGTTTGAGTTTTGACGCAGCGGCGCGCGAGCGCTTGAGCGGCTTGGCCGATGGCGATGCGCGCCGACTGCTTAATTTGCTTGAGCAAGTCCGAACGGCAGCGAAGACGGCAGGGGTGGTTGCGGTCGACGGCGAATTTGTCGAGAAAACCCTGGCGCAAAGCCTGCGCCGTTTCGACAAAGGCGGCGATGCGTTTTATGACCAAATTTCAGCGCTGCACAAATCGGTGCGCGGCTCCAGCCCGGATGGTGCGCTTTACTGGTTGACACGTATGCTCGATGGTGGTGCCGACCCGCGCTATCTGGCGCGGCGAATCATCCGCATGGCCTGGGAAGATATTGGTCTGGCCGACCCGCGTGCCGTACAGATCGCCAACGATGCGGCTGAAACCTACGAGCGACTGGGGTCGCCGGAGGGAGAACTGGCGCTCGGGCAGGCGGTGATTTATCTGGCCGTGGCGGCCAAGTCGAACGCCGGCTACAACGCCTACAACGCGGCGCGTGCTTTTGTCAGCCAGGAGGGTTCGCGCCCGGTACCCAACCACCTGCGCAACGCGCCGACCAAACTCATGAAGGAACTCGGCCACGGTCACGCCTACCGCTACGCTCATGACGAGCCGGAAGCCTATGCGGCGGGAGAATCTTATTTGCCCGATGGCATGGCCGAGCCGGGCTGGTACGTGCCGACGCCGCGGGGGCTGGAAGGGCAGATCGGCCAGAAACTGACGCATCTGCGTGCGCTCGACCAGCAGGCGCGGCAAGCTCGGCGTAAGAAAGGCAGTGACGGCGGCGAGCAGTGAGCTGCTGGCTCAGGAGGTCGTTTTTCTCGCGACATTGCGGCGAATCCAGGTCAGCATGTCGTCCCAGATGGCGCGTTGTTCGCGGGCGCTCGGCATTGCCGTGGCATTCGGCAGTTCGATGGTGATCACCGGCATGTTTTTGTGCACGCCGCCGTAATTGCCCAGCGAGCCGGGGTAAATGCCCAGTCGATTGAGCTTGAGATGCCCGAAGCGGCGGGGCTGGTGAGCCGGCCCGTCGTAATCGAGAATGCCGAAAGGGGCATGAACGCTGACCACGACATCGGGCCGGAAGCGCTCGATTTCTTCGCGCAACCATTGCGTTTCCGGTTCCGACATGGCTTTCTCGCCGGGAAAGCGGCGCGGATCCTTGTTGGTTTTTTTTGCCCAATAGGCGTGGGCGTCGCTGCCCCAGTCAGGCGTCGGAAAATTGCGATTGAGATCAACGCCGCGACCATTGACGCGCTGCGGCGGATTGGCCAGCAGACCATCGGGATTCGCCACCGGAATGACGCGCCAGTGAAATTGCCGCGATTCACCCTCGTTCAGCCAGCGCAGCCAACGAAAAACGATTGAGGCCGAGGTTAGTTCGTCGCCGTGGATGCCGCCGATCATCATGATGCGGGTTGCCCGGGCGGGTGCTTTGCCCCGCTGGGCGAGCTTTTGAGCGGCAGGGGGGAAATCGCGCAGCATCAGCGCATGGCCGCGCGTCGATAAGCCGGCCGCCGGCTGCAAGCCAAGACTCTGGCATTCGGCCGGTGGTACGCTGCCGAGGCGCTTGCCAATCGCCGCACACCAGGATGCCGCGCCGGGTGTCGCAGCCAGACTGGTGGACGACAGTAACAAGGTGTTCAAGGCGCAGAGCAGGAGCAGGGCGGGGCGGCGCATGATGGCGAGCGGCAAAATGGACAATCGGCGAATGATAATCGCCGCCAGGCGAACTTGTTGGCTGATCTGCGAACCTGCTTTGCTGTCGCTGCGGGGCTTGCGATGCCTCGCGTATAATTTGCCGCCTTCTGATCGCCGGGTTTAGCCAAGACTGCGGTCAACCGTCCAAACTCAGGAAAAATCATGCTCGATATTCAACAACTTCGTTCCAATCTTGATGCGGTCGCCGCTGGTTTGGCCAAGCGTGGCAAGCCCATCGATTTCGCCGAGTTTTCCGCGCTTGAGGCTGAACGCAAAACCTTGCAGACGCGCACCCAGGAACTTCAGGCACAGCGCAATGCCTTGTCCAAACAGATCGGCATGTTGAAGGGCAAAGGGCAAGACGCGACCGATGTGATGGCGCAGGTCGGCGCGATTGGCGACGAGTTGAAGGTATCTGAAACCCGTCTCGGCGAATTGCTTGAAAAATTCAATGCCATTCTGGCCGCCCTGCCGAATATTCCCGACGACTCCGTGCCGCTTGGTCGCGATGAAAGCGACAACGTTGAAATCAAGCGCTGGGGGACGCCGCGAAGCTTCGACTTTGTCGTCAAGGATCACAGTGATTTGGGCGAGGCGCTCGGCCTGCTTGATTTTGCAACTGCCGCCAAGATTTCCGGCGCCCGCTTTTCAGTGCTCAAAGGCGGACTCGCCCGCCTGCATCGCGCCCTTGCCCAGTTCATGCTTGACACCCACACCGCCGATCATGGTTACACCGAAATTTATGCACCTTATCTGGTCAATGCCGCCAGCTTGCACGGCACCGGCCAGTTGCCGAAATTTGAGGAAGACCTGTTCAAGGTGCTGCGCGGCGATCAAGACCCGCTCTACCTGATTCCGACGGCCGAAGTGCCGGTGACCAATATCGTCCGCGATGAAATTCTCGCCGCCGAAGCCTTGCCCCTCAAATTTGTCTGCCACACCCCCTGCTTCCGCTCGGAAGCGGGTTCCGGCGGGCGCGACGTGCGCGGGATGATTCGCCAGCACCAGTTCGACAAAGTTGAGTTGGTGCAAATTGTCCATCCGGAAAAATCGGCTGCCGCGCACGAAGAACTCACCCGTCAGGCTGAAATCATTCTGGAAAAACTTGAGCTGCCCTATCGCCGCATGGCGCTGTGTTGCGGCGACATGGGCTTTTCAGCCGCCAAAACCTACGATCTTGAAGTTTGGCTGCCGGCGCAAAACACCTACCGCGAAATCTCTTCCTGCTCCAATTTTGGCGCTTTTCAGGCACGCCGGATGCAGACACGTTTTCGCAATGACAAGAACAAAATGGAGCTGGTGCATACGCTGAATGGCTCCG
Source organism: uncultured Pseudomonadota bacterium (assembly GCA_903951825.1). Lineage (GTDB taxonomy): Bacteria > Pseudomonadota > Gammaproteobacteria > Burkholderiales > Rhodocyclaceae > Azonexus. Next base: position 102,001 of record CAJBDJ010000049.1, read on the forward strand.
GCTTGGCGGTCGGTCGGACGTTGGTGGCGATTCTTGAAAACTTCCAGAATGCCGACGGCAGCGTCACCATCCCGCTCCCGTTGCGCTCTTACATGGGCGGCCTTGCCCGGCTGGCGTGAATATATTTTGATGACTAAGCAGGCGATTGCCAGAAAGCTCGCTTTGTTTGAAATTTAAAATCGATTATTGATGTTAGAATCTTGCGCTTTTCAACCTTGCCCTACCGCAAACGCATGGCGGAGGGTACAACCCATAAGGAGCTTGCGTGCGCCACTATGAAATAGTTTTCATCGTCCATCCGGATCAAAGTGAACAAGTGCCAGGAATGGTCGAGCGCTATCGCGCCATCGTTACGTCGAAGAGCGGTACGATTCATCGTCTGGAAGATTGGGGACGCCGTCAATTGGCTTACCCGATCCAGAAAATTCACAAGGCTCATTACGTTTTAATGAATATTGAATGCGACGGTGAAACCCTGAATGAGCTTGAACATTCCTTTAAATTCAATGATGCTGTCTTGCGCCATCTCATTGTCAAGATGAAAGCGCCGGTGACGACTCCTTCACCGATGATGAAGGAAGAGAAGTCCAAATCAATGATGTCGGCAGATGTTGCCGAGACCGTTCAAGCTGATACGGCTGCCTGACTTGTTCGGGAAGTAAAGGCTGAACAGCATTACCCTCTCAGGCCAGTTGGTTGAGCGTAAGTCATTGCGCTTCACACCTGCCGGCGTGCCCGTCAGCGAAGGACGCGTGCTACACGCTTCCACGCAAACCGAGGGAGGGGGTGAGCGTCAGGTCACTCTGGAAATCGCTGTGCTCGCTCTAGGGGAGTCTGCCCGCTGGCTGCAAGCGGTTCCCTTGAATGAAGGTGTCAAGGTGACAGGATTTCTCGCTGCCAAAGGTCGTAACAGCAAAATACCCGTGCTACATGTGAATTCACTCGAATTTTTGGAAGGAAAATAAAATGGCTCGCTTCTTCAAGAAGAAGGATGACGACAAGAAAAAGAAACGTGGCGGTGGTTTGTTCAAACGCCGCAAGTTCTGCCGCTTTACTGCGGAAAAAGTCGAACAGATTGACTATAAGGATGTAGACGTTCTCAAGGAATTCATCCAGGAAAACGCCAAAATCATGCCGGCTCGTCTGACCGGAACCAAGGCAGGCTATCAACGGCAGCTGGGCACCGCGATCAAGCGTGCGCGCTTTCTGGCGTTATTGCCTTTCACCGATAACCATCAATAATTTCGAGGAGACGAAACATGCAAATCATTCTGCTCGACAAGGTGGTCAACCTCGGTAACCTTGGCGACGTCGTCAAAGTCAAAGATGGTTACGCCCGTAATTTCCTGATTCCGCAGCGTATGGCCAAGCGTGCTACGCCGGCTGCCATGGCCGAATTTGAGGCGCGGCGTGCCGAGCTGGAAAAAGCCGCCGCTGAAAAGCTGGCGGCCGCTCAGGGTATTGCAGAAAAAATGGCTGGGCTCTCCGTTTCTGTTGGCCGTAAGGCGGGCATGGACGGTCGTCTGTTTGGCTCTGTTGGCACCAACGATATCGCTAATGCGCTCAAAGCTGTCGGCTTTGTTGTTGACAAGGCGGCTATTCGCATGCCTGATGGCCCGCTTAAGGCGATCGGCGAGTTTCCACTGGATGTTGCCCTACATACCGATGTAGTAGCCAACATCACCGTGGCAGTGGTTGCCGAATAAGTCAGCATAATCAACCAAAAAAAGCCCCGCAATTTGCGGGGCTTTTTAATTTAGACTCCCGGCAATGAACCAGCGACCTCCAAAAATTCAGTCTACAGATTCCACGCTTGCCCAATTGCGTGTTCCACCGCACTCCATAGAGGCCGAGCAGTCCGTTCTTGGCGGATTGATGCTGGACAATCAGGCATGGGATCGAATGGGCGATTTGCTCAGCGACAGTGATTTTTATCGCGATGAGCACAAGCGAATTTTTCGCCAGATTCGTAATTTGCTTGAAAAGGCCAAGCCGGCTGATGTGGTAACCGTTGCCGAGGCACTTGATGCAGTTGGTGAGGGGAATCAGACCGGCGGCTTGGCCTATCTGGGTGAATTGGCCGCCAACACCCCTTCGGCAGCCAACATCAGGCGCTATGCCGAAATCGTTCGTGAACGTGCCGTGCTGCGCCAGTTGGCAGCGACCGCCGATGAAATTGCTGCTGATGCACTCAACCCGATGGGGCGCGATGCAGAAAGTCTGCTGGATGCGGCAGAATCGAAAATTTTTGCCATTGCCGAAGCCGGAGCCGGGCATCAAACCGGCTTTGTTCATATCAATCCTTTGTTGACGCAAGTTGTCGAGCGTATTCAAGAATTACATGATCGCGATAACCCTTCGGACATTACCGGTGTCCCGACGGGATATGTCGATCTTGATCAAAAAACCTCCGGTTTTCAGCCCGGTGACCTGATTATTGTTGCCGGTCGCCCGTCCATGGGAAAAACCGCTTTTGCCCTGAATATTGCCGAAAATATTGCGGTCGATACCGGTTTGCCGGTGGGCATTTTTTCGATGGAAATGGGTGGAACCCAACTTGCAATGCGGATGTTGGCCTCGATAGGGCGTCTGGATTCACATCGTGTAAGAACTGGTCGTCTTAACGACGACGAATGGTCGCGCTTGTCTTTTGCGTTGGGCAAACTCCATGAAGCCCCCATTTATATCGATGAAACCGGCGGCCTGACGCCGGCCAACCTGCGCGCCCGCGCCCGCCGTTTGGCACGTCAATACGGCGGCAAGCTCGGATTGATTGTGATCGACTATATCCAGCTGATGAGTGGCAATCGTCAGGGTGAAAATCGGGCTACCGAGGTTTCGGAGATTTCACGCTCGATCAAGTCACTGGCCAAGGAGTTGCAGGTGCCGATCGTTGCACTCTCGCAGTTGTCGCGCAAGGTCGAAGAGCGTACTGACAAGCGGCCGATGATGTCCGATTTGCGCGAGTCAGGTGCTATCGAGCAGGACGCCGACGTGATCCTGATGATGTATCGCGAGGATTATTACAAGCCCGATACGCCGGACAAAGGGATTGCTGAAGTGATTATCGGCAAGCAGCGAAACGGCCCGACGGGCACCGTGCGTCTTGCCTTTCTCGGCGAGTACACGCGCTTTGAAAGCCTTGCCGGCGGTGGATTTGTCGATTCACAGAATTAAGTCAGACCCTGTATTGCCAAGCAACAACGGAGCCGCTTGGCAGGCATCCTGTACTGAGTTTAGTAATTTTGAAACCGTACTGCAGGTTTTAAATATCGGCAACCTGACGTGTGGTGATACGGTAGCCGAAGCCTTCGGGATCGATTCCATTGCGCGATCCTTCGGGAGCACTCAGTTGCGGCAGGAGGACAAAGGGCAAGGTTCCGGATTTGCCCGGCAGGGTAACGTCGCTGCCGACGTTGAAAGCGATCCAGTTCATTTCCCAGACGCCAAACAGCACCTTGCGCAGCGCCTGCAGCCTGCTGTCACGATCAGATAATACTTCGAGCGAGATTGCCCGTCGCACATCGCTGGGGTCAACCGGAATCCAGCCGTAACCGGGAATATAAAATTCTGCCCGGACATGGTGGCCGCGGGTGGCGTCATCGCTGGTGAGTCCAAGATTGCGGAACAGTCGTGAAGGACCCACACGCAAGCCGTAAACGCAGCGCGCAGGGATGCCTATCGCCCGACAAACAGATACAAACAGACCGTTGATGTCAGCAGAGCGGCCGCCGTATTGCCCTTCGTTCAGCTGGCGGCGGACATCGCCAGTTCCGCAGCCAGCGAGGGCGGGGTTGTAAATGGTGTTGTCGACTACCCAGTCATAAACGGCCTTGGCTTGCGCCACCGGATCCTTGATGCGACCCACAATCCGTTCTCCCAGTTGGTGTGCGAGGCCGTCATTGGGGATCAGTTGCGAAGCTTGCAGGTTGCGCCGAAGGATGTCTTCGCGCTCCGGTGCAACGGTACGCCTGGTCACATCAAAGTGACGGTCAGCGGTGCTGACGGTGGTTTTAATTTGTAGTGCCGGCTCGTTTTGATTGAGCCATTCGGCGTGAAAGATTTCCAGATTGCCATCCGGCAGGCGGCGCATTGAGGCGCGCTCAGGGTTGCCGCTCCAGCCATGCGCGAGGGTACGCTGGAACAGGGTATCTTGATTGAGTGGCAAGGGTAGCCACAGTTTGATCAAGCCATTGCTGGCCTTGAGGTTGACCGTGGTGGTGATTTCATAGGTACGCCATTCCGCCGGCGGCTCTGCTGCCTTGACGGGGGGGAGGCGGCTCGCTGACGTTCCTTGGGGCGGCGTTTCGGTAACCGGGTCGTTGGCCGTATGGGCAACCGGTGTCCGGGGGCGGTATTCCTGAGCTGGTGGCTTTTTCCGACCCGAGCTCTTGGCAGGTTTCGCCCGACTTGAGGCGGATTTGGGTTTGGTGGCAGTCTTTTTTGTCGAACCGGCTTGTTGCTTTTTTTCGGCCCAAGCCTCACCGCCAAAAAGTGAAAGGGCAGCGAGAGATGCAAGAAAATGACGACGTTTCAAAAGAATCCTCCGGCGGAGACAGCCCGTGGCTGAAACGAAAAAGGCTGTGTCACTGACACAGCCCCATTGATTAATTGAACAAATTATAGCACTTCAGCTGCGTGGTCAGCCAGGCGTGAGCGCTCTCCGCGTTGCAAGGTGATGTGACCGGAGTGCGCCCAGCCCTTGAAGCGATCAACCACGTAAGTAAGTCCGGAGCTGCCTTCGGTCAGGTAGGGCGTGTCGATCTGCGCGATATTGCCCAGGCAGACGACCTTGGTTCCGGGGCCGGCGCGGGTGATCAGGGTTTTCATTTGCTTGGGCGTCAGGTTTTGCGCCTCGTCGATGATCAGGAATTTCTTCATGAAGGTGCGCCCGCGCATAAAGCTCATTGACTTTACCTTGATTCGCGAGCGGATCAGATCGTGTGTCGCCGCCTTGCCCCATTCGCCGCCGTAGGCGCCGCTGTCTTTATCGTCGGTGTGGGTCAGGACGTCGAGGTTGTCTTCGAGCGCGCCCATCCAGGGCGCCATTTTTTCCTCTTCGGTGCCGGGCAGAAAACCGATGTCTTCGCCCACCGGCACAGTCGCGCGGGTCATGATGATCTCGGCGAAAAGCTTGTTTTCGAGCACTTGCGTGAGCGCTGCGGCGAGGGTCAGGAGGGTTTTTCCGGTACCGGCCTGGCCGAGCAGCGTGACGAAATCAATATCCGGGTTCATCAGCAGGTTCATCGCGAAATTCTGCTCGCGATTACGCGCCGTGATTCCCCAAACCGCATGTTTCGGATGGGTGTAGTCAATGAGGGTTTCAAGTATTGCCGTTTTGCCGGCAGTTTCCTTGACGATCGCCGTAAAGCCGTCTTTTTCCAGCCAGACACACTCGTTGATTAGCATCTGCGGGCAGAGCGGGCCGCTGATTCGGTAGTAGGTTTTGCTCTCCTTTTTCCAGGATTCCATGCCCTTGCCGTGCTTGTCCCAGAAGTTGTCGGGCAGGGCGCGGGTGCCGGTGTAGAGAATGTCGGTGTCCTCAAGTACCTTGTCGTTGAAGTAATCTTCGGCGAGCAGGTTGAGAGCGCGCGACTTGATGCGCATGTTGATGTCTTTCGACACCAGAATGACTGGCCGCTTGGGAAACTTTTTCTGCAGATGGATGACCACCGAGAGGATCTGGTTGTCGACTTTGGACGTTGGCAAACCTTCCGGCAGCGCGGCGCTGATTGCCTCGGTCTGTAAAAAAAGCCGACCGCTGGCGAGTTTGTTGGAGGGGGCGTAAAGGGAAATTCCCGCCTCCATTGCCGTGCTGCCATCGGCCAGGAGTTCGTCGAGCGTACGCGATGTCTGGCGTGCGTTGCGGGCAATTTCCGACATGCCTTTCTTGTGGTTGTCGAGTTCTTCCAGCGTCATGATCGGCAGGAAAACGTCATGTTCCTGAAAGCGGAAGAGCGAGCTCGGGTCGTGCATCAGCACGTTGGTGTCGAGAACAAAAATCTTGGTCACGGGGGGCTTTTTGCCGGCGGCGGGTTTGCGCGTCATGGATGAACCTCGGGCGGGGTTTAGAGGGATTTGACGAAATCGAGGACTTCCCGGGCGTGGCCGGGTACTTTTACCGCGCGCCATTCGCGGCGCAATACGCCGGCGTGATCAATGACGAAGGTGCTGCGTTCGATACCGCGCACTTGCTTCCCATACATGTTCTTCATTTTCATCACGCCGAACAGCTCGCACACGGCTTCGTCGGTATCTGAGCCGAGATCAAACGGCAAGCCCTGTCTGGCTTTGAAGGTTTCATGCGATTTGAGGCCGTCGCGGGAAATGCCCAACAAAACGGCGCCGGCCGCAACAAATTCTTCGTGCAGATCACGAAATTCTTGTGCCTCGGTCGTACAGCCCGGCGTGCTGTCTTTCGGGTAAAAAAAGATAACGACGATCTGCCCGGTTTGCGTCCGGAGATTAAAAGTTTGGCCGCCAGTTGCGGGCAGTGAAAAATCAGCGATTGGGGTGGCAAGCATGGAGGTCTCGCAGGTGGTTGAATTGAGGCATTGTGAGCAAATCTGATTCGGGCGGTCAACCGCTGATTTGTTAAACTCTCGGCCATGCGAATCTTGGCTGTCTGTCTTGTTTCTATCCCTTTTCTGGTCGCTTGCGGTCAGACTTGGAATGATCCCTACCCGGCCGGCGATGCCGGGCGAAATATTCTTTACAGCGCGTTCACCGATCGCCCCAAACATCTCGATCCGGCGCAGTCCTACACCGAGGACGAGATCGCATTCACCGCGCAAATCTATGAGCCGCCGCTCCAGTACCACTACCTCAAGCGCCCTTACCAATTGATTCCGGCGACCGTCGAGTCACTGCCGCATCCGCGTTATTACGATGCACAGGGGCGCCGACTGGCTGACGATGCGCCGGTTGAGGCAATCGCCGAAAGTGTTTATGAACTGAAACTCAAGTCCGGAATTCGTTATCAGATGCACCCGGCGTTTGCCGTGGATAAAGACGGTCAGCCGCTATATATGGGCAAAAACATGGCTGACGGACGCCAAAAAATAAGTGACTTCGCGCATACCGGAAGCCGTGAATTAATCGCTGACGACTACATTTACCAGATCAAGCGCCTCGCGCATCCGCGCCTTCATTCACCGATTTTCGGCATGATGGCGGACAAGATTGTCGGTCTCAAGGCGTTGGGCGATGCTTTGGGCAAAGCAGCCAAGACCCTGCCGTCTGACGAATGGCTCGATCTTGATGCCTATCCTTTGAGCGGCGTCGAGAAAGTCGACCGCTACACCTGGCGGATACGCATCAAAGGCAAATACCCGCAATTTCTTTACTGGTTGGCGATGCCTTTTTTTGCGCCGGTGCCGCGCGAGGCTGATCGTTTTTATGCCCAGCCCGGCATGGCGGCGAAGAATCTGACGCTCGATTGGTGGCCGGTCGGTAGCGGGCCATTTACGCTCTCGGAAAACGACCCGAATCGCCGCATGGTGCTTGCGCGCAACCCGAATTTTCATGGGCAGGCTTACCCTTGCGAAGGTGAGCCGGGCGATGCCGAGGCTGGCCTGCTCGACGATTGTGGGCAGCAGTTGCCGTTCATCGAGGCGGCAGTTTTTACACGCGAGAAGGAAGCGATTCCTTACTGGAACAAATTTCTGCAAGGCTATTTTGATGCCTCGGGAATTTCCTCGGACAGTTTCGATCAGGCGGTGCGGATCAGTGTTGGCGGCGATGTCGCGCTCACCGACGAGATGCAAGCCAAAGGCATACGGCTGCTGACGTCGATCAAGAGTTCGACCTTTTACATGGGCTTCAACATGCTCGACCCGGTGGTTGGGGGGCTTTCGTCGCGCTCAACCCGACTCCGGCAGGCAATTTCAATTGCGGTAGATCAGGAAGAATTTATTTCAATCTTCTCCAACGGCCGCGGTATCGCTGCCCAAGGGGTTCTGCCGCCGGGAATTTTCGGTTATGAAGAAGGCGAGGCGGGAATCAACCCGCTGGTTTATGACTGGGTTGACGGCAAGCCCAAGCGGAAGTCGATTGAGGTGGCTCGGCAATTGATGGTCGCCGCGGGCTACGGCAACGGACGCGACGAACAAACCGGCGAGCCGCTGGTCATCAATCTCGACACGACGGGTGGCGGGATGGGTGAAAAATCCCGCCTCGACTGGCTGACTCGCCAATTCGCCAAAATTGACGTGCAACTGGTCGTACGTGCCACCGATTTCAACCGTTTTCAAGACAAGGTTCGCAAGGGCAATGTCCAGCTCTATTACCTTGGTTGGAACGCCGATTACCCCGACCCGGAAAATTTCTTCTTTTTGCTCGACGGCAACGAAAGCAAGGTGGCGACGGGTGGCGAAAATGCCTCCAATTATGCCAATCCAGCTTTCGACCGCCTCTTCGCAAAAATGAAGAATATGGACAACTCGCCCGAGCGTCTGGAGATCATCCGGCAAATGAACCGGATTGTTCAGCACGATGCGCCCTGGGTTTTCGGCTTGCACCCGAAAAGCTACACGCTTGGCCATCGCTGGCTCAAAAATCGCAAGCCGAGCGATGTCGGGAACAATATTCTCAAGTACCAGCGCATCGACGCGGCGGATCGCGCTGCCGCCCGGTTGGCCTGGAATCGTCCGCTGCTCTGGCCATTGCTGATTGGCTCGGCGATTGTCTTGCTCGCCGCTGTGCCGGGCTATCTTGCTTTTCGTCGGCGTGAGCGGGACGCCGCTATCAAGTGAGTCTGGCCGAACGTCAGCAGCGGCTCGATTCCGTGCTGCAAGACGCCTATGCCCTGTGGCATCCGCAGCCCTTTCGCGAGCGGCGCCCGGCGTGGTCTGACGAGTATCCGGCGTTGACGGCGCAACTTCTGAATCTCGATGACCTGACCGCCGAGCACCTCAATCGCGATGGACATGCTGCCCGCCAGCTTCTCGCACGGCATTTCCCGGCTATTGCTGATCTCGACGCCATCAGCGATTTTCCCGCGCCTCACGAGGCGCTACCGTTCAAGCCGGGTGGCCGCTGGGCTTGGGAAATTCCCGGTCGCAAGCGCCGCCAGATCGAAGCATTCGCAGCTGCCACCCGACCCACCGGATTGCCTGTCCTTGACTGGTGCGCCGGCAAAGGCCATCTCGGCCGCCTGCTCGCTTTGCAATGGACGCTTGAAGTCAGCAGTTTGGAAATCGACCCGCAACTTTGCGCAGATGGCCGGCAACTGGCGATGAAGGCGCAAGCGACGCAACAGTTTGCCTGTAAAAACGCGTTGACCGCGGGTGATGTCTTTTCCCGCAATCAGCATGCCGTCGCGCTCCATGCCTGCGGCGATTTGCACCGTCGCCTGATTACCGCAGGAGCGCAAGCCGGCGTTGCCTACTTTGATATTGCTCCTTGCTGCTATCACCGTGGCCTTGGGGAAGCCTATCAGCCCCTCTCCGCCGCCACAACAACCCCTTTGACGCGAGATGACGTACGCCTGGCCGTGACGGAAACGATAACCGCCTCCCCGCGTCTGATCCGGCAGCGCGACAAGGAAATGGCATGGAAGCTGGGCTTTGATGTCTGGCGCCGCAAACAGGGTGGTGAACTCGCTTATCGCAGCTTCAAATCAGTGCCGGCGGCATGGTTTCGCGATGATTTTTCGCACTTTGCCGCCGCCATGGCGCTGCGCGAACAAATGCCGCTGCCGGAAAAGTCACTGACTGGATTCGAGGCGCTCGGCTGGCAGCGCCAGCGGGAAGTCATGCGCTTGTCGATCGTTCGTCATGCTTTTCGACGGCCATTGGAAATATTGCTGGTGCAAGACCTCGGGCTTTACCTCGCAGCACAGGGCTACAAAGTCAGTATCGGCAGTTTCTGCGAGCGCCAACTGACTCCGCGCAACCTGCTTATCTCGGCGTGTCGCGGTTAAAAAGGTACTCAGCGAACTTACCTGGCTGAACTATCGCCAGGTCGGTTCGCCATGTTGGGGGTGGTATCAGCCGCAGTCGCGTCAAAGTCGAATAACACCGCATCAAACATGCCGGACGCAGCGCATCAGGTAATTGACGCTGGTGTCCTTGCTGAGGGCGTAAACCTTGCTCAAGGGGTTGTAAGTCATACCGAGCAATTCAGCCGGCTCGAGAGTTGCCATTTTTGCCCAGCGTGCCAACTCCGATGGTTTGATGAACCTGGCGTAATCATGTGTCCCTTTGGGAAGCATTTGCAGGATGTATTCGGCACCGATGACGGCAAACAAATAGGACTTCGGATTGCGGTTGAGCGTCGAGAAAAAAACCTCGCCGCCCGGTTTGACAAGGCGCGCGCAAGCGGCAATGACGCTACTCGGATTCGGCACGTGCTCAAGCATTTCAAGGCAGGTGACAGCGTCGAAAATGCCCGGCGATTCATCCGCCAAGACTTCCACGGCGATATGCCGGTAATCGACTTGCTGACCACTTTCCAGAAGATGCAGTCTGGCCACGGCCAACGGCTTCTCCGAAAGGTCAATTCCAGTTACTTCAGCGCCACGCAAGGCCATGCCCTCGGCCAGCAGCCCCCCCCCGCAGCCAACGTCGAGCACGCGCTTGCCGGCGAGGGATACATGCCCATCGATCCAGTCGAGACGCAAGGGGTTGATGTCGTGCAAGGGTTTGAACTCGCTGTTCGGATCCCACCAGCGGTGGGCGAGTTCTCCAAATTTATCCAGTTCAGTTGGGTCAGCGTTGAGCATGTTGTTTCACAAAATGATGGAAAGAAAAAAGCCCCGCAAGGCGGGGCTTTTCGTGGAACTTCGGCGAATTACTTGGTGCCGATGATTTCGATGTCGGCACGACGATCCGGCTGCAGACACTCGATCAGCGCCTTGGATTTGCCATTGCCCTTGCACTTGTCACCCGTGACCGGCTGCTTCTCGCCCTTGCCTTCGGTGTAGACGCGATTGGCTTCGATTCCCTTGGCGACCAGATAC
>CAJBDJ010000050.1 GCA_903951825.1 uncultured Pseudomonadota bacterium
GGTGGCGTTGGTGCTGTTTTGCCGAATTTCGTATTGCGCTTGCAAGGTGCCATCCGGCGCGTTGATATCGCCAACGTAGGTGCTGCTGTAGACGGTGCGCCCGCCGTCGCCGTTGGGAACGTTCATCAGATATTCGCCGGTCGCGGCGTTGTTGTTGATGCTGGCGCCGTTGGCGTAGTTGTAGGTGATGGAGCCGTCAGCGAACTTTTGCGGAAGATAGAAGGTTTGGCCGGCGGCAACGGTATTGACATCCGTGATGCCCGGGTTACTGGCAAGTACGGCGGCATAGAACTCTTGCGCGTTGGCAAAACCGTTGGCGCTGTTGCGCTGCGACCACCAAAGGTCGGAGAGCGTGCCGCCGCTTTTAAGGGTGGCGCTGTGGGCATCGTTGGCGGTGAAATAGGCCGTGCTGTCGCGGGCGGGGGTGCCAAGATCGGGGGGTGGGGTGACTCTTGTTGCGGTGACGCGGATGGTGGCTTCGTCTTGGATGGATCGAAGGCTCATCGACAGATCGGTCGAAGCAGCGGGTGGGTCTGTCTCAAGACTCATCCCCAGCGTTGAAATCTGCCCGTAGCCGGGCACATTGATGGCCGCGCCGATCGCTGCCGCGTTCTGGAATGTCTGCAAGCCGCCTGTTTCACCATCGCCCAGTCGTGGATTGTAAAAGCCGTTGGCAGCGACATTTATGTCACGCCTGGCCGACGTCTTTTCTTGGCCTTGAGTGAAATACATCACCAGCAGGCCATCGCGCTCTTCCTGCAACAGGCTACCCCAAGTCGCAGCGCTGATGTTCAGCGCCTGCCCCTGACTGTTGGTCTGCGGTTTCAGATAGAAGTCCTGCGCCTCCTGAATCATCAGAACCGCGAGCTTGGCGGTGAGGTCGTTATTGCCAGAATCGTTTAGCTGTGCAACCACCACTTGATACTTGTTCTGGTAGGTTCGCAGGTTGAGCGGATCGTCACCGGGATGCGCCGCAAAATACTTGTCGAGCAAACCGACCGCCGTGCTCACTTTGATGTTGGCGACACCCATGTCCATGACGACCGGGTTGTCGAGCTTTTGCGCAATGTTCACTCTTACATCGGCATTGAACCAGCCGTTGGCAGCGGCCTCCAACACACCGGCTCGAATGGCGGCATCACTGCCCAGAACGGCGGTCGCATAGCCATCCAGTGTCTGTTCAATCGGCCTCCGATACCATGCGTTATACGCATGGTTTTCCTTGGCGATGGCCGCGGCTACGGCCGTCGCCGAGACGCCAAGACTCGCGGCGTATTGCTTGAGTTGGTCTTGGAATTCCTTGACGTACTTCAAATCATTTGTGGAATAGATAACTGTCACAATAAGTTCTCCTCAATGAGATCAAAAAATTAGTACCAGCGCATGACGAACCAGTTGTCCGTCAAGCGTTTCATGGAATAGGTGTAATGCGTGTGGTTGTTGCTTTCTACCAGCAGGTTGCCGCTCGGTTCATGGTGGTAGGTGCGAGCGAACTCAAGGCTGGAAGCCGTTAGCACTTGGTCACCCACGATCACTGGCGCCTGCGATGGATAAAATTTATAGCTTTTCGAGCTGCCACCGCGACCCGCGCACGGGCGAGAACGGTGCGTCACGCCCAGCGTCTCGATCGGGATCAGGATGGCAAAGCGCTCGGGGCTGAGTGATCCGTCGTAGTTCAGTTCCGCCAGGCCGATCGATTTCAGATAGCTCTCGAAGCGCGAGACATCGTCAGCAGACCACGCAGTTACCAATTTTTTCTGCAGCTTTTCTTTTTCGCCGAGCGCGGCCTCCCATTCCAGATGATGTTGCTGCCAATAGGCGATCATCACTTCATCGGAGACCAGGGGCTGGGTGATATCGGCAACCCAGTTAGCAGCGTTGCAGACGGCGCGAAATGCCGATTGTTCCCAGATGTAAGGTCGAAAGGCAGGCAGATCCTCGTCGGCAACGCCAAGGTGCACTGTGAAATAGGCGCCAGCAAGCACAAGCTCGACCAGCACGCTCCAGACAAAGGTGAATAAGACGACGTAGGCAAGCAGCGTACCGAGAAC
>CAJBDJ010000051.1 GCA_903951825.1 uncultured Pseudomonadota bacterium
GGTGGCGTTGGTGCTGTTTTGCCGAATTTCGTATTGCGCTTGCAAGGTGCCATCCGGCGCGTTGATATCGCCAACGTAGGTGCTGCTGTAGACGGTGCGCCCGCCGTCGCCGTTGGGAACGTTCATCAGATATTCGCCGGTAGCAGCGTTGTTGTTGATGCTGGCGCCGTTGGCGTAGTTGTAGGTGATGCTGCCGTCGGAAAACCTCTGAGGGACGTAAAGCTTCTGACCGACCTGCAGTTGATTGAGGTCGCTGATCGAGGGGTTGCCGTCGGAGAGTGCCTGCTTGAACTCTTCCCAGTTGGAAAAACCGTTGGCTTCATTTTTCTGGAGTTTGTAGACGTCCCACACGGTGCCACCGCTGTTGATTTTCCAGACGTGTGCGCTCTCTTGTGTGACATAGGTGGCGCTGTTTCTTGCGGCTGCGTCCGCCGGTGGGTTGCCGGCAACGGGGGCGCTGCTCGGCGCAAAGTTCTGCGTATGTGCAGGCGGATCGGTTTCGAGAGTCAGTCCTGTATTTCCCACACTGCCGTAACCCGCCACGCCGAGCGCTTTGCCGATGGCCGTGGCATTCTGATAGGTCCATAGCCCACCGGATTCGCCGTCGCCAAGACGGGGGTTGAAAAAGCCGTTCTGCGCGACGTTCTCGGCTCGCTTTTCCGCAAACTTTTCGGCGCCCATGGTGAAGTACATCACGAGGAGACCATCGCGTTCGGCGGGCTGCATCGCCTGCCAGTCGGCCAGGTTGATGTTGAGCGCCTGCCCCTGTGCGTTGATCTGCGGCGTCAGGAAAAAATCCTGCGCTTCCTTGATCATAAGAGTGGCGAGCTTGGCGGTGAGGTCGTTGTTGCCGGATACGCTATCGAGGTCCGCAACGATGTTCTGATAATTGCCCTTATAGATATTCAGACCCAGCGGGTCGTTGTTCGGATTCTGCGCGTAGTAGTGATCGAGCAGGCCTACCGCCGTGGTGAGCTTGATGTTGGCGACACCCATGTCGATTAGCGCCGGGTTGTCGAGTTTCTGGGCAAGATTGGGCGCCTGGTTGGCGAGGCCGTAGGCATTGGCCTCGATCACTTTGTTGATCACCGCCGTGTGGGTGTCAAGGCGCAAGGCGGCATAGGTGTCGAGGGTGTCGTTCAGTGGCTTGTTCTCATTGTATTTGCTGTTTTCCTTGACAATCGCCGCAGCGACGGCGGTGGCGGAGACGCCCATCTGGGTGGCGTAGATGGTGATTTTGTTTTTGAAATCGCTGATGTATTTGAGGTCGGTTGCGGTATAGATACGGGTAGTCATGAAAAAACTCCGATGGATGGATGTTCGTTAAAGAAAAATATTCAAGAGGCCGGGAATCGCAGGTCTATTCTCGGCGCTTGATGAACCAATGCGGCGTTAGGCGACGTGCGACCCAGGTATAGCGCGGCTGATCGGTGCTTGGCACAAGCAAATCCCCGTCCGGTTCGAAATGGTTATCCTGGGCGAACTTGAGTGTTGACGGTTGCATGACCTGATTGCCAACGATCACCAGTGGCGTCTCCGGAAAGTAGCGATAAGCTTTGCCGCTTCCGCCTCTCCCGACACAGGGGCGCTTTCTGTTGGCGGCACCCAATTCAGGCGGGGGCTCCATGGTTGCGAAGCGCTCCGGGTGATCCGAGCGGTCGTAGTTAATCCATGCCAGCCCGACACTCTTTACATAAGCCTCGAAGCGCCGGTAGTCCTCCGGCTGGGCGTTGACCGGTTTCTTGTCGAGCAAGCTCTCCCATTCCTTGTGGTGTTTCTCCCAATGCGCGATCAACACGGCATCGGAGACCAGGGGTTGGGTGATGTCGGCGACCCAGTGACCGAAGTCGCAGACGGCGCGAAAGGCAGGTTGCTTCTGGATGTAAGGTCGAAAGGCAGGCAGATCCTCGTCGGCAACGCCAAGGTGCACTGTGAAATAGGCGCCAGCAAGCACAAGCTCGACCAGCACGCTCCAGACAAAGGTGAATAAGACGACGTAGGCAAGCAGCGTACCGAGAAC
>CAJBDJ010000052.1 GCA_903951825.1 uncultured Pseudomonadota bacterium
CGAGCAGACACACATCTTGGCCGCCTTGAACCTCACAAAACCACGACTACCGGAGCAGCTAACCTTGCTGTAGTGGCAATTTTTAAAACAACTTCTAATAAATACAGATACTTGCGTCAGCAACTGTTGAACTCGGGTGGGCTATTTTTGGGCCAAAAATGGGCCAAAAACAAAACGGGTTAGGTGATGATCACCTAACCCGTTGATATTTTGGTGCGCCCGACTGAATTCGAATCAGTGACCCCTGCCTTCGGAGGGCAGTACTCTATCCAGCTGAGCTACGGGCGCAAAAGAAAGTCGAATTCTACCTTTTGCACCTGTTGCCGTCCATGCTCAAGCATGCAACCTGAAGGGTGCCTGACGAGTGAGCGATTGCGTCGATTTTTAATGCCGGATCGGATTTTGTCAGTCGAAGAGCGTCCGCGCAGCTTCGTAACGCTGCGCGTAATAGCGATCGTCGAGGCGATCGATGCGCACCTTGCCGTTGCTTGATGGGGCGTGTACAAAACGTGCGTCACCGATATAAATGCCGACATGCGAGAAGGAACGATGGCTGGTTTTGAAGAAAACCAGATCGCCCGGCCGCAACTCCTGGCGGTCGACGGGGCGTGACTGGCGAGCAATATCGGCCGCGCTGCCGCTGATCTTGAGGCCGACGGTGTTCTGATAGATGTGGCTGACCATGCCGCTACAGTCAAGCCCGGCTTCCGGATTTTTGCCGCCATAGCGGTAGCCGGTATCGACGAGTCCCAAGGCATAAAGAGCGACTTCCACCCCTTTTTCATTACTCGCACGCGATGCTTGGGTTGGCGGTTTTTCGGGCACCAGCGGGCGCGACGACGGCCCGCCACAGGCCGCCATCAGGGTCACAGCTAGTAGCGTGACAAGAAAAACGTGCTGGCGCATGAGCTTGCCCAAGCAGGCTTTTCAGCCAAGCCGACGACAGATTTCAGTCGTCAACGGCGACTGGTTCATCGAGTAAAAATGCAACCCCGGGGCGCCGCCGGCGATCAGTTTTTCGCACAGTGCGGTGATAACATCCAGCCCAAAGGCGCGAATTGCCTCGCTATCGTCGCCATAACTCTCGAATTTCTTGCGCATCCAGCGCGGGATGTCGGCACCGCAAGCATCCGAAAAACGCGCAAGTTTGGTGAAGCCGGCAATCGGCATGATGCCGGGAATGATCGGCACGTGGACGCCCAGGGCGTGCGCCGCATCGACAAAATGAAAATAGGCATCGGCATTGAAAAAGTATTGCGTGATCGCCGAATTAGCGCCCGCCTTGACCTTGCGCGCAAAGGCTTGCAAGTCGTCGTGTGGGCTCCTGGCCTGCGGGTGCCATTCCGGGTAGGCGGCAACCTCGATGCTGAACCAGTCGCCGGTCTCGGCGCGGATGAATTCGACCAGCTCGTTGGCGTAGCGGAATTCGCCGGTTTCAGCCATGCCGGACGGCAGGTCACCGCGCAGGGCGACGATGCGCCGGATGCCGGCAGCCTGGTAGTCGCCGAGAATTTCACTGATGTTGTTGCGGGTCGAACCGATGCACGACAAGTGCGGCGCGGCAGCGAAGCCTTCAGCAGCGATTTCCTTGACCACATTGAAGGTGCGCTCACGTGTCGAACCGCCAGCACCATAAGTCACCGAGAAAAAACTCGGATTCAGTTTTGCCAGCGCTTTGCGCGTTGAGCGCAATTTCTCGATTCCTTCCGGCGTTTGCGGCGGGAAAAACTCGATGGAGATTTCTGTTTTCATGGATCACCCAAAAGGGTTGCCCCGGCTGCCATGCCGGGGCAAAGACATCTTAGTAGCGGTAATGCTCAGCCTTGTAGGGGCCTTCTTTCGGCACGCTAATGTAGGCGGCCTGCGCATCGGTCAGTTCGGACAACTCGGCGTTGAGCGTCTTCAATTGCAGGCGGGCGACCTTTTCATCAAGGTGTTTGGGCAAGGTATAGACGCCGACCGGATACTTGTTCGAGCCCTTGACCGACTCCGTCCACAGTTCGATCTGGGCGATCGTCTGATTGGCAAAGCTTGAACTCATGACATACGACGGATGCCCCGTCCCGCAGCCGAGGTTCACCAAGCGACCCTTGGCCAACAAGATGATGCGTTTGCCATCGGGGAAAATGACGTGATCGACCTGCGGCTTGATTTCTTCCCACTGATATTTTTCGATGGAAGCGACGTCGATTTCGTTGTCGAAGTGGCCGATGTTGCAGACGATGGCGTTGTTCTTCATCACCGCCATGTGGTCGTGCGTTATGACGTGGAAGTTGCCGGTGGTGGTGACGAAAATATCGGCCTTGTCGGCGGCATATTCCATGGTCACAACACGGTAACCCTCCATCGCCGCCTGCAGGGCGCAGATCGGATCGATTTCGGTGACCCAGACCTGAGCCGACAGAGCGCGCATGGCCTGCGCCGAGCCCTTGCCGACGTCGCCGTAGCCGGCGATGACGGCCACCTTGCCGGCGATCATCACGTCGGTGGCGCGTTTGATGCCGTCGACCAGCGACTCGCGACAGCCATACAGATTGTCAAACTTCGACTTGGTCACCGAGTCATTGACGTTGATTCCTGGAAACCTGAGTTCGCCGCGCAAATGCATCTGGTAGAGGCGGTGAACGCCGGTCGTGGTTTCTTCGGTGACCCCCTTGACCTGGGCCAGGCGCACGGAATACCAGGTCGGATCGACGGCCAGTTTGGCTTTGATTGCGGCAAAAAGGATGCTTTCTTCCTCCGAGCCCGGCTTGTCGAGAACGGCAATATCCTGTTCGGCGCGAGCGCCAAGGTGCAGCAACAACGTGGCATCACCGCCATCATCGAGAATCATGTTCGAGTAGCCGCCATCAGCCCATTCGAAAATGCGGTGGGTGAAATCCCAGTAGTCGACGAGGCTTTCGCCCTTGACCGCAAAGACCGGGATATGTTGTGCGGCGATTGCCGCAGCAGCATGGTCCTGGGTCGAGAAGATGTTGCACGACGCCCAGCGGACGTCGGCGCCGAGGGCGGTCAGCGTCTCAATCAGAACGGCAGTCTGGATCGTCATGTGCAGCGAGCCGGTGATGCGCGCGCCCTTGAGCGGCTGTGTCTTGGAAAATTCTTCACGAATCGCCATCAGACCCGGCATTTCGGTCTCGGCAATGAGGATTTCCTTACGCCCCCAGTCGGCGAGGGCAAGGTCGGCAATAACGTAGTCTTTGAATTCAGCCACAGTAAGCTCCTAATAAACTGTGACGGGGAGGAGGCGGCTTCTCACCGAACCCCCTGCGCCCGGCAAGGTTGAACAGTGAGCGCGGTTGCAAACCGAGCCTGGGGATGATCTCCTGCAGCGCTCCTCGGTAGGAGGCGGATTATAAAGCCGTTTTCAGGATTTGTCGCCAAACGGGTAGGAACAAAAGCCTCTCTGGCGGTTTCTCGCGTCGCCGCGCTTTCCGGTAAAAAGCCAACAAAAAAGGGAGCCGCAGCTCCCTTGCCCGGATGGCTCTTTTGGCTCAGAGACCGGCGTCGGACTTCAACACCATGGCTCGGTCGGTGGCTTCCCAGCTGAATTCCGGTTCGTCGCGACCAAAGTGACCATAGGCGGCGGTCTTCTGGTAAATCGGGCGCAGCAGGTCGAGCATGTTGACGATGCCTTTCGGACGCAGGTCAAAGTGCTTGTTGATCAGCGTGATCAATGTTTCATTGCTGACTTTGCCGGTGCCAAAGGTATCGACCATGATCGAGGTCGGCTGAGCGACGCCGATGGCGTAGGAGACTTGCACCAGACAGCGTGACGCCAGTCCGGCGGCGACGATGTTTTTGGCAACATAACGACCGGCATACGCCGCCGAGCGATCAACCTTGGAGGGATCCTTGCCGGAAAAAGCCCCGCCGCCGTGCGGCGCGGCGCCGCCATACGTGTCGACGATGATCTTGCGCCCGGTCAGGCCGCAATCGCCTTGCGGACCGCCAACCACGAAACGCCCGGTCGGGTTGACCAGGAAATTGATATTGCCTTTGATCAATGCTTTCGGGAGCACCGGCTTGATGATTTCCTCAATCGTCTGCTCGCGCAGTGTCTCCAGACTGATGTCCGGTGCGTGTTGGGTGGACAGCACCACGGTGTCGATCGAATCCGGCCGGCCATCGACGTAGCGAATGGTGACTTGCGACTTGGCATCCGGACGTGCCCACGGCAAACGGCCATCCTTGCGCAGCATGGCCTGACGCTCGACGAGGCGGTGCGACAGATAAATCGGCAAAGGCATCAACGACGCGGTTTCGTCACAGGCGTAGCCGAACATCAGCCCCTGGTCGCCGGCTCCTTGATCGAGGCCGTCGTCATAGGCTTTATTGACGCCCTGGGCAATATCCGGACTTTGCTTATCATAAGCGACGAGGACGGCGCAACCCTTGTAGTCGATACCAAAATCGCTGTTGTCGTAGCCGATGCGCTTAAGCGTATCGCGGGCAACCTGAATGTAATCGACATTGGCGCTGGTAGTGATTTCACCGGCCAAGACGACCAGGCCGGTGTTGCACAGAGTTTCGGCAGCAACGCGGGAATGCTTGTCCTGAGCCAGAATGGCGTCGAGAATGGCATCGGAAATCTGGTCGGCGACCTTGTCGGGATGGCCTTCGGAAACCGATTCCGAGGTGAAGAAATACTCGCTCATTTGAATCTCCTGCAGTCCTGTTGTCCGGCGTTACCGGCTTCGGACCACGAGCGGGTGACGCTTTAGCAGAATTTATTAATCGCCCCGCAAGTTGTCTCTTTAACTCGGCGATCCCATAATGATAATCTTTTTACGGTCGGCTTCAACCCCCTGCTAGCTATGGTTTTTCTGATTCGTTTTATCGCTGGCTTGCCATTGCGTGTTACTCATGGCCTCGGTGCGTTTGCCGGCTGGCTGACCTATCTCGTCTCACCCACTTACCGACGACATCTGCGCGACAACATGCGGCAAGCCGGCATCGCTGCCGAATTGCGGCCGGCAGCGATTGCCGAGGCCGGCAAACAGGCTTTGGAGCTGCCCTCGATTCTGCTGCGCCCGCTGGCGGATGTTGTCCCGCGGGTGCGCCAGGTCAGTGGCTGGGAAGTGGTCGAGGAGGCCTGGCGAGCCGGCCAGGGGATTGTTTTTCTGACTCCGCATCTCGGCTGCTTTGAAATCACCGCACAGTATTACGCTTCCCGGGCGCCGATTACCGTGCTTTATCGCCCCCCCCGCCAGAAATTCCTGCAACAAATGATCGAGACCGGCCGCCAGCGTGACAGTCTCCATCTGGCAACCGCCACCGTGTCCGGCGTGCGCTCCCTGCTCAAGGCGCTAAAACGTGGCGAAGCGGTTGGTTTGCTGCCGGATCAGGCGCCGAAAGTGGGTGAGGGTGTCTGGGTCGATTTCTTCGGCAAGCCGGCCTATACCATGACGCTGGCGGCGCGTCTGAGCGAAACCGGGGCAGCGACGATTTTCGTCTGGGCCGAGCGCTTGCCGCAGGGGCGTGGCTATCACCTGCACATGCGGGCGCCGCTGAAAGAATTGGCAGGGGCGACGGTTGATCGCGCAAAACAGATCAATTTTGAAATCGAGTCGCTGATCGGCGAATGTCCGGCGCAGTATCTGTGGGCTTACAACCGTTACAAGCAACCGAGCGGCGCGGCAGCTCCCCCCGCATCAAGTAGGGAAGCGGAGTGAGAACGGCGTTCAGCTATTTTCTGGTCGGCATCCTTTGGCTACTGCATTGGCTGCCCTTGCCGGCTTTGCGCGGCTTGGGCAGCCTGCTCGGGCGAATGCTCTATGTCTTCGGACATGAACGTCGCCGGGTCGCCTTGATCAATTTGCGTTTGTGCTTTCCGGAACAATCCGAGCCACAACGCGAGGCGCTGGCTAAACGGCACTTCATCGCCTTCGCCCAGGCAGTGCTCGATCGCACACTCGGTTGGTGGGCTTCGCAGGAGCGCCTGGAGCGCCTGATCCGGATCACCGGAAGCGAGCATTTGCTTGCCGCCGATGGCAAACCGCTGATTTTGCTCTCGCCGCATTTCGTTGGACTTGATGCCGGGGCATCAAGAATATCGATGCTCGTTGCCGGCTGTACGGTGTTTTCGCATCAGAAGAATCCGCTGTTCAATCGCTTGCTGTTCAATGGGCGGCAACGGTTCAACCGGGCATTGCTGCTCTCTCGCCAGGACGGAATGCGAAAAATCATCAAGGCGATGAAAGAGGGATACCCGTTTTATTACTTGCCCGACCTTGATTTCGGCCCCAAAGATTCCATCTTCGTGCCGTTTTTTGGCGTGCCGGCGGCAACCATCCCCGGCGTTTCGCGGCTTGCCCGATTGACGGGGGCAAAAGTTGTGGCCTGCATTACACGCCAAGTTGCCGATGGGTATGAGGTCGAAGTAACACCGCCATGGGATAATTTCCCCGGTGAGAGCGTCGAGGCCGATACAGAAACGGTCAACCGTTACATTGAAAGCCAGGTACTGCGTATGCCGGAGCAGTATTTTTGGTTGCACAAGCGTTTCAAAACCCGGCCACCCGGAGAAAAAAGGTTTTACAAATGAGCAGCCTGAGCATTGAAATTCGTCCCGTAACCCCCCCCGATGTGCCGGCAATTTCTGCGCTGGCTCGTGAAATCTGGCAGGCGACCTACCCCGGAATCATCACCCAGGAGCAGATTGATTTCATGCTCGAACAGCGTTACGGCCACGAGCGTTTGTACGATGATCTGGAGGATGCCGACAAGTGGCTCGACCAGGCGTTTTACAACGGACGCCGCGTCGGCTTCGCTTTCAGCGAAATTTACAAAGGGGAATTCAAGCTCGACAAGTTGTACATCCATCCCGATGTACAACGTCAGGGAGTGGGCGGCCAGTTGATCGAGCATGTTGCACGGCGAGCAAAAAAAATGGCCTATCCGTGCCTGATCCTGGCGGTGAACAAGCGCAACGACAAAGCCATTGGTTCGTACAAAAAATACGGGTTTACGGTGCGCGAAACGATCGTCGATGACATTGGCCGCGGCTTTGTCATGGACGACTTCGTAATGGAGAAGGTGCTTTGATATTTTGAGACAAGCGATTGTTTTGAGCGTTTTTCTAAATAAATCAAGAGGCGGTTTGTGAAACTCAAATTCTCGAAGATGCACGGCCTGGGTAATGATTTTGTCGTCATCGATGGCATCCGCCAGTCGCTTGATTTATCGCCGACACAGCTCCGCTTTCTCGCCGACCGGAATTTCGGCGTTGGGTGCGACCAGATTTTGCTGGTGGAAAAGCCAACGGTGGAAGCTGTCGATTTCCGTTACCGGATTTTCAATGCCGACGGCAGCGAGGTCGAGCAGTGCGGTAATGGCGCTCGCTGTTTCGTTCGCTTCGTTCATGAAAACAGCCTCACCGAGAAATCGGAAATTCGCGTCGAGACCTTGCGCGGCATCATTACGCTGCGCCTTGAAGCCAACGGGAATGTCGTCGTCGACATGGGAATTCCCCGCTTTGCACCGGCCGAGATTCCTTTTCTTAACGACGAGGAGCGGCTGATTTATCCGCTTGAGGTGGCAAATCAAAGCCTCGCCGTCAGCATCGTTTCGATGGGCAACCCACATGCCGTGCAGGTTGTCGATGCGCTCGATCAGGCGCCGGTTGCCGAACAGGGGCCGCTGATCGAGCGGCATGAGCGATTCCCGCAGCGGGTCAATGCCGGCTTCATGCAGGTCGTCGACCGCCATACAATCAGGCTGCGCGTTTATGAACGCGGCTCGGGCGAAACCCTGGCGTGCGGCAGCGGCGCCTGCGCGGCGGCGGTCGCCGGTATTCGCCGGGGATTGCTCGACAGCCCCGTGCGCGTCACGATGCGCGGCGGCAGCCTGGAAATTGCCTGGGGCGGTGACGGTGAGGTAGTGATGATGAGCGGCCCGGCAGTAACTGTTTTTACTGGAGAAATTGAATTATGAGCGCCCCTTTCGCTGACGATGTCGCCGAATATTTGAAGACCAACCCCGGATTTTTCGAGCAATATGCCGACTTGCTGGCACAGATTTTCGTCCCGCACCCGCACGGCGGGCGCACGGTATCGTTAGCCGAACGCCAGATGCTGAGCTTGCGCGACAAAAATCGCCAAACCGAAACCAAGCTTGCCGAACTGATTGCTTTCGGCGAAGAAAATGATGCGATCAGTGAAAAAGTACATCGCTTGGCGGTCGGCCTGATTGCCGCTGAAACCTTCCAGGCGGTGATCCATCTGCTCAATTTTCATTTGCGCGACGATTTCTCCGTACCGCATGTCGCCTTGCGTCTGTGGAATGCGCCGGAAGGGATCGACAATTTGCCGGAGTTTGCTGCGGTCAGCGAAGAATTGCAGGTTTTTGCCGAAACCTTGAATCGCCCTTATTGCGGCTCCACGGCGGGATTTGGCACCGCTTCCTGGTTCGGCGAGCATGCCAGCCATATTCGTTCACAAGCCTTGATTGCCCTGCGCAACGGCGGCGGCACCATGGGCATGATTGCGCTGGGCAGCGAAGAAGCGCAGCGTTTTTTTGCCGAGATGGGCACGCTTTATCTTGAACGCCTCGGTGAAATGGTCTCTGCGGCGCTGGCGCGCGTCACGCAAAGCACCCTGTGAAAGTACCGCCCGCCGTTGCCGGGTATCTCGCCGAACTGGCCGAGCAACGACGCTTGTCGGCTCATACCCTCAGCAACTACCGGCGCGACCTCGACAAGCTGATTGCCGCGGCAGCCGATGTGCCGCTGGCTGAGTTGCAGGTTCATCAAATTCGTCGTTTTATCGCCCAGCTGCATGGCCAAGGCATCTCAGGACGCTCGCTAGCGCGCACACTTTCAGCCTGGCGCGGCTTTTTTTCCTGGCTTGGCGAACGCGGCGAAATGCCTGCCAATCCGTGTCAGGGGGTGCGCTCACCGAAATCACCCCGGCTTTTACCGAAAGCCCTTTCGGTCGATGAAGCGGCGCGTCTGCTGGAAGCGGTCGACGATGATGACTCCTTACTGGCAGCGCGTGATGCCGCCATGTTCGAGCTCTTTTATTCATCTGGTTTGCGTCTCGCCGAATTGGCGGCGCTTGATTGCGATGCACTTGACAGCGTGCTCCAGGAAGGCGAAGTCCGAGTCATCGGCAAGCGCAGCAAGGCGCGCATTGTCCCGGTCGGCAGCAAGGCGCGCGACGCCTTGGCGCGATGGGCGGGCGTCCGGGCGGAATTAGCGAGAGCCGATGAAACGGCGCTGTTTGTCGGCCACCGCGGCAACCGCCTGAGTCATCGCATGATTCAGCGACGGCTGGCCGCGCGGGCGCTGAAGCTCGGCTTGCCGCAGCACGTCCATCCGCACATGTTGCGGCATTCCTTTGCCTCGCATGTATTGCAGTCATCCGGCGATTTGCGCGCCGTTCAGGAAATGCTCGGCCACGCCAGCATTGCTTCAACACAGGTTTATACGCATCTCGACTTTCAGCACCTGGCCAAGGTGTACGACGCCGCGCATCCACGCTCCAAGCGCTGAGTGCATCCAAACGCTGAAAAGCGGCAAAAATTGATTATTGGGTGTCGGTTTGCGCGACAGCCCGCGTCACCTTGTTGTAATCTTTCAATTCACCCATCATCGAGAGATCGACATGCTCAATCGTTTTTTCTTGCTGGCCGCCTTTGCCCTGTTGCCCGTTGCGCCGGCGATCGCCGACGGCGTAACCTACCGATTTTCTCCGGTCAATCAGTGGGATATCAACAAAACCGCCGCCTATTGGAATCCGATCATCAAGTATGTCAGCGAGAAAAGCGGCGTCAGGCTTGAACTGAAAATCGGCCGCACTTCCGCCGACACAACAGCATATGTGCTGGCCAAGGAAGTCGAGTTCGTCTTCTCCAATCACTTGTTCAGCCCGGATCGTGAAAAACTCGGCTGGAAGGTCTTTGGCCGGCGCTGGACGCCACCTTTGCAAGGGGCGATTGCGGTTCCGGCTGATTCACCGATCACGCGACTTGAGGAGTTAAGGGGGCAAGAAGTGGTTTTTGCCGGACCGGAAGCTTTTGTAGGCTACAAAGTGACTTATGGCTATTTGTTGTCAAAAAACATTGAAGTGAAAGCCGTCTTTGCCGGCAATCAAAATGCCGCATTTGCCCAATTGTTCGCCGGCAAGGCGCTGGCGGTGGGAAGCAATTCGGCGCTGATTGATGGCTATTCAATCAAGGAAGGCAAAAAGTTCCGCGTCCTGTGGACGTCGGAAGGCTTTCATGATCTGGCCTTGATGGCCTCAAGCAAAGTACCCGACAAAGACCTCAAGGCAGTCACTTCGGCATTCATCGGCATGCACAACGACCCGTCAGGCAAAGCCATTTTGCAAAAGGCGTCAGAAGAGGTCGGACTCGATCAGAAGGCATATTTCCTGCCGGCGACGGGAGCGGACTATGCCGCTTATCGCCGCTTTTATCAGACATTGCCCCCCAATCTGCGTTGATGAACTGAAGTGAAACTGCTTTTCCGCTGGCTGCCGGGTTCACTAATCGGGCGTGTTTACACGCTCTATTCGTTGACCTTGCTGCTTTTTGTCAGCAGCGCTCTCGTGTTGTTTTACCAGTATCAATACAACGAGGTCGTTGAGGAGGCGCAGCGTTCGGCCACCATGCTGATCGAAGTGGTGGCGCAGGTTGTCTCGGATAGCGCGGTGATTGGTGATTACGACACAATTCAGCGAACGCTCGACAAGTCGATTGTGCGCTCCCAGTTCGCTTCAGCCAAGTTCATCGATCTCGCCGGTGGCGTGATCAAAAGCGAGAATTCGACCATCGCCAAGACGCACGCGCCGAAACCAATTCAGGAGCGTATCGCCGAACACCTCTATGAAGTCAATCGCCCCATCATCGTTGGCGGTACCGATTACGGCGTTCTGCGCCTCGCCTTTTCCATCGATCTGATCGCCGAAGGGCTGTGGCAGTTGATTCGTGTCTCGCTGATGCTGGCGATTGCCAGTTTGATCGGTGGCTTCCTTATCATATGGTTTCCACTCAAGCGCTGGCTCGGCACCCTCGACCGCATCGGCGCTTTTGAAAGCGGCTTCGGGAGCGCCGGAGAGGCCGCCGAAAGCGCGTTGATTCAGGATGTGCCGCTGGAGTTTCGCCCGGCCTTTGAACTAGTTCAGCGGACGGCCAATAGTCTGCGTGTCGAGCTTGATTCTCGCGAGCAGGCGCTGGCCTCGTTGCGTGAAATCGTCGCCAGCCTGCTGCACACCAGTGAATTGAACAGCCAGAACGCCAGCGACGACATCCCCGCGCTGTCCCGGGTCATCGCCCGCGTGATCGCCGAGCGTGAGGCAAGCCGTCTGGAACTGGAGCAGGCCAAAGAAGCGGCAGAACTTGCCAACCAGGCAAAGAGCGAGTTTCTCGCCAACATGAGCCACGAAATCCGCACGCCGATGAACGGCATTATCGGGATGACCGACCTCGTGCTGGAGTCGACGCTCGACGCCGAGCAGCGTGAATTGCTGGAAATCGTCAAGACTTCTTCTGCTTCGCTGCTGACGATTATCAACGACATCCTCGATTTCTCGAAAATCGAGGCCGGGATGCTGGCTGTCGAACGCCTGCCGTGCGATCTGGAAGCGTCGATCAGTTCGGTCGTTCAGGCGCTGAGTTTGTGTGCGGACGAGAAAGGCCTAGCCCTGCGCTATGAAATCGCTGCGGATATCCCGCCGCGGATCGTTTCAGACCCGGTGCGCCTGCGCCAGATCATTGTCAATCTGGTTGGCAATGCGATCAAATTCACCGAGCGCGGCGAGATTGTCGTCAGTCTTGCCTGGCACCCCATGAGCGACGGGCAACGGATGTTGCGCCTGGCCGTCTGCGATACCGGTATCGGCATTCCGCCGGAACGAATCAAGGAAATTTTTGAGGCATTCACTCAGGCCGACAATTCAACCACACGAAAATACGGCGGCACCGGCCTCGGATTGACCATCACCCGGCGTCTGGTTGAGTTGATGGGCGGAGCAATCAAAGTGGACAGCCGGGTGGGTGAAGGCAGTTGTTTTTCCTTCACTTTGCCGACAATAACGCCACTGCCCGGCGAAGCGGCCATGGCGGCCAGCGACCGGCCGTCAGCAGAGTTTTCGGGATTTAGACAGGGGCTTGAAGTTCTTTTGGTCGAAGACAACCATGTCAATCAAAAAATGGCCTCCATGCTGCTCGAACGGCGCGGATTTCAGGTAACGCTTGCTGAAAACGGGCGGGCGGCGATTGATATTTTTGCCAACAAAAAATTCGCCGTGATCTTGATGGATATGCAGATGCCGGTCATGGGGGGTGTCGAAGCAACACAAAGCATTCGTGCCATGGAAGCGGGCGGCGCCCTGATGCGCACGCCGATTATCGCGATGACGGCGAATGCCATGCAGAGTCACCGCGAGCAATGTCTTGAGGCCGGCATGGATGATTACATCTCGAAACCAATCAAAGCCGAGCAGTTGATGGCCTGCCTGGCACGCTGGATCAGCGCCTGAATCTGCACAGCGGCTGCGGCCAAGCCGGAAAAAAGCTGAAAAATCAGCACGCAAGCTGCTACAGTCAATTGACCTCGGGCTGCCCAGACACTATCATTGCTTCTTTCGAATTTAGCCGGATCCAAGGAGTTTTCATGGCCATCAACCGTATTCGCCGTTCTTCGCTGGAGCGCCGCTGCGTTTCCAAATCCACCAAGCGCCTGTTCAAGAGCACCGGCAAGACCCTGTTCAAGGTCATGTACGCCGCCGAATGCCACGCTCGGAATCGCAAGGCGCTCGGCGCCTGAGTCATTACCGCAGATGAAAGCCCCGGTTACCGCAAGGTGACCGGGGCTTGTTTCATTGGAGGTTAAGAAAACATGGCACAACTGATCCTGTTACCGGGCAAGGAGCGTTCCGCCCTCAAACAGCATCACCCGTGGCTCTTTGCCGGCGCGGTCGGACGTCTCGAAGGGCGAGCGCGGCCGGGAGATACGGTTGATGTTCTGGCGGACAATCTGCGCCCCCTGGGGCGTGCCGCTTACAGCCCGAAATCGCAGATTCGCGCCCGCTTCTGGACGTTTGACGCGGATGAAACGATCGACGATGCCTTCTTCAAACGTCGGGTGGCAGCTGCCGTGGCGCGTCGCCAGGCCTTGCCGGAGTTGCGCGGGCAGAGCGGTTTGCGTCTGATCCACGCCGAATCCGATGGTTTGCCGGGCGTCATTGCCGATCAATACGACGATACGGTGGTGGTACAACTGACCTCGGCCGGCGCCGACAAATGGCGCCAGGCAATTGTCGCCGGCCTGCTCAAGGCGACCGGCTGCGCTCGCGTTTATGAGCGCTCCGATTCCGATGTCCGGCGCCTCGAAGGGCTGGAGCCAGCAACCGGCTGGCGCCATGGCGAGGCGCGCGACGAGGCGCTATGCATTAGCGAAAATGGCGTGACATTTGCGGTCGACTTTGCCGAAGGTCACAAAACGGGTTTTTATCTCGATCAACGTGACAATCGCCTGTTACTAGGCCAACTGTCCGCCGGCAAGGAGGTTCTCAACTGCTTTTGCTACACCGCCGGCTTTTCGCTGCAAGCGCTGGCTGGCGGGGCGGCTAGCGTATTGTCGATTGACTCCTCGGCGCCGGCGCTCGCCCTCGCTCAGTCCAACCTGGCGCGCAACCCGCAGTTGCCGGCCGGGCGTGCGGAATGGCTGGAGGCCGACGTGTTTCAGGCGCTACGCGATTTTCGCAAGGCCGGGCGTTTGTTCGACCTGATCGTTCTCGATCCGCCAAAGTTTGCCCCCTCTGCCGCCCACGCCGACAGCGCAGCGCGTGCTTACAAGGACATCAATCTGCTCGGTTGTCGCTTGCTCAAAGCCGGTGGCTTGCTGATGACTTACTCGTGTTCGGGTGGCATCGGGATTGAACTGTTCCAGAAAATCGTCGCCGAAGCCGCCCATGATGCCGGGCGTCAGGCACGCATTGTTCGTCGCCTGGCCGGGGCGGCCGATCACCCGATTGCCCTGAATTTTCCTGAGGGCGAGTATCTGAAAGGCTTGCTCGTTCAAGTCGACTAAAATCTGCTTGTGACTTCTCTGCGCCGTTTCCTTCTCGTCATTGTTCTCGTTGCCGCCCAATGGGCGGCAGGCGCACACGCCGTCGAACACGGAGTCGCGCATCAGGATCGGCTGGCTCATGCCTGCGCCGTCTGTCTGCTTGCCCATGATCTCGGTTCGGGCTTGCCGACGGTGGCCAATTTGCCGCTGCTGCAACATCGGCAGTCGGCGCCACCCGCGCTGGCAGCGATTGGCCGCAGCGCATTCCCACCCCCGCGCGCCGTTCAACGCGGCCCGCCTGTCGCCTGAAAATTGCCTCGTTTTAGCGCTTGACCGCGTCCATCGGCAGTGCCTCCGGGTACTGTCGGCGGCCTTTGCGGTCGACTCGATTGCCTTTTTCAGGAGTATTCCATGTTTTGCAAACCATTTTTCGGGGCGGCCTTGCTGACCGCCTCGTATGCTGCGCTGGCCGCCTCAGATGGCGATCTGGCCGCCATTCGCAGCCAGATCAACGAACTCAAACAATCTTACGAACAACGCATCAGCCAACTCGAAAAGAAGCTGGCACAAGCCGAAAGCAAGGTCGCCCAGGCTGAAACGACGGCCAGCAAGGCCGAACTTGTGGCCAATGAGGCGCGCCTGAATGTGCGTCAGCCGCAGACATCGGCGGCGGCCTTCAATCCGGAGATTTCGTTGATTCTCTCCGGCAGCTACACCTACCTCAAGCAAAATCCGGCCGAGCGCCGCTTGCAAGGCTTTGTTCCGTCCAACGGCGAACTGATGCCGGAAAACCGCAGCTTCAGTCTCGGTGAGTCCGAGCTGGCAATCGCCGCCAATATCGACCCGATGTTTCGCGGCGCCTTGCGCCTCGCGCTGGCACCGGACAATACGCTGGGCGTTGAGGAGGCAAGCGTGCAAACATTGGGTCTCGGTAACGGCTTCAATGTGAAAGCTGGACGCTTTTTGTCCGGCGTCGGCTACCTGAATGAGCTGCATCCGCATGAATGGGACTTTTCGAACGCACCCTTGCCGTACCAGGCCTTTTTTGGCAATGCCTTGGGAATGGATGGCGTACAGGCGCGCTGGTTGGCACCAACGCCGATATTCATGGAGTTTGGCGCCGAAACCGCGCGCGCCATGAGTTTTCCGGCAACGGATGAAAGTAAGAGCAAAAATGGCCTGATGTCGGCGTCGGCCTTTGTTCACCTCGGCGGTGACGTCGGCGTCTCGAACAGTTGGCGTGGCGGCATTTCGTATTTTGCCGCGCAACCCAAGGATCGCAGTTATGACGATCCGCTCAACGGCCTGAACAACAGCTTCAGCGGCTCCAGCCGAACCTGGATCGCCGACCTGCTCTGGAAATGGGCACCGGACGGCAATGCCGGCAAGCGCAATCTCAAGCTGCAGGGCGAATACTTCCGCCGCAGCGAAGCGGGCGACCTGCTGGTCGACACCGCCGCCAGCGCGCAACAAGGAAGCTTCCGCAATACGCAGTCGGGCTACTACGCGCAGGCCGTCTATCAGTTCATGCCGAACTGGCGAGTCGGTTACCGTTATGACCGCCTCAATTCGGGGTCGGCCAATGTCGAGTTGATCAACAACGGGCAACTGACGGCGGCTGATCTGCCCTTGCTGGAAAACTTCTCGCCGCGCCGCAATACGCTGATGATTGATTGGAGTCCGAGCGAATTTTCACGAATTCGCCTGCAGTACGCCGAGGACAAGACACGTCCCGAAGCGACCGACAATCAACTCTGGTTGCAATACGTCATGAGCCTCGGCGCCCATGGCGGACACCGCTTTTAAGGGGCTGAACAATGAAAAAACTGAGGTTTTTCTGTGCATTTTGGCTGCTCGGACTGATTTCCGGCCAGGCTGCTGCGACGCTCAATGTGTTTGCAACCGTTCCTGAATGGGCAGCACTGGTCAAGGAAATCGGCGCCGACAAGGTGGCCGTCTATTCGGCCACGAGCGCCATGCAAGACCCACACCGCATCGACGCGAAGCCATCATTGCTGGCGCAGGCGCGCGGTGCGCAACTGGTGGTTGCCAATGGGGGCGAGCTGGAGATCGGCTGGTTGCCGCTGGTTCTCAGGGACTCCGGGAATGCGGCGATTCAGCCCGGCCGGCCGGGCTATTTCGAGGCGGCAGTGCACGTCGCCATGCGCGATGTCCCGAGCGTACTTGATCGCGCCAATGGCGATGTTCATGCCGGTGGCAATCCGCACATTCACCTTGATCCGCGCAATCTTCTCAAAGTCGGCGAGGCGCTGACGGCGCGCATGGCCGAACTTGACCCGGCCAACGCCGAGGCCTATCGCGCCGCGTTCAAAAGCTTTGCCGGCAAGCTTCAGGCGGCCATTGGACGCTGGGAGGGAGAAGCTGCCAGCCTGCGCGGCATACCGGTTCTCGTCCAACATTCTTCATTTGTGTACCTCGCCGCCTGGCTGGGCTTGAAGGAGACCGCAACGCTGGAGCCGCGACCGGGCGTCGAGCCGGGCAGCGCTCATCTTGCGAGCATTCTTGAACGCCAGAAGGTCGTGCCGGCGCGGATGGTTTTGCGGGCACCCTACCAGAATGCCGCAGCCAGCCAATGGATTGCCGCCAAGGCAGGAATCCCGGTAGTCGTTTTACCGTTCACCGTCGGCGGCACGCCAGAGGCAGCGAATCTCTTTGCTCTCTTTGACGAGACGATTGCGCGCCTATTGAAGGCAAGTCGTTGAGCGAAATACTGATTCAGGCCGAAAAACTGGTGGCTGGCTGGCAACAGCCGGCCACCGCTCCGCTCGATCTTTGCCTGGCGGCCGGCCAGATCATCGGCCTGACCGGCCCCAATGGGGTCGGCAAAACCACCCTGCTGAGTGCCCTGGCCGGTCGTGCAAAATGTTTTTCCGGTCATCTCCAGCGGCGGCCGGCGTTACGGATTGCGCTACAAAATCAGGAGCTGCCGCCAGTCGATGGCTTGCCCCTGAGCGGGCGTGAGTTGCTGGCACTCACCGCGGCAAGCAGCAGCGGATTGCCGGCGTGGTTGCATCATCATCTTGATCAACGGCTGGATCGACTATCCGGCGGGCAGCGGCACTATCTATCTCTGTGGGCGATCCTGCAGTCGCCGGCCGACATGGTTTTGCTCGACGAACCGACCAACAATCTCGATGCGCCCGGCATCGCGCATCTGGTCATTGCCCTGCGCCAACGTGCCGCCGGTGGCGCCGGGATAATCCTGGTCAGCCACGACGCGTCTTTTGTCAGTGACGCCTGCGACACGGTGCAGCGGCTCAGGGGAATTGACGATGTGGAATGATCTTTTTCTCGTCCCCTTTTTGTCCGGTCTGTGTTTGGCACTACTCTTGCCGGTGCTCGGCTGCTTTTTGCGCCTGCGTGACGAATGGTTGGCGGCACTGGCCTACGCTCATGTCGCCGCCGCCGGGGCGCTACTGGCCTTGGTCGCCGGCCTGGCGCCGATGCTCGGCGGAATCGGCGCCGCCGCTCTGGTCGGCGCCGGCAAGCGGTTTTTCCCCAAACGACTGGCCGGTGGTGCGGCCTTTGTCCTCCTGCTGCTCGCCGGCTGGGCCACTGCCGTCCTGCTGACGGCCAATCAGCCTTTGGCCGAACGTCTTGGGAATGCCTTGTTCGACGGGCAACTCTACTTTTCTGACAGCAGTAATTTTTATCTGCTCTTGCTCTGGTCTCTCTTTGCCCTACCCGTGTTATTCCACTTGTCCAGCCAACTCCTGCTGGCGCGCATTTATCCGGACTATTTTCATGCCCGCCACCTGCCGGTCTGGCCGGTGCTCAGCGGCTTTGACCTGCTCGCCGCCCTGTCGCTGGCGCTGGCAACGACAACACTGGGTG
Source organism: uncultured Pseudomonadota bacterium (assembly GCA_903951825.1). GTDB lineage: Bacteria > Pseudomonadota > Gammaproteobacteria > Burkholderiales > Rhodocyclaceae > Azonexus. The sequence goes on from CAJBDJ010000052.1 coordinate 17,870, forward strand.
TGATGAGCAGTTTTGCCCTCGTTTTCGTTCCGCCGTGGATTGTTTTCAGTCGCGCCCGCACCTGGCGTTCCGGCATTTTTCTCGCCGCCCTGATCGGGCTGCTCGGCTACAGTGCCGCCTTTGCGCTGGCGCTTGGATTCGACCAACCCTTCGGCCCCGTGCTGGCGTTGCTGCTGGTCATGGTCGGCCTGGTTATTGCGTGACAACGGCCGACATGCTAAAACGCGCTTTCCGCTTTTTGAGTGTTCATGGTGTTTTCGTTTTTCAAAAAACCGCCTAACAAAATGCCTGAGCGCGTTGCGGTCAAGCCCAAGGCAGCCGGTACGCCGATGCCGGCCAGCCCAGTTAGCGCGCCGCTGCAGTCTGTAGCAAAGCCCCATACATCTCTGCCCGAGCTGGAATTCACCTACTCCCCGACGGCCGAAACCTCATTGATGCCACCTTCCCCACAGCTGTCCGCAAGGCCGCCGGTAGATGAAGATTTCAAGCTGGAATTGACGATTGGGGAGTTCAATCACGATTTTTCTGACTCCAGCGTGACAGGTTTCAAACTTGACCATGATGTTGATTCGATGCAGGCCGACATCGAACAGGTCGCGGTTCTTTACAGCAACGGCCAGGATGCAACCGCACGCTCCCTGCTTGAGACTTTCGTCAAAATTTATCGCAATGCAGACGGCGTCCGCATCTGGCTGATGCTCTTTGACCTGCTTCAATTGGCTGGAGACCATGCGGCCTTCGATCAACTCGGCATGGCGTTTGTCGAGGTTTTTGAAACATCGCCGCCCGCCTGGCGCAACCTGGCACCAGCGCTCGACGCCGAGGCGCCGGGGGGGCGCAGCCTCGCCCTGAAGGGCGTGGTGACTGCCGAAAGCCACGCTGCCCTGGCACCGCTGCTCGCATCGCTCACCGACAAGCGGCCGCTGCGTATCAATTGCAGTCAATGGATCGGCTGTGACGACGAGATTGCCGGCCAACTCGTCGAGCACCTGGCAAACGCCCGCAAACGGGGCATTGCAGTCATTTTCGACGCCCTCGATATTTTTCTTCCGCGACTGCGTAGCCGACTGGTGGCAGGGGATAAATCGCACAAGCGGATCTGGTTATTGGTGCTTGAACTGCTGCAGTACCATGGTTCGCAGGAACAATTTGAGGCCTGTGCGATTGATTTTGCGGTCACCTTTGAGCGTTCGCCGCCGTCGTGGGAACGCATCGAAGCCGTGAGTGCACTCGTCGGGAGTGCGAATTCAGCACCTGAGCGGCGGGACGCCCATTATTTGAGTGGTGACATCAAGAACGCGCGTTTTGACGAATTATCGGCAGTTCTCGGCGCGATGGAGGCGCCGCGCCTCGATTTTTCCCAACTTCGCCGGCTCGATTTTTTCTCGGCCGGGCAATTGGCCAACCGTCTTTCTCCGCTCAAGGAGGCCGGACGCGATGTGCTTATTCGCAATCCCAACCATCTCGTCGCCGAGTTGCTGGGGGTTGTCGGCATCAACCGGATTGCCCGCATTATCGTTCCCAAGAGTTAATCGTCAGGAAAACACATGGAGCAATATCACGGCACGACCATCTTGTCGGTGCGGCGCGGAAACGCCGTCGCCATGGGCGGCGATGGGCAGGTGACGCTGGGCAATATCGTCATCAAGGCGACGGCGAAGAAGGTGCGGCGGCTGTATCAGGGGCGTATTCTGGCCGGTTTTGCCGGCGGCACGGCCGATGCCTTCACCCTCTTTGAACGCTTTGAGGCCAAGCTCGACAAGCACCAGGGCAATTTACTGCGTTCGGCGGTTGAACTGGCCAAGGACTGGCGTTCCGATCGTGCCTTGCGCCGGCTCGAAGCCATGCTCTCGGTTGCCGACAAGGAAGTGTCGTTGATCATCACCGGCAATGGCGACGTGCTTGAGCCGGAACAAGGGATTGTCGCGATTGGCTCCGGTGGCGCCTACGCGCAAAGTGCGGCGCGCGCCCTGCTCGAAAACAGTGCGCTTGCTCCGCGCGAGATTGTGACGAAATCTCTGGAAATCGCGGCCGACATTTGCATCTACACCAACCGCAATTTCACCCTCGAGGTTCTTGAATGAGCGCCATGACCCCGCAGGAAATCGTTTCCGAACTCGACAAGCATATCGTCGGCCAAAACAACGCCAAAAAGGCGGTCGCCATTGCCTTGCGCAATCGCTGGCGGCGGGCGCAGGTGGCTGAGCCGCTGCGCCAGGAAATCACCCCCAAAAACATCTTGATGATCGGCCCGACAGGGGTTGGCAAGACCGAAATTGCTCGTCGCCTGGCACGCATCGCCGACGCGCCTTTCATCAAGATCGAGGCGACCAAATTTACCGAAGTCGGCTATGTCGGCCGTGATGTGGAGACGATCATCCGCGATTTGATGGAGATTGCGATCAAAGGGCTGCGCGACCGTGCGATCAAGCAGATGCGCCCGCGTGCCGAAGAGGCGGCGGAAGATCGCATACTCGACATTCTGCTGCCGCCTGCCCGCAGCCCAGGATTTTTTGCCGAAAATAGCGAGTCCACCGCCAACGACGGCGTCACGCGCCAGAAATTCCGCAAAAAATTGCGCGAGGGCGATCTCGATGAGAAGGAAATCGACGTCGAACTGGCCGTTCCCGGGATGCAGGCGGAGATTTTCGCCCCCCCGGGGATGGAAGAACTGACCCAGCAAATTCAGGGAATGTTCCAGAATATCGGGCAGGGACGCAAGAAGGCACGCAAGGTAAAAATCAAGGAAGCGCTCAGGCTGCTCGCCGACGAAGAGGCGGCGCGGCTGGTCAATGATGAGGAAATCAAGCTCGAAGCGCTCAAGGCCGTCGAGCAAAACGGCATCGTTTTTCTCGATGAGCTGGACAAGATTGCCAGTCGCGCCGACAGCCACGGGGCGGATGTCTCGCGCCAGGGCGTCCAGCGCGATCTGCTGCCGCTGGTCGAGGGGACGACGGTATCGACCAAGTACGGCATGATCAAGACCGACCATATTTTGTTTATTGCTTCCGGCGCTTTTCATCTCTCCAAGCCTTCCGATCTAATTCCCGAGTTGCAAGGGCGTTTTCCGATTCGTGTCGAGCTTGACTCCCTCTCGGTGGCCGATTTCGAGTGCATCCTGACCCAGACCGATGCCTGCCTGACGCGGCAATATCAAGCCTTGCTTGAAACCGAAGGTCAGCAGCTCAACTTCGCCGGGGAAGGCGTCCGGCGCCTGGCGGAAATTGCTTATCAGGTGAATGAAAAAACCGAGAATATCGGCGCCCGCCGTCTCCACACGGTCATGGAAAAACTGCTTGAGGAAATCTCCTTCAATACCGGCGCAGGCAATCAGGAGGCGCTGGTAATCGACGCTGCTTACGTCAACCAGCGCCTCGGCGAACTGGCGGCCGACGAAGACCTCTCGCGCTACGTTTTGTAATGACTGAGAGCCTGAGTTTCAGGCTGCTGGCCATCTTGTTCCCGATTTTCGGGATCGTCGCCGCCGGCTATTTTTACGCACGCCATCACAAGCCGGAAATGGCCGTCGCCAACCGCCTCAACATGGATGTTTTTGTCCCGGCGCTAGTCTTTGCGGCGATGGCCGGTAAATCCTTCGATCTGACCCGCTTCGCCTCGCTGGCATTCGGTGGGCTTTTGGTTCTGACGACTTGCGGTGCGCTTGCTTGGGTAAGCGCCCGAGCCCTCGGCATTCAGGCCAAAACGCTGGTGCCGCCGATGATGTTCAACAATTCCGGCAACATCGGCCTGCCGCTCGCCGTACTGGCCTGGGGCGAAGATGCGCTGGCGGCGGCAGTGATTCTTTTCATGGTCGAAAACACCCTGCACTTCTCTTTTGGCGCCCGTCTGCTTGATCCCCAAACGCGCCTGCTGAAGCTCTGGCGCGTCCCCGTGGTTTTTGCCGCAATTGCCGGTTTGAGCGTGGCCATTCTCGATCTTTCGGTTTGGCCACCGTTGATTCTGGCGATCAAGATGCTGGGGGATGTATCGGTGCCGCTGTTGCTGTTTTCGCTCGGAGTGAGGATGACCCATGTCTCTTTCAGCGAATGGAAGCTGGCCGCCGGCAGCGCTCTCCTGCGCCCACTGGCCGGCATGGTGATTGCCGCCGGCGTGATTCAATTGCTCGGCCTGCAAGGTCGCGAGGCCGCCATGTTATTGGTATTCGGTGCCCTGCCGCCGGCCGTGCTCAATTTCCTGTTTGCCGAACGCTATCAACAGGAACCGCAGCGCGTCGCCTCCATCGTCCTGATCGGCAACCTGGCCGCGCTGCTTTACTTGCCGCTAGCGCTGGCGATGGTGTTATGAGTCGCTGCAGCGTTTGAGTTGCCGCCGATCACGCTTGGTCGGTCGGCCATGCAGATCGGCCGCCGGCTCCACCTGAAATTTCCGCTGTTCTTTTTGTGCTTCGCGCCGGGCAATGCTGGCGGCACTCTCTTCGTAGAGCAGGCGTGCCTCGGGTGCCGAGCCTCGCCGGTCAGAAAGAGCCGTGATGGTGACTTCCCACGACACTTCGCTGTTGGCAATCGTCAGCCGCTCGGCGATCCTGATTTCGCGTGCGGCTTTGACGCGATTGCCGTCAATTTGCACCTTGCCGCCATGAATTGCCGCACTGGCCAATGTCCTTGTCTTGAAAAACCGCGCTGCCCAAAGCCATTTATCGAGACGCACGGCGCTCAGGGAAGTAGCTGCTCGCCGGCGTAAAGCTGCTCGACCGTTTCCCGCTGGCGGATGACGTGAACGGTATCGCCATCGACCATCACCTCAACCGCTCGCGGCCGAGTGTTGTAATTGGAACTCATGGCCATGCCGTAAGCGCCGGCTGACATGACCGCGAGCAAATCGCCGGCGACAATCGCCAGCGGGCGCGCCAGGCCGAGAAAGTCACCGGACTCACAGACCGGGCCGACTACATCGTAGGCGCGTCTCTCGCCCGCCCGCGGAATCACCGGCAGGATGTCATGCCAGGCTTCGTAAAGCGCCGGGCGCATCAGGTCGTTCATCGCTGCGTCAATAATGGCAAAGCTTTTGCCTTCGCCCGGCTTGAGAAACTCAACCCGCGTCAGTAGCAGACCGGCATTGCCAACCAGACGCCGACCGGGTTCGAGCACTACCTTGAGGCCACGGCCGGCCAGTTTGTCGAGCAGCGGATTGAGGTAGGAGGCGACCGTTGGCTGCACCTGATCGTCCTTGTAGCGAATTCCGAGGCCGCCGCCGAGGTCGATGTGGTGGATTTCGATCCCTTCTGCGGCCAACCGCGAAATCAAGTCCAAAACCCGCTCAAGCGCTTCGCCGAAGGGCGCCGGATCGAGTAGTTGCGAACCGATGTGGCAATCGATGCCGGCGACTGCAATATGCGGCAAGGCGCTAGCACGACGATACAAAGCAAGCGCGTCATCATAGGCGACGCCGAATTTGGCTTCCTTGAGCCCGGTTGAAATGTAAGGGTGAGTTTTTGGGTCGACATTCGGATTGACGCGCAGGCTGACCGGCGCCTTTTTCCCGCATTGAGCGGCAACCTCGTTGAGCCGCTCAAGTTCGGGGGCGGATTCGACATTGAAACAAAAAATGCCGGCAGCGAGCGCTTGCTGCATTTCGGATACGGTTTTGCCCACGCCCGAAAAAACTATTTTCTGCGGATCGGCTCCGGCTGCCAGAACCCGCTTGAGTTCACCGCCGGAAACAATATCGAAGCCGGCACCCATGCGCGCAAAGAGATTCAGGATAGCCAGGTTTGCGTTGGCTTTGACCGCGTAGCAAACCAGGCTTTCAGAACCCGCCGGATGCGACGCGAGGACGTCGAGAAATTCTTGCAAAGCAGCGGCAAGGGCAGCTCGGGAATAGACATAAGCCGGGGTGCCAAATTGCTCGGCAATGGCCGGCAGGGCGATCGACTCGGCGTGCAGGACGCCATTTTTCAGGGAGAAGTGGCTCATCGGGCGGGGGATTATTGCGGTTTGGGGTTGTTGCGTGTTTCGACCGGCGCCAACGGAGCCGCTTGCGCGGTGCCGAGCAAGGGTTCGGGAACCGGGCCGGAAGGCTTTTCCAGCGAACCTTTAAAGCCGCAGGCAGTCAGGAAAGTTGCCAGCAAAACGGCGAAGAATTTGGTCATAATGATGGCTCGATCAATGTGGCGAGGATGGTAGCACAGCATGGATGACCAGGAATTCAACCGTTTGGCCGATGTGACCTTGGCGCGTATCGAGGCCGCTCTGGAGAGCAGTAATGCCGACCTCGACTTTGAGTTGAAGCACGGCGGCGTGCTGGAAATCGAGTTCGCCGATGGCAGCAAGATCATTGTCAATCGGCATGGCGTCGCCCGGGAAATTTGGGTTGCGGCCAAATCGGGTGGCTTTCATTTTTGTTATCAAGACAACTCTTGGCTGGACACCCGTGACGGTGCCGAACTTTTTGCCAAATTATCCGACCTCGCCAGCCGACAGGCGGGCGAAGTGGTGGTGCTCAAGTAATCAGTCGCTGGGGGGCGTGCTCAGGTCGGGCTTGGGCAGCGCGCTGTCGACCGCTTCGGCCGGCTCGTCACCTGCCTCGGGGATTGCCGCAGCGGCATTTTCCGCATAAATAAAGCTGCGCCCCTCGCTGCCGCCGAGCAGCCCCTCCGGCTGTGGAAGTGTTTGAGCCGGTACGTTGTTCAAGGCACGACTCATGTAGCCAATCCAGATCGGCAGAGCGGCAGAGCCGCCGGTTTCCTTGGCACCCAATGTTTTCGGCTGATCAAAGCCGAGCCATGCACAACCGGCTACTGTCACTTGATAACCACAGAACCAGGCGTCCATATATTCGTTGGTCGTCCCGGTTTTGCCGGCCAGGTCACGCCGCTTGAGGGCGACAGAGGCACGCGCAGCGGTGCCGTAAATGGTCACATCGCGCAACATGTTGTCCATCATGAAGGCATTGCGCGGGTCAATCGCACGAATCGAGTCGTCGCCGGCGGAAACCGGATCCGATTTAGCCAATACCTGATTTTTTTCATCGCGAATTTCACGAATGATGTAAGGATTGATTTTGTAGCCGCCATTGGCAAAGACGGCATAGGCGGTCACCATCTGCCATGGCGTTACCGAGCCGGCACCGAGCGCCATGGTCAAATAGGGGGGGTGCTTGGCGGCGTCAAAACCAAAACGGCTGGCGTAGTCCTGGGCATACTGTGTGCCGATGGACTGCAAAATCCGGATCGAAACCATGTTTTTCGACTTGGCCAGCGCGGTACGCATTTTCATGGGACCTTCGTATTTGCCGTCGTAATTGTGCGGCGCCCAATCCTGGGAACCTGTGAGCGCCGAGTTGATGACGATTGGCTCGTCGGCAATGATGCTGTTGCCGTTGTATCCCTTTTCAAGGGACGCCGAATAGATGAAGGGCTTGAAGCTTGAGCCCGGCTGCCGCCAGGCCTGCGTGACATGATTGAATTTGTTGCGGTTGAAGTCAAAACCGCCGACCAAGGCGCGAATTGCCCCGTCATTGGGAGCGACTGCAACAAAAGCCGACTCAACCTCGGGAAGCTGGGTCATCTGCCAGGCGCCCTTGTCGTCTTTTTGAATGCGAATAATCGCGCCACGCGCGATGCGCTTGTTGGGCGGCGCCTTGCTGTCGAGGAATCGGCTGACGAATTTCAGCGAATCGCCCTGCAGAACAACAAGTTCGCCACCCTTGCGGTAAGCCTTGATTTGTTTGGTATCGGCGGCGAGTACCAGCGCCGGGACAAGGTCGCCGGTGTCAGGAATGTCCTGAAGCGCGAGGTCGATCACCTCATCCTGATCGGATTTGAAATCTTTCATTTCCAGGTACGACTCAGCGCCACGATAACCATGCCGACGGTCGTAATCCATGACCGCTTTGCGCAAACTTTTATACGCAGCCTCCTGCTCGGCTTTGATCAAGGTCGTGTAGACCTTCAGTCCGCGCGAATAGACTTCCTGCGGGAAACGTTCGGCCGTTATCTGACGTGCCATTTCGGCAACGAATTCAGCATGTACCGAGTAATCCATCAGTTCGCGCTTGACCACCAGCGTTTCCTCCATCGCCGCAGTGAATTGCGGGTCAGTAATGAACCCGAGGCTTTGCATACGGCGCAAGACATAATGCTGACGAATCTTGGCTCGCTTGGGGTTGGCGACAGGATTGTATGCCGAAGGGGCTTTTGGCAAACCGGCAAGCATCGCCGCTTCGGCAATCGAAATATCCTTGAGCGGCTTGCCGAAATAAATCTGTGCAGCCGCAGCAAACCCATAAGCACGCTGCCCGAGAAATATCTGGTTGATGTAAAGCTCGAAAATCTGGTCTTTGCTCAAACTGCTCTCGATTTTGAACGAGAGCATGACTTCATAGAGCTTGCGCGTATAGGTTTTTTCGGAAGAGAGAAAAAAATTGCGTGCGACCTGCTGGGTGATTGTCGATGCCCCCTGGCGCTTTCCGCCACCTGCGAGATTGTTGAGAGAGGCGCGCAAAATTCCCGTGTAATCGATGCCGCCATGCGCGTAGAAACGATCATCTTCGGCCGCCAGAATGGCTTGCTTCATGATTTCCGGAACGTCGCCAATACTGACCACCGCACGGCGCTCTTCTCCAAACTCGCCGATCAGGTGACCGTCAGCGGAATAAACACGCAGAGGAACCTTGGGTCGATAATCGGTCAGAACGTCGAGGGGTGGTAAATTGGGGTAAGCCATGACTAAAATGATCAAGGCGACAGCGATGCCGATCGCCAGCAGACCCGATAAAAAAATAAGGGGGTAGAGGGCAAAGCGCAGTACGGGGGGCATTGAATTCAAGATATATTTGGTTTCTTTGGCATTGAACAAATTATACGCTGAGGCACATGCCCCCTCCAGAAGGCATGAAATGACAAAGGCTTATTGATGGTTTTCGGCGTAATTTCTCGTTTGCTTGGGCTAAAATCCTACGTCGTTGGGAATTTTTGGGGGTCTGGTGCGCTTTAACATATCCGAGTTGTTGAATCCAAAGTCGCGCTCGCTTCTTGGTTTGGACATCAGTTCATCGGCTGTCAAGATGGTCGAATTGGTGGCAAGCGGCAGAGATGGCTATCGTGTCGAGCGCTACGCCATTGCGGTGTTGCCCAAGGATGCCGTTTCTGACGGCAATATTGCCAACCTCGATGTGGTCGTCGATGCCGTCAGACGAGCCTGGAAGCAAATGGGAACGTCCACGCGCGACGTCGCGATGGCTTTGCCGACATCTGCGGTAATTACCAAGAAAATCATTGTCCCGGCGGGCTTACGTGACGAGGATTTGGAAGTTCAGGTTGAGTCCGAGGCGAATCAATACATTCCGTTTTCAATTGACGAGGTGAATCTCGATTACCAGGTCATTGGCCCGGCGCCCGCTGTTCCCGATGAAATTGAGGTGCTGATCGCTGCGTCCAAAAAAGAGCGGGTTGAAGACCGCGTGGCGGTCGCCGATGCATCGGGGCTCAAGGCTGTGGTCATGGATGTGGAGTCGCTGGCCGCATTGGCAGCCTTCGAGTTGATTGAGCGGCAACTGCCGGAACGTGGAAAAAATCAGACAATCGCTATTCTTGACGCCGGTTCCAATGTAATGAACCTCACCGTGATGCGTAACGGGCAACAAATCTACTCCCGCGAGCAAGCTTTTGGTGGTTCGCAACTTACCCAAGATATCGGCCGTCATTACGGAATGAGTTATGAGGATGCCGAACTGGCCAAGCGCTCAGGCAATTTGCCGGAAAGTTACGAAGCCGAACTGCTGATACCGTTTATGGAAAATCTGGCGCTGGAAGTCTCGCGCGCCCTGCAGTTTTTTTTCACGTCCACGCAATACAACCAAGTTGACCACCTTATTCTGGCGGGTGGCTGTGCGGTCATACCAGGTATTGATGAAATGGTTGCGACGCGCACGCAGGTCAGCACCATGATCGCCAACCCATTTGCCAATATGGAACTGTCGGATCGCGTTAAACCCCGGAGTTTGCTGGCCGATTCGTCATCTCTCCTGGTGGCCTGCGGCCTCGCTTTGCGGAGGTTTGATCCAGCATGATACGCATCAATCTTTTACCGCATCGTAAAGAGGCGCGCAAAGCTCGGCGGCAACAGTTTTTCGTCGTGGCGAGCTTGGTGTCAGTACTTGCGCTGTTGCTTGTTTTTGCCATCTATACCGTAATTGACGGCAGCATTGAGGTACAAAACGGCAACAACGAGTTTCTCAAACGAGAGATCGCGATTCTTGACAAAGAAATCGATCAAATCAAGAGATTAAAAGAACAAACACAAGCACTGCTGGCGAGAAAGGAAGTTATCGAGAACTTGCAGCGTGATCGTGGCGAAACAGTTTATTTGTTGAGCGAATTAACCAAGCAGGTTCCAGAAGGGATTTACCTGAAGTCTCTCAAGCAGGATGGGGTCGCTGTCAATATGACCGGTTACGCTCAATCCAACGCCCGGGTTTCAACGCTGATGAAAAACCTTGAGGCGTCACCATGGCTGGAGAATCCACGGCTGATCGAAGTCAAGGCCGTAGTTTTAAACGGGCGTCGGATTAACGAGTTCGGGATGAATGTCACGCTGACGCGCGTTCGCCCGGACGCGGAGGCTAAAAAATGAAAATCAGCCCTGTCGTGTCATTAAAGAAATTGCCGGCACTGCCAAAAATTGATTTTCAGAGCATCCTGGATGAGTTTCGGGGAATGAATCCGAATGATCCCGGAGCCTGGGCGCTTGTTCCAAGAATCACCGTACTGACCGGGCTGTTTGCAGCCTTTTTGGCAGCTGGCTGGTGGTTTGTGTGGAACGACCAGTTGCTCGAACTTGACGCCAAGCGTGCCGAAGAACTGACGCTAAAAGAACAATTTATCAACAAGAAGCGTCAAGCAATCAATCTCGAGCTTTACACTCAGCAATTGAGCGAAATTGACCGTTCCTTTGGTGTTCTGCTCAAACAATTACCCAGCAAATCGGAAATTGAAGCGCTGCTGGTTGAAGTTAATCAGGCGGGGTTGGGGCGTGGCTTGCAGTTTGAGCTATTCCGCCCTGGGCAAGAAGTATTGAAAGACTTTTACGCCGAGTTGCCGATTACAGTGAAAATCAACGGCACTTATCACGACTTCGGGGCTTTCGCCGCCGACATTGCCAAGCTGCCACGTATCGTCACTTTGAATAATATTGCGATAGCTAGTGGCAAAGACGGGTCGCTCTCGCTCGACGCAACAACAAAAACCTTTCGCTATCTCGATAGCGAAGAATTGGCCAGGCAGAAAAAAGCCGCCAAAGGGGGTGCGAAGTGAAGCAATTAATGCTTTTCACCCTCTGCCTGGGTCTGGCAGCCTGTTCTGGGGATCATGAGGATCTGCGACAGTGGATGCGAGAAAACTCAAAAGATTTGCGCCCTCAAATCAACAAGCTGCCCGAGCTGAAACCATTCGAGCCGGTTCCGTATGACGCTCAGGGGTTAATTGATCCATTCAAGAGCGCCAAGATCGAGCCGGCCTCGCGTGAAAACTCGACGGGCAAAGGAGGACCCGATCTGGAAGCGCGTGAGTTGCGTAACAGCATTCTTGAAAAATATCCTCTTGAGTCCCTGAAAATGATCGGCTTTCTCAACATTAACAAGCGTCCAATGGCAGCGATTCAAGTTGAAGATAAAATAAAACAGGTGAAGGTCGGTGAGTATCTCGGGCTGGATTTTGGAATGGTGACGCAAATTACTGACTCGGAAGTCAAATTGCGTGAATTGATACAAGATGCTTCAGGGGACTGGAGTGAGCGTGAGAGCTCGCTGTACCTGCAGGGCAAGGAGGGAAGCAAGTAATGAATTTCATCAACTATGCCTTGGCCGCTGCGGCTGCCACGTGCCTTGCCTTTACCGGAGCTGCAGAAGCTCAGGGGGTGGCAGCCAATACAATCGAATTGGTCAATGTCGCCCAGCAAGGCAGCGACATCATCGTCAAAATCGACATGAAGGATGAACTCAAGGCGCCGCCCGCGGGATTCAGCATCGCCAACCCGGCGAAAATCGCCTTTGATTTTCCGGCGACCGCCAATGGTCTCGGAAAAGTCACCCAGACGGTGAATCAAGGTGACTTACGCAGTCTGAATGTGGTTCAGGTCGGCGACCGCACTCGTCTGGTGCTAAATCTTGTGCGGAACATGAACTACACCACTCGCCTTGAGGGTAAATCGCTTTACGTGACACTGGCGTCGGTCTCGCCGGGGGGCTCCTTAGCGCAGCGCGTTACGCGCTTTACCGAAGAAAGCGTGATTGGCGTCAGGCACTCCCTGCATGACGTCAATTTTCGCCGGGGTCGGGACGGTGAGGCGCGCATTGTCGTCGAGCTCAGTGACACCGGCACCGGGATAGATATCCGGCAACAGGGAACTGCCCTGATCGTTGATTTCTCGAAAACCGACGTCCCCGAGCATTTGCGCCGCAAGCTGGACGTGACCGATTTTGGGACGCCGGTGACTTCGGTTGAAACCAGAACCCGGGGCGAAAATGCCCAGATGACCATTACCCCCAAAGGCTTGTGGGAGCACAACGCCTACCAGACCGACAATCAGTTCATCATCGAAGTAAAAAAGATTGTCGAGAACCCCAACAAGCTGGTTCAGGGAACAAAAATCGGCTACCAGGGGCCGCGGGTCAGCATCAATTACCAGAACGGCGACGTACGTGCCCTGCTCCGCCTGATGGCCGAGGAGCTCGGCCTGAATGCCGTGATCAGCGAAACGGTTTCGGGAACAACGACGCTGGTACTGAAAGACGTGCCGGCAGATCAGGTGGTGGACATCATCTTCCAGCAAAAAGCGCTCGACATGCGTAAAAACGGGAATGTGCTCCTGATTGCTCCACGTGATGAACTGGCCACCAAGGAGAAGCTGGATTACGAGGCACGCCAGCAAATCAGTGACCTGGAACCCCTGCGCACCGAAGCCTTCCAGATCAATTATCAAAAAGCTGACGAGTTGCAAAAGCTCTTGACCGACTCCAACCAGCGCATGCTGTCGAAGCGCGGCAGCGCGGTGGTTGACGCGCGAACCAATACGCTATTCATCAACGATACGTCGCCGCGTCTTGAGGAAGCAAGGGCAGTTATCGCGCGTGTTGATGTGCCGGTGCGCCAGGTGTTGATCGAGGCGAGAATTGTCGAGGCATCGGATGCGTTTTCGCGGAATTTGGGGGTGCGGCTGGGGTACAGCAATCCTTATCGCAATGGGCCAGGCAATAGAGGTTTGGCAGTAGGTGGGGGCTATACATCAACAGCACAGAAAACTGCCTTTGTGCGTCCTGACCCGATTACAGGTGAGAAGGTACTTAAGCAAATTGTCGAAGGAACACCAGACTATGCTTCGATGCACCAAATAAATTTGCCAGCAACCCCTCGCAGCGGTACCGCCGGTGCGCTCTCGTTTCTGCTCTACAACAGCGGCCTTACCGAGCTTCTCAGCCTGGAGGTCTCAGCCCTTGAAGCGGATGGTCGCGGCAAGGTGATTTCCAGTCCGCGGGTCATGACGGCTGATCAAGTTGAAGCCATGATTGAGCAAGGGGTCGAAATCCCCTACCAGCAGGCGACCAGTTCTGGTGCCACCAGCGTTTCCTTCCGCAAGGCGAATCTCTCCTTGAAAGTCAAGCCGCAGATCACACCGGATGGAAAAATCACCTTGAGCCTTGACGTCAACAAGGACACCCCCAATGCAACCCTAAATACGGGTTCCGGGGTAGCAATTGACACCAAGCACGTCAAGACGGAAGTACTCGTGGATAACGGGGGTACGGTGGTTATCGGCGGTATCTATACCCAAAACACCAAAAACAACACGACGAAAATACCGCTCTTGGGCGACATCCCTTTCCTCGGCTGGCTGTTCAAAAACAATGAGGTGATTGACGACAAGACTGAACTGCTGATTTTCATCACCCCTAAAATCGTCAGCGAAAAACTGGGGCTGAACTAGCCGCCCGCGGGGCAAACCAAGAAAAGGCCGGATATCCGGCCTTTTTTATGCCGGATATCAATCGGATACAATCATTTCGTGGAACCGAGTCAGAATATTTATCTCGTCGGCCTGATGGGTGCAGGCAAAACTACCGTTGGCCGCCAATTGGCGAGGCGCCTTGGTCGCCCGTTTTTTGATTCCGATCACGAAGTCGTCGCGAAAACAGGCGTCGCGATACCAACCATTTTTGAAATTGAGGGCGAAGAAGGATTTCGTCGTCGTGAAATGCAAGCGATCGCCGAGTTAAGCGCCGAAAAAAACCTGGTATTGGCAACGGGAGGCGGAGTGGTGTTGGCCGCCGAAAACCGGCGTTTGCTACACGACACCGGCTGGGTGGTTTATCTCAATGTACCGCCGGGCTTGCTCTTTGAGAGAACGCGGCACGACCGGAATCGACCTTTGCTGAGCGTTCCTGATCCGCTTGGCAAACTGGAGGAGCTGCACGCACTTCGCGACCCGCTTTATCGGGAAATCGCGCATGTGACGATTGAGGGTGGGCGAATGCTTGCCTCGGGCATTGTTCAGCATTTATTACGAGAGTTTAATCACCTATGCAAACCCTGAAGGTTTCGCTTGCCGAGCGTTCCTACCCGATCCATATCGGTACTGATTTATTGTCCCGGGGCGATTTGCTGCAACCCCACCTGAAGCATAAAAAAGTGGTCGTTGTAACCAATACGACGGTCGCACCACTTTATCTGGAACGTCTGCAGAACACCCTGAAGCTCTTGGGCATCTCGGCCTTGCCGGTTGTTCTGGCGGATGGTGAGCGCTACAAGACATGGGAAACCCTGAATCAGATTTTTGATGCCCTGCTGGGCGCCCACTGCGAACGAAGCACCCCGCTGATTGCTTTGGGCGGCGGCGTCATCGGCGACATGGGCGGATTTGCCGCCGCCTGTTATCAGCGCGGAATGCCGTTTATCCAGATTCCGACGACTTTGCTCGCGCAAGTGGATTCTTCGGTGGGTGGCAAAACGGCGATCAATCACCCGTTGGGCAAGAACATGATTGGCGCGTTTTATCAGCCACAGCTGGTTCTGGCTGACATCTCGACCCTGGGGTCGCTGCCTGACCGGGAACTGCGGGCGGGACTGGCTGAGGTGATCAAGTACGGACTGATCCGAGATATAGAGTTTTTCGTCTGGCTGGAAGCGAATATGCAACTGCTTTTGGCTCGGGATAGCCAGGCACTTGCCTATGCCGTTCATCGCTCGTGCGCCAACAAGGCGGAAGTGGTCGCCGCCGATGAGCGGGAAACCGGGGAGCGAGCCTTGCTTAATCTCGGCCATACTTTCGGCCATGCCATTGAAACCGGCATGGGTTACGGCACCTGGTTGCATGGCGAGGCGGTCGCAGCCGGCACACTAATTGCGACGGAGTTGTCGCGTCGCCTCGGCCTGCTCACGGTCGACGAGGTTTCGCGGGTTAAAAACTTGTTTCTCGGCGCCGGTTTGCCGGTGCGCGCCCCGGAGATGGATGCTGAACGCTACCTTGATCTGATGCGTCACGACAAAAAAGTGCAGGATGGCAAATTGCGTCTGGTGCTTCTTAAAGGGATCGGTGAAGCGCTCGTTTCTGACGCCGCTACCGAGTCTGAAATTGTCGTCGCCATCAAGGCGTGCTGCACCTGAATGGGGTGGGGAGCGCACTTTGAGACCCGTATTGGTGCGCTGCAGCATCTTGAATCCGGGGGGGGTTTGCCAGTATATTCGGCGACTGCCTGCAATGTCGTAAAGGCTGGGGATAAGTGTCCCCCCGTGGCTTTTAATGTCTTCAGCCGCTGGCCGGCTGAGTTATCTGAAGGAATGCGTGTGATCGAATCGGCTAAACCAGATCGGCAGGGTTTGTACGACCCGGCCAACGAGCATGATGCTTGCGGTGTGGGCTTTGTGGCTCATGTCAAAGGGCACAAAAGCCATAACATCGTCGAACAGGGTTTGCTGATCCTGAAAAACCTGGATCATCGTGGTGCGGTAGGAGCCGACCCGCTGCAAGGTGATGGTGCCGGCATTTTGATGCAGATACCCGACCAGTTTTACCGTGAAGAAATGGCGCGACAGGGCGTTGAACTTCCGCCCCGGGGTGAATACGGTGTCGGTATGGTCTTTTTGCCACAGGAGGCGGCTTCGCGCCACGCCTGCATCGAGGAGATCGAGCGCTCGGTAAGCGCCGAAGGACAGGTCATCCTCGGTTGGCGTGATGTCCCGGTAAATCGTGACATGCCGATGTCGCCGACGGTCAGGGCCAAAGAGCCGGTCATTCGTCAGGTATTTGTCGGCCGCGGCCCGGATGTTTTCGTCACCGACGCGCTTGAACGCAAGCTGTACATCATTCGCCGGCGTGCGGCCAACGCAATCAAATCACTGAAACTCAAGCACGGGCAGGAGTTTTACGTTCCTTCCTTTTCTGCCCGGACAATCAACTACAAGGGCTTGCTGCTGGCTGACCAGGTTGGCGTCTACTACCTCGATCTTCAGGACAAGCGAACGGTTTCCGCCCTGGCGCTGGTGCACCAGCGTTTTTCAACCAATACCTTCCCGACCTGGGATCTGGCGCACCCGTTTCGCTATATCGCCCACAACGGCGAAATCAACACTGTGCGTGGCAATGTCAATTGGTTCAAAGCGCGGGAACAAGCGATTTCATCGCCGATTCTCGGTGATGACCTGAAAAAGGTCTGGCCGCTACATTATCCCGGCCAGTCCGATTCAGCTTCCTTTGACAACGCCCTTGAACTGCTCGTGATGGGTGGGTATTCAATGGCTCAGGCGATGATGTTGATGATTCCCGAGGCTTGGGAAAAGCACACGCTGATGGACGAGAACCGTCGCGCTTTCTATGAATACCACGCGGCAATGATGGAGCCGTGGGACGGCCCGGCCGCCGTTGCCTTTACCGACGGGCGTCAGATTGGTGCCACGCTCGATCGCAACGGGTTGCGCCCGGCGCGCTATCTGGTGACCGATGACGACCTCGTTGTGATGGCCTCTGAATCGGGCGTTTTGCCCATTCCGGACAAAAAAATCGTCAAAAAATGGCGTTTGCAGCCGGGCAAAATGTTCCTCATCGACATGGAGCAAGGGCGCATCATCGACGATACGGAGCTCAAGGATTCGCTGGCCAGAGCCAAGCCGTATCGGGAGTGGATCGAAAAAATCCGTATCAAGCTTGATGCCGTGCCAGCGCCCGCCGAGATGACTGACCTTGTTCCGGCCTCGATTCTTGATCGTCAGCAAGCTTTTGGTTACACGCAGGAAGATATCAAGATCATCCTCGAACCGATGGTGCAAGGCGGTGAGGAAGCCACTGGATCGATGGGCACTGATTCCGCCCTGCCGGTGCTTTCGAACAAGAGCAAAACGCTCTATGCCTACTTCAAGCAGTTGTTTGCGCAGGTGACCAATCCGCCGATTGATCCAATCCGTGAGGAACTGGTCATGTCACTGGTCTCTTTTGTCGGACCGAAGCCGAACCTGCTCAACACCACCGATATCAATCCGCCGATCCGGCTCGAAGTGTCGCAGCCGGTGCTGACGGCGACCGATATGCAGAAGTTGCGCCATATCGAAAAATATACCTCGGGCAAGTTTCGCTCCTTCGAGCTGGATATCTGCTACCCGGTCGCCTGGGGAGCCGCCGGTATTGAAGCGCGCCTGGCCTCGCTGGCGGCGGATGCGCTGGATGCCGTGCGCTCCGGCTGCAATATCCTGATTGTTTCCGACCGCAAACTGGATGCCGACCATGTCGCCATTCCGGCGTTGCTTGCCACATCGGCCATCCACCAGCATTTGGTGAAAAAAGGGCTACGCACGAGCACCGGGCTGGTCGTCGAAACCGGCTCGGCGCGCGAGACGCACCATTTTGCCTTGTTGGGCGGCTACGGCGCAGAGGCGGTGCACCCTTATCTGGCGCTGGAAACCATTGAAGCGATGGCCAAGGGGTGTGCTGAAACGGCCGACAAGTACATCAAGAACTATATCAAGGCGACAGGCAAGGGCTTGATGAAAGTCATGTCGAAAATGGGTATTTCTACCTACATGTCGTACACCGGCGCGCAAATTTTCGAAGCCATCGGCCTGCAGAAGGATTTTGTCGAAAAGTATTTCACCGGCACGCCTTCCAACATTCAGGGGATTGGCATTTTCGAGGTGGCCGAAGAGGCAATTCGTCTGCATCACGACGCTTTCTCCAACGACCCGGTGTTGAGCAACATGCTCGATGCCGGCGGCGAGTATGCCTTCCGGATTCGCGGCGAAGAACACACATGGACGCCGGACAGCATCGCCAAACTCCAACATGCGACGCGCTCAAACAAATACGACACCTACAAGGAATACGCCAAGCTGATCAACGATCAGACCAAGCGTCACTTGACCCTGCGCGGCCTTTTTGAATTCAAGCCGGGCGCCGCGCCGATTCCGCTGGAGCAGGTCGAACCGGCCAAGGAAATCGTCAAGCGTTTCGCCACCGGCGCAATTTCACTTGGGGCGATCTCTACCGAGTCGCACACCACGCTGGCGATTGCGATGAACCGCATCGGCGGCAAATCCAACACCGGCGAAGGTGGCGAGGATGCCCGGCGTTTCGCGCCAGTCAAGGCGGGTACGATGCTCTCCGAAATTATCGGGGTGACCCGCGTTGCCCGCGATCTCGAAATGCAGGAAGGCGATTCGTTGCGCTCCTCGATCAAGCAGGTGGCCTCCGGGCGCTTCGGGGTGACCAGCGAGTACCTGGTGAATGCCGACCAGATCCAGATCAAAATGGCGCAAGGCGCCAAGCCGGGCGAGGGCGGCCAGTTGCCGGGACATAAAGTCTCCGAGTACATCGGCTTTCTGCGCCACTCGGTGCCAGGGGTTGGCCTGATTTCTCCGCCGCCGCACCACGACATTTACTCGATTGAAGACCTGGCGCAACTGATTCACGATCTGAAAAACGTCAATTCCAGAGCCTCCATTTCCGTCAAACTGGTTTCCGAGGTCGGCGTCGGCACCGTGGCTGCCGGCGTCGCCAAGGCCAAGGCCGATCATGTCGTGATTGCCGGTTTTGATGGTGGCACCGGCGCTTCGCCGCAGTCGTCGATCAAGCACGCGGGCACGCCGTGGGAGCTTGGTCTGGCGGAAACGCAGCAGACGCTGGTGCTCAACCGGCTGCGCAGCCGCATTCGCGTGCAGGTTGATGGCCAGATGAAAACCGGTCGCGATGTCGTCATCGGGGCGCTGCTCGGCGCCGATGAATTCGGCTTCGCCACCGCGCCGCTGGTAGTCGAGGGCTGCATCATGATGCGCAAGTGTCACCTGAACACCTGTCCAGTTGGCGTCGCCACGCAAGACCCGGAGTTGCGCAAGCGCTTTACCGGGCAGCCGGAACATGTTGTTAACTATTTCTTCTTCGTTGCTGAAGAAGTGCGTGAACTGATGGCCGAACTAGGCGTCAGCAAGTTCGATGACCTGATTGGTCGCGTCGACCTGCTCGACACCCGCCCGGGGATTGATCACTGGAAGGCCAAAGGCCTTGATTTCAGCCGCATCTTTTATCAACCGGCCGTCCCGGCGAGTGAGCCGCGTCGTCAGACGGAGGAACAGGATCACGGTCTTGGCAAGGCACTCGATCACAAGCTGATCGAACAGGCGCGGCCGGCGCTCGAAAAGGGGCAGAAGGTTCAGATCGAGAGCCGTATCATCAACGTCAACCGTACCTGCGGCAGCATGCTTTCGGGTGAAGTTGCCAAGCGTTACGGCGATGCCGGATTGCCCGACGATACCATCCACGTCAAGCTGAGCGGCACCGCCGGGCAGAGCTTTGCGGCGTTCCTCGCCAAAGGCGTCACCCTGGAACTGACCGGCGAAGGCAATGACTACGTCGGCAAAGGCCTTTCCGGTGGCCGCGTCATCATCAAGCCAAACGCCGATTTTCGCGGCAATACGCAGGAAAACATCATCGTCGGCAACACGGTTCTATACGGTGCAACGGCGGGCGAGGCGTTCTTCGCCGGTGTCGGCGGCGAACGTTTTGCCGTTCGTAACTCGGGTGCTACGGCAGTTGTCGAGGGCGTCGGCGATCATGGTTGCGAGTACATGACGGGCGGCACGGTGGTCGTTCTTGGCATGACCGGCCGAAATTTTGCGGCCGGCATGTCCGGTGGGGTGGCCTATGTGCTGGACGAGGATGGCAACTTCAAGCAGCGTTGCAACTTGGCGCAGGTTGCCCTTGAAAAAGTCTTGCCGGCCAGCCGCCAGCCCACCACTGAGCCGCAGCACCTGGGTCGGGCGGACGAAACGCAACTCAAGGAACTGATCACCCGGCACGAAGAGTACACCGGTAGCCGGACGGCCAGAAAAATTCTGGCCGACTGGGACGCTTACCGTGACCGCTTCGTCAAAATTTATCCCCACGAGTACAAGCGCGCGCTCA
Organism: uncultured Pseudomonadota bacterium; assembly: GCA_903951825.1. Classification (GTDB taxonomy): domain Bacteria; phylum Pseudomonadota; class Gammaproteobacteria; order Burkholderiales; family Rhodocyclaceae; genus Azonexus. The sequence goes on from CAJBDJ010000052.1 coordinate 38,266, forward strand.
CCGAGATGGCCGCTGCCGCACAGAAGGAGGCTGCATAATGGGCAAACCGACGGGCTTCATGGAATTCGAGCGTCTCTCGGAGGGTTACGCCCCAGTTGAGCAGCGCCTGAAAAACTACAAGGAATTCGTTGTTGCCTTGAGCGACGACGATGCCAAGACTCAGGGCGCCCGCTGCATGGATTGCGGGATTCCGTTTTGCAACAATGGTTGCCCGGTAAACAACATCATTCCGGACTGGAATGACCTGGTCTATCGCGGCAATTGGCGGCAGGCGCTTGATGTCTTGCATTCGACCAACAACTTTCCCGACTTTACCGGGCGCATTTGCCCGGCGCCCTGCGAGGCAGCCTGTACGCTGGGTATCAACGCGGCGCCCGTGGGAATCAAGTCGATTGAGCACTTTATTATCGATAAAGGCTGGGAGTGTGGCTGGGTGGTACCGCAGCCGCCGCAGTCGAAAACGGGTAAAAAAGTCGCCATTGTCGGCTCCGGCCCCGCCGGACTTGCCGCCGCCCAGCAACTGGCGCGTGTCGGCCATGCGGTCACGGTGTTCGAGAAGAGCGACCGCCTCGGTGGCCTGCTCGCTTATGGCATTCCTGATTTCAAAATGGAAAAGACGGTGGTCGATCGTCGTATTGCCCAGATGGAAGCCGAGGGCGTCACCTTCAAGACACGGGTTGTCGTTGGTTCGCGGGAGTTGCCGCCCGGTATCAACAACGATGCGACAGATTTTGTCTCGGCCGAGCAATTGACTGCGCAATTCGACGCCGTCATTCTCGCCACCGGCGCCGAAGTGCCACGCGACCTGCCGGTTCCCGGACGTGAGTTGAAGGGTATTTACGGCGCCCTCGAATTCCTGATTCCGCAAAACAAGGAAGTCCAGCAGGGCAAGGTGAATCCGGTCAACGTCAAAGGCAAGCACGTCATCGTGATCGGTGGCGGCGATACAGGCTCCGATTGCGTCGGCACCTCCAATCGTCATGGTGCTGCCTCGATTACCCAGTTCGAGCTGATGCCGATGCCGCCGGAAGAGGAAAACAAGTCGCTCACCTGGCCCTACTGGCCCTACAAATTGCGTACCTCTTCGTCGCATGACGAAGGCTGCACTCGTGATTTTGCGGTGGCGACTAAAGCTTTTGTCGATGACGGAACGGGCAGGGTCAAGTCGCTTAAAGCCGTTCGCCTCGACTGGAAAGACGGGAAAATGCGCGAAGTGCCCGGTTCCGAGTTTGAACTCCCCTGCGACAACGCCTTTCTCGCCATGGGTTTTACCCACCCGGTGGCGAGTTTGCTTGACGCTTTCGGTGTCGACAAGGATGCTCGTGCAAATGCCCGGGCAAGCACCGAGGGTGAAGGCTGCTACGCGACCAATGTTGCCAAGGTCTATGCGGCAGGCGACGTGCGCCGTGGGCAATCGCTGGTGGTTTGGGCGATCCGCGAGGGGCGCCAGGCTGCCCGTGAAGTCGATAACTTCCTGATGGGGGCAACGACGCTGCCGCGCTGACCGAATCAGCCGCATGCGATAATTCAAGGGCGACCCAGGGTCGCCTTTGTTATTTGAGGAGTCAACATAGTGGCTGACATGCCTGTACAAGTGGTCATCCTTGCCGCCGGCCAGGGCAAGCGCATGTATTCCAATCTGCCGAAGGTTCTTCAGCCGCTGGCCGGCAAGCCTCTCGCCCGGCATGTGATTGATACGGTGCGCGAATTAGCCGTCGATAAACTGCTCGTGGTGTATGGTCACGGTGGCGAAGCCGTGCGCTCAGCCCTGGATTCGAGCGATATTTTGTGGGCCAGACAGACGCCGCAGTTGGGTACCGGACACGCCGTCGCCCAGGCTTTACCCTTGCTTGACGCTGCCGGACAGACACTCGTTCTCTATGGCGACGTTCCTCTGACCAAGGCTTCAACGCTCATGCGATTGTTGCAGGCGGGCAAGGAGGGGCTGTCCATTCTGACGGTCAATCTGCCTGACCCCGGCGGCTACGGCCGTATCGTTCGTGACGCGGCGGGCAAGGTACAGCGCATCGTCGAGGAAAAAGATGCCAGCCCTGAAGAAAGGCAGATTCGGGAAATCAATACCGGCATCATGAGCATTCCATCGCGCCACCTGGCCGACTGGCTGGGCAAGCTGTCGAACAAAAATGCCCAGGGCGAGTATTACCTGACCGATATCGTTGCGCTCGCCGTTGCCGACGGCATCCCGGTGCGTACCGCTCAGCCCGACGGTGAGTGGGAGGTTCTCGGCGTCAATAGCAAGGTGCAACTGGCTGAACTGGAGCGCGTCCATCAACGCAATATTGCCGACACCCTGCTGGTCGGCGGCGTGCGATTGGCCGATCCGGCACGGATCGACGTGCGTGGCGAACTGAGTTGCGGTAGCGATGTGTTCATTGATGTCGGTTGTGTTTTTGAGGGCGATGTCGTCTTGGCCGATGGTGTTGAAATCGGGCCGTATTGCGTCCTGAAAAACGTCAAGGTGGGTGCCGGGGCGCGTATCGCCGCATTCTGCCATTTTGAAGACGCGGTCATCGGCCCGGCTGGCGTGCTCGGCCCCTACGCCCGCTTGCGCCCGGGCACCGAATTGGGGGCGGAGGTACATGTCGGCAATTTTGTCGAGATAAAGAACAGCAAAATTGCCGCCCAGTCGAAAGCCAATCATCTTGCCTACATTGGCGATGCTGAGATCGGCCAACGCGTCAATATCGGCGCCGGTACGATCACCTGCAATTACGACGGCGCCAACAAGCACCGAACCGTGATTGAAGATGATGCGTTTATCGGCTCCGACAGCCAGTTGGTCGCACCGGTGACCGTCGGGCGCGGGGCAACCCTGGGCGCCGGTACGACATTGACGAAAAACGCCCCGCCCAACGCGCTGACTGTGTCACGCGCCAAACAAGTAACCTTGAGTGGCTGGGAACGACCGAAAAAAGCGAAAAACTAGCTCTGGTTTTGCGGCGGCTGGTACTTTCGGGTACCCTGCCGGGTTTATCTTACAGCTACGTTCCGAGGAGATTCCGTGGAAAAAGACTTGCGCGAAGCCGCACTTGAATATCATCGCTGGCCGACGCCCGGCAAAATTTCAGTCCGCCCGACCAAAGGGCTGACCAATCAACGCGATCTCGCATTGGCCTATTCGCCGGGTGTTGCGGCGGCCTGCGATGCGATTGTCGAAGACCCGTCTACCGCGGCCGAACTGACTTCGCGTGCCAATCTGGTGGGTGTCATCACCAACGGCACGGCGGTTCTCGGCCTCGGCAATATCGGCCCACTTGCCGCCAAGCCGGTGATGGAGGGCAAGGGCTGCCTGTTCAAGAAGTTTGCCGGAATTGACGTGTTTGATATCGAGCTTGCCGAAAACGACCCGGACAAGCTGATTGACATGATCGCCGCGATGGAGCCGACGCTCGGCGGGATCAATCTTGAAGATATCAAGGCACCCGAATGTTTTTACATCGAGGAAAAACTCAAGGAGCGGATGAACATTCCGGTCTTTCATGACGATCAGCACGGCACGGCGATTATTTCTGCCGCCGCCATGCTCAATGGCCTCAAGGTGGTCGGCAAGAAAATCGACGAAATCAAGGTGGTTTGCTCCGGTGCGGGTGCGGCGGCGATTTCCTGCCTGAACTTGTGGTGTGAACTCGGCGTCAAGCGCGAGAACATTACTGTTTGCGATTCCAAAGGGGTGATTTACGTTGGCCGTGAAGCCAATATGGAGGCGACCAAGGCGCGCTACGCCCGCGAAACGACGCAGCGCACGCTGGGCGATGCGATGGTCGGCGCTGACGTATTTCTCGGCTTGTCTGCCGCCGGCGTCCTCAAGCAGGAGATGGTTGCCGGGATGGCCGAGAGGCCAATGGTTTTTGCATTGGCCAATCCAACGCCGGAGATCATGCCCGAGCTGGCGAAGGCGGTGCGTCCGGATGTCATCATTGCCACCGGCCGCTCGGATTACGTCAACCAGGTCAATAACGTACTGTGTTTTCCCTTTATTTTCCGCGGTGCACTCGATGTCGGGGCGACGCGGATTACTGAAGAAATGAAGATGGCCAGCGTCAGGGCGATTGCCGAATTGGCCGAGGCGGAAGTGACTGACGAAGTGGCCATGGCCTATCCCGGCGCCGACCTTTCCTTCGGCCCGGAATACCTGATTCCCAAGCCCTTCGATCCGCGCCTGATCGTCAAGATTGCGCCCGCCGTGGCGCAGGCGGCGATTGATTCGGGTGTGGCGACGCGACCAATTAGCGACTGGGACGCCTACCGGGCGAAACTGTCTGAATTCGTTTATCACACCGGGACGGGAATGCGCGCCATTTTCCAGGCGGCGCGTCAGGCCAAGGGCAAGCGCATTATTTTTGCCGAGGGCGAAGATGAACGCGTTTTGCGCGCTGCTCAAGTGGTGATCGAGGAAAAATTTGCCCGCCCGATCCTGATTGGCCGCCCGGCGGTAATCGAGCATCGCCTCGAAAAAGCCAAGCTGCGCATTCAGCCCGGCATCGATTTCGATATTGTCAATCCGGATTCCGATGAGCGCTATCGTGAGTGCTGGATGGGATATCACAAGTTGATGGTACGGCGCGGGGTAACACCGGCAATCGCCAAGGAAAACATGCGCCGCAAGCCGACCTTGATCGGTGCCATGCTGCTCAAACTGGGCTACGCCGACGGGATGATCTGCGGCATGACCGGCCAGTACAGCCACCACTTGGGAGTCATTGATCAGGTGATCGGCAAACGCGCCGGCACCAACACCTTGTCGGCCATGAATTACCTGATGCTGCCGGGACGTTCGCTGTTTATTTGCGACACCCACATCAATGAAAATCCGAGCGCTGAAGAGATTGCCGAAATGACGGTGATGGCGGCGGAGCAAGTCAAGCACTTCGGTATCCACCCCAAAGTCGCTTTGCTTTCTCATTCCAATTTTGGTTCGAGCGGCTCAGAGTCGGCAAGAAAGATGAGCCGCGCCGCAGCTCTGCTCGCCGAATTGACGCAGGGCGATCTTGAGGTTGATGGAGAAATGCATGGCGATTCGGCATTGTCCGAAGAAGTGCGGCGCACCGCGCATCCGGATTCGACGCTCAAGGGTGAAGCCAACCTGATGATCATGCCCAATATCGACGCCGCCAATATTGCCTATAACCTCCTGAAAATGACCGCCGGCGAAGGCGTCACCATCGGGCCGATTCTGCTGGGTGCAGCGCGACCGGTGCATGTGCTGACGTCGACCGCCACAGTACGTCGCTTGATCAACATGACGGCGTTGGCGGTTGTCGAGTCGATGGAACGTTAATCAAGGTTCGCCAAGCAACAAAAAAAGGGGGGATTTACCCCCTTTTTTGTCCGCCTTGAATCCCTGGGCGCAGCGATCAGTGCGCCAATCCCGCCAGCAATTTTCCGTGAATATCGCCGAAGCTACCGTTGCTCATGACCAGAATATGGTCGCCGGGGCGGGTCGTTTCGAGAATCTTTTTTACCAACTGATCAAGATCATCTTCGACAACGGCGCGCTCGCCCAGCGCCGCAAGCGCCTCACGCGCATCCCAGCCAAGGTTGCCGGCAAAACAAAACGCCCGGTCGGCATCGCTGAGGCTAGCCGCCAACTGATACTTTAGCGTGCCCAGTTTCATGGTGTTGGAGCGAGGCTCAAGGACGGCGAGAATGCGCGCCGTGCCGATTTTGCGACGCAACCCGGCAACGGTGGTGGCAATCGCCGTCGGGTGATGGGCAAAGTCGTCATAAACCGTGATGTCGCGTATTGTGCCGCGCACCTCCATACGACGCTTGACATTGACGAATCGCGACAAAGCATCAATGCCGCTGGCAAAAGGGACGCCGGCATGTCGGGCAGCGAGCAGGGCAGCACAGGCATTGGCGCGATTATGTTCCCCGGAAAGCGACCAGAGACAGCGGCCAATTTCACCACCAGCGCCATTCATCACCAGTTCGCCGCTGTAATCATCGCCACTCACCCGATAACCGTTCATATCGTTAAAGCGTTCAATCGGCGTCCAGCAAGCACGCTTGAGAACGCCTTCCAGGCTGACCTCGGCGGCATTGCTGACAATCAGGCCTGAGGCCGGAAGCGTCCGCACCAGATGGTGAAATTGCGTTTCAATGGCAGCAAGATCAGTGAAAATGTCTGCATGATCGAATTCCAGATTGTTGAGTATGGTCGTCCGCGGGCGGTAGTGAATAAATTTGGATCGCTTGTCACAGAACGCAGTGTCGTATTCATCAGCCTCAATAACGAAAAAGGGGGTTCCACCAAGGCGTGCCGAAACCCCGAAATTCAACGGAACACCGCCGATAAGAAATCCCGGATCCATGTTGGCGTCTTCAAGTATCCAGGCCAGCATCGAACTGGTTGTGGTTTTGCCGTGCGTACCGGCAACGGCAAGCACCCAACGCCCGCGCAAAACCTCCTCCGCCAGCCATTGCGGGCCGGAAACATAGTTCAGGCCTTGATCGAGAATTGCCTCAAGCAGGGGGTTTCCGCGAGAAATTGCATTTCCGACAACGAAAACATCGGGCCTGAGCGCCAACTGCCCGAGACCATAGCCTTCAATCAAATCAACACCCGCAGCCCGTAGCTGGTCGCTCATCGGCGGATAAACATTGGCGTCGCAGCCGGTCACCTTGTGGCCAGCGGCGACGGCGAGCTGTGCGACACCGCCCATGAAGGTGCCGCAAATACCGAGAATATGAATATGCATGTCGCAGAGAGCCGTTAGAATGGCGGCGATTTTACCCTGATCGAGCCCCTATGCCCTTTCACGAAAAAGCCCGCCAGACGAGTGGTATCCGAGCGAGCATCGCGAGTGTTGCCGCCCGCTTGATGGCTGAAGATGGCATCACCGACTACCATCAGGCAAAACGCAAGGCGGCGCGCCAGCTGGGTTTGCCGGAGCACACCACTTATCCGGATAACGCCGAAGTTGAGGCAGAATTGCGGGTATATCGCAGCCTGTATCACGACGAAGAGCAATTGCAGAGATTGCGCGCGATGCGGCAAACGGCACTCGGCCTGCTCGATATGCTGGCGGAGTTTCACCCCTATCTCGCCGGATCGGTGCTGGATGGCACGGCAGGCGAACATTCAAAGATCGATATCCAGATATTCGCGGACAGCGCCAAGGAAGTTGAGATATTTCTGCTCAATCGCGGCATGACCTACGAGCACATTGCGCCGCGTAACGAGAAAGTCGAAGCGGTTTTGCTCCTGGAGACTGAGACGGCTGATGCCAATCTGGTCATTTACCCGCCGCGCCTGGAGCGGGTGAGCTTGAAAAGCCGTGACGGTCGCCCGCGTGAGCGAATCAAAGCTGACGGCTTGCGCAAGTTGCTCGCCGATTAGGCTGGACAAAATGCAGCCATTTGCGGCAAACTTGCTGCCATGAAGAAGCAAAAGACAACTTCGACAACGGCGGAAAGGCCGCGCATCCTGGTCGTTCACGGGCCAAATTTGAATCTCTTGGGCACGCGAGAGCCGGAGCATTACGGTCGCCTTTCATTGTCTGACATCAATCTGGCGCTGGTGCGCATGGCTGATAGCGGCGGGGTTGAGCTGGAAACCTTCCAGAGCAACCACGAAGGCGCCCTGATTGAGCGTATTCATGCTGCCCGCGAGCAGGATGTGCGCGCCATTATCATCAATCCGGCAGCCTACACGCACACCAGCGTTGGTTTACGCGATGCCTTGGCTGCCGTCAGCATTCCGTTTGTTGAAGTGCATCTCTCGAATGTCCATGCCCGCGAGCCATTCCGGCATCATTCTTACTTTTCCGACCTGGCCATTGGCGTGATCAGCGGCTTGGAGCATGAGAGCTACTTGCTGGCTCTCGAATACCTGCTTAACAAATTGAACGTCGAATAGGCGCAGTTGGCCGCTTTCAGGCCGAAGCGCCGTCACGAAGGGAGTTACCATGGATCTTCGCAAACTTAAAAAACTGATTGATCTCGTGCAGGAGTCGGGAATCACCGAACTGGAAGTCACCGAAGGTGAAGAGAAGGTTCGCATTGCCAAAAACTACGGGGCAATCGGGCAAATGCCAATGCCTCAGTACGCGCCGGTAATGCAGGCAGCGAACGCTGCGCCCGCAGTCAGTGCGGTCAATCTCGACGACGATGATGATCTGCCGGAAGGGCACGCTGTTAAATCGCCGATGGTCGGCACCTTTTACCGCTCGCCGTCGCCGGGTGCCGAAGCTTTTGTACAGGTCGGCCAGACAGTCAAAGAGGGCGAAACCCTGTGCATCATCGAAGCAATGAAATTGCTTAACGAAATCGAGTCGGATGCTTCCGGGGTGGTTAAAGCCATCCTGCTCGACAATGGCGAGCCGGTCGAGTTTGGTGAACCGCTTTTCATCATTGGCTGAGCGCGCGATGTTTGGAAAAATCCTCATCGCCAACCGTGGCGAAATCGCCTTACGTATCCAGCGAGCTTGCCGCGAACTAGGCATCAAAACGGTGGTTGTTCACTCCGAGGCGGATCGTGAGGCCAAGTACGTCAAACTGGCCGACGAGTCGGTTTGCATCGGCCCGGCCGCCTCCAGCGCCAGTTACCTGAATGTTCCGGCGATCATTTCTGCCGCCGAGGTGACCGATTCCGAAGCGATACACCCCGGCTACGGGTTTCTTTCCGAGAACGCCGATTTCGCCGAGCGCGTCGAAACCTCCGGTTTTGTCTTTATCGGTCCGCGAGCCGAAACCATACGCCTGATGGGTGACAAGGTTTCCGCCAAGGCGGCGATGAAGGTGGCGGGTGTGCCCTGTGTTCCGGGTTCTGACGGCGAGCTGCCTGAAGACCCCAAGGAAATCATTCGCATCGGCCGCGCTGTGGGCTACCCGGTGATAATCAAGGCGGCCGGCGGTGGCGGTGGGCGCGGTATGCGCGTCGTGCACACCGAGGCAGCGCTGCTCAATGCCGTCCAGATGACGCGCCAGGAAGCCGGCAGCTTCTTCAATAATCCTGCGGTCTATATGGAAAAGTACCTCGAAAATCCACGCCACGTGGAAATTCAGGTCATGGCTGACGAATACCGGAGTGCGATTTACCTCGGTGAACGGGACTGCTCGATGCAGCGCCGGCACCAAAAAGTGATCGAGGAAGCCCCGGCGCCGCACATTCCAGCACGATTGATCAGCCGGATTGGTGAGCGTTGCGCTGAAGCCTGCCGAAAAATTGGCTACCGCGGTGCCGGCACATTTGAATTTCTCTACGAAAACAACGAGTTTTACTTCATCGAAATGAACACTCGGGTTCAGGTTGAACATCCGGTGACGGAGATGATCACCGGTGTCGACATTGTTCAGGAGCAGATTCGCGTCGCCGCCGGCGAGAAATTGCGCTATCGCCAGAAGGATCTTCAGTTTCGCGGCCACGCCATCGAATGCCGCATCAATGCCGAAGATCCCTTCACGTTCGTACCCTGTCCCGGCAAAATCACGCTTTATCACCCGCCGGGCGGCCCCGGCATCCGGGTCGATTCGCACATCTACCAAGGGTACACGGTGCCCTCGCATTACGACTCGATGGTGGCCAAGGTGATTGCCTATGGCGACACGCGCGAGCAGGCGATTCGCCGGATGCGGATTGCCCTCTCGGAGATGAGCATTGAGGGCATCAAGACCAATATTCCGCTACATCAGGAGCTGATGCAGGACGCCCGCTTCATTGAGGGCGGCACCAGCATTCATTATCTGGAACAAAAACTCGCCGACAAGGGCGAGGTAAAGAAGTAGACGATGGGCTGGCAAAGCGTCAGTTTTCTGACCGACGCATCGCATGCGGAGCCTTTATGCGACGCGCTTCTTGAGGCGGGCGCCTTGTCGGCGAGCATTGAAGATGCTGACGCCGGGACGCCGGATGAGCAAGCGCAGTTTGGTGAGCCGGGTTCGGTCAACTCGCCAGGCTGGGTGCGTTCGCGCGTGTTGGCATTATTCGAGGCGGATGCCGATGTTGCCGCCATGCTGGGAGCCGCCGCTGCCCGGGCGGGGTTGGACGATGTGCCTGATTTTTCGGTCGACATCCTCGCTGAACAAAATTGGGTGCAACTGACGCAGTCCCAGTTTGAACCGATTCGTGTCTCGCAGCGCCTGTGGATTGTCCCTTCATGGCACGTGACGCCCGATCCGGCGGCAATCAACCTGATTCTTGATCCCGGAATGGCGTTTGGCACCGGTTCGCACCCCACCACGCGCTTATGTCTGGAGTGGCTTGAGCGGCACGTCGTCAAAGACTGTTCGCTTCTGGATTACGGTTGCGGGTCAGGAATTCTCGCCATCGCTGCCGCTCGTCTCGGCGCCGGGCGGGTAGCGGGGGTGGATATTGACCCGCAGGCGGTCGAAGCGGCTTGTGCCAACGCCGAGCGTAACGGGGTCAGCGGACGCTTTGCCGATTCCGCGCAAGCGGTGGCCGGCGAGTACGACCTGGTGGTTGCCAATATCCTCTCCAATCCGCTGCGGGTGCTGGCTCCGGCGATATGCGCGCATGTGCGAAGCGGTGGGAAACTCGCGCTTTCGGGCATCCTCAGTGAGCAATCCGAAGAAATCATCCATATTTACGCCGACTGGTTGCCGCTGACCGTGGCCGATGCGTGTCAGGGGTGGGTATGTCTGAGCGGCATCAAGCCCTGATACGAACCCGCTGCCCGTCGTGCGCGACGACCTTTCGGGTGACGTCGGCACAATTGCGGATCCGCTTGGGGAAAGTGAGATGTGGACAGTGTCTCGATGTTTTTAATGCTTTTGACAGCTTGATCACAGACGAAGACCCTATTCTTCCCACCCCGACGACGGCGATTCAGGATGACGAGCAGCCAGCGGCAAGTGATGAAAGCCTGTCGGCCTTGGCTGTTTCACCCGAACCCGAGCCTCAACCTGCGCCAATTCGTGAACAAACCGAGAGCATAGAAGAATCCTTGACGGCTGCGCGCGATGCCGGACTGGTCGCGGCTCGAGAACTCAACACGACGCCGGCCTACAACCGCTGGGCGGACGGCACGCTGGCGGATGGCTCACTCGGAAACTTCGCCGCGGTGCCAGCAAGTAGCGCACGCACAGCCTACCTTCTGGTGGCCGTGCCCCTGCTGCTGGCGCTTGCCGCACAGTTGCTTTTTCACTTCCGGAGCGAGCTGGTTTTGCGTGTACCGGCGCTGTCGGCGCTGTATCAGAGACTAGCGGTCGACATCCCATTGCCACAAAAATCCGAATTGGTTTCCATCGAAAGCTCCGATCTGCAAGCCGATACCGGGCGAGGTCTGCTGATTTTGCAGGCCAATCTGCGCAATCGCGCCAAATACGACCAGGCGTGGCCGCTACTGGAACTGAGTTTGACCGATACCCAGGATGGCCTTGTCGCCCGCCGAGTTCTGGCGGCCGAAGACTATCTTGCCGATGCGGCGCGATCCCGGCCATTTTCCGCCAACACCGAGCACCCGGTTCGTCTGACGATCGACGCCAAAGGGGTCGCCGCTGCCGGCTATCGGCTCTATGTCTTTTACCCTTGAGAGCGTTATGAATACATTGATCTGCGGCTCCCTCGCCTTCGACAACATCATGGTCTTCCCCGACCGCTTTAAAAACCACATCCTGCCCGAGCAGATTCATATTTTGAACGTTGCCTTTCTGGTGCCGGAAATGCGCCGCGAATTTGGCGGCTGTGCCGGTAATATTGCTTACAACCTGATGCTTCTCGGCGGCAATCCGCTGATCATGGCCGCCGTCGGCGATGATGCTCCCCCTTATCTTGAGCGCCTCGACCGTCTTGGGTTGCCGCGTCACCACGTTCGTCTCGTACCCGGCACCCTGACCGCCCAGGCTTTCATTACCACCGACCTGGATGACAATCAGATCACCGCCTTCCACCCCGGCGCAATGGCTTTTTCTCATCTCAACAAGGTCGAGCGGGCGGCGGATGTCGGCTTGGGCATCGTCGCACCGGATGGCCGCGAGGGGATGATCCAACATGCGCAGGATTTTGCGGCCGCCGGACTCCCCTTCATTTTTGACCCCGGCCAAGGCTTGCCGATGTTCAGCGGCGATGAACTCATGAATTTCCTGGAACTGGCTGATTACGCCTGTTTCAACGATTATGAGGCCAAGTTGTTGAGTGATCGCACCGGGCGTAGCATCGAGCAACTGGCCGCCACGGTCAGGGCGCTGATTGTCACGCGCGGCGCCGCCGGCTCGGAAATTTACACAGATGGAAAACGTATCGACATTCCCTGTGTCGAAGCCGATCAAGTCGTTGACCCCACCGGCTGCGGCGATGCCTATCGCTCAGGCCTGCTTTATGGAATCGCCAATGCCTTTGACTGGACGACGACGGGGCAACTGGCAGCGGTGATGGGGGCGATTAAAATCGCCCATCGCGGCGGTCAGAGCCATCAACCCAGCCGTGAGGAAATCGCGGCTCATTATCAACGTGCCTTTGGCACCCTGCCCTGGTAAAAACCCCATGAAAATCATCTCCCTGCCACTGATTTTTTTATCTCTTGTTGTGCTCGCCGGATGCGCAAGCACCCAATCGGGCGAAGTTTACTCACGCGACCAGGCGCGTCGCGAACAGACTGTGCGCCTGGCTACGGTTGAGTCCGTGCGCGAAGTAAAAATGGAAGGCACCAAATCACCCGTCGGCACCATTGCCGGTGCGGCAGTCGGCGGCATCGCCGGCAGCACCTTTGGAGGCGGCAAGGGGTCGGCCGTAGCCGCAGTCATCGGTGCGGTCGCGGGCGGTCTCGCCGGTGCAGCAATCGAAGAGGGCGTCACGCGGCGGATGGCACTGGAAATTACGGTGAAGGCAGACAACGGGCAAGTGATTGCGATTGTTCAAGAAGGCGACCCGCTCGAGTTTCGCCCCGGCGATCGCGTGCGGATCGTCTCCAATCACGGCGAATCGCGCATAACGCGCTGAAACATGTGCGCAAACATTTCGCAATAGGCCGGTAACGAAGCGCTTTCAGACTGCTTCTCCATTACTTCGATGGAGAACAACATGGAAAATGCAGCTGTTATCAGCAGGCCGTTACGAAATCAAAGCCCACGACTGATCGTCGGCTTGGCTCGCAGTCCAGGTGAAGTGACGGATGCGCAGCGTTTGCGCCACCGTGTCTTTGCCGGCGAGATGGGAGCCAATTTGCCGAGCCGGATTCCTGGCGTTGATCACGATATTTATGATCCTCATTGCGAACATCTGGTGGTTCGCGATTCCGCCACAGGCGAAGTGGTCGGGACTTACCGGATTCTCTCGCCGATCAGGGCGCGGCTCATTGGTTATTATTCCGAAAATGAATTTGATTTGACCCGCTTGCAGCATTTGCGCCCGCGACTGGTTGAAGTTGGCCGTTGTTGCGTCCATCCCGATTACCGGAGTGGGGCAACCATGACCTTGCTGTGGTCGGGGCTGGCTGAATACATGTTGAAAAATCGCCACGATTATCTGATCGGCTGTGCCTCAGTGAGCATGGGGGATGGCGGTCATGCTGCGGCCAGTCTTTACGCCCGCCTGGCTGCCCACCTCGGGCCGCAGGAGTATCGTGTTTTTCCGCGTTGCCCGTTGCCGCTGGCGGCATTGCGCAACGACCAGCCAACCGCGACGCCGCCACTGATCAAAGGCTACCTGCGGGCAGGTGCCTGGATTTGTGGCGAACCGGCTTGGGATCCGGATTTTAATACCGCCGACTTGCCCGTTCTGATGCCCATGGCGAGATTGTCGGAGCGCTACGCAAAACATTATCTGGGGTGCGCCGCCTGAAAAAGACCTGTGTTCTGATTCGTTGCTACCGGCTGTTTCGCCTCGCTCTGATCGTTTTATGCGGTTTGTTGCTCAGCCTTTGTCTGACTCCGGCGGCGCGCCATCGCTTGAAATCAAGCTGGTCGATTGCCTTGCTCGATGCACTTGGCGTCGTCGTCGAGGCGGACTTGGCGCATCGGGTGCCGGGTTGCCTGCTGGTCGCCAACCATGTTTCGTGGATTGATATTTATGTGATCAACGGTGTTATCCCGGCCGCTTTCGTTGCCAAGGCTGACATTCGCACCTGGCCCGTACTGGGCTGGCTGGCCGCAAGAAACGGGACAATTTTTTTGCGTCGCGGTAGCCGTGGGCACGCCCGCATCATCAATCAGCAGGTTGGCGAGGTACTTGCCGCCGGGCGTCATGTCGCCGTTTTTCCCGAGGGAACGACGACCGACGGGCGGCAGTTGTTGCACTTTCACGCCGCTTTGCTCGAACCCGCCGTCGCTTCCGGCCGGCCGATTTTGCCGCTTGCCCTCTCGTATTGGGAGTCGGACGGGCAGCGCAGTCTGGCTCCCCGCTACGATGGCGAGATTTCCCTGGGTCAGAGCCTCTGGGCGATTCTTGGGCGAAAGAAACTGATTGCCCGACTGACGTCCACTCCTTTGCTCGGCGGGCAAGGTGAAAGCCGCAAGTGGCTTGCGGCGCAGGCGCGTGTGGCTATCGCGTCAGCGGCAGGCCTCCCTCTGATGAACAGTCGACCTGAAATACCCGCCTATCCTCAAGGCACAGACCCGACCCAGGGTGTCGTTTGATGGCGCATGTGCTCTGGCTCAGACTAACCCCAAAAAGCGGCTGATTTCGACAGCAAGCACGACGACCCAGGTAAAAATGCTGATACCCACGGCCGCTGCCGCCATATCCTTGATCACCTTGATCTTTTCGTTGTGATGGGTCTCCAGGAAATCACATAGCGCCTCAATTGTCGTGTTGAATATTTCGGCGACGACGACTAATGCAGTGACTACCAGCAGTAATAGAAAATCGACCCAGGCGCGCAAGAGAAATGCGGCGATCAGGATGATCCCCGACAAGAGCAGTTTGTAGCTGACTGACCAGTCGTAAATCACCGCGTAGCGAAGACCGGAAAAAACGGTTCGCAGTTTTTTCAGCGGGTGGTAACCGGCTTCGCCAACACCCAGAAACTTGTGTCTCATCCGCCTGAGTTTTTGCGGTAAAGACGCAAGCCTGTCGCCAGGAGGCTGCCTTCACCCGTAACCAATGGAGGTTGCAGCACCTGACGCTCTACTTCAGTGGAGGTGACCCGCACAGCGTCGCTAAAGCTGACGCGGTAGGACTCTTGGATTTCGGGCAGATCGATGCGCTGGTCTCGGGGCAAGCGGTCTTGGCGAACGGCAAATTCGCGCAGAATAAATCCACGCTGGGTAAGCGCCAGCGAGTTGACGAGTTGTCTTTCAGGTATATACATGATCTACCTCAGGGGTTCCTCTGGCCTGCAGCCGAGGTTGTCCGGCATCACTGCGGCGGCAAGGAATGGCGGCATCGGAACACTCAAAAAGATCGAGTTGCCAGTGTTTGAGGGCCTGGGCAATGAGCCCGGCTTCCTCGGCAGTCAGGCGATGGTCGGCGTTTACGATGGCAAGAATCAGTCGCAGGGCTTTCTGTTGCAGCGCTGGGTCACGAATATCGTCAAGAACACTGGCGACAATCGCTTCGTTCAGGCTCAATTGTCCTGAATCAAAGCGTTGGCCGTACTCCAGCAAGTCGGCAAAAAACTCATAGGAAATGCGGTCGAATTCCTCCGGCGACACGCCAATCCGGCAAATCACCGCCTGACGATCCAGCAAATTAAGCTCATTTCTATCAATCGCTCCATCGGCCATGAGAGCGAGGGCAACAATGCGAGCCATCGATTGCGGGCTGTCGGCAGGGTAATTGCGCATGGGTTTTCTCCTGAGTGAGTGATGAAGCGGGAAAGTCTTTTCTATGAATTTGAATGCAGATATGTATAAAATCAAATTAAAAATATTATTAAAACAATTTACTGAGACTTATACATGCCACGCAGAAAAATCACTTTTCGCCAGCTGGAGACTTTTGCCACGGTTTCTCGCCTCGGCAGTTTTACCAAGGCGGCCGAGGCGCTTCATTTGACACAGCCGGCGATTTCCATACAAGTGCGGCAGATTGCCGAAACGATAGGCCTTCCGGTTTTCGAACAAGTCGGGCGCGAGATCAAGCTGACTCAGGCCGGCGAAGCCTTGCTCGAAACCGTTCGCAGCCTCGACGATGTATGGAATCGCTTCGAGTCAGCAATTGATGAGATAAAGGGCTTGAAGCGGGGAAAGCTGCGCGTGGCTCTGGTCACTACGGCAAAGTATTTTTTGCCGCGGATGCTCGGCGGCTTTTGCCAGCGCTATCCCGATATTGATATCGAACTCGAGATTGCCAACCGCGAAAAAATTATCGAACGACTGGGTAACAACCAGGACGATCTTTACGTCATGTCTTATCCGCCGGAAGACCTCGACATCGTCAGATACCCGTTTCTCGATAACGAATACGTCATCATCGCCCCTGCTAATCATTGGGCTGCCGGAAAAAAACTGCGTCTGCAGGATTTGGCCGCAGAAGCATTTTTGTTGCGCGAGCCAGGCTCCGGGTCACGCCATGTGATCGAGCAACATACGCAGGAGCAAGGTGTCCAGTTGAAGGTTCGCCTGGCGCTGGCGAGCAACGAGGCGATTCGTGAGTTGGTGGCCAGCGGTCTCGGGCTGTCGGTCTTGTCACGTCACGCACTCGGCACGCCGTCAGAACAAAAGGGGCTGGCTCTGCTGGATGTTGAGGGCTTCCCGCTAACGCGCGCCTGGAACGTTGTGCATCTGAGCAACAAAATCATGTCGCTACCAGCACAGGCCTTTCTCGACGAATTGTTGCGCAACGGAAAGAAGTAAGGCCTATTCGCCCAGGTAAGCAGCGCGCACCTTGGGGTCGTCGAGCAGGCTGGCCGATGCGCCGGTCAGGGTGATTTCGCCGCTTTCCATGACGTAGCCTCGCTGGCTCGATTGCAGCGCCAACCGGGCGTTTTGCTCGATGAGCAAGACGGTCATTCCGGTGGCCGCCACGGCGCGGATCACCTCGAAAATCTTGTTCACCATGAGTGGCGCGAGGCCCATCGACGGCTCGTCAAGCAGCAGCATTTTCGGCCGCCCCATGAGCGCGCGGCCAATTGCCAGCATTTGCTGCTCGCCGCCGGAAAGCGTGCCGGCGAGCTGCTTTTCGCGCTCTTTCAAACGCGGAAAATAGCCGTAGATGCGTTCCAGATCGTCGTTGATGACCGCTTTGTCATGCCGCACAAAAGCGCCCATGGCGAGGTTTTCGGCGACGGAAAGACGCGGAAAAACGCCCCGCCCTTCCGGCACCAAGGCGAGCCCTTTGCTGATCATTGCGTGCGGCGGGACGCGCGTTATCTTTTCACCGCAAAAATGCACGTCACCGCCGGCAGCATCGAGGACGCGAGCAATTGCCTTCAGTGTGCTGGTTTTGCCGGCACCATTGGCGCCGATCAGGGCGACCATTTCACCCTGATTGACGTGGAAGGTGATGCTGCGCACCGCCTGAATGCCGCCGTAGGCGACGCGGAGTCCGGTTACTTCAAGCACCCAGGTACGCCTCGATAACGCGTTGATCCTTCTGTACCACGGCCGGCACATCCTCGATCACCAGCGCACCATAATCGAGAACGGCGACGCGGTCGCACAGCCCCATGACCAGTTTGACGTCGTGCTCGATGAGCAGAACCGTCGTGCCGTCGCGCCGAATGCCATCGATCAGTTCGCGCAATTCGGCAGTTTCGGTATGGTTCATACCGGCAGCCGGTTCGTCAAGACACAATAATTTGGGATCAGTGGCCAGCGCACGGGCAATTTCAAGGCGGCGCTGGTCGCCGTAGGAAAGATTTTTGGCGAGGTCGTCGGCTCGCTCTTCAATACGTACATAGTGCAGCAAGTCGATTGCCCGCCGCTCAATCGCCGCCTCTTCGCTGCGCGTCGCGGAATTTTGCAGAATCGCCCCCCAAACCCCGCCGCAGGTTCGCACGTGACGACCAACCATGACGTTCTCCAGCGCCGTCATGTTGCCGAACAGACGAATATTCTGGAAGGTGCGGGCGATGCCGCGCTCGGCGGCTTGATGCGGCGCATCGGCAAGCAAGGGTTGACCGGCGAAAACAAAGCCACCGCCATCGGGAATGTAGAGGCCGGTCAAACAGTTGAAAAAGGTCGTTTTGCCGGCGCCATTGGGGCCGATCAGGCCGTAGATTTCGCCCTCACCGATACGCAGCGAGACATCGCGCAAGGCCTTGACGCCACCGAAGTGCTTGGCGACGTGGTTGGCCTGGAGCAGCGGCTCAGCCATGACTTGCTCCCGCCGCCGGCGCTGCCCGCTTGCGTTCCGGCGACGGCCACAAGCCGGCTGGCTTGAAGCGCATGACGAGCACCAGCGCGAGGCCGAAAATCAACATGCGCAGGCTTTCCGGATCAACCAGCATTTTGCCGAAGACCGCCATCTGGATCGGCCCGACACCATAGCGCAATGCCTCGGGCAAAATACTGAGGAGCACGGCACCAAGAATGACGCCAGGAATGTGACCCATGCCGCCGAGGACAACCATCGCCAGAATCATGATCGATTCGATCAGCGAGAAGCTCTCCGGCGAAACAAAGCCCTGCATCGCTGAAAACACCCCGCCGGCAACGCCGCCGAAACTGGCGCCCATGGCAAAAGCCAGCAACTTCAAATTGCGCGTGTTGATGCCGACCGCCTTGGCGGCGATTTCGTCCTCGCGAATGGCCTGCCAGGCGCGGCCGATACGCGAGTTTTGCAGGCGCAGGTTGATGACGATGACGAGAATGGCCAGTGCCAGCAGCAAGTAGTAATACTTTTGCGGCCCACTCAGGGACACCCCGAGAATGTGCGTCGTCGTCGAAAAGCGGAGGTCGCCAATCGCCACCGGGTCGATCAGCGTAATGCCCTGCGCCCCGTTGGTGATGTTGATCGGTGCATTCAGGTTATTCATGAAAATGCGGACGATTTCACCAAAGCCCAGGGTGACGATGGCCAGGTAATCGCCGCGCAGCTTGAGCGTCGGCGAGCCGAGAATGACGCCGAAGAAACAGGCAATCGCCGCGCCGCACGGGAGAATCACCCAGAACGGCCAGTGTAGGCCGAAATGCGGGCTGGCGAGCAGCGCATAGGTGTAGGCACCAACGGCATAAAAAGCGATATAGCCGAGATCGAGCAGACCGGCAAAGCCGACAACGATGTTGAGGCCAAGCGCGAGAAAAACATAGAGGATGGCAAAGTTGAGTATGCGCACCCAGGCCTGCCCCCCCAGCGCCGCGACAAATGGCAAGGCAAGCAGGGCGACGATGATCAGCGTCAAGCCAAATGCCGAACGTGGATTCAGCCACTTGCTCATGCCCTGTCCCCCGTCTTTTCACCAAACAGACCCGATGGTTTGAACATCAAGACGACAATCAGAACGAGAAAGGCAAAGATGTCCTGATAGTGGCTACCGAGGAAACCACCGGTTAAATCGCCAATATAGCCGGCGCCGAGCGCTTCGATCAGGCCGAGCAAGATGCCGCCGAGCATGGCTCCGGCAAGATTGCCAATGCCGCCGAGAACCGCCGCCGTAAAGGCTTTGAGACCGAGCATGAAGCCCATTTGATAATGGGCAATTTCGTAGTAAGTGCCGACCATGACGCCGGCCAGCGCACCGAGCGCCGAACCGATAATGAAGGCGGCGGCAATCACGCGGTTGATATTGACCCCCATCAGACTGGCCACCGCCGGATTTTGCGACGTCGCACGCATGGCCATGCCGAGGCGGGTGCGATAAATCAAAAAGAGCAAGGCCAGCATGGTCAATGCCGAAACGAGCACGATGATCACCTGCACGGCGGTAAAGTGGGCGCCGGCAAACTCGAAAGCGACGCTTGGCAGCAAGGCCGGGAAGGTCAGGTAATTGCGCCCCCAGATAATCATGGCGACGTTTTGCAGGACGATCGACATGCCGATCGCCGTAATCAGCGGCGTCAGGCGCGGTGCATTGCGCAGCGGCCGATAAGCGACGCGCTCCAGCCCCCAGCCGAGCGCCATGCAAACCAGTACCGAGACAGTCAACCCGGCAAGGCCGGCAAACATCACCGGCATCCCCGCCTTGATCAGGAATCCGGCGACCGAAATGGTCACCAGCGTACCGATCATCACCACTTCGCCGTGGGCAAAATTGATCAGGCCCATGATCCCGTACACCATCGTGTACCCCAGCGCAACCAAGGCATAGATGCTGCCCTGCACAAGGCCGTTGATGATTTGCTGGAGAAAAATGTCCATGGTTTACCGGTTGAGCGCAACAAGCAAGAACGGCACCTTGCGGTGCCGTTCAATGAGCCGGAATTGGCTTTATTTCTTCTCGACTGCTGCTTTGGTGGCCTCGGCCGCGTCCTTGACGGCATCGGCGCCGGCCTTGATCGCGTCCTTGCCGGCTTCGGCAGCGGCACCGGCGACTGCCTTGACCGCCTCCTTGACTTCACCAACGGCTTCCTTGACTTCCGCCTTGGCAACGTCAACCGGCGCTCCCACCGTTGTCACGTACTCGAGCTTGCCGCCTTTGTACTGATAAACAGAAATGGCGCCGCCCGTCAGGTCACCGAATTCGTCGAAGGTGATCTTGGCCGTCACGCCGTCGTAATTGGTCTTGCCGATTTCTGGCAGGAATTTGGCAGCCTCAACCGAATTGGCGCGCTTCATCGAATCGGCCATGACCATCACAGCGTCGTACACATACGGTGCGTAAAGCTGGATTTCGCCATTGAATTTCTTGACGAACTTGTCCTTGAACTCCGGCCCCTTGGCCAATTTTTCGAGCGGCATACCGGGCAGCGAGCAGAAATGTCCCTCGGTCGCCGCGCCGCCCAGCTTCATGAACTCAGGGGTACACACGCCATCGCCGCCAAGGAATTTGGCTTTGATACCGAGATCAGCCATTTGTTTGGCCATCGGCCCACCCTGGGCATCCATGCCGCCGTAGAAAACGAGATCAGCCTTCTTGGATTTGATCTTGGTCAGAATCGCCTTGAAATCGGTGGCTTTGTCATTGGTGTACTCGGTAGCAACGACTTTCAGACCATTGGCCTCGGCACCTTTCTTGAACTCGTCAGCCAGCCCCTGACCGTAAGCCGTGCGGTCGTCAATGATGGCGACTGTCTTGACGCCCTGCTTGGCAGCGAACTCGCCAAGCGCCTTGCCTTGCTGAATATCGTTGGCCATGACGCGGAAGGCGGTCTTGAAGCCTTGCTGGGTGTATTTCGGGTTGGTTGCCGAACCCGAAATCTGCGGAATACCGGCATCCGAATAGAGTTTCGAGGCCGGAATGGTGGTTCCCGAATTGAGGTGGCCGATAACACCATTAACTTTGGCGTCGACCAGCTTTTGGGCGACGATAGTGCCTTGCTTGGGGTCAGCCTGATCATCTTCGGCGAGCAATTCAAACTTGACCTTGGCACCGCCAATTTCGAGACCCTGGGCGTTGAGTTCCTCAATAGCGAGCAGCGCCCCATTTTCGTTGTCCTTGCCAAGATGCGCCTGCGGGCCGGTCATCGGTGCCACGTGGCCGAGCTTGACGGTTACTTCCGGCTTGGGTGGCGGTGCGACGGGCGCCGCAGCGGGTGGCGCTTCGACTGGCTTCGGCGCTTCTTTTTCACCGCAGGCGCTGAGCGCAAACACGGAAGCAATGGAGAGAGCAACTACGGAAAGCTTGGCTTGCATCGAGGGGTCTCCTGAACAGATGGGGGTGGATGTAAAGCAACGCCTGATTGTCCGTAGCCCTCAACGGCCTGTCAATAACAAACGTCATGGCTAGCGACCGATTTCACTTAAAATTACCGAATGAACTCAACGCCCGTGCGTCAATTTGCCCTGCAGGGAGCCGCCGTCATTCTGGTTTTGTCGATCGCCTGGCCCTATTTTGGCTGGACGGCCGAGGCCTTGCCATGGCTGCAGACCAGCCTGGCAATTGGCCTCGTTGCGCTGATTTTGGCGACACTGACGCACCAGCCCTGTTGGTGGCGCGTCATTCACGCCGGCTTCATGCCCCTGGTCTGGGTCACGCACAGCCTGGCCATCGATCCGGCCTGGTTTCTGGTCGCCTTTATCCTGCTGCTACTGGTTTATCGCGGTGCCTTGAGCGGTCAAATACCGCTCTACCTCTCGAACCGGGAAACCGTGGCAGCGCTCGCTGAATTGCTCGCCGAACGCGGTGCTTGCCGCTTCCTTGACCTCGGTGCCGGGCTCGGGAGCACCACTGTACCGCTCGCCGACGCGCTACCGGAATATCACTTTACTGGTTACGAGAATGCGCCGCTCACCTGGCTGGTCGGGCGCTTTCTGTCGCTTGGCAGAACAAATATTTGCTGGCGCTGGGACGATCTCTGGCAAGCCGATCTCGCGCAACATGATGTGGTTTACGCTTATTTGTCGCCGGCACCAATGCCCCGACTGTGGGCCAAAATCGAGGCCGAAATGCGCCCCGGCAGCCTCTTCATCAGCAACAGCTTCCCGCTGCCCGGCGTCGCCCCCAGCCGGGTTGTCGACGTTGATGGGACGCCGGCGCGAGCGCTTTACTGCTACGCGCGATGAGGCTCTGGTTGCGGCGCAAGCCGGAAGCTCTCGCCCTGATTGTCGCCCTGCTCAGCACCGTTCTTGTTCTGACCCTTTTTCTCAGCGACGCCTACCTGTCGAGAAGCCATGAAATCGAAGTCGGCAAGCGCCGCACCGAGTTGTTCAGCATCATGCTCGCCGAGCACACTGCCCGCGCCCTCGAGGCGCTCGACATTCTCTTGCGCGAAATGGCCACCGATCTCGGCAACAATCACGACTGGCGAACCTGGGATCCCAATCGCGGCTGGGAATACGTTACCCGGCACCATTCCCGCGCCCTCCCCCAACTGCGCGACCTGGCCATTTTTGATCAGCGCGGGGAGCAGCGTTTCATCTCCACCTACTTTCCGACGCCGCCCCTAAACCTTAGTGCGCAACCCTACTTCGGCGAGCTGATACGAAGCCGACAGGGGGTTTCCGTCGGCACCATCTCTGCCGATATTTCGGGTCAACAATATAGCTACGCTCTGGCACGGCGCATCGAAAATACCAAGCATCAATTTACCGGCTTCACCTACGCCACCCTGGAAACCGCCTATCTGCAGGAATTCTGCTGGCCGAACCGGCTGGCCGATGACTTCGAGACGGTCGTCATCAACTCCCGCAACGAAATCATTGCCTCCTGTCGCCCGCTTGAGTTCAGCGCAAATTCGGGGATCATCGGCAAGCCGGCGACCGCCACGCTCTACGCGGGACGACTGCTCGACCCCCTCCCCGAGCAGGGCTTTCACCGTGCCAATGGCCTACTGGTTTCACTCGCGCGCGTTCCCGGATTTGCCGATTTGCGCGTTTTGACGGTACTCCCGGAAGAAACCCTGCTCGGCGAATGGCGCAAACGCCTGGTCGAGCTCGGCATTTTATCGACGCTGGTCACCAGCCTGCTTCTTGCCGGCGGCCTGGTCGTCAGACATCAGGTGCGCGACCTGGGCGAAGCGACTTCGCTGCTCAAAGACAGCCATGAGACCCTGGCGGCGCGTGTCGCCCAGGCAACCGCCGAACTGTCGGCGCAAAAAGACGCCGCCGAGCTGGCCAATACCGCCAAAAGCCGCTTCCTCGCCGCCGCCAGCCACGACCTGCGGCAACCGTTGCACGCCTTGTCCTTGTTTGTTGCAGACCTGCAGCGCAAAACCCGTAGCGGCGCCAACACGGACTTACCTCTACTCGCCGAACAAATTACCGCCTCGACCAGCGTGCTGGGGGAATTGCTCAATTCGCTGCTGGATATTTCCCGCCTGGATATCGCTGGCATTTCGCCACAGCTTCAGCATTTCGAACTCAACCTGCTGTTCAAGCAATTACACCAATTTTTTCAGCGAACCGCCGTTGACCGCAATATCGGTCTGCATTTTCGCCCGACAGAATTCTGGGCCGACAGCGATCCGGTCGTACTCGAGCGCATCCTCGCCAACCTGATCTCCAACGCCCTGCGCTACACGCAACCCGGCGGAAATGTTCTGGTGGCAGCACGCAAGCGCGGCGACTTCATCCGCATTGACGTGCGCGACAACGGGCCGGGTATCGCCGTCGAACATCAGAGCGCCATATTTACCGAGTTTTATCAGGTCGGAAACCAGGCGCGCGAACAGAAAAAGGGCTTGGGGCTCGGCCTGTCCATCGTCGACCGTCTGGCACGCTCACTCAAGGCGGGCATCGATCTGCGCTCAGAACCCGGGGGCGGCAGCTGTTTTTCTGTGACGGTTCCACTGATTACCGCTGAAAACCGGATGATTGTTAAAACCACCACCCCGTTCGAGCCGCGAATTCACTTTGTTGGGCACTCTGGGGCGATTGCCAGCGCCATTGAGCTGACAATCAAGTGGAACCTCAGCTTCAGCCACGACCCAGCACCGGACGAGGTTATCGGAGCGCTACCGCACGCCGGTATCATTATTTGCGCTTGCGCCTCACTCGATAAACTGCGGCAAATCCAGCCTGCCGGCACGCGAACCATCGTTCTCGATTGTCCGCCGGAAGAAACCTTGGCTCCCGGAGAAAATGCCTTGCAAAGCCCGCTTCGCCCAGCCAAGCTGCGGGCCCTGATCGCCCAGCTTCAAAAAGCCATGGAGAAATCGACCCCATGACGCGATACCAGCACCAGCGCCTGCGTCCGGCTACTGACACCGAGCGTCTTGAATATCGCTGTCGCATGAATTTTGACCGTTCCCTCGGTCAGTTCAAGCTGGTCGGCAATATCGCGGTTGGACAAGCCGTTGACCATCAAGGCCAGTACTTGCGACTGACGATCCGTCAAGCCCAGATCAGCGGGCAGGATAGGCGGCGGCGAGGGAGGCGTCGGGGCAACCGAGTCAAGGCGTGCGCTGGTTGATTCGGCGGGCATAAAAATATTGCCGTCAAGCACTTCACGCACCGCCGCCAGCAGCGCCTCACCCGAATAAGCCTTGGGGATAAAGCCGGAGGCGCCGAGGTTCATCGCCCGAGCGACGGTCAGCGGGTCGTCGAAGGCGGAAACCACGACCACCGGCAACGCTGGAAAATCCTTGCGCAGAATGTCGAGACCGGCGAAGCCATCGATTCCCGGCATCGCAAGATCGAGCAACAGCAAATCAACGTCTTCTTCAGCAGCCAGGAAACGCAGAGCAGCGGCAAAATCGCCAACCCCTTCCACTGCCGCCTTGTCGTCCAGCTGGCTCAGCAAACCGAGCAAGCCTTCCCGAACCAGCGCATGATCTTCAACCACCAATAACTTAAGCATCGCAACGACCCGTCGTGTTAATCCGCAATCTGCCTATTTTACGTCGGCAAGTGGTTTAAGATAAGGCGATCATCACCCGCGCGGAGAAAAACATGGCCAATGAACAAAGCAACCTGAATGACCCCCTGGGATTTATGCGCAACATGTGGGGGCAAATGGGTTTCAACCTTCCCGGTATGGTCACGCCGACCTTTGACGTCGAGGAGTTGGACAAGCGCATCAAGGACATGAAGGCGGTTGAAGGCTGGCTGCGAATGAATCTTTCGATGTTGCAGATGACCATTCAGGGGCTGGAAATGCAGCGGTCGACGGTAAGCGCCGTCAAAACCATGGGGCAAATGGCAAGCGATGCGGCGCAGGCGATGACCCCTGATTCGCGTGAACCCGACGCCACGCCGATGGCCGCGATGGCCAGTTTCCCGCCGGGGGCGAGTAACCCGTCGCTAGACCCAGCGAACGCCGGAACCGCAGCGATGTGGCCTTGGCAGATGATGGAGCAGATGCGCGAGCAAATGCAGCAGCATGCTGAAGCCTCAGCTCAGAGCAAGGTGACAGCGGCGGGTAGCGAAAAGCAGCCGAAAAGTCAGACAAAAAAATAGGTCAGTGACTTAGCCAGGCGGCCCAGACCGGGAGCGTCAGCATCGACACCAGCGTCGTTGCCGAGATCAGCCAGGCGACGCTGCGTCCATCACCGCCCATGCGCATTGCCAGAATGTAGGCCGAAGACGCGGTCGGCAGGGCCGCAAACAAGACCACGATTTGGTAGTTGAGTCCCTGCAAGCCGAGAACCTGGCCAAGCGTCGCGGCGATCAACGGCAATGCCAGCAACTTGACCGCCACCAACCAGACTGAAATCCCCCGCAGGCCGGGTGTTCCTTCCAAGCGCAAGGCCGCGCCCACGGCGATCAGGCCAAGCGCAATCGACGCATCGGCAAGGCGTCCAAGAAATGCCTGCAAAGCGTGCGGCGGGACAAATCCGCCGAGATTGAGAACGAAACCGGTAAGCGTTCCCCAGATCAGCGGGTTTCTTGCCACTTCACGCCAGAGTCCGACCTCACCGTGCCGCGCCAGCATCCACACCGAAACCAAATTCGCCAGCGGTACTGCGGCACCGACGATCAGCCCCATGGTGGCAATTCCCGGCGCGCCGAACAACATGCCGGCAACCGCCAGGGCAATGTAGGAGTTGAAGCGGTAAGCGCACTGAAATACCGAAGCAAAGACCAGGGGCGGGAGCCTGACCCAATACCTGGGCAAGAGGCCAAGCAACATGCCGCCGAACATGGCGGCAAAAGCGGTCGCCAGAAGCGGTAGCGCGGCGCCCAGATCAAGAGGTGTCTTGACAATGGCGTTGACCAGCAAGGCCGGAAAGAAAATGAAATAAACCAGCTTTTCAACGCCGTTCCAGAAATGATCGCCAAGACGCATCCAGCGCCGCAGCGCCGCCCCGAGAAGGATCAAGGCAAAATCAGGGAGCAGGAGCAATGCGGTGTTCATCGGTGGATTTCCGCGTGCGCGACACCCCGCGCCGAGGGGGTCAGTGCGCAGCCGGCGTTGTCCGCCGCCGGGTGGATGGCAGCTGGCACCGCTTCTGTGGCGAGAAAGGAGTCCATCCCACGACCCGGCCTAATCCGCGCAAACACTGAGCAGATCGGCTTCGAGCTCGATTTCCAAGCCCTCTTTGAGGGAGCGGTCAATAAACATGCCGCGATAAAGGCGCCCGGCGTTGGCCGTCTTGCGCTCGTGCGGCGTTTCCCATTCGCTGACTCGCAGGCGAACCATGCCGATTTGTTCGTCACGCTCCGGCACGTCGGCGGCGACACAGGGGTAGGCCAGCGCCTGACGAATGAATTCTTCGCGCGTGTATTGCTCCAAATTCTTACCCGGCACCAGCGGGCAATGCGCCAGATGCCGGGTTCGCACTTCAGCGGTAACGACCTGACCCTTGAGCGAGTAGCGCGGTTCACCGAGTATTCCGCCGGCACCGCCCTCTTCGTAGATGACACAACGCCCGCTGTGGAGCATTTCAGGGTATTTGAACAGCAGGCGCGCCGACGGGCGCAGTGCCGGGTCGTCGGCGAGCGCCGGCGTCGCCAGCAAGGCAAGGCAAAGCAACGAGATTTTCATGGGCAAGCCGGGCTAATAGACCCGGCTATCTTCAATCACTTTGCCATCGTTGGGCAAGCCCCCGAGGGGAGTAAAGGTGATCTCACCGCGCAACTTGGTCAGTTCCCGCAGGCTGGCATGCAGCACTTTGTCGAGCCCGTCGACGGCGGCTTCGATTTCGCAATGCAGCACCATGCGATCCTGAGCCTCGGGGTTATCAACGATCAGACGCATACGGTGAACTTCCGGGTGCCGCCGGGCGATTTCGGCAATCTGCTCGGGATGCACGAACATGCCCTTGATCTTGGTCGTTTGATCCGCCCGTCCCATCCACCCCTTGAGGCGAATATTGCTGCGGCCGCAAGGGGAGCGGCCGGGCAGAACCGCCGAGAGGTCGCCAGTGGCAAAGCGGATCAACGGATAATCCGGGTTGAACGTCGTGACGACGACTTCGCCGACTTCGCCGGGGGCAACCGGATCGCCAGTGCCGGGACGAACGATTTCGACGAGTACCTCTTCGCCCACGACCAGCCCCGCCTCGGCCTCGGTTTCATAGGCAATCGCACCCACTTCGGCCGTTGCGTAGCACTGGCGCACGGTGATGCCGCGTTCCTTGAGCCATTCGCGCGTCACACCGGGCAGCGCCTCGCCGGAGACACAGGCCTTTTTGAGGGAACTGATGTCGGCGCCCATTTCCTCGGCCTTCTCGACAATGATGCGCAGGAAAGATGGGGTGCCGACGTACCCCTCGGGTTTGAGGTCAACCATCGCCTGCACCTGTTGCTCGGTTTGCCCGGTGCCGGCGGGGAAAACCGAACAGCCGAGTTTGCGCGCGCCCCCCTCGAAGATGAAGGCGCCGGGCGTGAAATGGTAAGAAAAACAGTTGTGAATCAGGTCGCCATTACGAAACCCGGCGGCGTACAGCACGCGCGCCATGTGCCAGGGGTCAATCTCGGTACCCTGCAATTCATAGATCGGGCCGGGCGAGGAAAAAACCCGCTTGGCCTTGTGGCGCGGCAGTGAGTTGAGGCCACCAAACGGCGGCGCCTTTTGCTGCAACTCGATGAGATCGCGCTTGCGCGTCAGCGGCAGACGGGCGAGCGCCTCGCGCGTCACGCACTCGAAGGGATTGAAGCCGGCCAGCAGGTGAAAATAATGGCTGCTGGTTTCCTTGGCGTGCGCCACCTGACGCGCCAGACTATCCATCAACTGATCCTCGCGTTCGGCAGGGTCACGGGTTTCCAGCGGATCGTAATAACTCATTGCAAATTTCTCCGTATTTTTCCGGTTAACCGTCGTCACGCTGACGCCATGCCTGCGGGGTTCTCAGGACAGCCAGCGCTTTCGGCGCCGATAGTGCTTGACGTCCTTGAATGACTTGCGACCGGCCGACGAGAGGCCGAGATAGAACTCCTTGACATCCTCGTTCGTGCGCAAATCGTCGGCATCGCCCTCCATGACTACACGGCCATTTTCGAGAATGTAGCCAAAATCGGCGTAACGCAGGGCAACCATGGTGTTCTGCTCGGCGAGCAGGAAACTGACCTTCTCGCGGCTATTGAGATCGCGGACGATTTCAAAGATTTCCTCGACAATCTGCGGCGCCAGTCCCATCGACGGCTCGTCGAGGAGAATCATTTCCGGCTTGGCCATCAACG
The DNA here is from genome assembly GCA_903951825.1 of uncultured Pseudomonadota bacterium. Lineage (GTDB taxonomy): Bacteria > Pseudomonadota > Gammaproteobacteria > Burkholderiales > Rhodocyclaceae > Azonexus. Next base: position 67,229 of record CAJBDJ010000052.1, read on the forward strand.
CGCGACCGATCGCGCACATCTGCTGCTCGCCACCGGAGGTATACCCGGCCTGCGAGGTGCGCCGCGTCTTGAGACGCGGAAAATAGTGATAGACCTTTTCCAGGCTGTCCTTCAATTCGCTGCGCGAAATCGACCGGGTGTAGGCGCCGGTCAGCAGGTTTTCCTCGATGCTCAGGTGGCCGAAGCAGTGGCGTCCTTCCATTACCTGAATGACGCCGCGCTTGACCAGTTCGTTTGGCGTCAATTGATCGATGCGCTGCCCCTTGTACTCGACCGAGCCCTTGGTGACATCGCCGCGCTCGGCGTGCAGGAGATTTGAAATTGCCTTCAGCGTCGTCGACTTGCCGGCGCCGTTGGCGCCCAGAAGGGCAACGATTTTCCCTTTCGGCACGTGCAGCGAAACGCCTTTGAGGACGAGAATAACGTGGTCGTAAATGACCTCGATATTTTTGATATTCAAATAGGCGCCGTCCGCAACTGCCGCAGTTTCTGTAGTCATATGCTTTCCGATCAGCAATCACCGGCAAGGAGCGGAGCCATTCCCCCGACCCCCTGCCATTCACCCATAACGCCTTATTTCTCCTTGGTGCAATCGCGCGGCGTGATTCCCTTTTCCTTCGCGTACTGCTTGGCAGAAGCCTGGAAGAGCGGGTGGATCAAGCCTTTGTTACCCTCGATCCAGCCCGATACCGGCACCCACCTGGCACCGTCCCATTGCTGGATTTTGACCTTGCCGGAACCTTCGTGGTTATCGCATGAGGTCTTGATCTCCGGCAGCAGGTCGGTCGCCCCCAGGGCTTTCAGACGAGCCTCGTTGATGTTCAGGTTTTCCAGCGCCCAGCGCGTCTGTTCGCCGGTCAGCGCCTTGCCCTTGCCGTACTTTTCCTGCCCCTTGCGAATCGCCTCGACCGAGAGCACCGCAGCAGAAACCCCCCGGTTGTAGAGGATGGTGCCGATCTTCGCCTTGTCCTGCAGGTTGCCCTTGCCGGCGCCGTAGACCACCTTCTCAATGTCGGCGATCACCGGCACCTGTTTGCCGGCGACATTCCAGGTTGCTGCCATGTAACCCTTGGCGGCATCGCCGGCGGGGACGACATCCTCTTCCGAGCCGGTCCACCACGAGCCGATCATCTGCTCGCGCGGATAGCCGTTTTTCTGCGCTGTTTTCAGCGCCGTCTGGTTCATCACGCCCCAGCCCCAGAACACCACGAAATCAGGCTTTTCCTGACGAATCCGCGTCCATTGCGAGCCCTGCTCGTTGCCCGGGTGAGCAACGGGAATCTGCACCAGCTGAAACTTGTTCAGCGACGCCTCGGCTTCCATCGCAATAATGGCTTCCTTGCCGTAGGCAGAGTCGTGATAAAGGTAAACGATCTTTTTGCCGGCCAGACTGCCGGCGTTCTTGTCCTTGAGGAACTTGATAATCGCCGAGGCCTGCATCTGGTAAGTCGTGACCAGCGGGAAGGCATACGGGAACACCGAGCCATCGACCGCATCGGTGCGGCCATAGCCCATCATTGCCAGCGGCAATTTATCCTGCGCCGATTTGTCGATCAGCGCATAGGAGATGCCGGTAGACATCGTGTGAATCGGTCCCGCCGACTTGGCTGCCTTGCTCTTCAGGCGCTCGTAACACTCGACGCCCTTGGCGTTGTTGTATTCGGTTTCGCACTCTTCATAGGTCATTTGAACGCCGTTGACACCTTTTTCCTTCAGGTTCACGTAGTTCAAATAGTCGATGAAGCCACCATAGAAAGCCTGACCGTTCGAGCCATAAGGGCCGACACGGTAGTCGATCAAGGGGAAAAACTGCTCTTCCGCAGCGCTTGCTGCCGTTGACAGCAGGGTCAGGGAGATCGCAGCGGCGACGCAGGCGGGTTTGAATTTTTTAATCATTGAATGTCTCCTCCAGATTGACAAAAAAGCGACGGGATCGCCGCTTCAGGCAAGGCGATTCCTAGTGAGGGAAAGGCCACAAACGCAGTTTTTCCTTGGCGATTTGCCACAAACGAGCCAGCCCATGCGGCTCGACGATGAGAAAGAACATGATCAGCGCCCCGAACACCGTGATCTGGATGTGTGAAACGGTAGCACTGGCAAAGGGCAAACCCAGCAAGTTGGCGATGAAGGGCAGTGCCACATCGAGGAATATCGGCAACAGCAAAATAAAGGCAGCACCGAGGAAACTGCCCATGATCGAACCGACACCGCCGATGATGATCATGAACAGGATGCGAAACGACATTTCCAGCGAAAAACCATCCGGCTCGACCGAGCCGAGGTAAGCAAAAGCGTAGAGCGCACCGGCAACGCCGCAGTAAAACGAGCTGACGGCAAAAGCCAGCAACTTGGTCGGCATCAGCTTGATCCCGATCACCGAGGCGGCCACGTCCATGTCACGCACCGCCATCCAGGCGCGCCCGGTCGACGAGCGCACCATGTTTTTGGCGGCCATGGCCATGACGACGACAATCGACAAGACGAGCAGGTATTTCTCAACGGGCGTATTCAGCTCACGGCCGAAGAGGATCAGCTTTTGCGTCGAAATCACGCCGGACGACGAATTGTTCGACAACCAGGGAAATTTGGTCAGGCACCAGACGATGAAAAACTGCGCCGCCAGCGTCGCCACCGCCAGATAAAACCCCTTGATGCGCAAGGACGGCAAGCCGAACAGAATCCCGACGCCGGCGGCGGTCAAGCCGGCCAGGGCAAAGGAAACGAGGAAAGGAATACCCTCAACGCGCAATTGAAAGTTGTAGGCGGCGTAAGCGCCCACTGCCATGAAAGCCGCCGAACCGAGAGACAACTGGCCGGCGTAGCCGGTCAGCACATTGAGACCGAGCGCGGCCAGGGCAAAAATCAGGAAGGGAATCAGGATCGCCGAAAACCAGTACTCGCTGGCAAACAGCGGAATGCCGACAAAAGCGATGACGAGAAGGGCGACGACCCCGATTCGATCCTGACGAATCGGGAACACCTGCTGGTCGGCAGCATAGCTTGTCTTGAATTGACCGGCTTCACGGTAAAGCATGGCTCAAACTCCAGTGGGCAGATCGACCGCCGGCGCAAGGACGTACGCAGACGAGGCGGCAAGGACGATGGAAGAAATGACAGCAGGCATCTGGCGACTAAACCCGGTCGATGTGCTTTTCGCCGAACAGCCCTTCGGGGCGAACGAGCAGAAACAAGAGCGCCAGCACGTAAGGGAACCAGCCCTCGATACCACCGAAATTGCCACCGAACCAATCCTGCATGACCGGCGGGATGTAGATTTCTGCCAGTTTTTCCGAGGCGCCGATGATCAGCCCACCGACTATCGCCCCCGGCACCGAGGTAAAGCCGCCGAGGATCAACACCGGCAGTGCCTTGAGCGCGGTGAAAGTGAGCGCAAACTGGACACCGTTACGCGCCCCCCACATGAGGCCGGCAACCAGGGCAACAAAACCGGCAACTCCCCAGACGATGGCCCAGATGTGCTGCAACGGAATACCAATCGACAAGGCCGCCTGGTGATCATCGGCCACTGCCCGCAAGGCGCGGCCGATGCGGGTGTATTGGAAAAACAGAGCCAGCGTGGCAACCAGCACCGCCGCCACCCCGGCCGCCACCAGATCAAATTTGGAAATGACGATATTCCAGCGCTCGAGAATATAAGGAATCGGCTCATCGACGATACCCAACTCCAGCGCCCGCGGTTCACTGCCAAAGACCATCGGGGCGATGCCTTCGATGAAAAAGGCGAGGCCGATGGTCGCCATGAACAAGGCGATTGGCGGCTGATTGACCAATTTGCGCAGGACAAATTTTTCGGTGGCGATACCGAAAGCCGTCATCACGGCAAAGGCAAGAATGATCGCCAGCCAGAGCGGCGCGCCTTTTTCGATGAAGCCGACAACCGACAGTGCCGCCAGATAGACCATCGCCCCCTGGGCAAAATTGAACACCCCGGACGCTTTGTAAATCATCACGAAACCGAGCGCGACCAGGGCATACATGACACCCGACAGCAAACCGCCGATCAATACCTCAAAAAAGAAATTCATCTCGTCGCTCCCTAATGACCGGCACCGAGATACGCCTTGATGACGTCCTCGTTGTTCTTGACTTCATCCGGCACGCCGTCGCCGATTTTCTTGCCGTAATCGAGGACGACGACGCGGTCGGAAATATCCATGACAACGCCCATGTCGTGCTCGATGAGGACGATCGTCGTTCCAAACTGGTCATTGACGTCGAGGATGAAACGGCACATGTCCTGCTTTTCCTCGACATTCATACCGGCCATCGGCTCGTCGAGCAGCAGCATCGACGGCTCGGCGGCAAGAGCGCGGGCGAGTTCGACGCGCTTTTGCAAACCATACGGCAAACGCCCGACCGGCGTCTTGCGGATATGCTGGATTTCCAGAAAATCGATCACCTCCTCGACCTTGCACCGGTGCTCCAGTTCTTCCTTGCGCGCGCGCCCGAACCACAGCGCATGTTCGATGAAGTTCGACTTCATTTTGGTGATGCGCCCGGTCATGATGTTGTCGAGTACGGTCATGCCCTTGAACAAGGCAATATTCTGGAAGGTGCGGGCGATATTCTGGCGCGCCGCCATGTGCGGCTCCATCCGCTTGCGCTCCTCACCGTGCCAGTAAATCCGCCCCTCCTGCGGGTGGTAAACGCCATTGATGACGTTGAGCATGGAACTCTTGCCGGCTCCATTGGGGCCGATGATGGCGCGAATTTCGTGCTGACGCACATCGAAGGAGATATCGGTCAGCGCCTTGACGCCGCCAAAACGCAGGGAAATATTTTGCAGATCAAGAATGACGTCGCCGATTTTTTTACTCATCTCAGGCCGCCTTGGTAACGATCGGGAAGGTTTTTGCCGCGAGAATGCTCAGGTCAGCCGAGACCTTGCCGCGCCGCCCATCCTCAAACTTGACCTCGGTTTCGATGAACTGGCTGGATTTGCCGGCGTAGAGCGCGTCGATCAGCACCTTGTATTTTTCAGCCACGAAATTGCGGCGCACCTTGCGCGTGCGGGTCAATTCATCGTCATCCGGGTCAAGCTCCTTGTGCAACACCAGAAAGCGGTGAATCTGCGAATCGGCGACCATCGCCTCGTGCACCAGATCACCGTTGATCTGCTCGACACACTCGCGAATCAGGGTCAGCACCTCCGGTTTGCCGGCCAGGTCGGCATAACCCGAGTAGGCGATGCCGCGCCGCTCGGCCCAGTTGCCGACGGCACCGACGTCGATATTCACGAAGGCACAGACCATCTCGCGTTCGTGGCCGAAGCAGACCGCCTCCTTGATGTACTGAAAAAACTTCAGTTTGTTCTCGATATAGTTCGGGGCAAACATTGCGCCGTTGCGCAATTTGCCGACATCCTTGGCGCGATCGATGATTTTCAGGTGCCCGTCATCGTCGAGAAAGCCGGCATCACCGGTCATGAAATAGCCGTCGGCATTGATCGATTCGGCCGTCGCATCCGGGCGTTTGTAGTACTCCTTCAACAACATCGGCCCCCTGACCAGCACTTCGCCGTTATCGGCGATGCGGATGTCGACGCCGGGTGCCGGCTGACCAACGGAGTCGAACTTGATCTGACCATCTGGCTGCAAACAGACATAGGCGCAGGTTTCGGTCTGGCCGTAAAACTGTTTCAGGTTGATCCCCATCGAGCGGTAAAAACGGAACAATTCGGGGCCAATCGCCGCCCCGGCGGTATAGGCGACGCGAATACGGCTCATGCCGAGAACGTTGCGCAACGGGCCATAAATCAGCAAATTGCCCAGCCCGTAGAGCAACCGGTCGGCGATGCCCACCGACTTGCGATCGAGAATATCGGCGCCGCAGCGCTTGGCGACGGCCATGAAGTAATGAAACATGGCCTGCTTGATCTTGCCGGCATCTTCCATGCGGATCATCACCGAAGTCAGCAGACTCTCGAAAACCCGCGGCGGCGCGAAATAACAGGTCGGGCCGATTTCACGCAGATCCGTCATCACCGTCTCGCCGGATTCCGGGCAATTGATCGTAAAGCCGGCAACCAGCGCCTGCGCGTAGGAAAACAGGTGGTCGCCGACCCAGGCCATCGGCAGATAGGAAAGAATGTCGCCATCGGCGCCCAGCCGGTCCACTTCGACACCGCCGCGCGCCGCAGCAATGAAAGCCGCATGGGTCTGACAGACCCCTTTCGGCTTGCCGGTCGTCCCCGAGGTGTAAAGCATCACCGAAATATCGTCGAAGCTGCCCTGCTCGATTTCAGCATCGAGGAAATCGGCATGGTTACGGTCGTGAATCCGCCCCATTTCCATCAGCTCGTGAATGTCATGCAGGAACGGCTGCGTGTAATGCCGCATCCCGCGCGGGTCGTCGTAGATCACATGCGCCAGCGTGCTGACCTCGCCCATGACTTCGAGCATCTTGTCGACCTGCTCCTGATCCTCGACAACGGCAAAGCGAATCCCGGCATCCTGCAAAACAAAGCACATTTCGCTGGCCACCGCATCCTGGTAAAGCGGCACCGGAACGCCGCCGAGGCACTGCGCGGCGGTCATCATCATGTAAAGATGCGGGCGGTTGTCGCCGATAATCGCCAGATTGTCGCCACGTTTGAAGCCCAGCGCCGACAAGCCGCAAGCCAGCGCCCGAACCCGCTCGGCAACATCCGCCCAGCTCCAGGTCTGCCAGATTCCCAGATGTTTTTCGCGCATCGCCGGCGCGGCAGCGCGGGTGCTGGCGTGATTGAAGAGTAGTCGCGGAAAGGTATGCAATCCATCCAGCGATGAAAAATTCGCCTCTGCAGGCATTTTGTCTCCTCCTCGCTGCACTCGGAAGCCGGCGCAGTCTAACGTTCGTTTGATGCATTGTGTCGATTGCAGCTTGGCGCGTAAACCTTGCAGTGCACCATCGCCGGCGCCGGGTCGTGTGCCCAAGTCTATGGCGCCCAACGACTTATAATTGTCATCTGACGGACATTCCGGAAAATATTTTGCAAACTGCCGAGGAACTCCTGCGTACCTCACTCTGGGGACGCTCCCTAAGCCCTGAGGAAATGCAGCGGGCGCTCGCCGGCACCTGTGAACGCAGTTTCGCCGCCGGCGCCTTCATCTGCATGAAGGGCGAACCCGTCGATCACTGGATGGGCATCATCAACGGTCTCGGCAAGATGGCCAGCCACTGGACCACCGGCAAAACCACCTCGCTGACCGGGATCAGCAGCGGCGCCTGGTTTGGCGAGGGATCACTGCTCAAAAACGAGACGCGCCGCTACGATGTCATGGCGCTCCGCGAAACCCGCGTCGCCTTCATGAACCGCCCGACTTTCGAATGGCTGCTCGACCACAGCCTGCCCTTCAACCGCTATTTGCTGACGCAAATCAACGAGCGACTCGGGCAATTCATCGGCATGATCGAAAACGAGCGGATGCTCGACACCGATGCGCGTATCGCCCGCGGCCTTGCCGCCCTCTTCAATCCGGTGCTTTATCCGGGAACCAACCGCCTGCTGCAGATTTCCCAGGCAGAACTCGGTTATCTCGCCGGCGTTTCTCGCCAGCGCGTCAATCAAGCCTTGCGCGTGCTTGAGGAGGCCGGGCTGGTGCGCAGCGAATACGGCGGCATTCATGTTCTCGACCTTGACGGCCTGCGCCGCTTCGGCGACTGATGGCTGCGGCCAACGGCGAAAATGCCTGAAAAAAACAATCCGCCGGGTGCCACCTGCGCCACTTGTGCCGCCGCCTGTTGCCGGCTGGAAGTGCTGCTCATCGGCGATAACCAGGTACCCGATTATCTGACCCGCGAAGATCGCTGGGGCGGCACCGTCATGCGCCAACTGGCCGACGGCTGGTGCGCCGCCCTTGACCGCGAAAGCCGGCAGTGCACGATTTACCGCCAACGCCCCGGCGTCTGTCGTGACTATGAAATGGGTGTCGGCGACTGTCTGCTTGAATACGTCCGGCGGTGAGAATTTCTCTACAGCAGCGCAAAAAATGGGCATCATGTCGGACTGACGCAGCCCATTCAAAGCTGCAACCTACGCAAAGGAAGCCTCTTGGCCAAGCCCAACTACCAGTTTGAAAAACGTCAGCGCGATCTTGCCAAAAAAGCCAAGCAGGAAGAAAAACGCCAGCAAAAGCTCGCCAACAAGTCGCAGCCTGAAGCCGACGACCTCCCGCAAGGCGACGCCGGCCAACCCCTCAACCCCCTCGCCAGGCCTGGCTGAAATGCGTGCGACCCGCGCCAGTGCAGCCGTTGCCCGCCTTAACGAGCGCTGTCCGGGGCAACAGTTCACGCTGGCAGTGACCGGCGACGGGCAGTTGAAGTTGCGCGAGCGCATCGCCGGCGCCGAGCAGGATGCTTCCGCCGCCCTCGCGCTGGACGATTTTGTCCGCTTCGTCAATGCCATGGGGCCGCAGGTGGTGCGCCGCCTGACCAAAAACGACGCGGCCTTTGCCCTGCAACTGGCACGCAAGCCGCGACCCTGAACCCGCACACCGACTTCGGCCCCGACTTCAGCCTATACTCGACCGCAGCCCCGGACTGACCGGGACATCTCAAGGAGACACATGATGGGCAAGGAACAACAAAGCAAGAAAGAAACAAAAAAGCAGCCGTTGTTGTCGGCAAAGGAAAAAAAGGCCGCCAAGGAAGCCAAGAAAACCGCCAAGTCAACGACGCCGCTGACGACGCGGTAATCCCCCCGTCAAACCCCTGCCCGCTGCCGCGTTGCCCGTTCCGGCGAGGCGCTCAGCGGCGGCGCATGGCCTCACGACGCGCCAGACCCATTTTGCTGGCGCGCTCCATCTTCGCCGCAAAAGCCGGGAAATCGAGTCCATGATGGGCGCGCAACTCCTTGGCAAAACTGTGCAGCCAACGCCAGCGTGGCTCGAAGTGCCGCTCCTTGAAGGCATAAAGCACGTGATTGCCATCTTCAGGCACCGAAATCACGATCACCTGATCATCAAAAACCGTCATCGCCTCGCCGATCAGGCCGGCGTAGCTTGCTTGCTCGCCGGCCAGATTCATCACCAGCACGCCGTTTCCCGACAGCTTGGCAAAGGCTGACGCGAAAAACTCGTGGTTGGCGAGACTGGGAGCAAAGCCTGTTTTGTCGAAGGCATCGACAAGCAAGGCATCAATTCCCTTGGTCGTCGCCGCCAGGTAATCAGCCCCGTCGCCCTCGATCACTTCAAGGCGCTGACCATCCGGCGGCAAACTGAATGCCTCGCGCCAGGCAATCACATCGGCGTCGAGTTCAACCGCCGTCAGGTGCGCCCCCGGCAGATGCTGATGGCAAAACTTGACCAGCGAGCCGCCGCCCAGCCCGATCAACACAATGCGCTGCGGGCGCGGATGAAAGAGCAAAAAGGCCATCATTTTCCGGGTGTAACGCAGTTGCAGCGAGTTCGGCGAGCGCAGCAACATTTCGCTTTGCATCAGGCGCACGCTGAAATACAGATAACGCCGCTCGCCATCATCAATGACGAAGGGCTTCGGATAGCTCTCGTCGAGCAACTGCCGGCGCAACTCGTTGGCCTTCGCCGACGGCGGCTCAAGCAGCAACACCGAACCGCACTCGACCTCAAAAGGACTGGGAATCTGAAAATAAGACATGGCAAGCTGCCTCAATCAACATCGAAAACACCGGATCCTCAACAAACCCGGCGCCCGCCCACAGCGCAGGCGAACCAGTACGAAGCGGCGCCAGCCGGGGTTCTCCGGATGCAACACGCGACACCCGCCGCTGCCCGAAGGTTAGCGCAGAAACCCGCCGGCCAATCAGCGCGCCCCCCCTCATCTGCTGACACCGACATTCACCAAGGGAGCGCGCAGGCACGATGAGCGGCGGAATCCGATATTTGTTTGACCCGCCGCATGGCGTCATGCGGGTTGGAACTATAATTCTTTACGCATCATCATCAGGGCATGTCTGCAGCCAATCCGGATTCGCCAGGCACCGCAAACTGCCACAATTCAACTCAATGACTTAGGGGGTTTTATGCGTTTGCAACTGGCACTGGACATGCTCTCCAGCGACGCCGCTCTTCAGGTGGCCAAGGCTGTCGAGCAATACGTCGATATCATCGAAATCGGCACACCGCTGATCAAACACGAAGGACTGGGGGTCGTGCACCTGCTGCGCCGGCACTTCTCGCAAAAAGCCATCCTGGTCGACCTGAAAACCATGGACGTCGGTCAATACGAAGCCGACTTTGCCTTCGCTGCCGGCGCCGATCTGGTCACCGTTCTCGGCGTTGCCGACGATGCCACCATCGCCGGGGCGGTCGCCTCGGCCAGCGCCCACGGAAAATCCGTGGTGGTTGATCTGATCAACGTCGCCGACAAAGCCGCGCGCGCCCGTCAGGCACAGGCGCTGGGGGCGCAGTTTGTCGGCGTGCACTCGGGCATCGACCAGCAAAAACAGGGGCACTCGCCGTTGATCGACCTGCAAGCCGTGCGCGAAGCGGTTTCCATCGGCGTTCTGGTGGCCGGCGGCATTCGCCTGGAAACCCTGCCCGAAGTCCTGCGCCTGAACCCGGACATCGTCGTCGTCGGCGGCGCCATTACCGGTGCCGGCGATCCGGCGGCGGCGGCGAAGGCGATTCGGGAAGCCATCGGACGCTAGGCCATGGGCACCGCTGAATCCGGAAATCTGCTTGATCACGTCGGGCTCGAACTGCTGGGCAAAACAGCGGGCGTGCTCGGCAACGCGCGCGTCGAAAATTTCAACGCGCTCACCGATCTGATTCTCGCCTCGCCGCGCATCTTTCTCACCGGCGCGGGGCGCAGCGGCCTGGTTTGCCGTTTTTTCGCGATGCGTCTGATGCATCTCGGCGGCATCGTCTACATCGTCGGCGAAACCACCACCCCGGCCGCCCGCAGCGGCGACCTGCTGATCACCATCTCGGGTTCTGGCAAAACCCAGACGGTGCTCGACATCGCCCGCATGGCCAAGCAGACCGGCGCCCGGATCGCCACCATCGGCCTCGATATCGGCAGCAAATCGCCGATGGATGAACTGGCCGATCTCAGTGTCAAACTCAACCGGCGATTAAACCCGCACTTGCGGCAAGTTTATGCGGCAACCAAACAGATACCGCGCGAAGAACGCCAGACCTTGACGCCGATGGGCACGGTCTTTGAAATCGCCACGCTGATTTACCTGGAAGCCATCATCGCCGAAGTGATCAACCGCCAGAATGTTCCCGAAAGCGAAATGCGGGAGCGTCACGCCAATCTGGAGTGAGGCCTGCTGCCAAACCCGACACCATCCGGCGGCGGGGTTGGCAGCAAACGAGGGGCGGGCGGCGTTGACGCCCAGGCGAAATTCCTTTGCTTTGCAGCCTTGTCGGTGCGCTGATCACAACGCGCAAGGAAGTCGCCGGCATCGACCACAAGCGCTTCGCGACTACTCGCCAGAACTTTGCGTGGACTCATTCCGTAACAAGAGATCGAGCGCCGCCTCCCTCTGAGCCGCAGAAGTCTGGTCAAACACCAGAATCCAGGCAGCCAGGGGATCGGTGGCGGCGTAAAAATACGGAGTTGGAACCCCCAGCAATTCAGCCAGCCGCTCAACAAAAGAAAAAGGGGGAGCGTGTTTGCCGCTTTCATAACGGCTGATACGTGCGCTGGCCGTCGCCTCATCCAATCCGGCCAGCACACCGAGACGGTCTTGGGAAATACCACGGGCAAGGCGAGCTTCGCGCAAGCGCTTTCCGAAGACAGACGAAGGGAGTTTGGAGGAAGAGGACACCTCCTAATGGTCGTGGGTAGAATTTGTAGCGTCTCTACGAATTACGTAGAATCGTCAATTCGTGTATTTCGCATTGACCCATCGGGCAGATGGCGTCTTAGAAAAAGAAAACACCTTGCCAACCCTCGACCTCTACGACGAAACCGCAGGCAATAGCCGATGAGCCGGCGCAGCCGCCCCAAAAAAGACACGACACCTTCAGACATTCACCGCAAATTGCATAAACACATTCAGGAGCAAACATTATGGAATTTCTGATCGACAGTATCCCACCCGAGAACTTCAAGAACTACGGAGCCGAACAATTTGGCAACATCGATAGGCGAATCGCCGCCGCTTTTAACGACACGGAACGCGATCTGACCCGCAGCCGCGCCACCGATCTGCGCGCCGTTTCCGCCGACATCGCCGCGCTGCCCGACGCCTACGGCTACAGCACGGTGTACGACCTGCGGCAGGCCATGGCTCGCGACTCCTCCGGCGTCCTCAAGGACACTGTCCGGGGGTTTACCGAGGCTGCTTGTGTGCCCGTTCTCATCGCGAGAGCGCCAGACCCACAGGGCAACAGCGGCATATCACACGTGATGGAAGCACTTCGGGAGGCAGCATAAATGGGTGGACTACTGGTATTGGCGCTGATTGGCGGATACATCTGGGGCGCCACAAAACTCTTCAAACGCGCCGGCACCTATTGGACAAAGGCGCTCATCATCGTCGCGGCGCTGCTGATCCCGACGGCCGATGCCGTCTATGGGCGGATCAAACTCAAACAGATGTGCGAAGCGGAAGGCGGTCTGCATATC
>CAJBDJ010000053.1 GCA_903951825.1 uncultured Pseudomonadota bacterium
GCCTAATTCTGCTAAACCTGCACAAATTTTGGGCAAAGTGATGTTTGTTGCGGCCAGCAAAAACTTGAAATTATGCGAAAGCCCTATACAGGAAGTCATCTTTGGCTATCAACCTTTCTCGATTGCTTAAATTTCGTGCAACCTCGGTGGTTTTTGATGGATGACATCCGAGTGCAAAGGCCCTGCCTCAAACCCAGGCTCAGAAAGTTCTGATAGCGGTTGAGATTCAGCACTAGCCATCCCAAAGGTTCCACCATTACTCAACAGTCACTGACTTGGCCAGATTGCGCGGCTTGTCAACATCGGTCCCCTTGACCAGCGCCGCATGATAAGAGAGCAGTTGCAGCGGGATTACGTGGAGGATGGGCGAGAGTTCGCCGTAATGTTCGGGCAACCGCAGGATATGGACGCCTTCTGAGTCGGCAATTTCCGAATCCTGATCGGCAAAAACGTAAAGTTCGCCGCCGCGCGCCTGAACTTCCTTGAGGTTGGATTTCAGCTTGTCGAGCAACTGATTGTTCGGAGCAATCGAAATCACCGGCATGTCACTATCGACCAGCGCCAGCGGCCCGTGCTTCAACTCGCCCGCCGGGTAGGCTTCGGCGTGGATGTAGGAGATTTCCTTGAGCTTCAGCGCACCTTCCATGGCGATCGGGTAGTGCACCCCGCGTCCGAGAAAGAGGGCGTGATGTTTGTCGGCGAAGCGTTGCGCCCAGCGCTTGATTTCGCTTTCCAGGCCTAAAACCTTGTTGACCGCGACCGGCAGGTGGCGCAGTTCGTCGATGTAGGTGGCCTCCTGTGGCGCTGTCAGTTGGTTCTTGAGCTTGGCCATGACCAGCGTCAGCACGAACAGCGCGGCGAGTTGGGTGCTGAAGGCCTTGGTCGAGGCGACGCCGATTTCCGGGCCGGCGCGTGTGATGAAGCGCAGGGCGCATTCGCGGACGATGGCCGATTCGGGGACGTTGCAGATGGCCAGGGTCTTGTTTTGACCGAGTGCCTTGGCGTGGCGCAGGGCTGCCAGGGTGTCGGCGGTTTCGCCGGATTGCGAGATGGCGACGATCAGTTGCTTGGGATTGGCGACCGAGCTGCGGTAGCGGTATTCGCTGGCGATTTCGACCGTGCAGGGGACGCCGGCGATGGCTTCGAGCCAGTAGCGGGCGGTGGCGCCGGCGTGGCTGCTGGTGCCGCAGGCGAGGATGAGAATGGCGTCGACGTCGGCCATCGAAGCGACGGCTTCGGCACCGAAAATACCGGGCTGGATGGATTTGCTGCCGCCGACGATTTCCAGTGTATTGGCCAAGGCTTCCGGTTGCTCGAAGATTTCCTTCTGCATGTAGTGCTGGTAGTTGCCGAGTTCGACGGCGGCAGCCGAGAGCTGGGAGAGATGCACCGGCCGTTCGACCGGCGTCCCGTCGAGGCGACTGATCTTGACGCTGCCGGCGGTCAACTCGGCGAGGTCGCCGTTGTCGAGGTAGATCATGTGGCGGGTGACTTGCAGCAAGGCGGAGGCGTCGGAGGCGGCGTAATTGCCGTGCTCGGAGACGCCGAGCAGGAGCGGCGAGCCTTCGCGGGCGACGATGATCTTGCCCGGCTGGGTGTGGTCGATGACGGCGATGGCGTAAGCGCCGACCAGCCGGCGGCAGGCGAGCCGCACGGCGCTGAAGAGATCGGGCTCATTCTGGAGCGTGGCTTCGATCAGGTGGGCGATGCTTTCGGTGTCGGTGTCCGAGGTGAAGATGTAGCCCTGGGCGCTGAGTTCGCGGCGCAGGGTTTCGTAGTTTTCGATAATGCCGTTATGTACGACGGCGATACTGCCGGAAATGTGCGGGTGGGCGTTGCGTTCGCTGGGAACGCCATGCGTCGCCCAGCGCGTGTGAGCGATGCCGGTAACGGCGTGGGTCGTGGCGGCGGCGGATTCAAGTTCGGCGACGCGACCGGTGGAGCGCACGCGTTCGATCCCGGCATCACCGATGACCGCCAGCCCGGCCGAGTCGTA
>CAJBDJ010000054.1 GCA_903951825.1 uncultured Pseudomonadota bacterium
CGGAGCAGTTGGGCATCACCTCGGTATGGCTGCTTTGTTGCGATCATCTCAAGCGCACCATTGCTGCCATCGGACCACCGAAAATCATCCGCTTACTGCCCGATCATGCAAGCGGTATGGGGTAACTGCGGTTTTTAGGATGAACGCTTTGCGCTCGGCACAAAATTTGACCTGCCGGCTGATTTTCTCCTTGCCGCCAGTTAGTCACAAGGCGAGTCGCGGCTTGTGGTTCTCGGCAGCCAGGTGCTTGCCGTCGGCGCCCGTCAGTCTGCCGGTTATCGTGAGTACAAGGGAAGTGCTGATCCGTATCGCAACGATGTCATCGCCCTCGTGGCTGTGCCCATGGGCGAACTGGGCGCAAGCAGGAAGGCGCTGACACAGCCTGCGCGAGCGGGCGGCAAGGAACGTCTCGTCGGAGGGGCGGTGAGCGCCAGCCAGAATCAAGGCGGGGTTGAAATTGCCAGCTTCCATGTCGGCGATTACTGGCTCGGGTTGCGGGTCCAGGATGTCGTCGAGGCCGTCGAATTGAAGGGATTTGTACGGATTCCCAATGCGCCGGCGCAGATTTTCGGGAGCATGGTCTATCGTTCGCAAGCTATCCCGCTCTATAACCTGCGCAGCGCTCTGGGAGTCAAGGACGCGGACTATTCAGCCGAAGCGCAGGTGGTCGTGATCGACAGCGACAGCGGGAAGCGCTTCGGTGTCCTGGTGGACTCGCTGGGGGAGATTTCACAAGTCGCCGACGAGGCAATCGAGCCTGCCGGCAATATTTTTGTCGGCATGACGTCCTTGCTCGCCTCGATTGTCAAATCAGCCACCGACGAGGGCGCCATGCTGACCCTGCTTTCGGTTGCCAGCATGGTCAGCCTGCTTGAGGAATATTAGCGTCCGCCGGGAGCGGCGGGCGTTCCCGATTGTGCCTCCGCCGCGCTTTCCTTGATTTCCTGCAGTATCTCGTTGCGCCGCCAGAAGGGCAGCGTCCAGGGCGGGTTGTAGCGAGCGAGTTGAGGTCGGCCAATGCTTTCGAGCGCCCTGGCTTGGATCCAGGCCGCCAGTTCATCGGTTTTTTCCTGCGCCGACGCCTCGCTGTTGAAGCCGCTATAAGTGATCGCCACAAAAGTTTTGGCGGGAATTTCGCGCAGGCTGACGAGAGGATTCAGCGGCTTGGGCAAAGTTGCCATGCTGTACTGGCTGGGCATGACGAAGTGAATCCGCCAGCGTCGGGCGCCAACCATGCTGCCGGCTTGTTCTGTTTGCGGCTCGACGCTGACGGGTGCCGTCATGGCGATTTTCTCCGAGACCGCTTCGGGTTCGACGACGACCGGGACGGTCATGGCGATCGCGGTCTTTTGGTTGTTGCCGAAAATGTAGTCGGCAATCAGCCGAAAGCCGCGGTTCGAGGCGCTGTCCATGTCGCCGTCGACGATGCCTTCGGCGATGATCTGCGGCGCATAGCGGCGGATCTCGAAGCGCTCTTCCTTGAGTAACAAGGTGAATTTGGGTTCTTCAGTCGCCATCAGGGAGTTTGTCCAGAAAAGGCCGAGCAGCAGGGCGGTTGAGGTGGCAAAGCCGGGGGTGAGGTTCAATTTTTCTCCTTGCGGGATGAGTTGGTTGAGACGAGTAATTCAGGCACGGCGGCCGGCTGCGAGAAAACTGCCCTCAGTGGCGGCCATCGGCGGTATGGTGACACCAAGCGCGCCGAGCGCCCCGGCAACCCATTGATCAAGAATCGGCTGCAGGCGACGCGGGAACATTTCAAAGCCGATCACTATTTTCGGTCGCTGCACGTGGAGTGCCGCCAGCGTCTGCAACTGCCAGCAGCCGGTGTTGCCGCCCGGACAAACGTGCTGACAACGACGAGTATTTTCAAGCGGGTTGCGGACATGAAAAGTTTTATGTGTTTGTTCAGGACAACTCGGAAATGCTGCCGCTGAGCGCGTGCAGGGCAATGTCGCGTACTGCGATGCGCGCCTTGAGTTTGGCCGCCAGCAAATAGAGTCCGCCCAGCTTGCGGTGCAGGAACAAGGCGTCGGCCGGCGGTGTGTGCCAGAAGTCACGATCCCTGCCGAGAACCATGCCGGCATCGCGGATGCGGGCGCCGAGGTCGCTGTTGCCGAAAGCGTAAACGCCGTCGTGGCGCAAAGGCTCGCAGGCGAGGGCAAAAATATCCAGTACTTGCTGGCGCTGATGAGCCGTGATGTCGGCCTGAAAGTAGCCGATGTCTTGTGCGGC
Source organism: uncultured Pseudomonadota bacterium (assembly GCA_903951825.1). GTDB lineage: Bacteria > Pseudomonadota > Gammaproteobacteria > Burkholderiales > Rhodocyclaceae > Azonexus. The sequence goes on from CAJBDJ010000054.1 coordinate 2,233, forward strand.
CTCATTCATTTCGTCACGATCTCCGGCAATTGCCGCCCGCATCAGGCGGCGATAGGCAGCGACCATGGCATTGCCGTAGGCACGGGTGGCGCCAAAGTCGAGCAAAATGATCTGCCGCGATGCGCGGGCATATTGATAATTGGCAAAATTCGGATCGGTCTGGATCAGTTTGAACTCGAATAGTTCTCGAAACAGCAGGCTGAACAACTGGCTGACAAGGCGATCCCGCTCGTCCTGCTCAAGAGAAACCAGGCTTTCAAGTGCAACGCCATCGAGACGAGTCATCGCCAGGATGCTCTCAGTCGTCAGGTCAGCGTGCATTTCTGGCAGCAAGAACTCGCCGGTCGTTGTCAGCAGGCGGCCAAACTGCATCATGCAGGCGCCTTCGCGACGGTAATCCGCCTCATCGTGCAACTGCCGTTTGGCCTCGTCGAGCAGCGGCTTGATATCGAGGGATTTGGGCAGCAGGCCTGAGAGACGGAGCAGTGTCGCTACATTATCAACGTCACTCGCGATACTTTGCCGTACACCGGGATACTGAATTTTGATGGCCAAATGGCGGCCATCCTTGCGCTGGGCAAAGTGCACTTGACCGATCGAGGCGGCTGCCACCGGGGTGAAGGAAAATTGTTGGAAATGGCGATCCCAACCCGTTCCCCAGTTAGCCTCAAGTGCCGCGACGACCTGGCTCATTGGCATCGGGATGGCGTCGGCGCGCAGCCGCGAGAGAATCTCGGTCAGTTCGGGCGGCAACAATTCACCGGCATCCATCGACAATAACTGACCGACTTTCATTGCCGCCCCGCGCAGTTGGGCGAGCTGCCCGGCAAGCCGCCGGGCATTGCCCGGCGTCAGCAGCAAGTCATGGACTGTTGGGCGTTTGCCTTGAATAAATTGTCTGGCGCCCTCGGCCAGCATGTTGCCGGCAACGCCGCCGGCCAATGAGCCGAGACGTGCCAGGCGTGACCAGCGCCCACCGGGAACGGCCGTGCCGGTTTGCCCTGGATCAATGGCCATGGCCATTGGCTTGCGCCTTGCCATCAAGCGTTTCGGCCTCGATCAAGGGATAGGCGTCGGCGACATAGGCCGGACCTTTCATCACAACGATGATGAAAGCCGCAATGGCAACGGTGAGCAGAACTGTCCAGTAGAGGATGACCAGACTGGCGACATAAATGTCGGTGGTCATGATCAAGTGGGCGTCGTTCTCAGCGGCGAAAAAACGCACCAGCAGTGCCGGGCTGGCCAACCCCAGGCTGCCCAGCAGCCACCATTTCGGCAGATTGCGCAATACCATGCGCTCCTTACCAGGCGGTGTTCGCGTAAAGCCCGGCAAGCGGTTGAAAAAGTTCATGGCGCCCTCCCTCAAGTGATGTTGGGTAATGTGATCATGCGGCAAAAAGGCTGCCGACCAGACAAATACAGGCGGTCATGGTGAGGTGAAAACGGAGTGGCAAATACCACCCCGGTAGTTCGGCGTGCTTGTCGAGATAACGGTCGCGCAGGTAATTGGCGATAAATCCACCCATCAACAACGGGGTCGCAACATGGGCTGGCAGCAGCAATGCCGGCCAGGCGACGAGCGCCGGTAGCACGCTCCAGAGGTAAGCTGCCGAGCGCTGCTGCTCTTTGAGGTTCGGCAAGTGCATCGCAAAACCCCAGTGCAGGGCGCCGACAAAGCCGAGAATGATCGCGCCGTAGGCAAGGAGGGTGTCGCGCCAGAGGGGAGCATGGGCTGGGTCGGCGAAACTGGCGAATGTCAGAAAAACAAACGGCAGCAGCCCGCCGTAACCCAGCCAGGCGACGACGACAGGCTGGCTACCGGCGGGGCGGTGAGGCATCTCGTGGTTCATTTGACGAGCGGACGAATGCTCGAGAAGCCGCCGTCGAGCGCCCATATCTGACCAGTCACCCGTGCTGCCGTCTCGGAAAGCAGCCAGACCATCAGCTCGGCCAGTTCGTCGGGTGAGCCGATACCGGGTAGTGGGTACTGGCGGCCGGCAGCTTCGCGCGCCATCTGACTGCCGATCAGTCCGGCGGCGGCCGGGGTATCCATGAGGCCGGGGGCGACGGCGTTGATGCGAATGCCGGCCGCCGCATAGGTCGCTGCAGCGCCGCGCACCAACCCCTCAAGCCCGCCTTTGGCAGCGGCAATCGCTTCGTGGTTGGGAGTGCCGATCTGCGCCGCGACCGACGAGACCAACACCGCAGCGCCGGGGACGCGGAGATCGCGCAAATTGCCGACAAAACCGGCCAGAGTGTGAAAGGCGCTGATCAAATTGGCGCTCAGGCCATCGCTCAAATCAGCCTCGCTCATCCGGTGCAAGGGGCTGAGGCGAATGTTGCCGACGCAGTGAGCCAGCGCGGTCGGGATCATTTCCTGTGCTTTAGCGATACGGAAAATCTGCCGAACGCCTTCGACACTTGAACAATCGGCCTCAATTTGCAGAAAGCGCTGGCCGAAAGCGTCGCTCAAATGGCTGGCTTGGCGACTGACGACCACCAAATCCCAGCCGGCGCCGGCCAGCTTCTCGACAACTGCGCGCCCGAGGCCGCCGGCTGCGCCCGTTACCAATGCGGTTTTTTGCATCTAATTCTCCTTGTCAACGTCGGCTTCTCTGCGGATCGGCAAACTATCATGATGCAGATTATGATGAACAAAGTTATTATTTGTCTAGGACAAAGTAAAGCAAACCCCGGTTACAAGCCTGGATTTTCGATTGAGTTACCCATGCGCAAAAAATCCGATCTGGCGAGCAAAATCTGCTGTGCCTGCACCCGACCGTTTGTCTGGCGAAAAAAATGGGCAAAAGTTTGGGATGCAGTGAAATATTGCTCCGAACGCTGCCGCCGAAGCGGCGCGGAAAAGCCATGACAACGCTCAGGCTGATTCTTGGCGACCAGCTCAATCCACGGCATAGCTGGCTGTCGACGACGAATGGCGAGGTTGTGTACGTGCTGATGGAAATCCGTCAGGAAACCGATTACGTCCTGCACCACGCGCAGAAAATTCTCGCCATCTTTGCCGCCATGCGCGATTTCGCCCGGCAACTCAGAGCTGCCGGACATCGCGTGGATTATCTGGCGATCGACGATACAGAAAATCGCCAATCACTGTCAGGCAACCTCGATGCGCTGATTGCCCGCTACTCTGCCAGCGCCTTTGCTTATCAGGCACCCGACGAGTGGCGGCTCGATCAACAGTTGGCGAGCTACGCGCAGCAACTGACGATTCCCGCGCAAATGGTTGATAGTGAGCATTTCTACACGCAACGCAACGAGGCGGCGCAGTTTTTTGTCCATCGCAAACAATGGCTGATGGAGTATTTTTACCGCCACATGCGCATTCGCCACGAAGTGCTGATGGCCGGCGCGGCCAAGCCGCTGGGCGGGCAATGGAACTTCGATCATGACAATCGCAAGCCGTGGCCGGGTTTGCCACATGAACCCGTAGACTGGCGCAGCCAACACGATCATTCGGCGCTATGGCAAAGCATCGAGCAGGCGGGGGTGGCCAGTTTTGGCGCCGCCGATGCCGAGCGCCTCGCCTGGCCGCTCAACCGTGGCGAGGCGTTGCAACATCTCGACCAATTCATTGCCCGCTCATTACCGCATTTCGGTGATTTTCAGGATGCGCTGACCTCCCGCGCCTGGCGGCTTTTCCACTCGCTGCTCTCCTTCGCGCTCAATACCAAGATGCTCGACCCGCGCGAAGTGGTCGCCAGCGTTGAGGGCGCCCATGCCTCGGGCCGAGTACCGCTGCCTGCTGCCGAAGGCTTCATACGGCAGATTCTCGGCTGGCGCGAATATGTACGCGGTGTCTATTGGGCCAACATGCCAGGTTACGAGGCGCAGAATTTTTTTGACCACCAACAGCCGTTGCCGCCGTGGTTCTGGGATGCTCAAACCAAAATGCGCTGTCTCGAACACGCCATCGGTCAATCGCTTGAGCACGCCTATGCCCACCATATTCAGCGTCTGATGGTGATCGGCAATTTTGCCTTGCTTGCCGGACTCGATCCGCACGCTGTTCACCGCTGGTATCTCGGTGTTTATATCGACGCCATAGAATGGGTTGAGTTACCCAACACCATCGGCATGAGCCAGTTCGCCGATGGTGGCCAGTTGGCCACCAAGCCCTATGTTTCAAGCGCCGCCTACATCGACCGCATGAGCGATTACTGCAAATCTTGTCATTACGATAAAAAGGCTCGCCTTGGCGAACGGGCTTGTCCTTTCAATGCACTCTACTGGGATTTTTTCGCGCGCAATAGCGAGCGGCTCTCAGCCAACCCGCGTTTATCCATGGTTTATCGACAATTGGCGAAAATGGCACCGGAAACGCTGGTCGCCACGCAGGCCAGGGCATCGGAACTTCGTCATGGGATGGCAACAATATAAACCCCGGCGGCGTAGTAGAAAGACATATTTTGTGCGGTGCACCAATTGTCGATAAAGTACGTTATACTGCGTCGCGTACACTTCAAAAACTCTCCAAGGAAAACCGTCATGTCCATCAATCCTGAACAATTCGCCGCCGCCAACAAGGCAACCGTTGATTCCCTGCTTGCTGTCGCCAACACGGCTCTGGCTTCTGCCGAGCGGATCGCCTCTCTCAATTTGAATACCGCGCGCGCCGCCCTCGAAGATGCCACCTCCGGCGTTCAGTCGGTGATTTCCGCCAAAGATCCACAAGCGGCGCTCGCAGCTCAATCTTCTCTGGCCAAACCGGCAGTTGAAAAAGCGGTTGCCTACTCACGCTCGGTCTATGAAATCACCTCTGAAGCCCAGAAGGATCTGGCCAAGATGGTTGAAGCTCAATTCGGTGATTTCCAGAAGAATGTTGCTGGCATGGTCGCCATGGCCTCCAAATCTGCCCCGGCTGGCTCCGAGGGCGCGGTTGCTGCAATTCAGAGTGCAATCGCTGCCGCCAACTCGGCTTTTGGTAACATGAATGCCGTTGCCAAGCAGTTCGCTGAAACGGCGCAAGCCAACATCGCGGCAATGAGCAAGCAATCCAAGTAACTTTCCGGCTTGGCCGCAAAACAAAGCCCCACACAATTTGTGGGGCTTTTTCTTGAGCAGGGATTTTTTTGCATTTTTTGCAAAAGTATGTTGCGTCGCAGCATCAGCGTCGGCATAATAACGTTTGTCTCCTCCATCTCCTCCAAGATTTGGATTTAGCCCGCCTCGAGCGGGCTTTTTTTCTTGGTTGAGTCACTGCAATGCTTGAATGGTGAAGTTGCTGCCCGCCAAGTCATAGAAAGGAATTCTGATGCACACCACCAAGGTTCTCGAATACCTCAAGAAACATGGCCAACTGCTCGATTTTGATATTGCAGCGGCGACCAACATCTCGCTCGATGCCGTCAGAGCCTCGCTGACCGAACTCTCTGAGCGTGGCGACATTTCCCAGTGCAGTGTGACCAGTTACGTCAAAGGCAAGGCGGTCGAGGGGTTTCAATGTCGACTGTCCGGGTTTATTCCGCGTCCTGCGCCGGGCAGAAAGCCCGGCGTCAAATAAATATTTAGTTGATTACCGAGGAGCAGTTGATGACCGAGAAGAATGATGATCTCGATGCGGAAACCGAGCGTCTGATCAATGAAGCTATCGGTGGCATGACGCCGCATGAGCTGTTGATCAAAACTTCCTTGGCCGAGGCGGCTAACGTCGAGGCTCGCCAGGCGGCAATCAAGAAAAATCGTGAGCGTGCAATGAAGTTGCTGGCGGAAATTGACAAGACGCTGGGTTAAGACCTGCCGATCGATCAGCTGCTTTTTGCTCGCCTGGTCTTGGCTTCCTTGGCGAACCGTGCAGCCGGTCTGAAATTTCATGGAACCCGCCGACCTGCAACTGCTTGTCAGCCGAGAAATGCCTTTTGGCAAACACCGGGGAAAATTAATCGCCGACTTGCCTGGCAGTTATCTCAATTGGTTTGCCCGTGAGGGTTTCCCGCCTGGTGAGACGGGTCGCCTGCTGGCGTTGATGCAGGAAATCGACCACAACGGTTTGGGCTCCCTGCTCGAGCCGCTCCGCCAGCAGTCGCGGCGATAGCTGCGCTCCACGCCGGAGGCGTTATTACGCCCTGAACTGTGCCGCCAGTGATTTCAGCTTGTCGGTCAGAACACCAACTGAACGCGCTTCGACAGCCGAGCGCTCGGCGATCTGGGCATCGTTTTCGGCACCTTGCGCGACGCGCTCCATATTGCTGGCGATATCGCGGGTTGCCGCGCTACTCTCGCCCAGTGAGTCACTGATCAACTGAACAGCATGGCTCGCCTGGTTGACCGAGTTTTCGACCGAGGCCGCCATCTCGCCGGCCTGGGCAGCACTTTTTGCGCCGATGCTGACTTCCTGGCTACTGGCTGCCACTTCCTCGGACACCGCACGGCTGACTTCCTGAATACGTTGAATCATGGCGGCAATTTCCTGGGTCGACTTGCCGGTTCGTTCAGCGAGTTTGCGAACTTCGTCAGCGACGACGGCAAATCCGCGTCCCTGCTCACCGGCGCGGGCTGCTTCGATCGCCGCATTGAGCGCCAGCAGATTGGTTTGATCGGCGATTTCCTTGATCACCAATACGACTCGGCTGATCTCCTCGGACATGCCGGCGAGTTCGCCAATGCGTTGCTCCGAGGCGGCTACCACCTGCGCCGCCGCACTTATCTGGAGAGCTGTTGCATGGCTGATTTCGGCGCTGCTGCGTGTCGCTTTGCTCGACGTGTCGGCGGCAAGGAGGGCGTCACGCGCATTGCTGCTCATCTCGTCGGTCGAGGTGGACAGCTCCTCAACCGCCGCGGCGATACTGGCGACGGCGGCGTAATGCAGGTTGGCGGCTTCGGCGGTCTCCTGGCTTGCGGCAGCCAGTCGTACATTGGATTCACCGAGCGACCTGGCGCTTTGGTGGATGAGGCTGATCGCTTCATGCAGGCGGTTGCGTAAAACGGCAACGCGGGTCAGGATTGCCCCGAATTCGTCTTCGTTGCCGGCGTGAATCACCTCGCCAAGATTGCCCCCGGCCACCGCTGAAACCAGTTTCTCGGCGCGCCTCGCTTCCTTCGATATCCGGCTGACCATGACGATGCTGAGAAAGATGCCAAGCACTGAGGCGGCAATCGCCAATGAGACACTTTGCTTGCGCGCGGATGCCGATTCATCGTTGAGTTTGGTCAGCAATTCCGGCGTTGCCGCGTCGAGCGATTTAATTTCGGCAAGCAAGGTGTCGCGGATTTCACGCCATTTTGGCGTTTCCTGTTTGTTCAGGATGGCTTTGGCTTCATCGCCCTGGCTGGCTTTGACGAGTTCAAAAATTTGCTCGTGTAGTTTCTTTTGTTCTCTGCGCAAGTTCTGGATTCGTTCAGGTAGCGCCGATTTCATGAAACGCTCATCAAGCTCGCGAGCCTGGCTCGATGCCTGCTCGAAGGCGTTGGCGGCATTCCTGTAGTTGTCATACGCCTTTGGGTTGTCCGGGTCGAGCATCACATTGCGCAGCGCCTGACCCATTTGCAGTCCTTGTGCGTACATGTTGTAAAAATCGGCACGGCGCGCCACATCGCGCTCGATATAGTCACGATATTGAATTTGGATTTTTTCGGCTGAAATCAGGCTGTCGCCAAGCGAACCGACCAGCAGCAAAATGATGATTGTCGTGATCAACATCAAACGGCGACCGATACGCATGTTATCGATGGCCTTCGTCAGGCGCTGACCAATTGCCATGATGCCGGTTCTGACCAGCTCGCCTTCATGCAAGCGGATCGAGGGATCCTGCCGCATGCGCTGGTAAAGCGCCTCGGCGGCAGCAATTTCGCTGCGGCTCGGCTGGACGCGAACCGAGGTGTAGCCGCCATCCGGCCTCGGTGTCACCGAAGCGCGAACCCAGTAAAAATCGCCATTCTTGCAGCGATTCTTGACGATGCCAGTCCACGGACGATTGTTTTTGACTGTCGCCCACAAATCGCGATAGGCCTCGCCGGGCATGTCGGGGTGACGTACGATGTTGTGCGCTTGGCCGACCAACTCATCGTTGCTAAAGCCACTGATCGCGACAAAATCATCGTTGACGAAGGTGATTCGCCCCTTTTCATCGGTGTGCGAAATAATCGCTACATCGTTTCCGAAGGCTTGCTCAATATTGGTCACAGGCTGGTTATTGCGCATGGTGGATACCGGTAAATGACATTGTTGATAGTAGGGAATTATTCTGTCACAAAACCTGCTTCCTCGCCGGGGCGTTTTGCTGCTGTCAAGTTGTTTTTTTACGCAAAAAAATGCAGGCGGTGCCTGCATTGGTCTCAATTGGTCAATTACTTGACTTTGAACTGATCGCGCAGGCAGTTCCTGTGCTCAGGCCCCATCTTGCCTTTGCAGGCGCTGTGGGCTTTTTGGTGAAGTTCGCAGCGCTGCGGGTCGGCTGCCTGGCGACAATCAGGTGCCGGTGCTTTATTCTGAATGCATTGATGGTAGGCCGCGCCGGTTTCGTTTTTGCAGGCCTGCCCCGCTTCCTTGCGCGCCTCGCATTGCTGGGGATTGGGCATTTTTCCGCAATCAATTTTCTGGTGCTGTTCAATCAGGCATTGCTGGCGCTCCGCTCCGCTTTTTTCCTTGCAGGCATTTCTGGCTTCTTTGCGCGCCTCGCGGTGGGCGTTGCAGGCGTCCGGGTTTGGACTCCGGGCGCAATCGCCGGGCTGGCGCGCTCCCTGACCTCTGTGAGGCATGTCGCAATTTCCCTGCTGCCCTGTCAGCGCGGCGCCCTTGGCGGGCATCGTTGTTTGGGCGCTGAGCGGCAGGCTGATCAAAGAGGCGATCAGCAGGCTGGTGGATAAAATCAGGCGGGTTTTCATGTTTTGCTCCTTGGCTGTGAGTTTGATCTCATTCTAGAAGCATGAGTCGCCGGGAGGCTGCTGAATTGTAAGCGAATGCAAGCAAAATCCCGTCCAGTAACAAGGGCTTACGTTTGACATGCTATATTTCACACCATGAACAAACAAAGTAGCCTGGATCACCGTCTGACGCTCGCCGAATTGCTCGATTTGATGCTGGCCGACGGTATGGTGTTACCCGACGATGCCGCCGAGTTGCGTGCCGAGCGAAAGTTGCACGGTGATCGAACCCACCCGCTCGTCGTCGTTGCCGACCAGAAATGGCGCAATCCCAAGTTGCCGGCGCGAGTCCTCAATCTTGAGGTGCTGACCGAATGGCTGGCGGGTCAGGTTGGTCTGGCTTATCTGCATATCGACCCGCTGAAGATTGATTTCAGCGGCGTCGCCGATGTGATGTCGAGTGCCTACGCTGGGCGCTTCACCATTTTGCCGGTCGAAATCAACTCCCGTGAAGTCGTGATTGCCACCGCCGAGCCTTTTGTGCGGGAATGGGAAAAGGAGCTGGCGCCGATTTTGCGCAAGGAAATTCGTCGTGTGATGGCGACGCCAACGGATATTGCGCGTTATCTGGTCGAGTTTTTCAACCTTGCCAAATCGATCAAGAAGGCCGGGCAAAAAGGGAACGTCAATCCCTCGCTGTCGACCTTCGAGCAACTCGTCGATCTCGGCAAAACCAATCGCACCCTCGATGCCAACGACCAGCACGTGGTGCACATTGTGGACTGGCTGTGGCAGTACGCCTTCGATCAGCGGGCTTCGGATATTCATGTCGAACCGCGCCGCGATATGGGGATTATCCGTTTCCGCATTGATGGCGTGCTGCATCAGGTTTATCAGATTCCGATGTCGGTGATGACGGCGATGACCAGTCGCATCAAGCTGCTCGGGCGCATGGACGTGATCGAAAAGCGGCGCCCGCAGGATGGACGGATCAAGACCCGAACGCCCGCCGGGCAAGAGGTCGAGTTGCGTCTGGCAACCCTGCCGACCGCCTTTGGTGAAAAGCTGGTGATGCGCATTTTCGATCCGGAAGTGCTGCAACGTGATTTGCGCTCCCTCGGTTTCTCCGCCGATGACCAGACGCGCTGGCACCAGATGACCAGCGCGCCGCACGGCATCGTGCTGGTTACCGGCCCGACCGGCTCCGGCAAGACATCAACGCTATACACCACGCTCAAAGAACTGGCGACACCGGAAGTCAATGTCTGCACCATTGAAGACCCGATTGAGATGGTCGAGTCCACCTTCAACCAGATGCAGGTTCAGCACAATATCGATATTGGTTTCGCCGACGGTGTGCGCGCCCTCATGCGCCAGGATCCCGACATCATCATGATCGGCGAGATTCGCGATCTGGAAACTGCTGAAATGGCGGTTCAGGCGGCCTTGACCGGACATCTCGTGTTATCGACGCTGCACACTAACGATGCGCCGGCGGCGATTACCCGCCTGCTTGACCTCGGGGTGCCGGCCTACCTGATCAATTCGACGGTGCTCGGCATCATGGCACAGCGTTTGGTGCGTACCCTCTGCCCGCATTGTAAAAAGCCGGCACCGATCAACGAGGAGCAGCGGCAAAGCTGGCGCGCCTTGGTGGCGCCGTGGAAATCAACAGAGCCAACGCAGATTTACCATCCGGTCGGCTGTCTGGAGTGCCGGATGACAGGCTATTCGGGTCGGATAGGAATCTACGAAATCCTGGTCAATTCGGCCGAGATACGCAAATTGATCCGTCCGCAGATGGAAGTCGCCCGTGTGCGCGAGCAGGCGGTGCGCGAGGGGATGCGACCGCTGCGCATTTCAGGTGCCTTGAAAGTAGCTCAGGGTTTGACCTCGCTTGACGAAATCATCAAGGTTGCCCCACCCTCGGAAGAGGCGTGACGGTCGGCCCGATCAGTTGCCTCCATCATCGCCACCCTCCGGAAACTCAGCTGGTGCTGGCCGAACGGCGGATTTTTTCCAGGTAGGCGACGGCATCCATCGGCTTGCCGGTTTTCTGCGCGGCAAAGACGATTTCACCGAGACTTTCGAGCAATACATGCTCGGCGGCGTGCGCATCGATTCTTGCCCGCAGGCTTTGAAAAGCGGCACGAATCCCGGCTGGTTGATCGACGCTGACTTGCTCGTGAATTGCCAGGTGCAGGGAGAGGTGAAGAAATGGGTTCATCTGCCCGCCTTCCGGTGTCCATTCTTTCTCCAGCGCGCCGGCGCTGTCGCTGAGCAGGGCGTGGTATTCGGGGTGGCGGGCGACAATATCAGCGGCCACCGCTTCGGCGCCGACCAGAGGCAAGCGCTCGACGTGTTTGCGCCAGGATTCACAAAAAAACTGGCGGACTTGTTCGCGGCTAGGGTTGAACATCGGTACTCTCGCAGAGCAGGGTCAGGACGGAATTCTGGAACAGGCAATTTCCGGTGCACCCTGGCGCAATCTGGCCGCCCCCATAGGCACCGATCAGCGGTGTTGCCGGCAACTGCTGATGGAAAATCGCCAGATCGCGGTCTTGATCACCGTAAAACAGCGGCCCACGACCGATACAGGAAAACATGATGGCAAAATCCGGCATCTTTTCGCCGCTGACCGCAGCACTCAAAGTCTCGCTCATCTCCTGCTCGGCGCCCTGTGGCTGGCGCATCGCCCAGCGCAAGGTTTCCCCCGGAGTGAAGGCTTCGGCCATGGTCAGCGAACCATCATCATTGGCCGCCAGAATGGCAACGCCCGGGTCGCCTGCCCGGCGAATCGCGGCAAAATGATGCACAGCAAGACGCTGGCGACGCTCACCCGGCAAGTGGCGACGCAGGGTGTCGAGCGCCGTTTGCCCGTCGATTTTGAGCAGATCATGCGAGCGGCAGGCATCGACGGTGAGCGATTCGCCAAGTGGGCGCAGACCGGTCGAAATCACCAGCCGGCTTTGCACACCACGTAAATCGAACTCGGCATTGCCGCTCTCCTGAACGCGGCCATGCGCCCAAACGGCGGCCTCACTGGAAAGTATGCCAACCCGCTGCGGTGGCCTGCGCCAGTCGAAGGGCAGGGTGCTGTGAGCGGTAAAACTCAGGCGGTGCCGGCTTTCCGCCGTCTTGGTGGCGCTCGGGGCGGCGATGACCAACGCCACCGCCGCCGATTGGTCGAGCCGCCAGCCTTCATCGGAGAAAACGCCTTCAGCGGTGCAGCCGGAAATGTCCAGACAACCGGCGGCGCGCGCTGCCGCGAGGAGGGCTGCGCGTGGGTCACGCTGAAAATCGCGACTCAGGAAAAGAATGACGCGCCCTGCCTGTTCCAGCCCGGCTTTGGCCAGTGCGGCGGTGACGGCAGCGGCAGCCAGTTCGGGCTGCGGGCGTTGGCCGGCGGCCATTCCGCTGGCGACTTTCATGAGGTTTTGCCTTTGAAGCGGCAAAGATCGACCACCGGGCAGCGCGGGCATTCCGGCTTGCGTGCCTTGCAGATGTAGCGCCCGTGGAGAATCAACCAGTGGTGTGCATCTTTCTTGAATTCGGCCGGGGTGATGCGCAGGAGTTTGTTTTCAACATCGATGACGGTTTTTCCCGGTGCCAGGCCAGTGCGATTGCCAAGCCGGAAAATATGCGTATCGACTGCAATCGTCGGTTGTCCGAATGCGGTGTTGAGGACGACATTGGCCGTCTTGCGCCCGACACCGGGAAGCGCTTCGAGCGCCGCACGATCCGGCGGAACCTCGCCGCCATATTGGTCGAGCAGGATGCGGCAGGTGGCAATGACGTTCCTTGCCTTGGTGCGGTAGAGACCGATGGTTTTGATGTACTCGCTCAGTCCGTCGATGCCGAGGGCGAGGATGGCTTCGGCGCTGGGGGCGACTGGAAAGAGCTTGGCGGTTGCCTTGTTTACGCCAACGTCGGTGGCTTGCGCGGAGAGAATGACGGCAATCAGCAGTTGAAACGGCGTGGCGTAATTAAGCTCGGTGGTCGGCGCCGGATTGCCAGCCGCAAGACGACGGTAAAACTCGGCGGCCTGGTCTTTTTTCACGGCATTATCAGGCGGTTAAAGCAGTCCGCACGCATTAGAGCGAATGGCAGCCAGCCGCTTCCATCGGCGCCGGTGGTTGTTTTTGGGCGTGTGCGGCTGCTTTGGCCGAGATCCAGTTTTTCCAGGCAATCATGCAGCCGAGCAGGATGAAAGCACCCGGCGGCAGCAAGGCGAGCAGGAAACCATGGTAAGTCTCCGGCAGCAAGCGTATGGGATGCAGGTTGGGGAAAACCATGTCGATACCGCCGAAGACGGTGCCGCTGGCGATGAATTCGCGCATGGCGCCGAGAACGGCGAGTGTCCATAACATCCCGACCCCCATGAAAATTCCGTCGAGCGTGGCCTGCAAGGGCGAATTTTTTGCAGCAAACGCTTCGACGCGGGCGAGGACAATGCAGTTGGTGACAATCAATGGAATGAAGATGCCGAGAACCAGATACAACTCGTGCAAATTGGCATTGAAAAGCAGATCGACCACGGTCACCAAGGCCGCGACGATCAAAATGAAGACCGGAATGCGGATTTCGTGCGGAATCAGATTACGCAAACTGGCAATTGCCAAACCGGAGAGCGCCATGACGATAATTGTCGCCAGCGAAAGCATGATGCCGTTGACTGCCGTCGTCGTCACCGCCAGCAGCGGACAAAGACCGAGAATCTGGACGATTGAGGTGTTTTGCTTCCAGATGCCGTTGCCGGCGATGGTTGTGAATTCGTCACGCTTGATCATTGGGCGGCTCCGGCAGTGGAGAATAATTGATCACGGTTGGCCTCGGCCCACTTGACGGCCTTGAGCACGGCTTTCGAAACGGCACGCGGCGTGATGGTGGCGCCGGCGTAGTAATCGATGCGGCCCCCATCTTTTTTGACTTTCCAGTCCTTGTCGGTGACTTCCGTCAACGACATGCCCTGAAATTGGGTGATCCATGGCCGCGCCTTGTTCTTGTCCTTCTTGATCTCAATGTAATCGCCGAGGCCAGGGGTTTCCTTGTGCTGGGTGACGCGCACACCGGCCACCTGGCCGTTGCTGCGCAGCGCCAGAAGCAGCCTGATCTTGCCGGCATAGCCATCCGGGGCAATTGCTTCCAGTACCAGCGCCGAGGGTTGCCCGTTTTTGCGCGCCCGATAGACGATGGAGGCTTGATCCAGGCCGAGTTCGGCTGTCGCCGGCAGGATCAGCGTATCCTCCAGCAAGGCGTTGTCGTAGTCATTGCCGGGCAGGATTTCGCTAACCAGCTTCATTTTTTCGGCCACTGCCGAGGCCTCGATGGCCGGTTTTGTCCAGAGGTAGACGGCGGAAAGCAGAGCCGTAAAAATAATCACGAAAACGAAAAGAATGGCGGCCGTGCGCGAAGCCATGCCCGTGGCTGAAAACTCCGTTCTGGCCGTCATGACTTGTCTTTCATGCCGAAAATCGCCGGTTGCGTTAATAAATCAATGACCGGAACGCAAAGATTGAGGAGCAAAACGGCAAAGGCGACGCCGTCCGGATAGCCACCAAAGACACGAATAATGTAAGCCAGCAGGCCAATTCCGGCGCCAAAAATCAGCTTGCCGCGCGGTGTTGTGCAACCGGACACCGGATCGGTAGCGACAAAAAACGCGCCGAGCATGGTGCCGCCGGAAAACAGGTGGAAGAGCGGATTGGCAAATTGCGCCGGGTTGTACAGCCAGAGTGCGCCGGAAACCAGCGTCATGGCGGCGATGAAGGCAAGCGGAACATGCCAGGTGATGATTTTGCGTTGCCAGAGGATGAGGCCCCCCACGAGGTAAGCGAGGGTGATCCACTCCCAGCCGCGGCCGGCGAATTGCCCGAAAATGCCTTGATTGGTGAGCACGGCGTGCACACTGGTCTGCCCTTCGTCGAGCCGGAGAGCGGTTTTCAGGGCGTCGAGCGGGGTTGCGGCAGTTAGTGCATCAAGACGCGGGGCAAGGCCGAAAATGACCTGGAATTGTTCGCTCCAGCCCATTTGCAGCGCCTGGTTCGGCCACTGCGACATCAAGGACGGAAAGGAAACAATACCAATCGCGAAGGCGATCATTGCCGGATTGAAGGGGTTCTGTCCAAGGCCGCCATAAAGATGTTTGGCCACCACAATGGCGAAAATCGTGGCGGTCAAGACAAGCCACCACGGCGCCAGCGGCGGGAAGGCAAGGGCAATCAGCCAGGCGGTAACGAGTGCCGAGCCATCGCTCAACGACGCCAGAGGTTTGCCCTGCAGGCGCAGCATGGCAGCCTCGGCGAACAGGGCGGCCAGCGAGGCAATGCCCAGTTGCATGAGAATGGCCGGGCCAATCAGCCAGACATAAACGGCAATCGCCGGTATCAGAGCCAGGCAAACCTGCGCCATGATCCAGGTAACGCTGGTGTTTTTCAGGAGGTAAGGGGAGGTTGAAAGATTCACGCTTGATTCTCGTCGAGCGATGAAGCCGCTTGCGGCTGAATGACTTGGCGGCGCGCTTCGATTGCAGCAAGTTCCTGCTGCTGGTCGGCGTTCAGATGGTCGGTATTTTTTGCCTGGGCGGTTTCACGTTGTGCCCTGGCTCTCTCAATGGCCGCCTGAATGGCGGCTTTTTTGATCTCTTTTTCGTTGGCTAGCGCGTCGCCCGGGCTGTTCTCCTGCGCCGCAAGAGATGTGTTGTTCTCCGTTTCAGAGGCACTGGCCGACGCTTCTGCAGCTTTTTTGGCAGCTTGGGCGGCCGCTGCCCGGGCTAGTTTTTCGGCCTTTTCAGCTTTTTCGCGCTCATCACGCAGCTGCTTGAATTCAAAACGGTCTTTGGCTGAATCGGCGGCATTTTTTTCACGCTCGCGAGCCCATATTTCACTTTTGGCAAAGCGGAAATACTGCACCAGCGGGATGTGCGATGGGCAGACGAAGGAGCAGCAGCCGCATTCGATACAGTCGAAGATGTGATATTCCTGAGTCTTGCCGAAATTTTTGGCGCGTGCGAACCAGTACATTTCGAACGGTTGCAATTCGTGCGGGCAGACTTCGGCGCAGGCGCCGCAGCGGATGCAGGGCATCTCGGGCGGCGCCGGCGGAAAGAGTGCGGGCGAATGGGCAATCAGGCAGTTGGTGGCCTTGACGACCGGAACCTGCACATCGGGCACCAGAAAACCCATCATCGGGCCGCCCATCAGGATGCCGTCGGTGTCGGCTTTGGGTTGTGCCAGTCGCAGCAACTCGTCCATCGGCGTGCCGATCAGTACGTCGAAATTGCGCGGCTTTTCGACATTGCCGGTGACTGTCACCAAGCGAGAAACAACCGCTTCGCCGTGAGCAATCGCTCGCCAGGCGGTGTAAGCCGTGGCGACGTTGAAACACTGGACGCCGAGATCGGTAGAGCGTCGGGAGGCGGGAACTTCCTTGCCGGTGAGGACGCGGATCAATTGTTTGGCGCCGCCGGCGGGGTAAAGGGTTGGCACCTGCACTACCGTAAAACTTTCGTTCAGCGCACTGATTGCGGTGCGCATGGCCGCCGCCGCCTCCGGCTTGTTGTCCTCGATGCCGATCAGCACTTTGTCAGGTTGCAGGAGGTCGCGGAAGATTCCGATGCCACGAACGATGTCCTCGGCACGTTCGCGCATCAACAGGTCGTCACAGGTAATGAATGGCTCGCACTCGGCGCCGTTGATAATCAATTCTTCCATCGCCACCGTTTTTGAGGCCGTCAGCTTGCCGTGCGTCGGAAAAACCGCGCCACCCAGGCCGACCACGCCAAATTGCTGCAAGTGTTCGCGAACCTGCGCCGGCGTCAGTGCGTGGTAGTCGAGCGGGGTTCGCGCCATCCATTCGTCACGGCCATCCGGTTCGATGACCACGCAGAGTGCATCCAGGCCTGAAGGGTGGGGTTGAACGTGCGTCTCGACGGCGATGACGGTGCCCGAGGTCGGCGCATGAATGGCCGCCGAAATCCATCCATCGGCCTCACCGATGAGTTGTCCCTTGAGTACCTTGTCACCGACCTGGACAACGGGACGTGGCGTTCCGCCGATATTTTGATGCAGCGGAACGATCAGCCGGGCGGGCAAAGGCGCCGGGCAGATGGGCTGCGTGGTTGATTGCGTTTTGTGGGTGGGCGGCTTGACGCCGCCCTTGAATTTGAAAAGTTGGGTCAGCATCAGGCGGCCTTGCCGGTCGGCACCGGCTTGATCTCGACCACCGGATAGCGCCACTTCCAGTTGTCGATTGTCTCGGGGATAACTTCCATGCGAATACACTCCACCGGGCAGGGGGGCAGACATAATTCACAGCCGGTACATAAGGTCGGCAGAATGGTGTGCATCTGTTTGGCCGCGCCGACGATGGCATCCACCGGGCAGGCCTGAATGCACAGCGTGCAGCCGATGCAGGTGGCTTCGTCGATGATGGCGATCGCTTTGGGCTTCTCTTCGGCGTCGAGCGGTTTGACTTCTCGCCCGAGCAAGTCGGCCAGACGCTGCACCCCTTCGCTGCCACCCGGCGGGCACTTGTTGATGTCCGCTTCGCCTTTGGCAATCGCTTCGGCATAGGGTTTGCAACCTGGATAGCCGCATTGGCCGCACTGGGTTTGCGGCAGAATGCTGTCGATTTTCTCGATCAGCGGGTCACCCTCGACCTTGAACTTGATCGACGCAAAGCCGAGTGCGGCACCCAGCACAATGGCGCCGAGCGCCATGATCGCAATGGCGAGCGTGATTTCCATTACTGGTATTTGTCCAGGCCGGCAAATCCCATGAATGCCAGCGCCATCAAGCCGGCGGTGATCATGGCGATGGCGGCGCCGCGAAAATGAATTGGCACATCGGCGCCCTCAATCCGCTCGCGGATACCGGCAAAGAGAATCAGCACCAGCGAAAAGCCGACGGCACTGCCGGCACCGAACAGCAGGGATTCGACAAAATTGTAATCGTTCGAGATATTCAGCAGCGGAACGCCGAGCACCGCGCAATTGGTGGTGATCAGCGGTAGGTAAATCCCCAGTGTTTGCTGCAGTGCCGGCGAGGTCTTGGCGATGACCATTTCGGTCAATTGGACAATCGCCGCAATCGTCACGATGAAGGACAGGGTGCGCAGATATTCCAGCCCGAAGGGAATTAGCAGGAAGTGATCAATGATGTAGCTGGCGCCGGTTCCGACGGTCAATACAAAAGTCGTTGCCGCGCCCATACCGTAGGCGGTTTCCAGTTTTTTCGAGACGCCCATGAAAGGGCAGAGCCCGAGGATTTTCACCAGGACGACATTGTTGACCAGAACAGCGCCGACAAGGATGAAGAGATAGTGGCTCATGAGTGATTTTGACCGGGGCTGAGCATTATCGGATTTTGCCGTGCGACAAACAACCGTTACGCCACTGTGGGTTTAGGTTTTTTCCCCGATGAGCGGCGCCAGTGCTGCCGCTACTTCGCTGACAAGATCGGGGCCGCGGTAAATGAAGCCGCTGTAAAACTGCACCAGACTGGCGCCGGCGCGGATTTTTTCGGCCGCGTCCGTGCCGTTCATGATGCCGCCGACGCCGATGATCGGCACTTCGCCGGCCAGCGCGGCAGACAGCTTTTTGACAACATCGGTGGCGCGTTGCAACAGGGGAGCGCCGGATAGGCCGCCAGTTTCGCCGGCATTGGGCAGACCATCGACCCCGGTGCGTGAGAGTGTCGTGTTGGTCGCGATGACGCCATCCATGCGGTGCCGACGCAGCGCATCGGCGATGCCAGTTATTTGCTCGTCTTCGAGGTCGGGAGCGATTTTCAGCGCCAGCGGCACATAGCGGCCGTATGTTTGGGCGAGTTTTTCCTGGCGTGATTTGAGTTGCAGCAACAAATCATCGAGTGCCGCGTCTTTTTGCAATTGCCGCAGGTTTTTGGTGTTCGGCGAAGAAATATTGACGGCGATGTAACTGGCGTCGTTGTAGACCTTGTCGAGGCAGATCAGATAATCGTCGGCGGCCTTCTCGATCGGTGTCGTCGCATTTTTGCCGATGTTGATGCCGAGAATGCCGCCGCGTTTGGGGAATTCCGCAGCGCGCACGTTGGCGAGCAGACAATCAACGCCGGCATTATTGAAGCCCATGCGATTGACAAGGCCTTGCGCTTGTGGAATCCGGAACAGGCGTGGCTTGGGGTTGCCAGCCTGCGGTCGCGGCGTGATTGTGCCGATTTCGATGAAACCGAAACCAAGCCGTGCGAGACCGTCAATGTGCTCGCCGTTTTTGTCCAGCCCGGCGGCGAGGCCGACCGGGTTGGGGAAGCGCAAACCCATGACGTCGACCGGACAGGCGGTGACCGGTTTGGCAAGCACCCCGGCGAGACCGCTGGCGTTGAGAAAGTCAACGCCAGCCATGCCGATGGCGTGGGCGGTTTCGGCGTCGAGGGTGAATAACAGTCGGCGAATGAGGGGATAAAGCATCGTGCGGTGAATTTTATCGCATCGCCGCAAACTCTCGCACTCAACTGTGCCATCGCGGCGATTGGCGGATTTTTCTCAAGTCAGGGAGGCCTCAACGATGAGGCGAGTCGGCGCCGTGAGGTGAGATGCCGGACAACAAACGGTAACAGTGCGAAAAGCTCGAGGCCGGCTAAACTACCAGGCTATGTCGTGGTGCACCTTTCGCTTTCTTCCTCTGCTGATCACCTTGGCGCTGCCGGTTCTGGCGGCTGAGCTCAATGATCCTTTTGCGACTGCCGCGCTGACGCCGCTCAAGCCATCGCCGCAGCTCGCTGCCCGTGCCGCTCAGGCGCCTTGTGCCAGCATTCTTCCGGCGACTGCCTTGGGTGCAGTTGAGGTGGTCGATCTGGCGCTGTGCAATCATCCGCAAACGCGCGAGGTGTGGGCGACGGCGCGGGCGCAGGCGGCGCTGCTCGGTGTCGCGCAAGCGGCCTGGTTGCCGGATTTTGAAGCGCGGGTGGCGAGTGGGCGAAATTACCTTGAATCGCGCAATTTCAGCCAAAGCAGTGCGGCGCTGACGCTCTCCTGGCTGGTTTTTGATTTTGGCCAGCGCTCGGCCAATATCGAGAATGCGCGGCAACTGTTGAGTGCGGCGGCGGCGACGCAGGATGCGACGGTACAAAGCCTGTTTCTTGCGGCGCTGCAGTCGTATTACAACGCCCAGGCAGCGCGTGCGGCGGTGTTGGCGAGCGGCGAGGCGGAGCGTGCTGCGCAGGAAGGATTGGCGGCGGCTGAAAGCCGCTATCGGGTGGGGGCGGGAACGCCGGCCGATCGCCTGCTGGCAAAGACGGCGTTGTCGCAGGCGACGCTCAACCGCATCAGAGCCGAAGGCGAGGCGCGCAATGCGCTGGGTGTGCTGGCCAATGCCATGGGCTTTGCCGCCCGGGAAAAATTTGTTCTCGACGAGATTCCGCGCAGTTTCCCGGCCAGCGCTTTTCAGCAGGATGTGGATGCCTTGATTGACGAGGCACGCAAGCGGCGTCCTGATCTGCAGTCAGCCGAAGCGCAACTGCGTGCAGCGACGGCCGGCGTGGCGCTGGCCCGCGCCCTGGGGCGGCCGACGGTCAATTTGTCCACCGGACCGGGCTGGCAGGATGTTGACGGCATCAATACGCGCACCGGCAATATTGGTCTGACCTTGAGCGTGCCGATTTTTTCGGGTTTCGAAACCACCTACCGGGTTCGCTCGGCCGAAGCGCAGGTCGATATTCGTGCGGCACAGCGGGATCGTCTGCACAATCAGGTCGCCCTCGATGTCTGGAAGGCTTACCAGAGTTTGAACACGGCGACGCAAAGCTTGCAGGCGACGGTCGATCTGGTGGTCAGCGCCGAGCAATCCGAGCGCGTTGCGCTGGGACGCTACAAGGCCGGCGTCGGCACGGTTCTTGACTTGCTGGCGGCACAGACGGCTTTGGCCAATGCCCGCCTGCAAAGGATTCAGGCCGGTCTCGACTGGCATGTTTATCGCGCCACCCTGGCACAGGCGGTCGGGGCGCTGGATTACACGCTGCTGCAACCGGCAGCCGAGGGAAACCCATGAAAAAAATCGGCAAAATCCTTATCGGCGGTGCGCTGCTCGGCGCCTTGATCGGTGCCGGCGTCTGGTACGCCAGCCAGCGTGCGGCACAGAATCCGGCGCAGCGCTACAAGCTGGCAACGCTGGAAAAGGGCGAAGTCATGCAAACTGTGTCAGCCAACGGCACACTCAATCCGGTGGTGCTGGTCAGTGTCGGCACCCAGGTGTCGGGGACGGTCAAGAAGCTCTATGTCGACTTCAACGACAAGGTTGAGGCCGGTCAGCCACTTCTTGAGCTGGATGCGGCACTGCTGACGGCACTTGTTCGCCAGAGCGAGGCGAATGTTGCGAGCGCCGCTGCCAGCCTCGAACTCGCCCAGGCCAATGAGGCGCGAATGAAATCGCTCTTCGCCGAGGAGTACGTTTCGCGCCAGGAGTACGAAACCGCGCGCCAGGCGCTCAAGTCGGCAACCGCTCAACTGGCGCTGGCGCACGCCTCGCTCGAAAAGGACCGGGTCAATCTGGGCAATACAACGATCCGCTCGCCGGTTTCGGGGGTTGTCGTTGATCGCGTTGTTGATCTTGGCCAGACCGTCGCGGCCAGCTTCCAGACGCCGGTGCTGATCAAGATTGCCCAGGATTTGTCGGAAATGCGCATCGATACCAGTTTTGCCGAGGCCGACATCGGTAATTTGCGCGAAGGCCAGCAGGCGCGTTTCACTGTGGATGCTTTTCCTGACCGCAGTTTCAACGGTGTAGTGCAGCAGATTCGCCTGAATCCGACCAATCAACAAAATGTCGTGACTTACAACGTGCGCGTCAGTGTCGCCAATACCGATCTGGTCTTGCTGCCGGGAATGACGGCCTATGTCAGCATCGGCGTCGCCAAACGCGCGGATGTCTTGTTGCTGCCGAATGCGGCCTTGCGCTTCAAGCCGGCAGAAGCGGCCGCGCAGGCCGAAAAGGCTCCCCCCAATGTCGCCACGGGAGGCGGCGGAATGCCTGCCAAATCAGCCCGAGCCGGTAAGAAGCGCGATGGTCAGAGCGGCACGGTGTATGTGCTGGTGGACGACGAGATCAAGCCGGTCAGCGTCCAGATTGGCATTACCGACAATCGCAATACCGAATTGGTGGGTGGTGATTTGAAGCTTGGTGATCGCGTCGTGCTCGGCGAAAACACGGGGTCAGGCAAAAAGGCTTCAAGCGTCGGGATGCGATTGTTCTGATGAGCGAGGCGGTGATCCGCGTCGTCGGGCTGGGCAAGTCCTACGCGACGGCCGCCGGCCTGTTTCCGGCGTTGCGCGGCGTCGATCTGACGATACAGGCCGGTGAGTACATTGCCATCATGGGGCCGTCCGGCTCCGGCAAGTCGACCTTCATGAATCTTCTGGGTTGTCTGGATACGCCGAGCGTTGGTGATTATTTTCTTGCCGGCGAGCGTGTTGCCGAGATGGACAAGGATGCCCTGGCGCAGTTGCGCAACCGGACGCTGGGCTTTGTCTTTCAGGGCTTTAATTTGCTGCCGCGCATGACGTTGCAGGACAACGTCGCCTTGCCGCTGGTTTATGCCGGGAAGGACAAGGACAGCCGCCGTGCGGCGGCGCGCCGGATGCTCGACAAGGTGGGTCTGGCGGCCTATGCCGAATCCCTGCCGAGCCGGATTTCCGGCGGCCAGCAGCAGCGCGTGGCGATTGCCCGGGCGCTGGTCAATCAGCCGCGCCTGATTTTGGCGGATGAACCCACCGGCAACCTCGATAGCCATACCAGCGAGGAGATCATGCGTTTGTTCGGCGAGTTGAATGCCGAAGGCATCACCATCGTCCTGGTCACACATGAGCCCGATATTGCCGCTCACGCCAGGCGTCAGGTGCGCTTTCTCGACGGCCGGCTGGTCAGCGACCAGTTCACCGACGCCTGCGGCGATGCGGCAGTCGGCACGCTTCCCGAAAGCTCCCTGGAAGGGGGCGCTCGCTGATGTGGAAAGCGATGCTCGGCGAAGCCTGGCTGGCGATGGGAGCCAACCGCCTGCGCAGCATTTTGACGATGCTCGGGATGGTGATCGGTGTGGGCGCCGTGGTCATCATGCTGGCGATCGGTCAGGGGGCGCAATATGCCGTTCAGCAAAGCATCAGCACGATGGGTGCCAATCTTTTCATCCTTCTTTCGGGGTCGTTTACGACGGCTGGCGTGCGCAGCGGTTCATCGGGTGCGCCGACCCTGAATGTCGGCGACGCCGAGGCAATCAGCGAACTCGAAGGCGTCGCCAATGTGGCGCCGACGCATCAGGGAACGCGGCAACTGGTGTATGGCGCCCAAAACTGGAGCGCGACGGTGGTCGGGACGACGCCGCCTTACCTGGAGGCGCGGGCGTGGACGATAGCCAGCGGCGCGGCTTTTGGTGATTCCGACGTGCGTTCGGCGACGCGCGTGGCGCTGATCGGCAAAACTGTCGCCGAAAATCTCTTTGCCGATGATGACCCGGTCGGCAAGACTATGCGCATCCAGCAAAATCCGTTCACCGTGGTTGGCGTTCTCGGCAGCAAGGGGCAAAGTTTCGACGGGCGCGATCAGGACGATACCGTGATCATTCCGTTGTCGACCGCGCAGCGCAAGGTGTTCGGCACACCTTTTCTCGGTTCGGTACGAATGATCATGGTGCAGGCCGCTTCGGCCGACGAAATGGCGACGGTCGAGAAAAATGTCGAAGCCTTGCTGCGTCAGCGGCACCGGCTGCGCGAGGGCATGCCCAACGACTTTTTCAGCCGCAATTTGTCGGCGGTTGCCGAGTCGGAGGCGGAGACGACTCGCACCATGTCTATCCTGCTCGGCGCTATCGCGTCGATTTCGCTGATTGTCGGCGGTATCGGCATCATGAACATCATGCTCGTTTCGGTCACCGAGCGAACTCGCGAAATCGGCATCCGCATGGCGATTGGCGCACGGCAAAAAGACATCCTGACGCAATTTCTGCTCGAAGCCGTAATGATCTCCTTTGCCGGTTGCCTGATCGGTTTGCTGATCGGCCTCGCGGTTGCCCTCGGCATCAATTTTTTCACTGGCATGGTGGTCGTCATTTCGGGCAGCGCGGCGCTGATTGCTTTTGTTGTAGCGGCAACGGTGGGCATCTTTTTTGGCTGGTATCCGGCGCGCAAGGCAGCGCGGCTCGATCCGATCGAGGCGTTGCGCTACCAGTAGGGCGGTCTCGCCCAAGGCGCCTGTGGCACAATCGTTTTCAACTTTTCGGCAAAACACTCCATGAAATTCACCCTCTCCCTGATTGCCTTTGTCGTTGCCGCCGTGCTCATTCCCTTCTTTGTGCCGGGCATAGGTCATCGGGAGGGGCTTGACCCGAACAGCAACCTGCCCTGGCAAATTACGACCGACGGGCAGGGCGGCAGCAGTGTTTTCGGTTTGCAACCCGGTGTCAGCACGCTCGCCGAGGTGCGTCAGCGCTTTGCCGCCGATTTCGAGGTGGCGATCATTGCCGAGCCGAATGAAATCGGCGCGCTGGAAGCCTTTTATTCATCCGTGCCGCTCGGCTTCGTGACGGCAAAAATGGTGCTGACCATCGAGGCTGACCCCGAAATGGTGACGGCGATGCGCGAACGTGCCCTGCGCGCCACGCCGATGGAGAGTACGACGCGCAAGATCACCCTGAGTCAGGAAGACGTGGCGGCTGCCGACCGGCTGCCGATCAGGGCTATTTCAGTTATTCCCACCGCCAATATCGACGAGGCAACCCTTGTTCAACGTTTTGGCTCGCCCGACGAGCGCCTGGTCGCCGGCGAGAAGCGTGTTCACCTGCTTTATCCAAAACTTGGCCTCGATATCGTCGTTGACGGCGAAG
Source organism: uncultured Pseudomonadota bacterium (assembly GCA_903951825.1). Taxonomy (GTDB): domain Bacteria; phylum Pseudomonadota; class Gammaproteobacteria; order Burkholderiales; family Rhodocyclaceae; genus Azonexus. The sequence continues at coordinate 26,904 of CAJBDJ010000054.1, forward strand.
CGAAGGAACTCTTTCAGTACGTAGCGCCACGCGCCTTCGCCGATCTGCGCGAGCCCTTGCGTGCCTTGCCGGTGGTCGCGGCGAGCCAGTAAAGCCGGAGATCGTTTCGCCTTCTCTGCTAAAATCACGGGTTTTTCAACTGACTAGCTTTTGCGGAGCAATTAAATGGCTATCGAACTTGCACTCTCCATCATCAAACCTGACGCTGTTGCCAAGAACGTGATTGGCAAGATTTACTCCCGTTTTGAATCCAACGGCCTGAAAATCGTTGCTTCCAAAATGGTCTGGCTGTCCGAACAGGAAGCCGGTCAGTTCTACGCCGTGCACAAGGCGCGTCCTTTCTACAAGGATCTCGTCGCCTTCATGACCTCCGGCCCGGTCATGGTGCAGGTTCTCGAAGGCGAAAACGCCATTGCCAAGAATCGCGAGCTGATGGGGGCGACCAACCCGAAAGAAGCGGCTGCCGGTACCATCCGCGCCGATTTCGCCGAATCAATCGACGCCAATGCCGTGCACGGCTCGGATGGCCCGGAAACTGCCGCCGTCGAAGTGGCTTTTTTCTTCCCCGGCCTCAACGTCTACAGCGGCCGCTAAGACCCCCTGCATGACTGTCAATCTGCTGGATTTCGATGGCGAAAGCCTGACTGCCTGGTTTGCCGCGCAGGGCGAAAAGCCTTTCCGGGCCAGGCAGGTTTTGCGCTGGATTCATCGTTCCGGCGTTGCCGACTTCGACGCCATGACCGATATCGCCAAGGGCCTTCGCCAGAAGCTCAAGGCGGGAGCGGTGGTGGCGCCGCCCGCAGTCGTCTCCGACAAGTTGTCGGATGACGGCACGCGCAAGTTTTTGATTGATGTTGGCAACAGCAACGCGGTCGAAACGGTGTTCATTCCCGAAGACGATCGCGGTACGTTGTGTATTTCAACGCAAGCCGGCTGTGCGCTCGATTGCGCCTTCTGTTCGACCGGCAAGCAAGGCTTCAATCGCAACCTGACGGTTGCCGAAATTATCGGCCAACTATGGCAGGCCAACCACGCATTAGGTGCCGTACACGGCGATCAGCGCGTGATTTCCAATGTCGTGCTGATGGGCATGGGCGAGCCGCTCGCCAATTTTGAAAATGTGGTCGGCGCCCTTAAATTGATGCTCGACGACAACGCTTACGGTTTGTCGCGTCGCCGTGTCACGGTCTCCACCTCCGGGCTGGTGCCGGTCATCGACCGCCTCGGCGACGAATGCCCGGTCGCGCTGGCCGTTTCGCTGCACGCGCCGAACGACCGGCTGCGCGATCAACTGGTGCCGATCAACCAGAAATATCCGCTCAAGGAATTGATGGCAGCTTGCCGTCGCTACCTCGAAAAAGCGCCACGTGATTTCATCACTTTCGAGTACATCATGCTCGACGGCATCAACGACACTGACAAGCACGCCCACGAATTGCTGGCGCTGGTCAAGGCGGTTCATTGCAAGTTCAACCTGATTCCTTTCAATCCCTTTCCGGGAGCGCCCTATCAGCGCTCTTCGGCGGAGCGCGTGCGACGTTTTGCCGATATTTTGATGCAGGCTGGCGTTGTCACGACAACACGCAAAACGCGTGGTGACGATATCGACGCCGCCTGTGGTCAGTTGGCTGGGCAAGTCATGGATAAAACCCGGCGGACGGCCGGACGAATCATTTCCTTTCAGGAGGCAAGGCTTTGAAAGCAGTCGCATGGAGCCCGTGGGTGCTCGGTTTTTGTCTTACCCTGTTCGGCATGGCGGCGGCCAATGCCCAGGGGTTGAGCGAATTCCAGGGCAAAACGCCGAAAAGTGAAAAAAGCAGCGATCCCCGCAACCGGGCGAGAATACACACGGAGCTGGGGGCGATGTATTTTCAGGACGGCAATATGTCGGTTGCCCTGGAAGAGCTGCGTATCGCGATTGAGGCCGATTCGACGTATTTTCCTGCTTACAGCGTGCGCGGCCTGGTGCATGGTTACCTCAAGGACTACCCCAAGGCTGACGATGATTTCAGGCAGGCGATGAGTTATTCGCCTAATGACCCAGATCTGAACAACAATTACGGCTGGTACTTGTGCGAATCGGGGAGGGAAACCCAGTCGATCGGCTACTTCATGGCGGCGCTCAAGAACCCGCTCTATCAAACCCCCGAACGCGCCTACAACAATGCTGGCACCTGCGCCTTGCGCGTCGGAGACATCGATGCTGCCGAACGCTATTTGTTGCAGGCGCTGCGTTTGGCGCGTGACGGCGGCCCCCTGGCGCGGGTTCAGCTGGCCAAGTTGTACTACCAGCGCGGCTTGCTGGAAGAGTCGCGGCGCTACGTCAATGAAGCGATGAAAATGATGGAGCCGCCGTCGGTTGACGTGTTGTGGGTCGGTCTGCGGATCGAGAAAAAAATGGGTAACAAGGCGGCAGAGGCAAATTACGCGGCACTCTTAAGATTGCGTTATCCGACTTCGCCGGAGTACGCCGCTTATCTCAAAGGGGATTTCCAATGAATGAAGACGCCTTGACGCCTTCTTCCGTCGTCGCGCCGGAGGGTGCCACGGCATTGGCCGGGTCGCCGGGGGTCGGCGAGCAATTGCGGGCGGCGCGCAAGGCGCGCGTGCTGGAGGTGACGGATGTTGCACAAGCCCTCAAGCTCGGCGCCCGGCAAGTCGAGGCGTTGGAAAACGGTGACTGGGAGGCGCTGCCCGGCCAGACTTTTATCCGCGGCGTGGTGCGAAATTACGCGCGCCTGGTGCAAATTGACGCGCTGCCGTTGATGGCGCAGCTCGATCTGATTCTGAAAAAGCCCGATTACGCCTTGAAGCTGTCAGAGAGCACCGGGTCGAGCATGTCGCGGGGTGCCAGTTTTGGCGCCCCGCGTCGCGATCGTCTGGTGGTTGTTTTTGGCTTGCTCTTGGTGATCGTCGCCGCGCTCGCTTATTTTTTGCTGGCCAAAGACCTTTCTTCCCTGCGTGAATCGGCTCAGGCAAGCATCGATTCACTGGCCAATAAAGATCGTGTCGAGTCTGGCCGTGAACTGCCCGCCGCGCCAAAAACGCCGGACGAACCAGTTTTTCCACCCGGTACGACGATACAGCAGGTGATCAATCCGCAGGCTTTGGTGTCCGCAGAGACGGATGCCAAAGAAGCTGTCGCGACTAATGAAGGACCCCCCAAAGAAGTATCCCCCGCAGCGGCGAAGGAGGCGCACTTGCGCTTTGTCGCGAACAAGGAGTCCTGGGTCGAGGTGCGTGACCGTGATGGCCGGGTCGTTTTCTCCGAGCGCCTGGCGCCTGCCAGCGAGCGCCTGATCAATGCCGATGGCCCACTCTCCCTGGTCATTGGCTATGCCCCCGGGGTCAAGGTTTTCCTGCGTGGCGAGCCACTTGAACTGCTACCCCACACGCGCGCCGATGTTGCTCGTCTGGTGGTGGAGTAGACCGTGAGCACCTTCAAAAAACGGCCGACGCGGTCGTGCATGATTGGCCGGGTCGCAATCGGCGGCGCTGCGCCGGTGGTGATTCAGTCGATGACCAACACCGATACTGCCGATTATCTGGCAACGGCGCTGCAATGTGCCGAGCTGGCGCGAGCCGGTTCCGAACTGGTGCGCATCACCGTCAATACTCCGGAAGCCGCTGCTTCCGTGCCGAAAATACGCGAGCATCTCGAGCGTATGAATTGCAGCGTGCCGCTGATTGGCGACTTCCATTACAACGGCCATCGCCTGCTGACCGAGCATCCGGCGTGCGCCGAGGCGCTGGCCAAATACCGCATCAATCCGGGAAATGTCGGCTTCGGTCGCAAGAAAGACGAGCAGTTCGCGCAGATGGTCGAACTGGCTTGCCGATACGACAAACCGGTGCGTATCGGCGTTAACTGGGGCAGCCTCGATCAGGATTTGCTGGCGCGCATCATGGATGAAAATTCGCGTCGTCCGCAGCCGCTCGACGCCACCGGGATCATGCGCCAGGCGCTGGTGACGTCGGTTCTCGAATCGGCTGCCCGAGCCGAGGAAGTCGGCCTTGCCAGCGAGAAAATCATTTTGTCGTGCAAGGTATCAAGTGTGCAGGACTTGATTGCCATTTATCGCCAACTTGCGCAGGACGCCGATTACGCCTTGCACCTCGGTCTTACCGAGGCCGGCATGGGTTCAAAGGGGATTGTCGCATCGACCGCAGCACTCGCCGTACTGTTGCAAGAGGGGATTGGCGACACGATCCGCATCTCGCTGACCCCGGAACCCGGTGGTTCGCGCACGCAGGAAGTCATTGTTGCTCAGGAAATTCTGCAAACCATGGGCTTGCGTGCGTTTACGCCGATGGTCGTCGCCTGTCCCGGCTGTGGGCGGACGACCAGCACGCTGTTTCAGGAGCTGGCCGGCGAAGTGCAGGATTTTGTGCGCGCCAGAATGCCGGAGTGGAAGCTGCGTCACGACGGGGTCGAGAACATGACGCTGGCCGTCATGGGTTGCATTGTCAACGGCCCCGGCGAATCGAAACACGCCAATGTCGGTATTTCTTTGCCCGGCACGGGCGAAGCGCCATCGGCGCCGGTTTACGAAGATGGACAGAAAACCGTCACCCTGAAGGGTGAAGCCATCACCGGTGAGTTCAAGCAAATCATCGAGCGCTACGTTGAGCGCACTTACGCCAAGAAATTGAAGTCATGAGTCAAATTTTGCAAGCCGTGCGCGGGATGAACGACATCCTGCCCGACGAAGCGTCGTTCTGGGAAAGCTTTGAAGAGGTGATTCGCGCCTGGTTGAAGGGCTATGGCTATCGGCCGATTCGTCTGCCGGTCGTCGAACCGACGCCATTGTTTAAGCGTGCCATCGGTGAAGTCACTGATATTGTCGAAAAGGAAATGTACTCGTTCATCGACAGCCTCAACGGCGATCCGTTGACCCTGCGTCCGGAAGGGACGGCCGGCTGCGTGCGGGCGGTGATTGAACACAATCTGATCGCCCGCCAGCCGCAGCGGCTGTATTACATGGGTCAGATGTACCGCCACGAGCGCCCGCAGAAGGGGCGTTACCGGCAGTTTCACCAGGTTGGCGTGGAAGCGTTGGGTTTTGCCGGCCCTGATATCGACGCCGAAATGATCTTGATGGGCGCCCGTTTATGGGGCGACCTGGGTCTTGAAGACATCGAGTTACAGTTGAATAGCCTTGGCCAAGCGGCCGAACGCGCCAACCATCGGGCGGCGCTGATCACCTATTTTGAGGAACACGCCGATGTGCTCGACGACGACGCCAAGCGCCGTTTGCATACCAATCCTCTGCGCATTCTCGATACCAAGAATCCGGCCATGCAGGCACTGTGCGGCGATGCGCCGAGGTTGATTGACTACCTGGGTGCCGAGTCGCTCGCTCATTTTGAAGGCGTCCAGCGTGTGCTGCGGGATGCCGGCATCCCGTTTACGATCAACCCGCGTCTGGTGCGCGGACTGGATTATTACAACCTCACCGTTTTTGAATGGGTCACCCGCAAGCTCGGCGCACAGGGAACGGTCTGTGCCGGCGGTCGCTACGATGGCTTGGTCGAACAACTCGGCGGCAAACCGGCGCCGGCCTGTGGTTTTGCCATGGGTGTTGAGCGGCTGATTGCCCTGATCAAGGAGGCAGGCGGCGAACCCGCGGTGCCGGCACCCGATGTCTATCTGGTGCATCAGGGCGAGGCGGCTTCAAGATTGGCCTTCCGTGTTGCCGAGGGTTTGCGCGATCAGGGGATCGATGTTCTGTTGCATTGCGGTGGCGGCAGTTTCAAGTCGCAAATGAAAAAAGCTGATGGCAGCGGTGCGGGCTTTGCTGTCATCATCGGCGACGATGAGGCGGCAACGGGTGAGGTGCAGTTGAAAACCTTGCGCGAAGCGGGTGTTGAGCAACGTAAACTCAAGGTTGATGATCTGGCCACGGCCATCATCGGTCAAATAATTGATTCGGACGAAGAGGAATAAGCAGCATGGCGCATTACGACCTCGAAGAACAGGAACAGATTGATTCGCTGAAAACCTGGTGGAAAATGCACGGCAACCTGATTACCGGCATAGTCACTGTGGCATGTTTGGCAGTGATTGGCTGGCAAGGCTGGAATTGGCATCAGCGTTCACAGTCGGCGCAGGCGGCGGCGATTTACGGCGTCCTGGAGCAGGCGGTCGCGGCTCGCGACGGACAAAAAATCAAGGGCGCGGCGGGCGAATTGGCCGAAAAATTCAGCACGACCACCTACGCTGCGCTGGGCGCCTTGCAGGCTGCCAGGCAATCATTCGAGGCCGGTGACCTGAAAACCGCCAAAGCCCAGCTGACCTGGGCTGCCGAAAATGGCAAGGATGAAATCAAGGATCTCGCCCGCCTCCGTTTGGCTGCCGTTTTGCTTGACGAAAATGCTTACGACGAAGCGCTCAAGCAACTCGATGCCACTCACGCACCGGCATTTTCTGGACGCTTTCAGGAGTTGAAGGGCGATGTTCTGGCTGCCCAGGGCAAAAAATCCGAGGCGTTGCTTGCTTACAAGGCGGCGCAGGGAAAAAACGAGAGCAAGGCCGGGGTCGCCGGAGAATTGCTTCAGCAAAAAATTGACAGCCTTGGCGAGGCCGCCTGATGTCGCCGCGCCTGATCATCCTGTTGGCTTCCTTTGCCTTTTTGTCGGCGTGTACGACGATTTCTGACGGACTGGATGCAATCAACCCGTTTGCCGGCAGCGGGCCGAAAATGGCCGCCTTGCCGCCGATGACCGCGACTGCCGAAGTGCGCGCGCAGTGGTCGCTCAACGTCGGCAAGGCACGTGGCTACACGTTTGCGCCGGCGGTGGTGGGGAATGTCGTTTATGTTGCCGAGGCCGATGGCCGGCTCTACAAGCTCGAAGACGGCAAGACGATTTGGCAGATCAAGATTGGCCAGCCAATCTCGGCCGGTGTCGGTGCCAGCGCCAATCTGGTCGTTGTCGGCACGGCCAAAGGGGAATTGCTGGCATTTTCCGCTGCCGATGGTCAGCCCAAGTGGCAGGCCACGGTCTCCAGCGAGATTCTCGCTGCCCCGGCCGTGGGCGCCGATGGGGTCGCGGTACGCAGCGGCGACAATCGGGTTTATCTCTTTGATTCGAACGACGGCGGGCGTAAATGGGTTTACCAACGGGCGACGCCGACACTTTCCTTGCGCAATACGGCGCCGCCGGTTTTTGGTGACCGTTACTTGTTTGTCGGTTTTCCGGGCGGCAAGCTGGTGGCGCTGGCCTTGTCAAACGGCGCTCCCGTCTGGGAAGGAACAGTGGCGCTGCCGAAAGGGGCAACCGAACTCGATCGGGTTGCCGATATTGTTTCAGTCCCGGTATTTGAAGGCAGCCAAATCTGCGCCGTGGCCTTCCAGGGGCGGGTTGCCTGCTTCGATCTCGCGCAGGGGGGGGCGATGATCTGGGCGCGTGAGATGTCGTCGGCTGCCGGCCTGGCGATTGACGGGCGCTATTTGTTCGTGACGGACGAAAAGGGCGCCGTACATGCTCTCGACCGCCTCTCCGGAAGCAGTCTCTGGAAGCAGGACAAACTGCTCAATCGCCGGGTTTCCGGCCCGCTTGTTCGGCGTGGCTTGGTCGCCGTTGCCGATGGCGAGGGGATTGTTCATTTCCTGGCGCGTGACGACGGCAGTTTCGTTGCCCGTTACAAAACTGACGGCACGCCGGTCAAAACACCGCTCTTGAAAATAGGCGATGCCTTCCTCGTGCAAACCTCCGGCGGCACGGTCAGCGCCATCGAGGCGCAATGAAGCCGACACTTGTTCTGGTCGGCCGCCCGAATGTCGGCAAATCCACGCTGTTCAACCGTCTGACCAAATCGCGCGACGCGATTGTGGCCGATTTGCCGGGGCTGACCCGTGACCGTCACTACGGACACGGAAAACTCGGCAGCAAGCCTTATCTCGTCGTCGATACCGGTGGTTTTGAACCGCTCGTCAAGGACGGCATCATGCACGAAATGGCGCGTCAGACCGAGCAGGCGATTGCCGAATCCGATGCGGTGATTTTTGTCGTTGATGCGCGGGTCGGACTGACGCCGCACGATATGGAAATCGCCAACATGCTGCGGCGTCTGGGGCGGCCGGTATGGGTTGCGGTCAACAAGGCAGAAGGCATCAATTCCGGCATTGCCGAGGCCGATTTTCACCAGCTCGGTCTGGGCGAGCCCAACGCCATTTCTTCGGCGCACGGCGAGGGGGTGCGTGGCCTCGTCGAATTGGCGCTAGCATCCTTCCCCGAGCCGGACGAGGCAGAAGAGAAATCGGCAGCGATTCGGGTGGCGATTGTCGGCCGGCCAAACGTCGGCAAATCGACAATGATCAACACCCTCCTGGGTGAAGAGCGCGTCATCGCCTTCGACCAGCCAGGGACGACACGCGATTCAATCGAAATCGATTTCGAGCGGGGTGGCAAAAAATACGTTCTTGTCGACACCGCCGGTATGCGCAAGCGCGGCAAGGTTTTTGAGTCGATCGAAAAATTCTCGGTGGTCAAAACGCTGAAAGCCATTGAAGACGCAAATGTCGTTGTCTTGATGGTCGATGCACAAGCCGACGTCTCCGAACAGGATGCCCATATTGCCGACTTCATTGTGCAGTCGGGACGGGCGCTGGTGGTTGCCGTCAATAAATGGGATGGTCTCGATACCTATACCCGTGAGCAGACGCGCCTGACCTTACAGCGCAAGCTGAAATTTCTCGATTTTGCCAAATTCCATTTTGTCTCGGCCAAACAGAACATTGGTCTCGAGTCGATTTTCCGTTCGGTCGATGCCGCCTATGCCGCGGCCATCACCAAAATGTCAACGCCCCGCCTAGCGCGTGTTCTGGCAGATGCGGTTGCCAAACAGGCGCCGGCCAAACACGGCCTGTTCCGTCCGAAGCCGCGTTACGCCCACCAGGGCGGATCGAACCCGCCAATCATCGTCGTCCATGGCAATGCGGTCGATAAAATCACCGACAGCTACCGCCGTTATCTGGAACATACGTTCCGCGAGGCGTTCAAACTACAGGGGACACCGTTGCGAATCCAGTTTGTCAGCGCCAAAAATCCGTTTGCCGACAAAGACAAGAAGTAGAAACATATTTTTCTCCACGCCGAAGCAATTTTCGGTACATTAGCCATCTCATAACAACATACATGGAGCTCCACACCATGAGCAACAAAGGGCAACTCCTGCAAGACCCCTTCCTCAACGCACTTCGCCGCGAGCACGTTCCCGTTTCGATTTACCTGGTGAATGGGATCAAATTGCAGGGTCAGGTTGAGTCTTTTGACCAGTACGTCGTACTGCTGAAAAATACCGTCACTCAAATGGTCTACAAACACGCCATTTCAACCGTCGTGCCGGCACGTCCGGTCACGCTTCAGCAAGAGCAGGCAAGCGAATAACTGCCGATTGCCACAAGGCTCGCAGGTCATGCGAGCCGGTTTCATCACCCCGGAATATCCCATGAATGAACGCCCTGCCGCCGGTGAGCGTGCAGTGATCGTTCAAATGAATTTCGGCCAGCCTGATTTTGCCGATCAGCTTGAAGAAATCCTCCTGCTTGCCGAATCGGCCGGTGGAGAAGTGGTGGCTGAAATCGGCGGGCGACGCCACAGCCCCGATCCGAAAACCTTTGCCGGCAAGGGCAAGGTGCAGGAAATCGCCAGCATCTTGGCCGCCGGTGAGGCTGATCTGGTAATTTTTAACCACGAACTGTCACCGGCGCAGGAACGGAATCTCGAACGCGAACTCAAACGCCGCGTGATTGACCGAACCACTTTGATTCTCGATATTTTTGCCTTGCGTGCCAGTAGTGCCGAAGGCAAATTACAAGTCGAACTCGCCCAACTTGAGCATTTGTCGACGCGATTGGTTCGTGGCTGGACTCATCTCGAGCGCCAGCAAGGCGGTATCGGTATGCGCGGCCCGGGAGAAACGCAGCTTGAAACCGATCGTCGTCTGCTCGGCAAGCGCGTCAAACTGCTCAAGGAAAGACTGGAGAAGCTCTCGCGGCAACGTGGCGTCCAGCGCAAGGCGCGTATGCGGGGCGATGTCCTGAATGTCTCGCTGGTCGGTTACACCAATGCCGGCAAGTCGACGTTGTTCAATGCGCTGACCCACGCTGGCGTTTTCGCGGCTGATCAACTATTTGCGACACTGGATACCACATCGCGCAAATTGTGGATCGAAGGTGCCGGCAATATCGTTATTTCGGATACGGTCGGCTTCATTCGGGATTTGCCTCACTCATTGGTTGATGCCTTTCACGCAACCCTTGAGGCGGCGCTCGACGCCGACGTTCTATTGCATATTGTCGATAGTGCCAGCCATGCCCGCGATGAGCAGGTTGATCAAGTGAATAAGGTGCTTGCAGAAATCGGCGCTCGCGACATGCAGCAAATCATCGTCTGGAACAAGATAGATATCACCGAGGCTAGCCCGGGAATCGAGCGGGGCGAGTATGGTAATATCTCGCGCGTTCGTGTCAGTGCGCGCTCCGGCGAAGGTCTTGAGCGGCTGAGGGAGGCGCTCGCTGAATATGCGCTGGCAAAGGCGGAAACCAAGCGAAATGCCCAGATTGCTGCAGCCAACCACTAATAATAGTGCCCAAAATTCATCAACTGTCCCCCGGAACATCATGATCCCGACTTTAGGAATATTCATGTCTCTCAACGACCCGCAATGGGGTAATCGTGGCAACAAAGGCGGTAATGACCCCAGTGGTGATGGCTCGCGCCGTCCAAATCAGGGGCCGCCCGATCTTGAAGATTTATGGAAAGACTTCAATCGCAAGTTGAACGGTTTGTTCAACAAAAAGGGCGGTGGTGGCAATAACGGTAGCGGTGATGGGCCGCGTATGCCGCAAATTGACTTCAATCCGCGGTTTCTCGGTGGTGGCGTCGGCTTGATTGTTGCCCTGATCGTCATTATCTGGATGGCCTCGGGTTTTTACATCGTAGATGCCTCGCAACGCGGACTCGTACTGCAATTTGGCAGCTTCAAGGAAACCACCGAGCCCGGTTTGCGCTGGCGGTGGCCGACGCCGATCCAAACGCATGAATTGGTCAACCTGACCGGTGTGCGTACCGTTGAAATCGGTTATCGGGGTAGCGAGCGCAACAAGGTGCTGAAAGAAGCGCTGATGCTGACTGACGATGAAAACATCGTCAATATTCAGTTTGCCGTCCAGTACGTGCTCAAGGATCCAGTTGATTATCTTTTCAACAACCGCAATACCGATGATGCGGTGATGGGGGCTGCCGAAACGGCCGTGCGCGAGATTGTCGGCAAGAGCAAAATGGACTTCGTTCTGTATGAAGGGCGTGAGCAGATCGCTACCCAGGCGGCCAAGTTGATGCAGGATATTCTTGACCGCTACAAGAGCGGCATCATGATCTCCAAGGTGACGATGCAAAATGCCCAGCCGCCGGAACAGGTGCAGGCAGCATTTGATGATGCGGTCAAAGCCGGACAGGATCGCGAACGCCAGAAGAATGAAGGTCAGGCTTATGCCAACGACGTTATCCCGAAGGCCAAGGGGACGGCAGCGCGCCTGATTGAAGAAGCCAACGGTCACAAGCAGCGCGTTATCGCCACGGCCGAAGGTGATGCCTCACGCTTCAAGCAGGTTCAGGCCGAGTACGCCAAAGCGCCCGAAGTTACCCGCCAGCGCATGTATCTCGACACCATGCAACAGGTGTACTCGAATACCACCAAGGTGATGGTCGATGCCAAAGGTCAGGGCAACCTGCTTTATTTGCCGCTCGACAAGCTGATGCAGGCGGCCGGAGCCGTCGCGGCGACGCCGGGTCTGGTTGATTCGCCGGTGCAGCCGGCGGCGCGAGGCAACGCGCAGGCGTCGTCTTCGACCCCGCCGCAAATGGACACTTCGTTAAACAACGCCAATGCAACACGCCGCGAACCATCGCTTCGTTCGCGTGATCGGGAGACTCGCTAATGAGCACGCGTATGAATCTGATTGGCGCAGTCGTCGCCACCTTTCTTGTCGTTCTGGCGATGTCGATCTTTACGGTCGATCAGCGTCAGTACGCGCTGGTTTTCCAACTGGGTGAAGTCAAGCAGGTAATTACTGAACCTGGTCTCAACTTCAAGATCCCGATGATCCAGAACGTGCGTTATTTCGAAAAGCGCATCATCACGCTGGACAACAACGATCCCGAGCGATTCATTACCTCCGAGAAGAAAAATGTTCTCGTCGATTCCTTCATCAAGTGGCGGATTGTCGATCCCAAGCTCTATTACATCTCGGTTGGGGGCGACGAGGCACGTGCCAAGATTCGCTTGAATCAAACGGTCAACGCCGGTTTGCGCGAAGAATTCGGCAAGCGTCTGGTGCATGACGTGATCTCCGGTGAGCGCGACAAAATCATGGATCAGATGCGCGAAAAGGCCGATCTTGATGCGCGAACGATAGGCGTACAGATCGTTGACGTGCGAATCAAGCGGGTTGAATTGCCGAACGAGGTCAGCGATTCGGTGTATCGACGCATGGAAGCCGAGCGCAAGCGGGTGGCCAACGAGTTGCGTTCTGAAGGTTCAGCCGAAGCCGAGAAAATCCGTGCCGATGCCGACCGTCAACGTGAAGTCATCATTGCCGAAGCTTACCGCGACGCACAAAAAGCCAAGGGTGAAGGCGATGCCAAGGCAACTGCCATTTATGCCCAGGCTTTTGCGCCGAACCCCGAGTTCTATGCTTTCTATCGCAGCCTTGAAGCCTATCGCGGCAGTTTCAGCAGCAAAGCGGATATTTTGGTGCTTGAGCCGGGTTCCGAGTTTTTCAAGTACATGAAAAATTCCGGTCACGACAAAGGCAAATGACCTCCACCCTTCTGATGGCCTTCGCACTGATGTTGGTGCTCGAAGGCCTGATGCCTTTTATCGCCCCGGCGGCATGGCGTGAAACTTTCCGTCGTCTGGTTCAACTTTCTGACGGGCAGATTCGTTTCATCGGCCTCACCTCGATGCTGATCGGCCTCGTCCTGCTCATGGTTCTCTCATGAATTGGCTGCTACCCGAATACATTGCTGATGCCTTGCCGCTTGAAGCGCTGCGCATTGAGCGTTTGCGGCGTACGCTGCTCGACCATTTCCGGGGGCGCGGATTCGAACTGGTCATGCCGCCGATGCTCGAGTATCTCGAATCCTTGCTCACTGGCGCCGGCCAGGATCTCCATTTGCGTACCTTCAAGCTGGTCGATCAACTCAGTGGGCGGACGATGGGGGTTCGCGCCGATATCACGCCGCAGGCAGCGCGAATTGATGCGCACCTGCTCAATCATCAGGGAATAACCCGCCTGTGCTACTGCGGCAGCGTACTGCACACCCTGCCGGCGACGATTTCAGCCAGCCGCGAGCCATTGCAGATTGGCGCCGAACTGTACGGTTTCGCCGGTATCGAGGGTGATTTGGCGATTATCCGCCTGATGGCCGGGGCGCTCGACAAAATCAAGCTGCCAATTAGTCGCATCGACCTCAGCCATGTCGGTATTTTTGAGGCGCTGATTGGTGCCGCCGGTTTGTCGCCGGCAGCCGAAGAAAACCTGCTCAAACTGCTGCAGGCCAAGGATGTGCCGGGTATTGTCGAAGCCTGCGTTGAAGTGCCATCGCCCTTCCGCGAAGCCTTGCAGCGCTTGCCTGCGCTCTACGGAGGCGCCGAGATGCTCGCCCGTGCCGCCGCTGAATTGCCGGCGCTACCGGCCATTACCAGCGCCCTGGACAGCTTGCGCCATCTGATTGCGGCGGCTCCCGAGTTGCCTTTTTCGGTCGATTTGTCGGATTTACGGGGTTACCACTATCACAACGGTGTCGTCTTCGCCGCCTACTGCCCTGACTACCCGGCGGCGATCGCGCTGGGTGGCCGTTATGACGGCGCCGGCCAGGCGTTTGGCAGGGCGCGCCCGGCGACCGGTTTTTCGATGGATTTGCGTGAAGTGGCTCGCCTCTTGCCAACCACCAAATCGTCAGGTGCCATTCTGGCACCCGGCATAGCGCAGGATCAATTGTTGGCAGCGCACATTGCCGCCTTGCGCGAACAGGGAGAAATCGTCGTTGAATTGTTGCCGGGCGAAACCGTCTGTGAAGGGCCTTTCTGCGACCGTCGGCTCAGCAAGCTCGGCGAACACTGGATTATCGAAGCAATACAAGAGGATTAGAAAATGGCAAAAAATGTCATCGTGGTGGGTACGCAGTGGGGCGACGAGGGAAAAGGCAAGATTGTCGACTGGTTGACCGATCACGCGCAGGGGGTGGTGCGTTTCCAGGGGGGGCACAACGCCGGCCATACGCTGGTCGTTGGCGAACAGGTGTACAAGCTGAATCTGGTACCTTCCGGAATTGTTCGCGACGGGGTGCAGTGTTACATCGGTAACGGCGTAGTGCTTGATATTCATCATTTGCTTGCGGAAATCGCCGAGCTGGAAAAGGGCGGCATTGACGTTCGTTCGCGCCTCAAGATCAGCCCGGGCTGTCCGCTCATCCTTCCCTACCATTCGGCCATCGATCAGGCGCGCGAGTTGGCCAAAGCGGAAGACAAAAAAATCGGCACCACCGGCAAGGGCATCGGCCCCACCTATGAAGACAAGGTATCGCGCCGTGGTCTGCGGGTGTATGACCTGTTCAATCCGGGACGCTTCGCTGAAAAGCTCAAGGAAGTACTGGATTATCACAACTTCGTGCTGACCGAGTATTTCAAGGCGCCGGCGGTTGATTTCCAGAGGGTCTACGACCAGGCGATGGCCGATGCCGAGCAGATCAGACCTTTGGTTGTCGATGTCTCGGCGGCGCTTTACGAGGCCAATCAGGCTGGCCAGAACATGCTGTTTGAAGGTGCCCAGGGTACCTTGCTGGACATTGACCACGGCACTTACCCGTTTGTCACGTCATCCAACTGCGTTTCCGGCCAGGCGGCTGCCGGTGCCGGGGTCGGGCCGGGGATGCTGCATTACGTGCTGGGAATCACCAAGGCCTATTGCACGCGAGTAGGGGGTGGCCCCTTCCCCAGCGAATTGGACATTGAAACGCCGGGTGTGCCGGGTTACCAGATGTCGCAGGTCGGCAAGGAATTCGGCACAGTGACCGGGCGCAAGCGTCGTTGCGGGTGGTTTGACGCGGCCGCACTGCGGCGCTCAGGGCGCATCAACGGTTTGACCGGCTTATGCATCACCAAACTCGATGTGCTGGATGGCTTGTCTGAACTCAAAATCTGCAACGGCTATGCCCTCGATGGCAAAACGATAGACCTCCTGCCTATCGGCGCGGACGAAGTAGCACGTTGCGTGCCGCTTTATGAAACGATGCCGGGCTGGAGCGGAACAACCTTTGGCGTCAAGCGCTGGGAAGATCTGCCCGCCAATGCGCAAGCCTATCTGAATCGTCTGGAAGTGCTTTGTCAGGTACCCATTGCCATCGTCTCGACCGGGCCGGAACGCGAGGAAACCATCCTCAGGCAGCATCCCTTCCAATAGCCATCGAGCCTGAGAAAGAAATGATGTGAGCGCAGAAATCGAGCAGGTTTTGATGGTTCGCAAAATCAAGGCAGCATCAATTTACAAACTGCTTCTTTGCGGTCTTCTCATGGTTTTTATGCCTCTTGGCCTGGTATTCGGTGTCTTGGGGCTCATGGGTGCTGACACGGTGAAATGGAGTAACCAAGCTATTCATGGTGTGGCTGCTCTGTTTGCCGGCCCCGCACTATGCGGTTAGTGCAACATCCCTTCTGTAAATTCTTTGGCTGTTTGTTTTGCGCGTCTGTGCTGGCCGGAGCGATGAGGGCGCGTAGCGCCCGAAGCGCGGAG